>CAYWTJ010000063.1:0-12141 GCA_964460225.1 uncultured Planctomycetaceae bacterium | reverse complement strand
CCGCCAGCACCGCCAATTCGTAGTTCTTGCTCATATGCACTCCCTATGGGTAAAAATGCCTGTTACGGACCGCGCTCGCTGCATCCGGTGTGCGGTCTGAGGGTTGCGCGGAATCGCCGGCGCTATGCCTCGGGTTTGCCGGCAGACGCGTCTTCGGGATTGGTTGCCGGAACTTCCGCTGGCCCGCCGGTGTAGGACCGCAGGTATTGCGACCACGCCAAATCGTTGAATCCCTTCAGTGTTGCCGATAGCTCCCGGTTGAGCCGGTCCTGTTCCGCCCGTTTTTCCGAACGAGGCAGGTCCTTGCGCGGGTAGAGCGCCGGCCCGATGTAGACCCGCAGGGGGGCGAAGCTGAAAAATTTCTTGCCGCGCGGCCAGCACTGGTAGGTGCCCATCACATAAACCGGTTGAATTGGAGCGCCCGAACGAACGGCCAGCATGCCGGCCCCCGGCTCCAACTCCTGCAGTCGCCCGTCGGGCGATCGGGTGCCTTCGGGGAAGATCACTACGGCGCGCCCCATTTCCAGCCGTTTGCAGAACGACTTGAGCGCTTCCTTGCTTCCTTTTTCGCGGTCAAGCGGGAAGGCGAATACGTTGCGGATCACCCAACTGAAATACTTGTTGTCGAAGAGCGTCTTGCGGGCCATGAAGGCCAGCGGACGGTTGAAGGTTGTGCCCAGCGGCAGCGGGTCGAGATAACTTGTGTGATTAGAGGCCACAATCAGCGGCCCCTCTTCTACGATGTTCTCCAACCCGTAATAGCGGATATCGAATCCGAAATGAAAGATCCGCTTGAGCCAGAACCGGTACGCACTGTATATGCCGACCCCCATCCCGCCACTCTCCGAAAAACCGGATTTCTCCCGCGCCTGAGGTTCCGCGCAGAGCGCCGGCAGGGCGGGGCCGCCTAAGCAGGCAGCGCAAAATACTTGTCGCATTGTAGCGAAAAAGCCGCTCGTCGCCAGAGGAAATCCCCCGGTCGCAGGCGGGCGGGAGATTTCCATATTTCCGCACAACCGCCTTTATGAGCATATAGTTATAATGAACGTTCCGCTCCGGACGGACTGCCTTTTCTCACTGTGGACAGGGCGAGCTGACCGGTCGGGGCAGGGGATAAAAAAGCCCCGGCAGCGCCGGGGCAGAGTTCTTTTTCGGGGGCGAAAGGGCTACGATTCGCCGTGCTGGCTCTCCAGCGCGGGGCCGAGGTGGTCGATCTCCTCGAGGAAGATGCCGGTGCCGCGCACCACCGCCCGCAGCGGATCTTCCGGGACGTGTACGGGAATGCCGCGCGTTTCCTTTGAAATCAACTTGTCGAGGCCGCGCAGCATTGCGCCGCCGCCGGCAAGGAAAATCCCCCGTGTGTAAATATCGCCCGCGAGATCCGGCGGCGCGTTTTCCAGCGTGTTCAGAACCGAGGTGACGATCTGGTCGACCGGCTCCTTGATCGCCTCGCGGATCTCCTCGCTGCGGATGGTGATTGAGCGCGGCAATCCCTTCACCTGATCGCGGCCCATGATTTCGGTCGTTACCTCTTCCTCCAGCGGAAACGCGCTGCCGACCTCGATCTTGACCCGTTCCGCCGTCGCTTCACCGATGACAAGGTTGTGCTGCCGCTTCATATAGTTGATGATCGCCTCGTCAAGCTCGTCGCCCGCCACGCGCAGGCTCTCGAACCCCACCATGCCGAGCATCGAAATGATTGCCACTTCGGTCGTGCCGCCGCCGATGTCCACGATCATATTGCCCACTGGTTCGTCGATCGGCAGCCCCACTCCGATCGCCGCCGCCATCGGCTCGTCAATCAGATAGACCTTGCGTGCGCCGGCGCGTTCGGCCGAGATATGCACCGCTTTTTTCTCGACCTCCGTAATCCCACTGGGGACGGAAATCACTACGCGCGGCCGCACCCAGGCCTTGTGGTTGTGAACCTTGCGGATGAAATAGCTCAACATGGCTTCGGTGATCTCAAAGTCCGCGATCACGCCATCCTTCAACGGTCGTACCGCCACGATGTTGCCTGGCGTACGGCCGACCATCTTTTTTGCCCGGATGCCTACCGCCTGCCCGTTGTTCAGGACGGTGTTGGTTCCCTTCCACACCGCAACCACGGACGGTTCGCAGAGTACCACGCCCTGTCCGCGGACATAAACCAAGGTATTGCAGGTTCCAAGGTCGATGCCCATGTCATGGCTGAAAAGACCCAGTATGCGGTCGAACAGAATCATAGCGTATTGTTTCCGCTGTTTCTTCCGGGCAGTCGCGCGCCGGCATGAAGCCGCGCCGCTGCAAAAAAACCCGCTTCCGCCGGTGGTCGTGCTCGAATCCGGCCGGCACTCGGGAAAGCCTCAGTCTCTATCGGTATTTTTCGCGGAGGCGCTATAGCAATTTCGACCGGTAAAACGAAAAAAACGGACGCGGTTGATCGCGTCCGTTTTGCATAGACTATTCGTGCGTGCGCACAAGCTGCCGGGGCGCGCCCGTAACCGCTGGCCGCACCGTCTCTCCCCGCAAGCGATTTACCAGGGGAAGGTACCGGGGGCCGAGTATTGCGCCAACCGGTGCAACAGGATTGCCAGCGCCCCCGTATAGGCCAGGAACGACACCACCAGCAACGCGGTAAAGGAACCGGCGCTGGGAACCTCCACCACCACCTCTTCGCCCATCATCGGTGGAAGAGGAGCCTCTTCAAAGCCTTCCTCGGCGCCGACTTCAGCATCGCTCAGGCCGAGATTCTCGTCGTGCGACCCTGCAGCGGCAGCTTCCTCCTCGATCTGCATGGTGGGCTCGTCGTCGTTGAGCGACAACTCGCTGTCATCCAGTTCCAGAGTGGGTTCTTCCTTGTTGTTGGCCATAGCCTCTCCTGCTCCTTGCTCTGCCGCGGCCGCAGCCGCTTTGGTCCTGTTTTCTCTGTTTCCGGTTTCAGCCTCAGGTGCCGGATGGCTTGCTGGCAAGCCGGGCTATGTCGCCGGTTCGTACGCCGATCGGAGTCGGCCCCTCGACCTCGCAGGTACTGGTCACGCTGTAGACCGTGACCACCCGGATGTCCGTCACATACTTATCCCCCCGCCAGACAGAGAACCGGCTGCCCGGTTGCAGTCCGCTGGTCGCCGACCCGAGGCTGATGATCGCCTTGCGGGTGTCGGGGTTGTAGTTCAAGATCTCGCCCGAAAGCTTGGTCGCATCGTTCAGCGCCGCTTTTTCGCCGGATTCCGCCGGCAACGACGGAAGCTCTGTTCGCCCTCCCGCCGGAATTTCCGGAGCGGGTGCCGGAGCCTTCCCCGCTGTTTGGGCCGGGAGCGGCGCCGTCTCACGCACCGTTGCCGCTTTGGCCGGCTCCGCAACCGCCGGGGCAACCGGAACTGCCGGTTCCGCCTGAGAAGCGAGAACTGCGGCGGGAGCCAAAGCCGGCAGTGCAGGCGTTGCTGCGGGCGTGGTGGGCGAACCTGCCCCTATGGCCGGCGCATGCGCCTGCAACTCTGCCTTGAGCGCTTGCAACTCGCCCAACTGGCTGACCATCTGCAGCTTCATCTGGTTCACTTCTTCGCGGGCATTGTGCAGATTATCCTGCGCCTGCTGCAGCCGGTCCTTCATTTTAAAGGCATACGCACCGAAGAAGATCGCCGCCGCAATGCCCAGCCATGCGGCAATGATGCTGCCGGTGGGCTTGCGGTAGATTCCGTACTCATCACGCGCCATTTGCGGTCTGTCCCTCCGTAGCTGAATTCGCCATATTCCGTAGATCGGCAATCCAGCCTGTGTATCGGACCGCAGGGCGGTAGTCCTTTAACCAAACCGGTACCCGCCGGAAATCAGAGGGTGCTGGCCGCATCGGAGACCTGAATCGCCTCGCCCTGCTTGGTCATGCCGCTGATGATGCGCGCCGAGCACATATTGTCGTAGACGTTCGCGACCCGTACCTTGGCAATATAGTTGTCACCGCGGGAGATTACAAATTCCATGCCCTTTGTGACCTTATCCTTTTCGCCCACAGAGAGAATCACGAGGTCGAGAGTCGGTTCAATCTGCATCACGCGGCCGTTAATCGCCACTTCGGACTGATTGCCCGCGACGGGGTCGGCACCGTAACGTTCCACATACTTTTCAAGCTGCGTGGAAACCAGCGTCACGCGACGGACCAGATCGGCATTGCTCTTAGCCAACTGCAGCATCTCGTTCTCGGATTCGCGCAGTTCGGCCGCCACCTCAATCGACTGAGCCTGGTGATATTCGGCTTCCTTCACGGCGGCGCTGTTTTTCAGGATTTCAGTATCGAGCTTGGCCTGAATCTCCTTGTTGCGCTCCTCTTTCCGCTCGATCATGATGTTGAGCTGTTTGAGGGTGTCGTTGAGGTTGTTGATGTTGGAGGACTTTTCCTCAATGGTCTGGGTCTGGAGGGTGTTCTCCTTGACCAGCTTCTCCTTCTCGCTGACGAGGGCGGTAATTTGCGCCTTGTCCTCAAGCGACTTCGTCTTGAGCTGGGCCAGTTCGGCCTCCAAACGCATGTTGTCGTTTTTCATTGTGACATACATGGCATTGCCGGAATCGACTGCTTTGCTGGTCTGATCGACCCAGTAAAGCTGTTTGCCGTAAACGACGAAAGCCGCAGCACCGACGAAGACCGCGACGATCAGGTTCAGAACGATGAAGATCTTAGTGGTGATACCCATTTTCCAGCAACCCTCCGAGTTATGCCGTGGTTGAATATGCTCTGTTTGCCGCTTACCCCCGCCGCCTCAGCTATCCGGCGCCGGAACGAAAATCCGCCCTGATTGTTAGCGGCTATGTCTGCGGTAACGCCGAATGCACAAGACCGCTTTGTCCACCAAATCCTTTAAGTACGCCCAGTCAAAGGGCTTATTGATATAGCCGAAGCAGCCGATCTCCAGCGCATTTTTAACGTTCTGTACGGTGCCGTAGCCGGTGATGGCGATGCAGGGGATCTCGTCAAACCGCATTCTCGCCGCTTCCACGATCCGGAAACCGTCAATTTGCGGCATCATGATGTCGGTAATCACGACATCCCAATCCTCGCGCTGCAGGGCGCTCAGGGCATCCTGCGGGGCGGAGAAGGTGATGATTTCCCGGTCATCCGCACGCAGATTCAGCGGAAACAACTCCAAAGAATCCTTGTCATCGTCAACCACGAGAATCCTGGAGATTTCCACTTTTTGGCGCACCCCTTCCGGAAACCCCGTAACGATAGCATACCGTCAAGTACTTACACCGCAATCGCCGGTTCTTTTAGAAAAACTTCCGGTTTTCCGTCGACCTTCCCGGCGGAGACCGGATTTCGCCGCCCCGAATGCGGGGCCATTGCGTCGATAACAGGCTCAGAGCAAACGCAGACACCCCATCGCGACCGCCATTTTACATCCGGCGGATTCATTTGCAATGAAATGTTAACCCGGCATCCGATAGAAGTGGATTTCTTTCATCTTCTATCGGACAGAAAAATTGAAGGAGTTGCTGGTATTAGCCGATAAAACGTTGTCTGCCGGACTTCTCTGGCAGGGTTCTGTCCGGATTATTTCCGGTTAAAATTGAAGGCAGGCCGGGGTTTGCCGGCGAAAGTGCCGGCGCAGCCCCCAAGATGCCGGTTGCCGGCCGTGGCCGGGAGGGTGGATAAACGTGAAAAAGGTTGAATTGCGGGTCATGCAGGATGCCGGCTGTGTGGATGTCGCCCTGCCGTCCTATCAGAGTGTCGCGGCCAGCGGGATGGATGTGCGGGCGGCGGTGGCGGAGCCGGTGACGTTGCAGCCGGGCGAAATCAAGCTGATTCCGACGGGGTTGCGGGTGGCGATTGCGCCGGGGTACGAGATTCAGGTCCGGCCGCGTTCGGGGCTGGCGCTCAAGCATGGCATCATCGTGGTGAACAGTCCCGGCACGATTGATGCCGATTATCGCGGACCGGTCGGGGTGATTCTGGGCAACCTCGGCAAGGAGCCGTTTGTGATCAACCGGGGCGAGCGGATCGCGCAACTGGTGGTGCAGGAGGTCTTGCAGGCGGACATCAAGGTCGTGGCGACCCTCGACGACACCGCTCGCGGCGAAGGCGGCTTCGGCAGCACGGGGAAGTAACCGTTCAAGCAATGCACAGAGGAACGCCGATGTTTTTCACTGGTTTACCGACAACGAACTATGATGAAAACGACTGGTTGGGAATATGGCGAATCGAAAAGTCGATTATCGCGGTTGTGCTTACATACAGAAAGGATCTGGCGCTCGTTCACTCGCAGCAAGACAAGATCAAGGCCATCGATGATCACGTCAGGGAAAGCATACGTCCCGAAGACATGGTGCTCTACGAAACCGTTCTTCGAAATGATTTGCCGCACTTGTTGCAACTTCTGAATCAGCATTCGCAGGCGGAACATATGGAGATCGTGAAACGGTTGGCACCTCAAGAGAAAGTCCTTGTGGATTGCATGGACCGGTCACAGGCGTTCTACGATCATTTTGGTTCTTGAGCCAACAGCGAGCAGCCCGGCAAACAGCCGTATAAACCGTTCATGGTTCGACAAGCTCACCACGAACGGTTTATGGGTGACTGATCCAAAAAATATTCGTGCGGACAGAACAGAGATAATGGCCTTTTCCGTACCTGCAATGTTTATACTGGCAATTTACCATATTCGCATTTGCTTGAACGCCCCTTGTTCGGGGCCTTTGTGAGTTGCACACAGGAAACACAAGAAATGGCTAAGCGTAAACCAATTGTAGTCGAGCCGGCACGGGAACCGGAGCGGATGATCTTTCTGCCGACCTTCTTCTTCGGCATGTTCATCTGCGCCTTCGGTGTTTTTCTCGCCCTCTCCGTCCTCACCGCCAATATTACCCTCGATCCCGAGGATGCGGGCGAGACCTGCATTACCGGACTCGTAGGCGCGTGGATGGCGTACCGCAGCGAAATTACCTTTGGTGTCCCTGGCGCGTGCTTTCTGATCTTCATGTGCTTCTGCTGGGGGGCGCGGATCATGAAGCAGAATACCATTTTCGGAACTTGGCCGGCGGTTCTGGGCGGATTGGTGATGACCGTCTGCGCTTCGCTCTTTGCCGGAGTGTTTGCCGATGAAAACGACATTCTGACCGGCGGGCTGGTTTCGTGTTATCTGCTGCCGGTGGCGCGGCAGTACTTCGGCGGCGTGGGCGTGGGCATGGCGGCGCTGGTGATGTTCCTCATCGGTGCGGTTCTCGCCTTTGGTGCGATGGTCTTTACGTATGCCGAGCGGATGTGGTTCTTCGGCCTCGGGACAACACGTCTCTGTCTCGGCATCACCGGGTGGGTCACCGGCGGCATTGCCGGACGCCTGCGCCCCAAGATTGTTACCGCCGTCAGCGCCGCCGGACAGAATGCGCTCGTTCCGGTCAGCCGGCTGCGCGAAACCGCCAATCGCTTTACCGTGATTCCCGGGGGTGTTTCCGCTACGGAGGCTCCTGGTTTGCAGCGCGCAGCGGCGACCCCGGCGACCGGACGCGGGTTGTTGGGCGAGTTGTTCGGGGCGTTCGGACGCTGGGTTCGTCCGGCTCCGGCGGCGACGACGGAAGCGGCGGAGCAGCCGGAGCGGGGGCGCAAGACACGCAAGGTTGATGCGGAACCCAAGGCATCCGCCGTCGTCGCCGCACCCGAACCGGAGACCGCCGGCGAGGAGGACGACGGGGTGGAGGCGGTGACGGCCGTGGTGGTCGAGGAGCCGGGCGTCTCGCGCGGAGAGTTGGACGAGGCGGAGGTTGAGGCCGTGGTCGCGGAGGAGACCAGCCGGGTGCGCGAGGAGCGTGCGGCGGCAAACGGACTTCCCGTGACGGAAGAGGCGATGGCCGATCCGGCAACGGTTTCGGATGTGAACGCGCCCAGTTTTTCGGATGAAGAGATCGAGGATATCCAGGTCACCTTTGACGACGAGGAGGACCCGGCTGCTCTCGCCGGTCTGGAGGAGCTGGAGGCGGAGCTGCCGGCGGCGCAGAATCCCTACGAAAAACTGGCTGAGCAGAACGCCCGTCCCACGTCTTCCCCGACTGCTTCTGCGCCTGCGGCAGGTGCGGCAACGGCTGGTAATGCGGAGGACTGCGGCGAAGCCGGCGAGGATCCTTATGCCGAGGACGACGAGGAGGAAGATTACGAGACTGCGCCCGCCCCTGCGGCGCCTTACGAGTTGCCTCCGATGGATCTGCTGGACGCGGCTCCGGTCAGCACCGGCGGCAACCCCGCACAACTGGAAAAGCGCGCTCGCACTCTTGAGACAACCTTAGCGGAATTCAGCATTCAGGGCAAGGTCGTGCACATCGAGCGCGGGCCGCGCATCACCCAGTTTGAGATGTCCCTTGCGCCGGGTATCAAGCTCAGTCGCGTGAGCGGTCTGGCCGACAATCTTGCGATGGCGCTGAAGGCGCCGAGCGTCCGCATCATCGCCCCGATTCCCGGCCGCGATACCATCGGCATTGAAATCCCCAATATCGATCAGGAACTGGTCGCGTTGATTGAGATCGTCGAGGCCGTCAGCCGCGAGAAGCGCAAACAGATGCTGCCGCTCTGTCTGGCGAAGGACGTGGCGGGCAAGCCGATTGTGGCCGACCTTGCCAAGATGCCGCACCTGTTAATTGCCGGGGCGACCGGAAGCGGAAAATCGGTCTGCATCAACTCGATCATCATGTCCTTCCTCACCTGCCTGACTCCGCAGGAGTGCAAACTCATCATGGTCGACCCGAAGGTGGTCGAGCTTTCCCGCTTCCGCGATATTCCGCATCTGATGAGCCCGGTTATCACGGACATGCAGAAAGCGGTGGGGGTGTTGGAGTGGGCGTGTCAGGAGATGGATGAGCGGTATGAGAAGCTCAGCATGGTCGGGGTGAACAATCTCGCCAAGTTCAACGCCATGCCCGTCGATGAAATCGAGCAACGGGTGAAGAGCGTCTACGGCGAGGAGGAACTGGTGGTCTTCCCGCGCCGGATGCCCTGCATCGTTATCATCATTGACGAGCTGGCGGACCTGATGATGGTGGCGAAGAAGGACGTCGAGCACCACATCGCCCGCCTTGCCGCCAAGAGCCGCGCGGTCGGCATCCATCTGATTCTTGCCACGCAGCGCCCTTCCACCGATGTCATCACGGGCTTGATCAAGGCGAACATGCCCGCCCGCATCGCTTTTCAGGTTGCCAGCAAGATCGACAGCCGTATCATCCTCGATCAGATGGGGGCCGACGCGCTGCTGGGGCAGGGGGATATGCTTTATCTGCCGCCGGGCGTGGGTAAGGTTCAGCGGGCGCAGGGCGTGTACGTCAGCGATGAGGAGCTGTTCCGCGTGGTGGATTACTGCAAGCAGCAGTGCCGGCCGCAGTATCATCGGGAACTGGAGGGGCCGATTATCAGCGGAGCGAGCAACGATGGCGATGTCAGCGAGTACGACGAGTTCTTTCTGGAGTCGGCGCGGCTGATTATCGAGAGCGGACGCGGATCGGTGTCGCTCTTGCAGCGCAAGCTCGGAATCGGGTACGGTCGCGCGGCGCGGGTTATCGATCAACTGGCCGAGGCCGGGGTGCTGGGGCCGTTCAAGGAGGGCAAGGCGCGCGAGATTCTGCTGACGATGGAGGATTACGAGGCGCGCTTCTTCGGTGGCGTATTCGGTGGAGCCGGCGGCAAGGGGAAGCCCGAAGGGATTGCCGGCCAGCGCGAGGATGAAAAAGCTCCCGCCAATCTGCCGTGGGATGAATAAGTGGTATCGCAATGGACGACGAAAAGGGAGCCGCGCCGGATTCTGGCGCGGCTCCCTTTCTTTGTTTGCGGATGCGGTTCGGGTGTGTGGGCGCGCTTAGCAGGAGGGCGCAGAAAGGAAGCGTTGCGCGTTGACCGCAAGTTGTTCCTGAAGTTGCGGCAGGGGCGTTCCGAGTATCGCTGCGACTGCGGTATAGAACGCCAGTCGCGCATCCACGTTGGGCCTTTCGAGGCAGGCAATGCCGGCCCGGTCATCCGTTGGCAGGGGGAGCGGGACGGGCGGTGGGGGGGATTCGGCATCGCTCTCCAGGAACAGATGTTCAGGCGGAACGGCCGTAAGCAGCGTCCGTTGCTTGTTTGGCGAGAGCGATAAAAGGCGCGGAGAGAAGGAAAGATATCCTCCCTGCCGGATGAGGAGAGCGATTTCCTGCAGGGAGCCGTTGAAGCTATGCGCCAGAAATCCCGCTTCCGGCGCACCGTCCTCTTTGAATATACGCAGGAGCCAGTCGACTGCACCGACGCAATGCAAGGAAACCGGCCGGTGCAGTTTTCGTGCCAGTCGCAATTGCTGCCGCAGAGCCGTCTCCTGCGCGGCGGCATCCAGTCCCGGCCGTCGCCGGTCCAGTCCGATCTCCCCCACGCCGGAGGGGCATAAGGTCAACAGCCGCTCCAGCTCATGCAGCCATGCCGGAGCTCCGTCATTTTCGGCTACCGCTTCCGGTGTTGCATGCCACGGGTGGAGCCCGAAAAAAGGCATTACCTCAGGCCGGGTAAACGCGGCCTCTGCGACCTGAGACCAGTCTGCCGGCGAGGTGCCGTTTACCCACCGCGAGTGGAATGGAAGCGGCGAAGGCGTTGCCGTCGCGGGTTCCAGCCCCCCGATGTGCAGATGTGCATCAAGCAATCCGGCGGACTCATGCGGCATATCAGGAAACCCAGAGGTGTTTGTATATGGCATAACGCAGAAACAGGCTGCGCCAGACCTCGATGGCAAGACCCTGCCCCCCCAGTGAGCCGAAGCCATAGGTGAGAAAAATGCCGTTGCTGCGTTCCGCGCCGCTTTCGTTCTGATGCTCCGGACGGGAGCTGATGCGGATGAAGGATAATCCGTTGTCAGGATTCCACGCGGCCTCTTCCTGCGGCGAAATCGGCACCATTCCCGCTTCCGCAAAGCACACCTCGGCAAACGGCAGCTCATTGACATAGCGGAAGGGGTGGGCGGCCGCGAAATGCGCATCGGGAAGCGATTGGTAGTGAATGTCTTGCCACCAGCGGCGGTCTGCGCGATACCAGATAACCCGGCAGGTTGGATCCTTCAGCGCCGCCAGCGCACTGCGTACCGCGAACAACTGATCTGCTTGAGAAAGCTTCGCCACCGGCCATGGCGCGAAGCCCGCCAGCAACAGCAGCAACGCGCCCAATGCAAGCAGCCGCTTCTTTTTTCGTCCGCTCATGGAGTCCTCTTTATCTGTTTTTTCGGAGTTACGCCTCTGTACGTTCTGGCTGGCAGCGGTCCGCGACGAAGTTTCTGCGATAAGAAAAAGCCGGTTCCGTGCGGGAACCGGCTCATGAGGGTAGCGTCCTGTAGCGGGTGCGATTTCATTGGCCGACTTTTTTCAGACTGCCGCCTTGGTGATCGCTTCCAGTTCTTCCTCGAAGAGCAATTTGCGCGCATCAAGGAGGATTTTAACCTGATCGCCCACCTTGCCCAAGCCCTTGATGTAACGCGCGGACTCCGCCGCCGCCACGCGCGGGGGCGGGGAAATCAGGCTCGGATCGATGGTGCGTACCTCGTTGACCGTGTCCACAATCAGGCCGATCTGAACCACACCGATGTTGATTACGACAATGCAGGTACGGGCGTCGTAGCCTTTCGGCTCCATATGAAAACGCAGACGGACATCGATTACCGGGATGACCTGTCCGCGCAGGTTGACCACGCCCTTGACATACTTGGGCATATCCGGGATTTCGGTGATGTTCTGCAGCCCGACAATTTCGGTAACATACGAGATGCCGACACCGTAATCTTCCGTGCCGAGCTTAAAGGTTAAGTACATGTTGGAGGTTGCTCCCCCTTCATCCGTCTCTGTGACGGCGGTGTTTTCGTCTGCCATAATGGTATCTCCTGTTGAGAAAGAGGCGCCGCCGGGCAGGCAGCCGATGTGGGTAAGCATCGCTGCCGGGGACTTTTTTGTCAAGCCGCAAATCCCCTTCCGGGAAAGTTTTTCCGGATTGTCGCCGTAGGCAGGGCGGCGGGGCGCCGCGACCTCCGCCATGTGGGGCGACGATAATTCGTCGTCCCTGAAAAAGTCTACCATCCACTCAGCGACTAATCTTCGTTGCTAGACGGATGGCGGATTTATTTCGATTTGCCAACATACGACAGAGTCAAATAAAGAAGTGCGAAAAAACTGCACAGATACTTCAGCAGC
>CAYWTJ010000062.1:0-23835 GCA_964460225.1 uncultured Planctomycetaceae bacterium | reverse complement strand
GAGACGGTGGGCGCGGATGCATTGGTGTCATACAAGCAGGCGGTCCCGGACATTCAGGCGCTCAATCAACCAGCGGCGCGGATTGTTCTCACGCCGGATTCTCCGAGTGAATTTCTTGCACGTTCTGTGATTGCGCGGTTCAGCCTGCCGCAACTCCCGGAGAACGGCAAGTGGATGGCGCGGGAGCAGGGAGCGGAGGCGGTGTATCGCAAGTTCCGCGAGGCCGCGACGGCTGGCGGAAAGTCCGTACCGTGCGCCTATGCGCTCTGGGAGCCGTATGTCTCGCTGGCGCTGCAGGAGCCGGGCGCGCAAGTGCTGATCGACAGCTCACGACTTCGGGGGCATATTGTTGATGTGCTGGTGGCGGGCCGGAAGTTTGTCAGCGAGCAGCCGGACTTGGCGCGACAGGTGCTGGAGGCATATTTCACGGCGGTCAACCACTATCTCGCTCAGCCGGAACGTCTGCAAACGCTTTTGATCGAGGATGCACGTGAGAATGGCGGGCAGACGTTGACGTCCGAGCAGGCGCGCAAGCTTGTCTCGGGAATCGAGTGGAAGAACACGCTGCAAAACTACGCCGCGTTCGGCTTGCGGCAGGATGCGCCGGGACGCCGGTTTCTGATTGAGGATGTGATCCGTAACGTGACGGAGGTACTGTTGCGGACGCAGGCGCTGAAAGAGGAGCCGGCGGCGGATGAACTTGGAAAATGGTTTTATGCACGGCTCTTGCGCGAGATGAATGACGGCGGATTTCGTCCGGCTGGCGATGCAGCGGCTGGCGGGGCAGCTTCTACGGGGGGACTGCCGGCGCTGGAGGACGGTGAGTGGGCGCGGTTGGCGGTGATGGGGAATATGCGTGTGCCGCCGGTGAATTTTGCGCGCGGGACGGCTCGGCTGAATGTGCAGAGCCGGCGGGATCTTGCTGCGCTGGCCCGGACACTGGAGTCCTTTCCGTGGTGCTATTTGCGGATCACCGGCTGTACCCGTACCGAGGGCGACCGGGAGGCCAACCGTCAGCTTGCGCAGGAACGGGCCCAGGCCGCGTTGGAGGAACTGGCGGCCTGTGGCGTCAGTCGCAACCGGTTGAGGGCGGCGACGATGTTTTCCGCAGAGGAGGCGGGGACCGCAGGTGGTGCGGGCGGGCAGACGGTGGTCTTTGAACTGTTGCAGAAGGCGTTCTGACGGGGAATGGATGGTCGGAGCGTTTTGCCAGCGGGACGCTTCGGACGAAATGGGATGTGTGCATGATGGAACAGAGCGGTGAGCAGGATAACCCGGCGCACGTGGTGGCTGTGGCGAAGGCTGCCGGGGGGGGGGGAGTTTCGGCGGCGTTTTCTCACGCGTCTATGGGGGAGCCCTTGGGTGCTGGCTCCGTTTCTTCTTGGCGTGAGCGCGTTGATGGGCAATTGGGCGTTGAATCTGCAATCCGGGCTGCTGGCTTTCGGCGGTGTGGCCGGGATATTGGCGGCCGGGGGGATTTTTCTGACCCGGCTTTCCCTCGGCGGGGACTCGATCGGCAAAGCGGTGGCGGAGGATCTGGCGGCGGAGGCGCGGCAGGAACAGGAATTGCGGCTGCTGGAAATACAACGCGGTTTGTTGGCGGATAACGATCCGGGCAACGATCACTATCTGAAAGATTTGAAGGAGGTGGTCGGCGCGTTTCGCCAGCCGGAAACTTGGCCGGAGCGTCTGGATGTCTCGACGCGGACGACGATCAGCGGGAATGTGGAGCGGATTTTTGAGTGCTGTCTTCGGCAACTGGAGAAGGCGCAACGTCTCTGGGTTACGGCGAAGGAATTGCAGACCCCATCGGCGCGCGAACCGATGTTGAAAAAGCGGAAAGCGATTCTGGGCGAGGTCGGAGATAGCCTGAGGCAATTGAGCGAGGCCTTGGCAGGTTTGAGTGCGCTTGGGACGACCGAAGGCGATGCGAGCGAGAACGCGGGGGAAGTTCGCCGGCTGCAGCAGGAGCTGGAGCAGAATTTGCAGGTGGCCCGCAGTTCGGAGGAGCGGATGAGCGCGTTGGAGCGGGAAATCACTCAGAAGATATGAGACCGGGCGATTACGTCGTATGCCTGCGTGTTGTAGGAATGGGAGATCCCGGCGGGTTCGTGGGAACTCGGGGAATCATCAAGCAACGTATAAGGAAGGTGGTTGGGAAGCGGTTAGACGCTTGCGACTGACAGGGGAAGAACCATGAAGCAAATGGATCGGTTGTGGCGCGGAACGTGGGAAGCGTTCCGCCGGGTGGTGTTATGTGGTTGCGGGGTGATGGCAATGGCTGCGATTGCAGTGGCGGGGGAGGGTGGCTCGCTGGCGGCATTGCCGATGGAGTTGACGCCGGACTGGCAACTGACCCGGGTGAGCAAGGACAGCAAGAAGAAGGTGAACGCCTACGAGGGACGGATAGGCCTGCGCAATACCGGGAAAAAAACGGCCGAGAATACTACGGTGCGCATCGTCCTGTATGCTGCCAACGGTGGAATGGTCACTGAGATGGAGCCGTTGGCGGTGGGGGCGATTGCGCCGGGGAAGTCCGTCGAAAAGCCGTTTGCGATTCCCGACGGGTTGCCGTTTGCCGAACTGCGGGTGACGGTGCAGGCAGATGCGGACGGGGCAAAGGCGCAGGCGGAATTTTCTTCGCCCGACGGCACCCGGCCGGTCAGTCATGCCGCCAGCCCTCATGGATTGGCCGTGTTGTCGCGGACGTTCAATAAACAGCCGCAAAAGCTGTCGGCCCGCCTGAATGATCCGATTGTGGTGATGTTGAGCTTTCGTGTAAAGAATGTCAATCCTTCCGAGGTGAAGGAACTCGGGGTGCGCGCCACCTTCACGGCGGGAAAGAAGGAGAAGGTGGTCGAGGTGGCGCTGGCCGGAAAAGGGCTGAACCCCGGTGAGGTCCGCGGGTACGAAGGGGTGCGGCTGGAAGGCGTTCCGCCCACGTATACAAATTGTACTCTGGAGGTGACGGGGGATGCGGTTGCGGCGATTCCGGCCAAACCGGGAACGGATTCCGCTCCTGCGGCGTCCGGTGCCGATCAGGGCTCCGTCGGTGACGAGGCGTTGCAGATCGGACCGCTGAAGATTGTTGCGGACCGACAGGTAGTCGCTTTTGCGCTGACCAGCCGCGACTGTGACGTGCCGGCGGGAAAAATGAATGTGGAGTTGCATCTGACCGATGCCGCCGGGACGGAGGTGAAGGTGGTCCGTAAAGTGTTGCCGCAGGCATTTGTCAAGGGGCAGCAGATGAATGTCGAGATCAGCACCGCCGGCGAACCGGCGTTCACGTCGTGCGAGGTCGGGGTCGGCTACGAATTCGACGCGCCCGCGGATGCAAAATAAGATGATGTTTGCCAGATGGCAGAATAGGAGAAGGGACATGATTGGAGCAATGTTTCGTTGGGTAAAGGCGTTGGGGTATCTGGTTACCGGGCAGATCGACGCGGCTCGCAAGACGCTGGACGCCAACCCGTATGTGATGCAGGCGAAGTATGATGAGGTGCTGCAGCAGCAGACGGCGCGCATTCAGCAGTACAAACAGGCGGTGGCGGGGCTGATCGCGCAGCAGGAACAGAAAATGGGCGTGCTCAAGAATTTGACCGCCGAGGTCGAGAAGCTGGAACGGTTGAAGGCCGGCGCGCTGGCGAAGGCAAAGGAGCGGGTGGCGGCGCTGGCGGGACAGTCCGAGGCGGTTGTCCGGGCGGATGGCGATTACCAGAAATGCCTTGCGGCTTACAACGACTTTAACTCCACTCTTGCCGAAAAGCAGGAACGGATCAATGAGTTGGAGGCGGATATCAATCAGTACGGACAGCGGATCGGTGAGCATAAGGTCCAATTGCAACACTTGGTGCGCGAGATCGAGAAGATCAAGTCCGAATCGAAGGACGCCGTGGCCGACATGATTGCGGCGAATCAGGAAAAAGAAATAGCCGATGCCCTGTCTGGGATAGCAACCGACAGTACCTCCCAGCAGCTTGAAGATTTGCGCTCGGTCCGGCGCGAGGTTAAGGCCGAGGCGCGGGTGAGCAAGGAATTGGCCGGTACCGACAACCGGATGCAAGAAGCGGAATTCTTGGAATATGCCCGAACTTCAGCGGTGAACAGTGAGTTCGACACGCTGATCGGGCTGGCGGCAACCAAGGACGCTCCGGCCAAGGAGTCGCCGGCGGCCGGCGCCAAGTTACCGGAATAGCCGCATCGCAGGGCGCGCGAGAACGGTTTGTCGGCATGGGGCATTGCGCCGGGTTGATGGAACATCGTACCGGAGGCCGGGGCGGCGGATTGTGCGGACCGGCGGATTCTGAAAAGGGGAAAGAATGTTGACGGGTAAATGGGGCCGCGGGTTGTGTGCGGTGATTGCGGGTGTGTGCGGCTGGCTGGGTGCGGCGATGGCGGGCGAGGTGCCGGCGTTTTCTCTGGCGTGGAGCGAGTATCCTTCGTGGAGCGTATTCGGCGTGGCGCATGAGTACAAGCTGATCAACGGCAAGCCGGGCGAGATGGGGCCGATTGAGAAGAAGTGGGGCGTGGACATTGTGCTGGAGGAAGCCGACTATGATACTTGTCTGGTGAAGTTCGGGTCGGGGAAATGCGACGCTACCTGTCTGACCAACACCGATGCGTTGAATCCGAGTCTGACCCGCAAGACGGTCTGCATTCTGCCGACCAGCACCTCGGACGGTGCGGATGCGTGTCTGGTGACGGGCGCGGTGAAGACCGTGACGGACCTGAAGGGACGGAAGGTGCTGGGGCTTGCCAAGTCGGTTTCCGAATATTGCTTCGTTCGCAATCTTGAGTTGCTGGGACAGAGCGAGAAGGACTACAAGTTCGTCAATATGGATCCGGCGGCGGCGGCGGTGCAGATGCAGCAGGGCCGGGGGGATGTGGAGGCAATTGTGGTCTGGAATCCCTTTGTCATGGAGACGCTGAATAAGGCCAAGGGCGCCCGGGTGTTGTTTGACTCCTCCAAAATTCCCGGCGAGATTATTGATATGGTGGTGATGGGGCAGGATTCACTCGATAAGCCGGGGGCGGATAAGTTCGCATCGGCTGTTATCGAAACTTACTATGAGGTGAACAAGATGCTGGCCGCGCCGGCAACGCGGGCCGAGATGCTGGTGGCGCTGGGCGAGAAGTTCTCGCATCTGGATGCGAAGGCGATGGAAAAGGTCGTGGTGCAGACCAAGTTTTACAGCACTCCGGCGTTGGCGCTGCCGGTGATGTCCGCCGCGCAGACGGCGGAGGTGATGCAGAAAGTGACGAAATTCTGCCTTTCGCACGATATTGTTGCGAAAGAACCGAAGATCGGATTCGGCGCCAAGTCTGCTGCGCCCGATGCCGATTTCCGGATCGACGACACGTGGCTGAAGCTGTATGCAAAATAAGCACTTCAGGAACGCTTATCAGGGCGGCCGGTTGCCGGCCGCCTGTTTATTTCGCTTGCGCTGTACTGCATGACGGTGTGCGCAGATCGGTGCCGGGGTGGGGAGGAGAGCGGGCATATGTTGGAGCAAACGCCCTCGCGGGCTGCGGGGATTCTTCTGGGTGTGGTATCCGTGGTGGTGATGTTGGCGGCATATACGCTGTTGGCGGAGCATCAGCATCGGATTAACCCCGAGGATACGACCATTCCGACCTGGGGACAAATCGGCGACGGCATCCAGAAGATGCTGATGCCGCATCCGCGTACCGGCGAACGCTGGCTGGCGGTGGATGCGTGGGCGAGCTTCGGCCGGTTATTTCTGGGCTTGGCGTATGGCGTCCTGGGCGGGTTTGTGGTCGGGCTGCTCATGGGGTGTTCGCGTCCGATCGAAGCGCTGCTGACGCCCCCGGTCACGCTGCTGGCGAAGATTCCGCCGACAGCGGCGCTGGCGGTGTTTTTCGTGCTGACGAAAAGCGAAATGCAGCTCTATGTGGCGATGATTGCATTTGGCGTGTTGCCGAGTTTGGCCCAGACAACCTATCTGGCGGTAAAGGATGTGCCGGAAGAGTTGATCTTTAAGGCGTATACGCTGGGGGCATCACGATGCGAGCTGGTCTGGAACGTGATTGTCCGGCAGGTGTTGCCGCGCCTGATTGATGGTTTGCGGCTGCAGATCGGGCCGGCGATGGTATATCTGATTGCTGCGGAATTTATTTCCGGAGATGTCGGCTTCGGTTACCGCATCCGGATGCAGCAGAAGCTGCTGGATATGAGTGTGGTCTACCCGTATCTGGCGACGCTGGCGGGCTTCGGCTTTCTGATGGACTATTTGTTGCGGAGGCTGCAGGCGCTTTTCTGCCCGTGGTTTGCCAAGGGAGGGCGATAAATATGAACTCGCAAATTCTTGCCCGTAGCGATGTGTTTCCTGCCGCGTCCGCATCGGCTGTCGCCGGAGCGGACATATTGCCGGAACGCGATGTGGTGCTGGATTGCCGGGGGATTACGCATGCCTTTGGCGCGAAAAAGGTACTCTTCGAGGTTGATCTGCGGGTTTTGCGCGGTGAGATTGTTGCTCTGGTCGGGCCGAGCGGGTGCGGAAAATCGACGCTGCTGCGTGCGATTGTCGGAACGCATCCGCCGCAGACGGGCGCGGTGGTGGTGCGGGATACGGCGGGGCAGGAAAAGGTGGTGACCCGCCCCGGACGCGACCGGGGAATCGTATACCAGCGCTACACCCTTTTTCCGTTCCTGACGGCGCGGGAGAATGTTGCGTTCGGGCTGATGCTCGATCAGACGCACATTCCGCAGCGGTTGTTTGGCTACTTCGGGTGGCGCAAGCTGCGCAAGGAGCATCTGCGGCAAGCGGATGAACTGCTGGCGCGGCTGCGGTTGGAGGCGTCCGCGAACCTCTATCCGCATGAGCTCTCTGGCGGCATGTGCCAACGGGTGGCGATTGCGCAGGCGCTGATCCTCAAACCGGCGGTGCTGCTGCTGGACGAACCGTTCGGCGCGCTGGACGAGGCCACGCGAGAGGATTTGCAGCAACTGCTGCTGACTCTGTACGAAGAAAATCTGGGTGCGAAACGTGCTGGGGCGATTCCTCCGCATACCATTATTATCGTTACGCATGAATTGAATGAAGCGATCTACGTCAGCGATCGAGTCGTAGCGCTCTCGCAATACTGGGATTGGCGCGGCGAAGGACATGCGGCTTGTCCGGGGGCGGCGGTGGTGTATGATGATGTGGCGCCGGTGTTTCATCCCGACGATACGCGCGACTATCTTTCGTTCGCGCCACAGCGCGAGGATATCCGGCGGGCGGCGTTCGACGGGGAGGATCTGCAACCGAGGCAGCGTTTTAACCGCTTCCGGCAGTCGCTGGCCGCCGGGTTGGGGCAGGGGGTGCTGGCATGAGCAGCCAATCAGGTGGTGTTCCGGAATACGAGTTTCTTCGCCGCGCTGGGCGCATCCTGAATTCCGGACAGAGTCGTTCGTTGATTTTAAGCGGCAACATCCACGACCTTTTTTTCTGTTCCGGGGCGGGCGGTGTCGGGGCTTGTGCGCTGCCGGATGGCAACGCGGTTCAGGGGGAATACCTGCCGCTTATAGAGTTGCTGACCCGGCAATGGGCGCTGCCGGGTAAGATTCTGGTGCTGTATGAACTAAACGGCCCGGTGCGTTTTTTGCGGCAGGAACAACGTGAACGGGTGCGGGAGGCATGGATGCGCTGGCGGTCAGGGTTGGATGACACGGCGCTGGCGTTGCAGAATATGTTTTCCGGTGGGCGCACACAAAAGGATCTCGACCGGCAGGGGGAAAAGTTCGATGCTCTGCTGGAGGAGTCCACCGGCCGGCCGACGGTGGCGCTGGAATTTTTACGCCAGCTCTGTCTGGCGTCGCGGGCGATGATGCATGGGGCGCAGGTGCTGGCAGAAGATCTGATTGTTATCATCGAGGCGGCGGATTTGCTGATTCCCGATGGTGAGGTGACGCATCTGTCGGAGGCAGACCGGCAACGGGTGGCAATCTGCTGCGACTGGTTCAGCGATCCGGGGTTCTGCGCGAATAAGGATGCGGTCGTTCTGCTGGCGGAGTCGCGCTCACAGATCCACGGTCGGCTGGCGCGGCTGCCGCAGCTTCTGGAGGTGACGATTCCGTCGCCGGATCTGGCCGCACGCGAGCATCTGATTCGGCATCTGAAGGAAGGGGCGTCTGCGGTTGGCGGAACGACAACCGGACTGGAGGCCGACCCAGCGCAGTTGGCGGTGCTCACGGCGGGCCTCTCTGTTCAGGCGCTGCGGCAGTTGCTGTTGGGGGCGCGTTACTCCGGGCAGGGGCTGGCGACGGCGGATGTGATGGCGAAGATCGAGGCGTTCGCGCAGAGTCAACTTGGCGAGGGGGTGATCGAGTTTAAAAAGCCCGCGCATTCCTTGCAGGATGTAATCGGCTTCTCCCGGCTGAAGGCTTTTCTGCGGGAAGAGTTTATTCCCCGCTGCAAGGCTGGCCCTGAGGCGGCGCTGACGGGGGCGGCGGTCTGCGGCTCCATCGGCGGCGGCAAGAGCTTTATTTTCGAGGCTGTGGCTGGTGAGCTGGATATGATAGTGTTGGTTTTGAAGAATATCCGCAGCCAGTGGTACGGCCAGACCGATGTGATCTTCGAGCGGCTGCGGCGATTGCTGGAGTCGCTGCCGAAGGCGCTGATTCTGGTGGATGAAGCGGACACGCAGTTCGGGGGCGTGGGGGCGGAGACGCACGAAACCGAACGCCGCTTGACGGGGCGGATTCAGGCGATGATGTCCGACCCCGCGTTGAAGGGCCGGGTGATCTGGCTTTTGATGACCGCGCGCGTGCATCTGCTCAGTCCCGATTTACGGCGTCCGGGGCGCGTGGGCGATTTGATTATTCCCGTCCTTGATCCGCAGGAAGAGGACCGGATGGCGTTTGTCTGCTGGACGGTGCGGGCGGGATTGGGGCGCGAGCCGAAGTCAGAGGAACTGCAGGCTTTGAACGGGCGGATGGCGGGATATTCGGCGGCAGCGTTCTCCTCGTTGCGCTCGGAGCTGAAGGCAGCGCGGGAACTCTCCGGTGCGGAATTGACTCTGGAGCGGATCGAGAGCATCATCGCTGACCGGCTCAGTCCCGATATCGGCTCCATGCGACGGTATCAAGAGCTGCAGGCGCTTTTGAACTGTACCCGGCGCAGCCTGCTGCCGGACCCGGCCTGTACCGATGAGCGACGGGAAGTCTGGCGGCAGGAGTTGCAGGTGCTTGAACGGCAGGGCTGCCGGTAGTGCGCGCAGCCGGGGATCGCCGTATCGTCGCCGGCTTTCTCTGAAATTTGTGGTGAAAGATTGTGACATAAAAAAGAAGCGGCTGCCATCTGGCTGCCGCTTCTTTTTATTGATATCCTGAGAGGAGCTTAATCGGCTTTCGCCGTCTTCCGCAGGGGGGTGCCTTCGGTAAGCCCCGCACCGGAGGACTTTCGGTTGAGTTTGGTGATGGCGTTGGTCTCGTAGACCTTGGTCACGACCAGGATATTCTTCTCGCCGTTGACACCGGTTGCCTCGAAGAGCATTCCTTCGGCCAGACCGTCCTTGCTGCCCCGGTCAATCATGATCGTCATCCCCGAACCGCTTCCTTCCAGAACCAGAATCTTTCCTTCTGCCGGGGCAGAGGGAACGGATCGCTCCTGCCAGACACCGCTGGCTTCCTTGAGTTCCGGGCCATCGCCAAAGGAGGGCGCTGAGAGCGGGGAGAGTGAGCTGCCCGAGGCGGTTGCGGTTTTGGCCGGAGTCAGGGACTGCGTGGCGGGCGGGGTCAGAGCTGCCGAATTGCTTTTGCGCGAGTTAACGCTGATCCCGTTACGCGGCAAGCTGCTGTCGGGCGAATCGATGTCCGTGGCCGGTCCGCCGGTCAGCGGGCTGGTTTGGGGGGCGCTGGCAGGGCTGCTCTGGCCGAGAGCCGGCAGATTGTCGCCCAAGGGAGCGGTGTCACCGATTCCGGGAACCGTCGAAGCGATCTCCTTCTTCAGGGAGCTGTCGCGGTCGAGTGCGTTAGGGTCTTCGTTGAGCATACCGATAACGCGCTGAACCTTGGCGATCTTCTCCTCGGTCTTCTTCAGGGAATCTTGGGTTTCGCGGGTCTGCCGAACCAGCTCCGCCGATTTTTCGCTGACCTGTGAAAGGTTCTTGCGGTCGGTGTCCGCCTGCGCTTTCAGCCGTTCGAGTTCTGTCTCCAGCGGCCCCATCATGTAGGTGCCCCCGAGCTTGTCGGTTGCCGCTGCATCCTTCTTGCCGTTGTCCCCCTTGAGCTTCTGGGTCAGTTTGGACGGAACGCTGGCTTTCTTGGCGTCATCGACGCTCACGATATCGTCTTTGGAACTCTTATCGTTCAGACAACCGGCGAGCATGAGAGCCGCGCTGAAGGCGCCGGCGGCAATCATATGAATGCGATATGCCATGAGACATCACTCCTGATCACGTTTCCAGTAACTGCAACCGTATTATAAAGTATGGGACGCATGATCGTAAACGGGTTTTCTGACCATTTACGTTCGCCCACAGGACAATCCTGTTGGCATATCGGCGTTTTCCTGGCGGAGGCTGAACCTTTTTTGGGGAGGATGAGCCTTGGCGCGTACCGTGTAACGCATGGCAACACAGGGGGATGCACGACGCCAGCCCCTGTAAATCAAGGCTCAAGCCCGGCAGAAAGGACTTGATTTTTCGGGGGGATTGTGTATGGTGAAAGGGGTCAACCTCCATCGGATAATTGCCGGTGAGGGAGAAAAACTATGAGAATTTGCGAAACTGGGGTGTCGCGGTAAGTTGTAGTCTGAGGAAGGAGCCGTTATGCTCAGTCAGGAGAAGCTGTTCTGTCAGGAAAAAAAGAAGGTCGTCGTTGCCATGATCGAAAAGAAGGGCGCTTGTAAAAATCTGATTAGTTGTAATGAAATGCTGTTTTGCAGCGGGACAACCTTTTGCCGGTATGTGAACCCGCTGACCACCCGTAACCCGCTAACTGCGCTGGAGGATCAGCCGGTCAAAGCGTAGTGGGTGCGATTTACGTCGGAACATGCGTTTGGATGCATGGAAGGGCATTGTCGGGGCCGGAACGTTCGGCAAAAACAACCATAAGGGGACTGGAATGGCTGATGTTGAGACGCGCGTGAAGGCTGTGATTGAAGAGATCCGTCCGATGCTTCAGGGGGACGGCGGGGATATCGAGTTTCTTTCGCTCGAAGGGACCGTGGTGAAGGTCCGTTTGCGTGGTGCCTGCAGCGGCTGTCCGCATGCGGCGATTACCATGAAGCGGGGGGTCGAGGCGCGGATTCGGGAATTGGTGCCGGAGATCACCGAGGTTCTGAACGTCCAGTAATAGATTGTCTGCGCCGGGCGGTACGGCTTCTGTTTGCGGGCCTGCCGGATGGCCTTTTCGGGCAGGGCAGTTCGTTCGTGCGGACTGCCCTGTTTCTGATTCTGTAAGGTTCGTGTCTGGCGCAGCTTGGGGTGTGCCGGGCGGATAAAGGGTGCAATATGACGGTGCAGAATGCCCGTGTCGCCGTGATTTCCGACGTTCATGGAAATCTGGAGGCACTGGAGGCGGTGCTGCAGGACATCCGGGATCAGGGCGTCGGGACCATCATCAATCTCGGCGATTGTGTCGGCTATGGGCCGGACCCGGAACGCTGCATCGATCTGATTCAGCGTTATTGCGCGGTGAACCTTTGCGGGAACCATGATTACGCGGTGCTGCATCACGCGGAAGGCTTCAATCCCGTGGCGCGGGCAGCGGTTGACTTCGTCCGGGATCTGATGCGCCCGGACCCGCAGCGTCCCGACCCGGAGCGCACCCGGCGGTGGCTGTTTCTGGAGGGGCTGACCCCGCTGCATGAGACGGGGGATTTCGAGTATATGCACGGCTCTCCCCGGCAGCCGATCACGGAATATGTCCTCCCTTCGGACCCGGAAATTGATCCGTTCAAGCTTGAAAGCATTTTTTCGGCAATGGGTCATCCGTATGCCTTTGTCGGCCACACGCATTATCCCGGCGTGGTGGAGGACGGGCACGATATGTTTTTGATGGTAGAGGATTTTCCCGACGGGGTGTATAAACTCCGGGATCGCAAGGCGATCATCAATGCCGGTAGCGTCGGGCAGCCGCGCGACCATGACGTCCGTTCGTGTTACGTGCTTCTGGAGGGAGATGAAGTGCGCTGGCGGCGGGTGCGTTACGACGTCGAGAAGACCATCGCCAAAATCAACGCCCATCCCGTACTGGATGAGCATTCGGCTCTCCGGTTGCGGTTGGGGCGCTGAGGCACGGTTTATTATCGGATAAATGAAAGAGAGAACATGGCGAAACAGACCCCGCTTTACACAATTCACCACGAACTTGGCGCGCGCATCATCGACTTCAACGGCTGGGATATGCCTGTGCAGTACAAAACGGGGATTCTCGCGGAGCATGACGCGGTCCGCCGGCGGGTCGGCATGTTTGACACCTGCCATATGGGGGAGTTCCGTTTGCGGGCGGCGGATGTCCGGGCGGCGTTGAACGGTCTGCTGGCGGGAGACTTCCGGGCGCTCAGGGACGGGCGGATGCGGTATACCTTCCTGACGGCGGAGGATGGTACGGTGATTGATGACGCGGTGGTCTTTCTGATCTCGGCGCAGGAGGCGATGATCTGCGTGAATGCCGGGGATATTCCGGGCGATTTCGCGTTTCTGCTTGCGCACCTGCCGGCCGGGGCTACGCTGGCGGATGAAAGCGAAGCGACGGGCAAGCTTGACATCCAGGGGCCGCAGGCGGCCGCGCTGGTGAAGGAGTTGTGCGGGATTGATTTTCGCACCATGCCGTTTTACTCCTTTGTGCAGACAAGCTGGCAGGGGGAGCCGCTGCTCTTCAGCCGCTCGGGGTATACGGGGTCGCCGGGGGTGGAGCTGTTCATCGCGGCGGACCGGGTCGGCGCGCTCTGGGCAGCGGCGTTGGCTGCCGGAAAGATTGCCGGGTGCGAACTGACGCCATGCGGGCTGGGAGCGCGGGATACGTTGCGGCTGGAGGCGGGTATGCCGTTGTATGGGCATGAATTGAACCGGAATTTGAACCCGTTGCAGGCCGGATTTGCCAAGTTTGTGGCGCTGGACAAGCCGCAGGATTTTCCCGGCCGGGCGGCGTTGCAGCGTATGGCCGGACAGGAGCGCGTACTGGTCGGGTTGCAAATTATGGACCGGCGGGTGGCGCGGCAGGGGTTTGCGGTTTGCAAAGGAGCCGAGACAGTCGGTGAGATTACCTCGGGCGGGCCGGCGCCGACGGTGGGGGGGAATATCGCGCTTGGCTACGTTGCGGTCTCCTGTGCGCAGCCGGGAACGGAGCTGACGGTGGAGATTCGGGGGGCGTATGTGCCGGCCAAGGTGGCAGCGCTGCCGTTTTACCGCTGCGAAGAATTGCGCGGAATCATTCAGAAACAGGGTTGACAACTGCCGTAGCGGCGGGTATTTTCCTTGTGTGTTTCAAGCGAATGATTATGACCCTAATCCGGTTGCGCAAGCCTGCGCCTTGACCGCCGCAGTTGGCGGCGGCGCGTTGCGGCTCCGGACGGATTTTGCACGGGAGGCAGGAAAACGCGATGAGCCAGGTATCTTCAGAGCTGCTGTACACCAATGAGCACGAGTGGGTGCTGGTAGAAGACAACATTGCCACCATCGGCATTACCGATCATGCCCAGAGCGAGCTGGGAGATATTACGTTCGTCGAGTTGCCCGGCGATGATGACGAGTTCAACGCTGGCGATGAGGCATGTACGATTGAGTCGGTCAAGGCCGCCAGCCCGATTTACGCGCCGGTCAGCGGCAAGGTGGTGGAAATCAACAGCGAATTGGAAGACGAGCCGGGGGCGGTGAACAGCGATCCGTACGGAGCGGGCTGGATTTTTCGTCTTGAGATGAGCGACCCGGAAGAAGTGAAAAAGTTGCTTTCGCCGGAGGCATACGAGGCGCTGCTGGAGGCGGAATAGGCCTCTGTGCCGGAATTCGCCCCGGCGGTGGCTGTCGATGTTTGCGGCTATGTTTCCGATCAGCATCACCTTGCGGGGGATGCTGATCTTTTTTAGACAGTGTATGGTGGCGTCGTCGTGCGAAGGCGGGACGGGCGGGCACCGTGAGGCGGAATGTGATGGGATTGCCGCGATTTTATGCGCCGGTGTTGCTGACCGGGCGGATTGATCTGGAGCCGCAGGAGGCCGAGCATGCCTCCGGCGCGCGCCGGCTGCGGGCGGGCGATGAAGTTGAGGTCTTTGACGGCCGGGGGACGGTAGGAACCGGCAGGCTGCTGGAGGCGGGGCGGACATTAGCGGTCGAGTTGCAGTCATTGCGGCACGACCCGGAATCGGCGCTACGCCTGACGGTTGCGGTGGCGGTTCCGAAAGGAAAGCGCCTGCAGATGATGGTGGAGAAGCTCACAGAACTGGGGGCGGATGAGATCCGACCGGTACGTTTCGAGCGCAGTGTCGCAGAGGGCGGCGATCCGGTGAGCAAGTGGGGGCGATGGGCCGTGGAGGCAGCCAAACAATGCCGCCGCAATTGGCTGCCGAAGCTTCATCCGCTACAAGATTTTCACGATTTTTTACGGGGGACGGACCCGTCGACGTTGTGGCTTGCTGATGCGGCAGGGGATGTACCGCACGGGGGGCAACCGGGTTTGACCAATTCCCGGTTAACCTGCCTGATCGGTCCGGAGGGCGGGTTGAGCCCGGCGGAGTTTGCCGCCTGCGAGGCGCGCGGAGTGCGCAAGATTCGTTTGGGCGGGAATGTTTTACGGATCGAGACGGCGGCACTGGCGTTCTGTGCGGTGGCGCAGGTACTGGCGGGAGGGCGGTAAGCGAGGGCCTTTTTGCGAAAGAAATTGATTTTCCGTCAAGAAACCTCCCTGCTGCGGTCGAAACAAGTGGTGAAAGCCGGATTTCTGCCTGCGGGCGGGAAGGACGGCGGCGGGGGCGGATTGCACTTGCCATCTGTCGGTCTGCCGGATAAAATAACGACGTTCAACATGGAGCGAATATGCGTAAGGCGTTGGTGCTGATGGGAATTCTGGTGTTGTTGGCGGGCTGCAAGCCGGTTAAGGGAGAACGCTTCTGGTGGGACGATCAGAAGAAGGAGCAACTGCCTAACACCTATTCGTTGCCCGATTGGCCGGCGGCTTCGCCTGTGCCGACCGATCCGGAGCCGTATGTCCCGAAGCAGTTGCCCAATGACGAGCTCAAACGGGCGCAGGCCGAGCAGCAGAAAAAGATTGAGGCCGGAATTTCGCGGGCGGGCGTACCGAATCCGGAGACGAACCGCGAGAAGGTCAAGGTTGCCAAGTGGCAGGGGGGTGACGACAAGGACGGCGGCGCTCAAGGGGCTGATTCCGACGCGGTCATAGAGCGGAAGACGCCGAAAAAAGCCAGTGCGTCGGCCGCAACGGACGATACTGCCGCGGAGGACGGCAAGGCGGCTGGGGCTGACAAGAGTAAGGCTGGGGGGCTGGCGGCAGACGAGGAGAAGTAGTCTGCGCGGGAACTGGAAGGGAAATCTCGACGCCCATCCCGCACGGATGGGCGTCGTTTTGCTGGCGGTGGGGAGGGCGTAGCGATGGCGCAGGAGAGCGGTCCGGCGGCGCTGGTGCGGCGCCCCTTGCTCTGGCTGGGGTGCTGTTTTTGCGCGGGGGTGGTATTGTCGCGCTACGTTGGTGATTGGCTTCCGGCCGTGCTTGCGGCGGGAGGCCTTTTTCTTTTGGCGCGTTCTTTCTGGCGGGCGCGGCGCGTGACCATGCCGGCGCCGGGGGCCTTCAGCCGGTCAGGGTGGTTGACGCGCGCGGGCGCTCTGCCGGTCTTGCTTGGGTTGGGGTTGTTGGTGGGCGGGGGCGGCGGCTGGCGGATGGATTCGTGCAGTGCGCGCGTGGAGTCCGGGCGGCTGGTATTGACCGGTCAATTGCAGAAGAGTGCGTATGCGGAGTGTCGCTTGCGCCTGTTGCAGCCGCCGGAGACCGCGCTGGCCCACGAAGAGGATGGATTCTGGAAGGCTCCGGCGCGGTTGGAGGAACTGGCGGGGCGGCCGGTGGATGTTGCCGTGCTGGTGTACGGCGAGGGTTCGCGCGATTTGCGGCGGGATGATGTGTTGCGGGGGCGGGTGATGATTTATGCCAACCGGCCGCCGGCGTGGCCGGGAGCGTTTTCGTACGCGGATTATCTGCATGGATTGGAGTTGTGCGGACGGGTGAAATTACTGCCGGGTAAGGTCTCCGCTGCGGCGGGAACGGGCGTTTCCGCTGCGAGCGGGGCGAATCCGGGGTTTACGCTGGAGCGTCCGGAGGGCTTCAATGCAATGCGTTGGCTGGATGAGCTCCGGGCGGCCGGCATCCGGCAGGATCTGCGGTTGTTGCCGGGGCAGAGCGGTGCCTTCGTGGCAGCGGCGCTGTACGGGTATCGTGATGATCTCGATCAGGGGACCAACGACAGCTTTCGTTACGTCGGAATCGGCCATATTCTGGCGATTTCCGGCATGAATGTTGGCATGGTGGTCGGGTTGGTGTGGTGGGTATTTGCGCGTTTGACGCATGATCGGCGCAAGCTGGCGGGCATTTGTCTGCTGGTCTGCATCTCGTATATGGTGATCTCCGGCGGGCAGGTGACGGCGGTGCGGGCGGGGGTGATCGCGGTGATTTATCTGGCCGGATTCTTCGTCTCCCGTCGCAGCGATTTTCTGAATTCTCTTGGTGCATCGGCATTGTTGCTGGTCTTGTATAACCCGTATACGTTGTTCTCCCTGAGTTTTCAGCTTAGTTTTGCGGCGGTGATCGCCATCTCCTGCCTTGACCGCGAGTACAGGCGGGCGCTGCCGGCCTGGTTCCCCATGCGTCATGCGGAACGCGATACGGATGCCGCGGGGGGGGAGCGGGCGCTTGCGCAACGTTACGGACGGAACGCTGCTGCCTGCGAGCCGGAAGCGGCTGTGTGTGCCGGCGCACCGGTGCGAAGCGGGCAGGAGGCGGCGTTTGGTTTCTGGCGCTGGCTGGCACAGAGTGTGTGGCTGCTGACGCTGATGAGCATGACTGCTTTTGCGGGCGTCTGGGGGCTGATGGCTTGGGCCTTCCCGCAGATCTCGTTCTCGGGGCTGCTGGTCAATATCGTGGTGATTCCACTGATGACCTTCTCGCTGGCGGGAGGCTTGTTGCTGCCGTTTGCCGACCTATTGCCGGCATCGCTGGAAATGGCTGCGGCCTGGCTGCTGGGTTTGCCGACGGATGCCATGCTCTGGATTGCGAAAAAGGGGATGTGGCTGCCCGGAGGCGGGGTATTGGTGTATCAGCCGCCGTGGTGGCTGTTGTGCGGGCATTATGCGCTGGGAGGACTGTTTCTGGCGCGCAATGTGTTGCCCTCCCGTGGCCTTTGGCGTTGGGGGCGCAGAACGCTCTGGGCGGCCTTCGCACTGAGTGCCGGAGCATTGGCCTGGTATTGCCTGGGCTCAGAGGCGCGGCCGGAGCGCAGTGTGGTGGTCCTGCCCGGCACCTCGGATAGCGTGGTGCTTTTTGACGGGGCTGGCGGGGTAACGGTAGCGGGCGATTTGCAGCATGGCGGGCAGGATGTCCTCGGTTATCTGCGCTATCGCAGGGTTGGTCATCTTGACCGTTTGATCCTGTTGCCAACCCGAAAATCAGCCGAGTCCCTGCCGCCGGAGGCGGTCGTTCGCCTTAGTAACCAATTGCCGGTTACAGCCATGATACGCTTGCCGTGGCAGGCAGATGCGGCAGACGGGCAGGGGGGCGCGGCCCGCGTCGGAGCGGTTACGCGCGGGGCGGGCGCACGGGCGTCCCAGACTGTTCGGGGACGGGCGGCAGCCGCGTGGATGCGCTATCCGGTGCCGGGCGTTTCTGTTTGCAGCTTTGATGGCGAAAGGGCGCAGGCGTGGGTGCTGTCGGCATGGGAGGGGCGATGGGGGTTTGGCGGTTGGCTTTGGCCGGAGCAGTGCGAGGCGCTGGCGCGGGAGGCAGGGCCGCATGCGAGTGCGTTGTTTTTGCGGGTGCGCGGACGCAAGCCGTATCTGCCGCCTTCGGGACTTTTTTGTGCCGGACAGGGCGAGATCGCCGGTGGTGTGCGGCGTGAGCAGTACGGGGTGCTGGAGTTTCTGCCGGCGGAAACCGGCAATCGGTCTGTGCGGGGATGGGACGGTCAGGAGTGGAGGCTGCTCGGACAGTAGCGGGAAAATGCGGAATGCGTCTTGGAGTTTATGCGGAACTATGCATAATTGCGCATGAAAAGTTGGCAGTACGCGATGAACGGATAACAAAGGCCCTTGGTAGAAACGGCGGGGCAGACAAAGGATCAGGCGCATGAAAATATTGAGTTTTGGTTCGTTGAACATTGACCATGTTTATCAGTTGGACCATTTCGTCCGGCCCGGCGAGACCCTCGCCAGCCGCAGCTACCAGCGTTTCTGCGGGGGCAAGGGGCTGAATCAGTCGGTAGCGCTGGCAAACGCGGGCGCCGATGTCTGGCACGCGGGACTGATCGGAGAAGACGGCGCCTTCCTGCGTGAGCGTTTGCGCAAGTCCGGAGCGAAGGTGGATTTTGTGCGGACCTGCTCCACCCAGAGCGGGCATGCAGTCATCCAGATCGACCCCAAGAGCGAGAACTGCATCATTCTTGATGGCGGTGCAAATCGCAAGGTCGATGCGGCGTTTATTCATGAGGTGTTCGCCGCGTTTGCGCCCGGGGATCTTCTGTTGTTGCAGAACGAGATCAACGAATTGCCGGCAATTCTGCAGGCCGCGCACGCAAAGGGGATGCGCATCGCGTTCAATCCCGCGCCGATGGGACCGGAGGTGCAGGGGTATCCGCTCAATCTGGTGGATATTTTCATTGTCAATGAAATCGAGGCCGCGGAATTGGCGGGGCGCAATGCCTCGGGAGAACTGGACCCTGAGGAGGTGCTGCGCGAACTGCTGGCTCGTTTTCCGGGTGCGACCATCGTCCAGACCCTTGGTAGCAAAGGGGTGCTCTGCCGTGACGGGGAGGAGACCCTGCGCTGCCCCGCTCTGCGGGTAAAGGCCGTGGATACCACCGCCGCGGGCGACACCTTCGCCGGCTTTTTTCTGGCGGAATTGAGCCGGGGCGCTCCGGTCATGCGGGCGCTGAAGATGGGCTGCGCCGCCGCCGCCATCACCGTGACCCGGCCGGGCGCTGCCGACTCGATTCCGCTTCTGCAAGAGGTGCGCGACGCGCAGGCGTAATCCCTGCGCCCGCTGTTGTGTGAAAGGTGCCTTCAGAAGCAGGCGACAGGAAGGAATTGTATGACTGACCATGTGGTTTCCCGGACACAGGAATATGCCGCGCGGATCGCGCGTGAGTTGAGCATCCGCACCGCGCAGGTCGCGGCGGTGGCGGATTTGCTGGCGGATGATGCGACGGTTCCGTTTATCGCCCGCTACCGCAAGGAGGCGACCGGCTCACTGGACGAGGTGCAGATTGCGGCGGTGCGCGACCGGCTGCAGCAGCTTACTGAGTTGGACAAACGGCGCGAGGCGATTCTGAAGTCGCTGCAGGAGCGCAACCTTCTGACCGAGGAGTTGCGCCGCTCCGTTGAGTGCGCGGACACGCTGGCTGTGCTGGAAGATCTCTATCTGCCGTACCGTCCCAAGCGACGGACGCGGGCGATCATCGCGGCGGAGAGGGGGCTGACGCCGTTGGCGGAGGTATTGTTCGGACAGTCTGCCGGATGCGATCCGCTGGCGGTGGCGCGGGGGTATCTCAACGCAGAAAAAGGCGTACAGACCGTTGAGGACGCGCTGGCGGGGGCTCGTGACATTCTTGCAGAGCGGATCAGCGAGGACGCGGCGGTGCGCAGCGCGATGCGCGGACTGTTTCAACGAGAAGGAGTACTATCGGCGCAGGTGGTCAAGGGCAAGGAGGAAGAGGGCGCAAAGTTCCGCGACTATTTTTACTGGAGCGAGGCCGTTGCTCACGCCGGCAGCCACCGGGTGCTGGCGATGCTGCGCGCGGAGGCTGAAGGGGTGCTCAAGCTCGCCATCCGTCCGCCGGAATTGCAGGCACATAATTTGCTGTACCGACAGATTCTGACCGCAGAAAATCCGGCTGCGACGCAGGTACGGCTGGCGTTGGAGGACGGTTACCAGCGCTTGCTGGCGCCGGGGATGGAGACCGAAATTCGGGCGGAGCTCAAGTCTCGTGCCGACGATGAGGCGATAGCGATATTCGTGTTGAATGTGCGTGAGCTGCTGATGTCCCCCCCGCTGGGGCGCAAGCGGGTTCTGGCGCTGGACCCCGGCTTTCGTACCGGCTGCAAGCTGGTCGTGCTGGACGAACAGGGACGGCTGCTGCATGATGAGGTTGTCTATCCCACCCAGTCGGAGCACCGCAAAGAGGAGGCGGCGCAGAGGGTGCGGGCGTTGTGCAAAGAGTACGTCGTCGAGGCGATTGCCGTCGGCAATGGCACTGCTGGCCGCGAGACCGAAAGTTTTGTGCGCGGGTTGGAGCTGCCGGGGGTGGCGGTCGTGATGGTCAATGAGAGCGGCGCGTCGGTGTACTCGGCTTCGGAAGTCGCGCGTGAAGAGTTTCCCGACAAAGACGTCACGGTGCGTGGCGCGGTGTCGATCGGTCGGCGACTGGCGGATCCTCTGTCTGAGCTGGTGAAGATCGATCCCAAGTCGATTGGCGTAGGTCAGTATCAGCACGATGTGGATCAGAATGCGCTTAAGCATAGCCTCGACGACACCGTGGTCAGTTGCGTGAATGCGGTCGGGGTGGAGGTCAACACCGCCAGCCGGCAGCTTCTGTCTTATGTCTCAGGGCTTGGGCCGAAGCTCGCTGACAGCATCGTGAAACACCGTGACGAGAACGGCCCGTTCCGTAGACGCGCGGATCTGAAGAAGGTGGCGCGTCTGGGGCCGAAAGCGTATGAGCAATGCGCTGGGTTCCTGCGCATTCAGGGCGGCGAGAATCCGCTGGATGCGAGTGCGGTGCATCCTGAGCGATATGCGCTGGTGGAGCGAATGGCGAAGGATTTGGGGTGTCCGGTGAGCGAGTTGCTGCGCGATGCCCAGATGCGTGCGCGGATCACTCCCCAGCGTTATCTGGATGATAAAACCGGTCTGCCGACATTGAACGACATTTTGCAGGAGCTTGCCAAGCCCGGGCGCGACCCGCGCAGCCAGTTTGAGGCATTTTCCTTAGCCGAGAACGTGCATGTCCCCGACGACCTCACGCCGGGAATGGTTCTGCCGGGAATCGTCACCAACGTAACGCAGTTCGGGGCGTTTGTGGATGTCGGCGTCCATCAGGATGGGCTGGTTCACATCAGCGAACTTGCGGACCATTTCGTGAAGGATCCGGCGGCGGTGGTGAAGGTTCAGCAGAAGGTGCGGGTGACGGTGCTGGAGGTGGATAAGGCGCGTAACCGGATTGCGCTGTCAATGCGCAGCAACCCCGGATCGGGGCGCAGCGGCCGAGAAAATCGGGGCGGCCGCCGTGACGAGGCGCACACATCCGCTACCGGAGCAGGGAAATCGCATCCGGCCGGGCAACGCGTCGGAAATACGTCTCAGGAACAGTCCCCCACTGCGAACTGGTTTACCAGTGCAATGAAGAAAAAGTAGAAATTCCATTCCCTGACGAGACGACACAAAGGAGACGGCGTAATCCGTCTCCTTTGTGTTGCGTTACGGGATTCGAGAACAAGCATACGGAGATTCTTCGTCTCGCGGCAGGGGGCAGGGGGGCGTTCTCAGTTCAATCCGCGGTTTGCTCGATAAGTCAGTATCAACTATTACCGGACAAGGAGACGTCCATGAATAGAAAGATATTTCGTACCTCTCAAGCTCTGGATAAGTCCGTCAACATAAAATGTTGACTTGAAAAGAGAAACCCCGCAAACCATTTAGGCTTACGGGGTTAATTTTTGGTGGAGCCATTGGGACACAGTTTCGAAAACTGGATCGAGTTTTTGCAATTTTGCGAGCGGATGCGATTATCTGTTGCATAGCAGTATATTATGAGGTCAGCGCTTATACGCGCAGACCTCTATAATCACTCCCCACCCACGAACAGCGGCGGCAGCCATTTGTGGAAAAATTTGCGCTCTGCCTCAGTGCCGCGCCAGAACCCATGCCAGTGCGCCCGGCGGATGTGCGGGCGAGGAGCCGCGCGTCCCTCAACTGTCCATCCACGGCTGCCATCGCGCAGGCGCTCCCCGATCTCGCGCCCGACATCCCACACCGTCACCCCGCCTGGGATCTGCCAGCCGCCTCGTTTGTCCCGCACAGGAATCCGCCGGTTCGGCCGTCGATCCGGGCCGCGCTGCGGCGACATCCTCCCCCACTCAGGCGATCTCAGAAAGGATGTAGGCCACCGCGCCGGGCAGTTCCCGTTTGTCGGTTTCCCAATCGGATACCGTCGCCTTCACCACGTTGAATTTCTGCGCAAGCTGCTCCTGAGTCAACCCGCGAGACTTCCTCCACTCGCGCAGCCGCTGACCAGCCGACATCTTTTTCGCCGCTGCCCCGACCGGAATCGTCAACGTAGTCACGAACTCTACGCCTTCTGGGATCTCCTGCCCGTTCTCCTGCATGGCGCGGATATGAGCCCGCAGCGCCTCTTGCATGTTGCATATGGCCTCCGCGGAGGTTGCACCGGTAACGGCGCATCCCGGGAAAAGCGGAGATGTCGCCTGATAGTTTTTTTCAATCTTCTCGATGATGACTGGTACATTAATCGGTGCGCTCATGATTTTTTTCCTTTCATCGCTGGCCATAATATCAATCGTTTTTAGCACTTTGTCAAGGCTTTTGGAGAACCGCCGTTGGCGGGGATTAGCTCTTTATCCCCGCCGCTGCCAGAATCTCCTTGAACGCCCGCAGGCTGTATTTTTCTTCATCTTTTGCTGCCACTGTGATTACTGTGCCGTTCTTCTCAAACCTTTTATACGAAATAAAATCCCGCCGGCGAGGGCGGGATCGGGAATGTCAGGCGGGAGGATAATTACAGCTATTACGATATAGGGAAAAGGGTAAACGTACCTGAGTTGACGGTTTGATCCAACGTTACCGTGTATGACGATCCAAACGCCCCGCACGTTTCCGTTGTAAATGCGATTTTGGTAGCCACCATATCAATTCTGTTTGTCATGGTCAACAAGCACGAAACAACGCCTTGTACGTGATACCTCCCTGTTTTTGCAAATCCGGCCGATCCATATCCGTTTAAAGCCAAAACTCCGGACGCTAATTTTTCGTCTGCCGCGTTATAGTATGCAATTGTTGTTTCCCCGAGATCCGCTTCATAAACGTCCGCACTTGAGCATTGTACTAAAACATTTAGGGCTATTTTTGCGGTTGAAACCAATCCGACATATTGTTTTCCAGCAGCGAATGAAAAATCAAAATCATCAATCGTTGTCGACAGGGTAACAGATGCAGTCCGCGCATCCCCCTGTTTATATGCACCGGGAAATGAATACGATTTAGCCCCCACTGCCGGATTATAAAAACCCGCTCGGCAATTGCCTACCCCCGTATTTGGAGCGGTGAGGCACGTCATGCCCGCATTGCCGTTTTTGAGTTTCAGCGACCCGCTCACCGTCCCGAGCGTGCCGCCTGCGGCCGGGGCATCGCTGGTGTCGTAGTTGGCCAGCACATCGTTGCGGCGCGTCGCTGTGGCGTACCCGCCGGAGGAGAGTGCGCTGGTGAGGATCATGATATTGCTCTGGCTGTCGGCGTTGGGAGTTGTGATCCTCGGCCGTTTGTACGATGCTATCTCCCGGACGGACGTCATCCATCATTTTCTCCTTGACAAAAATTTCCGGCCAGTGGTAGACTTCTGGTGTCATTAACCGGAGAACGACCATGAAAAAACTACTCGCGCT
>CAYWTJ010000061.1:0-13853 GCA_964460225.1 uncultured Planctomycetaceae bacterium | reverse complement strand
GCAAAGTCCGAACAAGCAAAGTCCGAGCAGGCAAAGTCCGAGCAGGCAAAGTCCGAACAAGCGAAGTCCGAGCAAGCGAAGTCCGAGCAAGCGAAGTCCGAGCAAGCGAAGTCCGAGCAAGCGAAGTCCGAGCAAGCGAAGTCCGAGCAAGCAAAGTCCGAGCAAGCAAGGTCCGAGCAAGCAAGGTCCGAGCAAGCAAAGTCTGAACAAGCAAAGTCTGAACAAGCAAAGTCTGGGCAAACGAAGGCGGGAGGGGGGAGTGAGCTTGCCCGGTCGCAACGCGAAACCGCAGAGAAAGCACAGGAGCTTGCCAATAAAGCGCGCGAGCTGAAGAATCTCGATGAGCGGTTTGATAAGATGAGTAAGCAAATGGACGAGGCGGTGCGCAATATGTATGAGGCGGCAAAGTCCATGGACGTGCAGGAGTTGCAGAAGGCGGAAGAACAAGTAAAGCTGGCGCAGATGAAGCTGGCGGAAGCGATGGGCGGATTGGAGCCGATGCAACTGGAGCGTTTGGCCGCGCTTCTGGAGCGGATCGAGATTTCCTGCCGGCAGGCTCTGGATGAACAGGCGACTTTGCATAAGGCGGTGCAGGCGCTGGCTGGCGCAGAGAAGGCGGGGCCGGACGAGCGGCAGAAGGTCGAATTGCAGCGGGCCGCTGTTGCGCAGGGCGGATTGCAGAAAAGCGTCGAGGTCGCGCTGACGCAATTGAATGAAGCGAAGACGCTGGCCGAAAATGGCGGTTTTCAGGAGGCGGCGCGCAAATTGGAACTGGTGGAACGGGCGGTGACGCGAGGTCGCAAGGGCATTACTCGAATGATGTCCGATGCGATCGTGTCTCTCTCTCAGCATGACGCGCCGGCGGCTTCTTCCGCGATGGGGGATGCGGCGGGGCAGTTGACGGCTTTGCTCGAAGGCGTTCAGGATGCAGTACACAATACGGCCTCCGATTATGAATCGGAGCTGAAGCGAGCGGCGGAGAAGGGGGCTCGGCTGGTCTCGGCCGCGGAGCGTCTGGCGGCGGCAACGGGGGCGGACGGCAAGCCTCTTCCGGCGGCGCAGCGACAAGCGGCGGGTAAGGAACTGGCCTATCAGGCGCGGATCTGGGCCGGGCAACTTGAGGCGCGCGAGTTCGGGGCTCCGGCGGACCGGCAGCAGCTCTTGCGTGCGACCGCCGATGCAGCCGCCCTTGAGTCGTTGGCCGCACGCATGTCCGCCCCTCAAGGCGCGGGCAGTGGTCGGACGCCCGATCCGGCGATAAAAGCGATGCAGGCGCTGGCGGAAAAAGCGGCCGCGGACTATCAGACCGCCATTCGCGCCCGTCAGATGCGGGATGCCGAACGCGAGGAGTGTCCGCCTCGTTACCGGCAACTGGTAAGTGAATACTTTGAGGCGTTGGCGAACGTCAAACAGTGACATCGCCTGGCGCGTGTTGTGGGGTCTGGCGCGCCGCGCCCGATGTGCCGCCGGAGCCGGCCGCATCCGCCCTTTGCCCGGCGGTAGGGGATGCAGGCGCGGCGGGGATGTCCGGCAGGGAAAGCATGCGCGTTTCTGCGGCGTAAAATGCGGGGACGGCAGGAGTGATGAAGAAAGGCGATTGTGTTGGAATATCTCTTTCACTACGGCTGGAGCGATTTCGCGCAGGGGACTCTGAGCTTCGAGAGTTGGGTTCCCGGCGAGGTGCGCCTGCTTGCCGCCGCCGGTCTTTTGCTGCTGGCGTGGTGGCTGTACCGCCGCGAACGGCATCCGCTTTCGACCTCGCACCGGCGAGTGCTGACGGCATTGCGCTGCATGACCGTTGTCATCCTGTTGTTCATGATTTTTCAGCCAGCGTTGCGGATTGTCGCACCGCTGGAGCGTTCTCTCTTTATTGCCGTGCTTCTCGACTCCTCCCGTTCGATGACCATTCAGGATGCGCGTGCGCTGGCCGGCAGCTCCCGGTATGCGGCCGCGAAGCAACTCCTTGCCGGTCGGCCCGAAACCGGACAGCCGGGGCTGCTGACGCAGTTGCAGGGCAAGGCGAAGGTCTTCACGTACTCCTTTGACAACACCTTGAAACGGGCGCAGCCGGCGGCCCTGCCGGAACCCGAAGGGCGGCAGACCAACCTCTTCCGTACAATTCACGATCTGGACACCGAACTGCGCAGCGCTCCGCTGGCGGCGGTGGTGCTCCTGACCGATGGCCGGCGCAACACCGGTGGCAGCGGAGAGGATGCGGCCGCGCTCCTAAAAGCGCGCGGGACGCCGTTGTTTGCGGTCGGGTTCGGTGATCCGACGCCGGCGAAGGATCTGGAAGTAATTCGGGTATTTGCCCCGGACCGCGTGCGGCGCAACACCGAGGTCGAGGTGCAGGTTACGATCCGGCACACCGGCTTCGGCAAACCGTTCCCGGTGGAGATTCTGCGGGGCGAGAGTGTTTTGCTGCGGCAGGAGGTGCAGCCCGCGCCACAACAGGATCTGACCGACCTGCGGCTGGCGTTTACCCCTGACTTCAGCGGCAGCGCCACCTACAGTGTGCGGGTTCCGGCGCAGGCGGGCGAGCAGTCGACGGCAAACAACCAGAAGGATTTCGTCATTGATCTTGATGACAGCCGTCTGCCGGTTTTGTATGTGGAAGGCAGTCCGCGACTGGAGTACCGTTATCTGCGTCGGGCGATGTATCAGGACGCGGACTTTCGCGTGGTCGGCATGTTGCGGCTGGCGCCGGACCGGTTTTATCTGCAGGAGGCGAACCAGACCGACAAGGTGACTGCCGACGGGCAGACCGAGCAGGATTATCTCAAGTCCGGTTTTCCGGATACCGAGGAAAAGCTGTACCGGTTCCAGGCGATCATTCTGGGCGATATGGAGGCGGGCTTTTTTGACGCTAAGCGGCAGAAGCTGCTGGAAAACTTCGTCAAACAGCGCGGCGGCGGTCTGCTGATGCTGGGCGGCGTGAATTCGTTCGGGTTGGGCGGATATGCCGGCACCCCGATCGGGGAGATGCTGCCGGTCCGAATTGCGGCGAACGGCCAGCCGTATGACAAGATGGAATTTCAGCCGAAGTTCACCAAGGACGGGCTGACGCATCCGGTGATGCATTTATTGGATGACAAGGTTGCGAACCAAAAGCTATGGGAAGGGATGCCGCCGTTGATCGGACTAACCCCGGTGCAGGGGATGAAGCCCGGAGCATCGCTTCTGGTGCAGCGGATGCAGGACGATCTGCCGGTGTTGGCGGTGCAGAAGGTCGGGGCGGGGCGGGTGGCAGCGTTCATGTCGGGCGGTTCCTGGTATTGGCAAATGTCGCGGCCGGCGTCGGATGTGTTTCATGAAAAGTTCTGGAAGCAGACCATCCGCTGGCTGGTGGTGGGGGCGCGTGAGCAGATCAGTGTCACAACCGACCGCGAGATTTACAACCGGCGCGACCCCGTCGGCATCCGGGCGACGATTTTGGGCGCGGATCTCCATCCGGTGAACAGTGCCGTCGCCAGCGCGACGATCACCGATCCCCTTGGCAACAGCGAGACCGTGCCGCTGGATTGGACCCTCGCCGAGGACGGGGTGTACCAGTGCTCGTATGTTCCCGGCGTGGAGGGCAATTACCGGGTGAAGGTGCAGGTTGAGGGCTGGAAAAATACGCAGGCGAATTGCGGCTTTCTGGTGACGGAACCGGTGGCGGAGTTCAGCGATTCGTCCTTGAATGAAGAACTTTTACAGGCGATGGCCGCGCAGACCGGCGGGGCGTACTTTAATGAACGCGATGTGACGGGACTGGCGGAACGGATCGACGGTGCGCTCAAGCAGGCGAAGAATGCCGCTGGGGCGGTCGAGAACAAGCCGCTCTGGGATATGCCGGTTCTCTTCGGGTTGTTGATTGCGCTGCTGTGCGCCGAGTGGCTGTTGCGCCGCAAATGGGACTTGGCGTAGGCGGCGGGCGACCCTGCGCGGGCGCGGGGGATTTGTGCATGCATAAGGATGGGACCATGTCTGGCCAGCCAGTGATTCATAGAACCAACGATCTCGCGCAGCGGCGCGTGCAAGAAGAGCTGCTGCGGGCGCAGGAGGAGATCTTCCGCCTTTCGCGCCGGCGTTTTTTGGCGATGGGCGCGGCGGCGACCGCCGGGATGCTTCTCAATCCGTTTGCTCTGGGGGCGGACAAGCCGCAGGCGAAGGCTGCCAAGGGGGGGCGGGCGGTCGAGACGGGGGTATTCGTTTTTCCGCGTTTGCAGTTTACGGTTAAGGATAATTCGCCGGATCGCTGGAACGTGGGGCCGATCGGCGATGTCATCCTCAAACAGAAATTGGGCGAGCTGACCAACCTGAATCTCAGTCAGGAGCCGAAGGTCGTGCGGCTGGCGGATTTTGACGATATGGTCCGAAATCCGTTCGTCTTCATGACCTCCGAGGGGACGTTCGATCTGCCGCTGAACGAGCAGCGCAATATGCGCGAGTATCTTGAACGCGGCGGTTTCGTGCAGGCCGACGACTGCGTGTTCAACGGCCGGGATGTTTTCTTTCAGGACTATCTCAAGCTGATCAACGGGTTGTTTCCCGATAATCCGATGCGCGAGATTCCGCTCGATCACGAGATTTTTCACTGTTACTATGACTTTCCCGGCGGCGCGCCGCACATGCAGGGCAAACGGTATGGTCAGAGCAACGCCAGCGGGCTCTTCGAGCGGGGAACCGGCCGGTTGATGACCTTCGCCTGTCCCGGCGATCTGCATTGCGGCTGGATGTGCCGTTTCTGGGGTATGGATAAAAACATGGAAGCCATCAAAATGGGCATTAATATCATTTTGTACTTCCTCAGTCACTAAGGAACCCGACATATGGCCTTTTGCCGCAACCGGATACTGCTCTTTTTGCTGGCTCTCGCCTTTGGCGCGGCGTGGGCAGGCGCCGGGGACTCCTATGCGCTGCTTGTGGCCGGAACGCCGGACTCCGCGGTTTATGCCCGCCGTTACAATGACTGGCTATCCCGCATGGATGGCGTTCTGCGCAAGGCTGGCGTGCCCGCAAAGAATATCCGGGTTTTAAGCGCCGATCCGGATTATAAGGCGACGGCGGTGTGGGCTTCGGCGAACGCGGCGAATCTTGCGCGCGCCTTCACGGAAATCGGCGGCGGCATGAAGCCGGCGGATCGTTTTTTTCTCGTTCTGTTCGGTCATGGCGTGGCTGGAGAAAAGCCGCCGACGTTTGTCGTACCCGGTCCGCAGCCGAGTGCCGAGGATTTTGCAAAGTGGTTGGACGCGCTGCCGGCGCAGAATCAGATTGTCCTGAACTTCTCCGCCTCTTCTGGCGTGTTTCTTCCGTTTCTGGCCAAGAAGGGACGCATCAATCTTTCTGCGCTTGCCCCGACCGAGGGCAGTGAAGCGGTGCTGCCGGAGTTCTTTCTGCGCGGGGTGGAGGCAGGGCGGGCCGATGCGGACAAAGACGGTTCTGTGACGTTGCTGGAGGCGTTCAACTGGTCCGCGTGGGAGGTTGCCCAATGGACCAACCGGCAGGTGCAGATGGGGCAGTTCGTGACGCGGGGGATGAAACGTGTTTTTGTGCCGCGCGGCGATTGGAGGATGGACGGCAAGGAAACGGTTGAGATTTTTCATAAACTCTGCGACGGCGCCGATAGTGATCCGGGGGCACGCAAGCTTGCGCCCGAGAGCGACGGCAAGGGCGCGGACCCGGTGGTGGCGATCCGGCCGGCTGGCGGGCAGTTGACGCAGGAATGGACGCAGCGGCGGATTCTGGGCGAGCACGCGCATCTGGAGGATTGCGGGGTGGCACCCGGCGTCACGCCGATTCTGCCCTGGGTGCCCGAAGGTGCTGAGGTGCCGGGGACGAAACCGTCCGGGGAATCGGGAAAGCCGTCCGGGGCGGCCGCAGGAAAATCGCCCGAAGACCGGGGCTTTCTTCCGGTGGACGGCAAGGCGGCGGGAGCGCCGGGCTGGCTGGCGCGCGGGATCGTTTTGAGCAAACGGTAAGACGGTTTGCCGCCGGGTGAGCGGGGACGGATGGCGTGGCGGGGTTTGTGCGGAGTGCATGAAGCGGGGGCGACAATCGCGGCGAGAACTCCTGTGCGAAACGTTGGAGTCCTTTGCGCCGGGGGAAATGTACGGATCACTCTATGCGTGGCTGGATTACGGTCCTGAGTTGGGTTTGTGGCTGCTTCGCCTTCGCGGCGGTGGCAGGGGAGGGTGCGTCGGACTCCGCCGCGGCGGTGCTGGAATCCTTTCGTCTGTCGTGGGTGGCGCAACCGGCAGTGAAGGGGGCGGAGGGTGTCTTTCCGCATCCGGCGTGTCCGGCGGTGGTGGCGGTCGCGACCGCAAACGGCGTCTGGCTTTCACAGGATGCGGGACGGGAGTGGAAGACGCTGCCGGGAACCGGGCCGGAGCGCGTGGGCAAGATCCGTCACGTTGTTTTTCTACCGGGGGACACGGGGACTTGTTACCTCGCTACGGAGAAAGGCGTCTGGAAGGCCGCCGGGGAGTGTGTGCAGATCGGGAGTAAGGCGACCGGCATGGCCGCCGACCGAGCCTGGCGGATTTCCTTATATCCCAATGGACGGGGTAGTACGCTTCTGGTCACTCATCATGATGCCGCGCCGGGGATTTCCCGGACGGAGGATTTCGGGAAGACGTGGCAGGTGATCGCTCCGGATTATCTGGCGCGTGATTTGATTTTCAGCCGCCGGTATCACGATCATGTCTCGGACTACACGCCGCTGCTGATTGCCGCCCAGTCCAAGGCGTCGAAGGTCCTCAATATCTGGAGCGCTCAGACGGTTGGCGATCTCTGGACCGATGAAATGCGCGATCTGATTGAGGTGGAAGGGACGGCGGATGTTTTGGGGCGGGATCAGACCTTCTGGGCGACTGCGGACAAGGGGTTGCTGCGCACCAGCGGCAGCTTCAATCAGTTTGAGCGCATCGGACCGGATGACGTTGACGAGTGGGCTGGGGTTGGAACCGCTCTGGGGCCGCAGCCGGGAGAACAGATCGTCTTCGCGTATGACCCGTATGAGCAGGGGGTGCTGCTCTCTGCGGATGGTTTTGCGACCTGGCAGCCCCGCAATGACGGGCTGCGGCTGGGAAAGTATATCAAGAGCGGGTCGCAGGTGCGGGTGTCGGCTGACGGGCGGGTGTTCTATGCGGTAATCAATGGCGGCCTGCAGATAGCCCGCGCGGCCGGAACGCGGTTCGGGTTGCGCGATGTGACGGTGACGCCGCAGGCGTGGGTCTTGCCGGGGCAGGCATATGATGAAGCGCGCAACCGTTTGAGTGAGTGCGAGAAACGTCTTTCCGATACCAGCCGGGATCTGCTGCCAATGGTGCGGGAGTTGAACGCTGCCCGAGACGAGATGCGAAAGCTGGTACCCTTGGAATTACAGATTTCGGCTCGTTTGGATGTGCAAACGCAGAAGCCGGAGCGGGTCTGGGTGGATGGCACGGCGCTCGGGTGTGAGGCGAACAATCCGTTGTACGATGACGGTATGCATGGTGACGGCGCGGCTGGAGACGGCGTATACGGCGGCATCCTGTCCCTGCGGCCGGACTATCTTACGCAAGGCGTATATTACGGGACGAAAAACTCCCGCAAGCGTAGCGCTCCGCTGAATGGCGTGCAGCCGTTGCCGGTGCATGCGGTGAATGCGTCCGGCGAGGGCGATCATGCGCAGAGCGTCTTTCCGGTGTTCACCGCTCGGGGATCGCTGGAGTTCGTCTTGCCGGATCGACCGGAGACCCGGGTCCCTGTGGCGGCCGGGGAGTGGTCAAGCATGGTTCATGCCCCTTGGGGAGAGCCGGACATTACGGGATATTATGCGGTTTCGTTTTACTTGCGGGCCGAACGGCCGCTACGCGGCGAGATCCGTCTGGCTTTGCGCGACCGTCCGGAGAACGCCATGCCCGCAGCGTCGGGCGAGGTCGGGCTTCTGGGGGGGCACTACCTGTCCGGTGGCGCGTCCGAGATTTCCGACGATTATGTCCGGGTGCTGATTCCGCTCGATCGATTCCGGTCGGAGGACTCCGCCTTCCAGCCGGCGTTGTTGCGCACGCTGGTTTTTTCCGGTACTGCGGCGGAAGGCAATACGTTGTTGCTGCGTGATGTCCGGTTTTATGCGACGCAGGCGGATGTTCCGGCGGAGGAAGGCAAATGACGCAAGGGAAGATCCTCCTTCTGATATTGCTGCTGTTGGGGGTGTGCGCGGGAGAAGGCGCGCTGGCGGGTGATCCGGTTCAGAAACGGCTGGCGAACCTGAAATCGACCTACGGCCGGGGGAACCCGCAGGATTGCCGAAATGCGCTGGGCGAATGCACGGCGTTGCTCGGGACGCCGGGGCTGGCGGAGGAGTTTCGCAAAGAAGCGCGGATTCTGGAAGCGGGATTGCTGGCGCGGTCTGGTAACGAGGCAGCGGCGTTTGCCGCCGCGCAGCAACTGCGGCAGGCGTTTCCGAATGATCTCCGGGCGGGACAGGCGGCGGTGATGGCGGAGTATGATGCTCTGCGCGTGGGCAAGAAGTTCGAGCCGGCGCGCGCTAAGGCCGAAGAAGCCGCGACGTCTTTCGCGGCGGACAAAGCGTTTTGCGCGCAGGCTTGGACGAAGGTTGCCGATCTGTATTTTCGCGCGAAGGCCTATGATCCGGCGTTCGAGGCGGCTGGCAAGGCACTGGCGGCCGATCCGCTGGTGGCGCGTGAAGAGCTGGAGGGGGCGTACTTCTATCAGGAAGAGTCCGCCTTTAATACCGGAAAATGGGAGGTCTGCGTACAGGTGCTGGCCCCGACCTTCGATGCTTGGCCTGCGCACAAACGCACGCGTCTGTTTCAGGATCGTTATCTTGACGCGCTCTGGAGATTGAAGCGGTTTGATGACGTGCGTTCTTTTCTGGCACGGCTGATGCGGGATCGCGTCGATCCGGCTGACCGGCAATATCTGGCGCTTCGGGTGGGATGGTCCTTTGGTGAGCAGCAACGGTATGACGAGGCGCTTGCGGCTTATGAAAAGGTCTTTACCGAGCATCCGCTGGTATCGAATGCCTGGTGGGAGACGCAGAACGCGATTGTGGATGTTCTGCGGCGAAAGGGCGACAAGGATAAGGCTCTGCAGAGCGCACGAGTGCTGCTGGACGCTGCGGGCGACCGGGAAGCTTTTTTGCGCGGCGTTCAAATCACTGGCGATATCCTCCGGGAGATCGACGGCAAGGCGGGGCGCGACAAGGAACTTCAGTATTACCAGCTTACCGGGCCGGCGGAAGGGGTAGCCGATCCACTCGCCGGGGTAGCGTATCCCGACCTTTCCGCGCGGCGAGAGGCGTTTGATAAAGCCAGGGGCCAACTCGGGTATGAGATGGATGATATCCGGCAGCGCGCCCGGATGTGCCTGTATGCGGGAGAGCCGAGGCGGGCGCTGGGATTTTACCAGCAGGCGTTGCGCCGGGCGGGGCCGTCCGATTATGGGCAGGAGTTCGGCCGCACCGCTTCTGAAATGATCTGGGCCGGGGCGCGGACATGCCGGGGGTATGCGGGCAAGCTGCAACCGTTTTTCCAGTTCGTACTGTTCGGTCCGGCGGGCGAAGACGGGAAGGCCAGCACCGGGGACGATCTGGCCGACCCGTTTGCGGCTCTGGGGGCGGAGAATGCGGTGATTGAGCTGCCTGCGGAGGTGGCAGCGGAGCTCCGGAAAGCGCAAGCATATTTAAAGGACATTGCCGGAGACGAGAACGAAGCGCATTGGCGCAAGGATCCGGTCCTGTCGGGATTGCGGCGGGTGCAGGAGTCGCTGAATGCCTGGCAGGAGGAGATCGCATTTTACGAGACGCTGCTGGGCGACCGGGAACGCCGGATGGTGGAGCAGGGGGTGGTCGGGCGGTTGGCGGCGGCGAAGGGCGGTGAATATCACGTCGGCGGTGTGCGGCATTATCTGGCCGAGCAGGGGAGTGGCTGGCAGGATTTGGGTGTGGTGAAGAACCTCCGTCGCTTTCTGGAGCAGTTCGGCATGAAACAGGCGTTGCCGGAGTCCTTCGGAAAAAAGCCGGCGCCTTCGGAAAAGCAGGGCAAGAAATAGGCTGCTTCCTGGGAGGGCCGGGAGGGGCAAGACAGGACAGTGTCTGACGGATACTCGTTTCCACGCGTTCTTTCCCATCTGTAGCCGTACATCGGTACGGTCAGGGGATCGCTTTCATGGTATGGCACCTTCAATAACCGTTGGGACGCTCATGAAAGATGGTGTGTATTGTGAGCAACATCACCTTGATCATCCTCTCATGGTTGGCCTTATATGTATAGTATTTTCCTTTACTCCTATTAGAGCCGCAAATATGCGGATATAGGTATCGCTTTTTTGACCTTGGTTATTGTTTGTCCTACTATTTGCAGTCTCATATATTACAACGTTGTACGTTGATACAGGCTTGGATGACATCAGGAAACTCAAGCTCTGTCTGTACACGTTATTCCCCACAGCGGTCATCACACTCCTCTTTACTATCGCTTTGATTTATTTGTACTTGTGATGAGGGGGATTTATTCAATGATAAGGCATATTGCGGAGCATTTTTTTACGGGAAAACGATGAGCGCGGAATATGAACGTTTGAGTATATACACGGAACGATGGACGTTGAACGCGAAACGACCTGAATTCGATCGTTGATTGCACTTCGTTCCCTTGGCCCATGCCGACAGCACAACGCCGTAAGCGGCCGGATTGGATTCGCAAAACCGCTCCTTTGTTCCGTTGTTGCCCGTGAGCAAGATTTCTGTACGGGTCAGGTACTTTACCGAACCTTTTTTTTAGGGGAAACGTGATCTTTCCTCTTTCTTTTGAATTATATTTTGGTATCATTGGTCGCCTATGCGGGTGTAGCTCAGTGGCTAGAGCATCAGCTTCCCAAGCTGAGGGCCGAGGGTCCGAATCCCTTCACCCGCTCCATTAAAGTCAATGCCGTCAAGAATTTACTTGACGGCATTTTTATTTTGATATAGTTTCGCCCGGAATAAGCGCCCGAAATAGGCAAAAAACAAGGCGAACAAAATGGGAAAATCTCAGCAATACCCGAAGCCAAAGCTCAGGCTCAAAGGCGGCGCATGGCGCATCCGCTGGAGTGCGAATTACAAAGACTATGAATTTGCCGCCGGACTCGGTGAGGGCGAGGCTGAATCCGCAGAGACGATGCGCGCCGAGGTCGAGCTTGCGCTCCGCACTGGCAAATGGCCTGAGTGGGCGGAATCCGTCGAGACGATCCGGAAGTGGCGGGGAGTGACAGAGGACGAGAAGTGTTCCGAGGAGACTCCAGACAGTTCAGCCGCTTTGTCAGCATGGAAAAAGTATTACGCTTCTTTTTCTACAAATACTCAGGTGGCAAGCAGATTTGACCATCTTGCAACTCTTGCCGCCCGCCACTCTCTTTTGACTTTGACTAGCCAGCAGGCAGCAGGGTTTGTCTCCAGCCTTTCGGAGTGCGCTCCCATTCGTAATCTTTCCGGAAAAATTGCCGCGCTCATGGGTGGTCAATCCATGAGCAGAAAAGACATCATTGCAGCCCTAGAAAAGTCTGGCGAAAAATTCACAGACACAACGTTAAGTTCTGCGCTCTGGAATCGGAAAGTGTTCTCGTATTCTCACCCCAAGGGGCATCTACAGTCAGGGGTATACAAGGCTATAATTCCGGGTAAAGGGCTTTCCCCGGCAACGCGCAATAAATATCTTGAATCGTTCAACATGTTTTATTCGTGGGCGATGAAAGAAGGATTGATTACGAAAAACCCATTCGATGGAATCGGGCGGGCAAAGTTATCCGATCACGCCGAAATCGTCTGGCTCACCCGCGACGAGCGCTACCTTGTTACCGCCGCCGCCGATCCGCTTCCGTGCCGCCTGTCGGTGTGGATCGCCCTCTATGCGGGGTTGCGCCTCGGGGAGATCGCCCGCCTGCGTTGGGAGGACATCGATCTGCGTGGGCGCTGGATACACGTGAAGAAATCAAAGACCGGGAAAACCCGCCGGGTGCCGATCTCTGAATCGCTGCTGTGCGCCATCCACCGGGGCGAGAAGCCGACCGGCTTCGTCTGCCCACACTGGCAGGATGGCGACTACCATGTCCGCGCCGACAGCGATATTCTGCCGCTGGCAAAGGCTCTGCCGGGACTGGCGAAAAAGCTCAAATGGAACATCTTTCGGCACACGTTCGCGTCGCTGCTGGCCCAGACGGGCAAGGTCAGCATCGACCAGATTTCAGCGCTCATGGGAAATACACCGGAGGTCTGCCGCCGGCACTACGCCCACCTCATACCGGACGCCGTGGAGCGGACGGGGATTGATTTGATCGACTAATAAAAAATCCCGCCGGCGAGGGCGGGATCGGGAATGTCAGGAGGTGGTAGCAACTTGCTAAAACGTTATGGCTACACCGAAAACAATAGCCTTGAATTCCAGCGTGTTTGTTGCTCCATCAACTCCACGAGCAACATAATTTATGTCAATATATGCGACGCTCATGTCGTCGTGGGCGGTGAATTGCCACGATGAATCTCTGCGCTCTCCAATTGATGGCATAATAAAACTAATTGGACTTTTACCGCCAATATCTACGAGTGCCGTGTAATATGTGCCCATATGGAATAAAAGCTCGCCAGCGGCATTATAAAACCGTATTACATCAATAAAAAATCTGGTGTACCCTCCGGTTGAACACGACAAATATCCGGTTACCTTATTCGTTCCTAAATACGTCTCCGATGGGTTATTACATATGAGGCTGAGAGACCCAAATGAGCTGATCGGGAATGGGGTTCCGAGCGTCATGCGCCCTGTATCGACGTGCTCATAGGTCGTGAATGTGATTGATTTTTCATGCGATGTTGAATTGCACGAATAATACATTCCGCGCGATTTGCTATAAAAACCCGCTCGGCAATTGCCTACCCCCGTATTTGGAGCGGTGAGGCAGACCATGCCGGTGTTGCCTTTTTTGAGTTTTAGTGACCCACTCACCGTCCCGAGCGTGTCGCCTGCGGCCGGCACGCTGCTGGTGTCGTAGTTGGCCAGCACATCGTTGCGACGGGTCGCCGTGCCGTACCCGCCGGAGGAGAGTGCGCTGGTGAGGATCATGATATTGCTCTGGCTGTCGGCGTTGGGAGTGCCGACCGTGACAATGCCGGTAACGGCGTCGGCGCTGATCGTGCGCACCACATCCCCAGCAACGGCGGTGATGCTGCCGGTGACGATGGTATCCTCGGAGTCCAGAACTGGAAAAAACACGGTACACCACTGGTCGCCGGTCTTGGCGGTTCCGCTGGTTTCAAGCGGCTGGCTGACGATGCGGAACGGGCCACTGACGGCGGATTCCAGTTTTGTCCCGTCGCCTCCGGAGGGGATGCAGGCGTAACGGTGGCTGGTGTCCTTGATCGCGACCAGCATTCGCGCGAGGCCGGAAAGGATGATTTCCCCGAACTCGCCAGCGGTCACCGGGTCGGGCAGAATCGCAACGCGCTGCGAGGAAGCATCCGCCGCCGCTATGGTGTACTGGTAGTGCAGCGCCCATTCGCAATCAGGATCGAGTTCCCCGGTTGATAGGACTGGCTCAAATGTATTGCCGGAGATCGCCACCACTCGCGGCCCCGTCAAATCTGCCGACCCGCTGTTATAACCATAAGCGCGGCTGTCGCGTGGGCGTCCTCTACAATCACCGCCGGGCAACGGGTACTGATCGAAGTGCCGCACGATCCGCGCGACCTTGTTGTGATCCTCGGCCGTTTGTACGATGCTATCTCCCGGACGGACGTCATCCATCATTTTCTCCTTGACAAAAATTTCCGGCCAGTGGTAGACTTCTGGTGTCATTAACCGGAGAACGACCATGAAAAAACTACTCGCGCT
>CAYWTJ010000060.1:0-36170 GCA_964460225.1 uncultured Planctomycetaceae bacterium | reverse complement strand
GCGGCCGGGGAAGTCCTGCTCGAACGACCGGCGGCGCGCGCCGATGGCGAGTTGCATCAGCAGGCATTCGTCGTGCGCCAGCCTCTGCCAGGCGGCCGTGCGCGCCTCCGCGCTTTCGGGGAAGTGCATCCCCCGCACCGCCTCCGTGCGCGGCAGATACTGGTGGTCGCGCAGATACTCCGGCGGATACAATTCCGGCAGCAGCGGCAACCCCTGCCGCAGCGCGCCGTCCATCACCTTGCGCCAGATCGTCTGCGTCAGGGAACCCGTACAGGGGTAAACCGGCACGATCCGCCCCGCATTCAGGCTGCCGGCGGGGCCGGGGGGCGCGCGTTGCGGGACAAGCGCCGCCCGCGCGGGCGGCTCCGGCGGCGGCGGCGGCTTGCGTGCCATTCACGCCCGTCGCCAACGAAGGCGTATCGGTGCTGCCGCCCATCACTTCAAATTGCGGATGTTCCAACTGTACCCGGCGGCCGGTCTTCTTGATTTTGCCGTAGATCAGCAGCGTCGCGCCGCCGATCTTATCCAGCACCCAGGGGGCGTTATACCAGACCGCCTCTAACTCGCCGGTGCCGTCGCTGAGGCAGGCGCGCACGATGCTGCGCAGACGTCCGCCGCGCGGCTTGCGCTCTTCGTAGTCGGTGACGGTGGCGATGAATACGGCCTCGCCCTCGTCGGGCGCGCCGGCGATGGTGGAGACGTTGGAGCGATCCGCGAGGTCGCGCGGGAAGGTAAAGAGCAGGTCGCGCAGGGAATGGATGCCGAGGCGGGCAAAATCGTCGGCGCGGGCGGGGCCGACGCCTTTTAAAAATTGCAGATCGTCCGTCAGTTCCAGGGGCATCGGTTCGTCCGTCGCCTTTCGTGCAGAATTGCCCGTGAAATTACCGGGGCCGCTCCTGATGGTTCCCCGGCGGGATGTCCAGTCAACCGTGAGCCGGCAGCCCAGCGCACCCGGCGCGCCGGCCGATGGTTTGCAGCCGCTTGCGGGGGCATGCGTTTGATGTTGAGCCACGCCGGCCGAAGGCCAACTATCGGACCGAGGCTTCCACTCCTGTCCTTACCGCCGGTGCCACCGGGACCGTAACCTCCTCGGCCGGCTTGGGGGCTGCTTTGAGGTTTTGCATCTTTACGACGATGCTTTTGTCCAGCATTGCCGCGAGCTTCTCCGCCGCGATTTCGGGGAATTCGGCCTTCTTGCGCTCCTCCGGGGTCAGGCGTTCCAGAAGGAACTTCCGGGCGAAGGATTCGATTTTTCCCTGCAAGCCCGGCGATAGCAGCTCCGCCCGCGGCAGACCGGTAAGGTAAGCCACGCTCTGCGTCCGGAGCGCATCGCTCTGGTGCAGCAGATAGTTCTCCATGCCGCCCCAGCAGGCATCGGGCAGGAATCCGGTCGCGGCGTCGTCTTCGTTGGCGCAGGTGATCTCAATCCGCAGATCGCCGGTCACACGCACCTGCTCCTTACCGTCCGGGGGGATGTCCCACATCAGGCTCTTGAGGCTGAAGGTGTTGTGCAGCAGCGTGTCCTCGGCCGCCGATGCACCGGGCAGCCAGAGGCCCACCGACAGTAGCACCCAAAAAAGAACGCGGTTCATTTTTACCTCCTGGTCCAGCATCCGTCCGGCGCGCACGAGCCGTCGGACATGCGGCAACGGAAGCCGTTGTGCCGCACGTGCTCCTATTATAGCCGGAACATGCCCCCTTGTCATGACCTGTCCCTGCGGTTTTCCGTTTCCGGCAGGAACGGCCAAGGCGGCCGGCTGGCGGGAGGAAGGACTGACGGCGTAACGTTCAGGAGAACCGCCGGTCAGCGGCGGGGCGTCGCCGGAAGTCCCGGGGGGCGTCGCCGGTCAGCCGCTTGAAGTGCCGGTTGAAGGCGGAGAGGGAGTTGAAGCCGCAGCGCAGGGCAAGGTCGCTGATGCCAGCCGCCTGATCGGTTTCGCCCGGGGGAAGGCTGCCGGTCAGCAATGCCGCCGCCATCCGTACCCGCCAGCGGATCAGATATTCCAGCGGGGCGCAGCCCAGCGCCTCCCGGAACAGCCGCCGGAAATGCGGTGCGCTGAGGTTGCAGCCGCGCGCCAGATCCTCCAGTCCCAAGGGGGCCATGTAGTTGCGTGCAATTGCCTCCAGCGCCGGCTCCAGCCGCTGCAGAATCGCCCTCCGCTCGGGGGGGGAAGCGCCGTCGGCTGTTTTCCCAGCCGGAATCTCCGGCGTGCCGGTCGGCAGCCGGTGCAGCAGAACCAGCATCCATGCCCCCAGCGCCCGCACCGCCGCCGGATACCCCTCGCGCTTTTCTTCAAATTCCCGCAGGAAGGCTTGGATCGCCTCCGCGAGTGGCGGGCATTGCTCGCCGGGGAAGATGTTGCAGAAGCCGGGGCCGCAGAGGCGGCTGGTGTCAAGCTGGTCCGGTCGCAGCGTTTCGGCACAGAGCGCGCGCGGGTCGAAGTTCAGAAAAATCCAGTCGCTGCTGCTGCCCGGCGCGCTGCTCGCGAGATGGCCCTCGGCCTCGCTGATGACGCAAAGATCGCCGGCGTGGTAGGAAAAGGTCTTGCCTTCGATGATGAATACGCCGCTGCCGCAGAGGCACAGCCCCAGCTCTATCGATTGATGCCGGTGCAGACGGGTGATTGGCTGATCGCCCTGCCTGTAACGGTACGCGTGCGCCGCCAGATCCGGCGGATACCGGATCTCCAGAAACTCGAGCGGCCGCCCGGCGTCTGTGACCTGTTTTGACGGCGAATATGATCGATTCTGCATAGATCACGCTTGAAATCAGGTGGATTTAGTCGCTATTGCCGGATAGTATAGCGGTACAGGAATGATTTGCACGGGAAAAATAAGAGCAAAGGGCGCGACTTATGTGGAATATCTGGTTGAACTGGAGCAAGAACGACGTTCGGGTTGAGCAACGGCAACTGAGGGAAGAGGGCAGGGATACCGCCGCGCTGGAGGCTTTGTTTGACGAGTTGCTGGCCGACGCCACAGACGAGAAAGCGCCGGCATTCCAGAGCAAATTCAACGATCTGCTGGATCGCGCACAGGAGCTGCCGCAGCGTCCGGGATACGCGTGGCAGGAACCGGATGCGCTCGATCAGATTCGCGCCCAGCGTCCGGCGGCGGTGAATCTGCCCGCATACGATTCGGCGACGATCGCGGCGCGGATGGCCGGGGCATGGTTGGGGCGTTGTGCGGGGTGCTGGCTCGGCAAACCCGTTGAGGGCTGGAAGACGCCGCGGCTGCATCAGCTCTTCGCCGCCGGCGGGGCGAGCCTGCCGACGCAGTACCTCTGGACGCTGCCGATGAGCAAGGAGGATGACGCGAAATTTCAGAACTGGTTCGGCGGCAAAACGCTCCCCGAGTATCGCCGCGGAGCCGACGGCATGCCCGAGGACGACGATGTCAATTATACCATTGCGGGGCTGTGCCTGATTGAGAAGCATGGTACGGGTTTCACCCCCGATGATGTGGCAAATTTCTGGTTGCAGAACATTCCGCTCCTGCACGTCTGCACCGCCGAGCGCGTGGCGTACCGCAACTGGATCGACTGCATCAATCCCCCGCTGTCGGCGCGGGTGCGCAATCCCTATCGCGAGTGGATCGGCGCGCAGATCCGGGCAGATTTCTTCGGATACGCCGCTCCCGGCAACCCCGAACTGGCGGCTGAGATGGCTTGGCGCGATGCAAGCATTTCACATGTCAAAAACGGAATTTACGGCGAGATGTGGGTGGCCGCGATGCTCGCCGCCGCCGCTACGACGACCGACATGCGGCTCATCATCGAGGCCGGACTCGCCCAGATTCCGCAGCACTCCCGGTTGGCGGAGTCCCTCCGCGATGTACTCAAGCTCCATGTCGACGGCAAGGATTATTACGCCGCCATCGAGCTGGTTCAGTCCCGTTGGACGGAGTACGATTCGCACTGCTGGTGCCATACCATCAGCAATGCGATGATCGTCGCCGCCGCGCTGCTCTGGGGCGGTTCCGATCTGGATCAGGTCCTTGGCATGAGCATCTGGCCGGGCTTCGATACCGATTGCAATGGCGCCACCGCCGGTTCGGTGGCGGGCATGGCTTACGGCGAGTTGGCTTTCGCCGCGAAATGGCGCGAGCCGCTGCAGGACAAGGTGCATTCCGGAATTTACGATAATACGCTGGTCAAGCTCAGCGACCTCGTGGCCCGCAGCCTGCGCTGTCTGGCGAAATGATCCAGAAAGGGCCGGAAGTGGCTTGACCGGTGGCCTGCGCGCCCTACAGTAGACCGGGACGGCTTGCTTCCCCTCGGCCATATTCTGGGGCGGGGGGGCGTCGTCCATCAGCGAATAGCGGGGAGGGGCTTTCGCCAAACAAAAAGTCCGGAATGCGACATAAGGATTGACGAAAAAAAAAGCGCGTAATATACTCACGTCCGTACCTATCGTGCGGAAGCGTCGGGCGACCGCCACGGTTCCATCTTCGCAATTCGTGATGCCGGCTCTCCCGTCCATCAGCGGGGGATCCCGCCGGCATGCCACGATGCGACTGTTCGGACGGGAACGCGCATGGATCAGAGCAATCGTCTGCTGGCGGCAGTCAAAGCCCTCGCTTCGGCAAGGGATATGCTGTCGATTCAGGAAACGGTTCGGTTTGCCGCCCGGGAACTGCTGGTTGCCGATGGCGTGGCCTTATTTCTGCGCGAGGGCGAAGACTGCCGCTGCGTGGAAGAAAACGCCATCGCCCCGCTGGGGATAGGAAAACGCTTTCCGCTGTCCGCGTGCGCCGCCGGCTGGGTCCTGCTCCAGAAGCAGCCGCTGGTCGCAGCGGACATTGATCTGGACGCCCGCATCCCGAAAGCCACCTATCAGGGGACGTTTGTCCGGAGTCTGGCCATGGTGCCGGTCTGTCCCGACGAGCCGGTCGCCGTGATTGCCGCTTACTGGGCGGGCGAGCATGAAGCGTCAGGCGAGGAGATGACGCGCCTTATGCATCTGGCGGATGCCGTCGGCATTGCGTTGAATAATGTCAGGCTCCATCAGGAACGCGACAAGAGCGACACCGAACTGCAAAAGCAACTGGAGCGGCTCATGTTGCAGGAGCGGGAGCGCAAACAGCTTGCCGACCGTCTGCAACGGGTTTTTGCGTGTGCCGCCACCGGCATTGTCCTGATGGATTGGAGCGGTCGGATTCTGCAGTGCAACCCCGCCATGTGCGCCATGCTGGGGTATTCCGAGGCCGAACTTACCCAGATGAAATTTCACGAACTGATCCGGCCGGAGGATCGGGCGGCGAATCTGGAGCAGATCCGTTTGCTGCAAAGCGGCGCGATTTCGTCCTTTCAAATCGAGAACCGCTACCTCCATCGCGCGGGCCATGAGGTGTGGGGGCGAAAATTCGTGTCCGTCCTGCCCGCCGATCACGAAGAAGCATCGCAAATGCTCACGCTGGTTACGGACATCGATGAGCGCAAACGGGCTGAGGACGCTTTACGAATCACCGATGAGCGGTTTCGGGTAGCTGTCGGAGCGATCAACGGCGCGGTCTGGGACTATGACCTGGCTTCGGGCAGGGTTTGGTGGAGCCAAACCTGCGACCGGCTCTTTTTGCAGCCGGTGAATACGACAGGGACGTGGCAGCAATGGATCAACCGGCTGCATCCCGAGGATCGTGAGCGCGTAATCAGCAGTCTTCGCTCCGCTCAGGATGACGCCAGCCGGGAGTGGTCGGCGGAGTACCGGATTCAGGCGGTCGACAGCAGTTGGGTCTGCGTGCTGGATCATGCCTGCATTTTTCGGGATGCAAACGGAAAAGCTACGCGCATACTCGGCGCAATTATTGACATCACCGCGCGCAAGCAAGTCGAGGAAGCGCTGGCGAAAAGCCGCGAGCGCATGGAGATGATTCTTAGCGGCGGCGATCTTGGCACCTGGGACTGGGATGTGTCCTCCGGCGCTGTCGTTGTCAACCGGCGCTGGTACGAGATGCTCGGGTATCAGGAAGGCGAAATCCCGACGAACTATGAATACTGGATCAGTCTTCTGCATCCGGACGACCGGAGCCGGGTGCAGAAACTCCTTCAGGAGCATTTTGATTCCGGCGAGACCTATAAAACAGAATTCCGGATGCAGCACAAGAGCGGAAGCTGGTGCTGGATCAGTTCTCAGGGAAAGGTACTGCAGCGCGATGCCGCCGGAAAACCGCTTCGGATGTGCGGAACGCATCAGGATGTCACGCATCAGAAGGTGCTGGAAGAAAACTTGCGGCAGGCGGAAAAACTGGATGCGATCGGCCAGTTGGCGGGCGGCGTGGCGCACGAGTTGAACAACCAGCTTTCCGGCGTCATGGGCTATGCTGAACTGATCGAGACAAAGACAGCCAGCCCCGATCTTCTGAAGTACGTGCGCGGAATTCTGGCCTCTGCCGACCATGCGGCGAATCTCGTGAAGCAGCTTCTGGCCTTTTCGCGCAAGGGAATTTCGCAATCGGTTCCGGTCGATTTGCATTTGGCGATCATGGCGGTGGTTGAGATCCTTCAGCATACCATCGACCGGAGAATTGTGATTCAACAGGAGTTTGGCGCGGAGCAGGCGGTCACCTGCGGCGATCCGTTGCGCATCCAGAATGCGCTGCTGAATCTCGGCCTCAACGCCCGCGACGCCATGCCGAAGGGAGGTACGCTGTCCTTCGCATCCTCGCTCGTGACCTTTGATGACGCCGGATGCGCCAGCGCGCCATTTCAGGTGTCGCCCGGTCACTATGTCCGCATCTGCGTAACCGACACCGGATGCGGAATCCCCCCCGATGTCATGGCTCATATCTTCGAGCCCTTCTTCACCACGAAGGAATTTGGCAAGGGCTCCGGAATGGGGCTGCCGGCCGTTTATGGTACGGTCAAGGAACATGGCGGCGCCATTCATGTCGCGTCCCAGCCGGGGGGCGGAACCTCGGTGGCACTGTATTTTCTGCTGCTTGCCGAGCGCGCGCACCTGGAGCAAACAGCGGCGGAGCCGGCCGCGCAGCACAACGCCCGCATCTTGGTCGTGGACGATGAGGAGATGTGCCGGGAGGCCATGAGCGCCATTCTGGCTCACGCCGGCTATCAGGTTCTGACGGCCAAGGATGGCGCGGTCGGCGTCGCGCTCTACCGGGAGCATTGGCGGGAACTCGAACTCGTGATTCTGGATATGATCATGCCGCAGATGGACGGCAAAGACGCGTTTCTCGCCATGAAAGCGCTGAATCCGGACATCGCCTGCCTCATGGCGTCCGGATTCAGCGCCAGCGATAATGTGGAGGCTGCGCGTTCGTCGGGAATCTGCGGCGTCATTCAAAAGCCGTTTACCAAGGCCCAACTGCTTGCCGCCGTTTCTCAGGTGATGAGGACCGCGAAAGCCCCCCGCAAGGACTGAAGCGCGGAATTGCCGGGCGGTTCCTCGCGCATGCAGGTCGGGCTGGAAAACGTCTGCGCCGCACGCGGGTGCCTGTTTTCCGCCCGTATTGTTCAGGGACGCAAGGCGGCTTCAATCGTCTCGGTCAGTTTCCCTTTGGTGAACGGCTTTTGAATGAACGCGCGGACCCCCTCCGAAAGCAGTTCCTGCGCATTTCCGTTCACCAGAAAGCCGCTGGAGAGAATCGAGCGGATGCCGGGATGGATCTTCTTTAACTCCCGGAAGGTGTCTCTGCCGTTCAGCTTCGGCATGACCATGTCGAAAATCACCAGATCGATCGTCTGCCAGTGTTCGCGATAATATGCAATCGCCTCCGGGCCATCCGCTGCCGTCGTCACCAGACAGCCCTCTCCGTCCAGAATGGCCGTAATCACCTCGCGCAGGTTCTCCTCGTCATCAATCACCAGAATGTGCAGGCCGCTGATCTGGGGAAGGGCAATCACCGGGTTCGCCGCCTGCGTTGCCGTGCACGCGCCCGCCAGCGGCAAGAGGATGCAGAAGGTGGTTCCCTGACCGGTTTCGGAATAGACGCTGATGGCGCCGTGGCTTTGCTTCACGGTTCCGTACACGATCGCCAGCCCCATTCCGGTGCCTTTGCCGGATTCCTTGGTGGTGAAAAACGGTTCAAAGATGTGCTTCTGCACCTCGGCGTCCATCCCGCCGCCCGTATCCGCAATCCCGACCCTGAGGAACCATCCGGGCTTGAGGTCGAACGCGACCGATCGGCAGTCGTCTTCATCGATTTGTTCGATGCCGGTCTCAAAGGTTAGCGTGCCGCCCTCCGGCATGGCGTCCCGGGCGTTGAGCGCAATGTTCAGGAGCGCGCTTTGCAACTGCGTGGGGTCCCCCAGTACGGTCGGCGCATCGGCATTCAAATTCGACCGGACCTCAATGCGTTTGTCGATGGTGTGTCGCAACACGGAGATCACCTCGCCGATGGTGGCGTGGATATTGACCGGGACGGAGCGGTGTTCGCATTTTCGTGAAAACGCGAGTAATTGCCGCGTCAGGTCGGCCGAGCGCTTGGCCAGTTCCGAGATGTTGCGGGCATACTTGAGGATAGAGGCTTCTTTCGCCTCGTCTTCAATCATGCCGGCGTATCCCATGATGCCGGTCAATTGGTTGTTGAAGTCGTGCGCCACGCCGCCGGCGAGTTGCCCGATGGCATCCATCTTTTGCATCTGGCAGACGCGATCTTCCAATTGGTGGCGTTCGGTAATATCCAGCGTCGTGCCGAACATGCGCAGGGGCTTGCCGGCCTTGTCCCACTCCAGAACTTTTCCCCGGCCCAGCACCCAGCGATACGCCCCCGATTTGCATTGCAGCCGGAACTCCACGCTGTGCTCGGTTCCCGCATCAATGTGGCGCTTGATATCGGCAAGCACGCGCTCCTCGTCGTCGGGGTGCAGGAGCTTTTTGAACGTCTCGAAATTTGCCGGCAACTCCCCCGGTTCATAACCGAGCATTTTCTGCCAGCGTTCGTTCAGTACGGACTCGCCGGTGGCAATATCCATTTCCCAGGTGCCGAGATCCGCCCCCGCCAGCGCCAGCGCCAGATGCTCCTGACTCTTCTTCGCCTTCTCCATCGCCAGCTTGCGTTCGTTGATATCGGTGATGAGCGCCAGAATCTGAGGCGGCCTGCCTGCTTCGCCCGGCAGAAGGGAGACATACTTGTGAACCCAGATGGACCGCCCGTCCCTGCTGCGGTAGCGGTTTTCGATATCAAAGGCTGAAATTTCACCGGAGCGCAGCCGCTCGACCTGTGCCATGTTGGCCTTCAGATCGTCGGGATGGACCATCATGGTGCCGGTCAGTTCGTGGATCATTTCCGGCGGATAGCCCACGATGGACCAGTACGCCGGATTACAGAGCAGAAGGCGGCCATCGATATCCGCAATGGCGATCCCCAGCGGCGAGGCTTCAAAGATCATCCGGAACCGGGCATCCGCTTCCTGACGTTGCTCGGTTTCTTCCCGCGCATGCTGCACCAGCATTTCACACTGTCTGGCCCGGCTCTTCAGCTCTGCGTACAGATGAACGTTGGTGATGGCCACCGATGCGGCGTCCGCAATATTATGGAGGATCTCCATTTCCTCGTCCGTCGCTTTGTGCCGGGTGGCCCAATACGCCCCGATGGCCGCTACCGGGTCGTCCGAATGGACCGGAACCATGGCCATGCTTTTTACAAAGGTCGGACGGTACGCATCGTGCGGCACCCGCTGGTCCTGATAGATGTCTTCGATTTGGACGTCCATCTTGTGCAGCATTGCCCACCCGGAGACGCAGGCGGTCAGCGGAAAGCGTTTTCCTTTCCACAGCGGTTCAATCGCGTCTTCTTCCGCGTAGTAGCAGGAATCGCCTTCGCGCAGGACAAACGTTACGCCGTCGGCGCCGGTCAGTTCGCGCGTTGTGTGCCGGATAATATCCATCACTTCGGCGGCATCGAGCGCCGACGACAGTTCACGAACGACGGCAAGCAGTCTGGCGGCCTGAATCATGGCAGTCTCTCCCGGTGGCGAATCCTCTGTGCCCGTCCTCATTGTAGCAGCCCATGATTTTCCGTCCAGAAAAATAGCCGGCGGATCGTCCCTGCCTCCGGGCAACCGCCATCCGGGGACCGCAAAAGGCCCGAGCCGGGGCGTCCTCCGGCGTGCCGGTATCTGCCCGTTGCCCGCTCGCATTTGACGGCATCCCGCCGCTCCGGTTGCGGACCCTTGATTCCGGCGAACTGCTGACCGGCACCGCCTCAAAGGCCGCGCTCGACGGCACAGCCAATCCCGGTACAAGCCGTCATGAGGCGACGGCGCCGTATCGGTTGGGCGAGTCCGGAATGGTCGTAGTCGTGGAGCCGGGACAAGCCGGGCGCGAGGTGATTCTTCCGCCGGCAGACTGGAAGGATTATTGTTCCGGGAACGATGTCAGCGAAGGCGGCACGGCCCGGATTCCGATCGGTCCGAAATGCCGTTGCCGATTCAAAATAACGCCCTGATTCCGCTTCCGGAAGGAGACAAATTGATTACGCGAAGATACGGCAAGGGCGAGTCCCGGTTTTACGCTCTCACGCGACGAGATACTTGGGTGCCATGCCTATGCCCCGGATTTCCCCGGAAAGGCGTATTTCCCGGCATAGTAGCCGCCCGCCTTGCAGAGAATCGCCAGCAGCGCCTTCGGCAGCAGCCAGGGCCGCTCCCGCAGCACGTGCCCCAGCAGCGCCTTGACGTACCGGCTGCCCGAGGCTCCATGCCCGCGCGCTTCTCCGAAGAGTTCCGCGTTCTGCCGCAGCTCCCGGCCGATAGCCAGAAAGCGCCGGAAGGTCTCCGCCGGGACAAAGTCATGCGAATGGTAAACCTCCGCTTCCGCCACGTAGGCTACCGTCCGGCCGCTGTTCACCAGCCGGGCGGCCGCGAGCATATCTTCGTTGTGATTCACCGGCGGGAAGCCGCCGACCGCATCGAGGGCGTCATTGTCCCAGAGCGCGCAACTGTTGGAGCAGAAGTACCGCCCGCGTACGCCTTTGGTCATCTGCAGGTTCTGCAGGACGGAACGGGGCGGATAATTATAGGACCGGTCGAAGGCCGCGAAAAAATCCGCGCCCTGATGCGGAAGCTGCCGGGCGTAAGCCGCCGCCGCGCCCCCTTCCGTAACCGCCGCCGCGAGCGGCTCCAGCCACGCCCCGCCGCGCAGGAGCACGTCCTGCGTCAGAAACAGGACGTAACGCGTTCCGGCGGCCTTTCGGTACTGCTCGCGGACCCGTCCGTGCGAGAACGTTCCGGGCGCGACGTCATAGACCAGACAGCCGCGTTTTCGCCATTCCTGCGCCGCTGCGGAACCCGGCGCGGAATCCGCCAGAACCGCCGGGGCCAGCCTCGGGTGGCAAAGCAGCGCGTCCAGCAGGGTCTGAAACTCCGCCGGCGGATGAAATACGGGAATCACTACGCCGATCTTGTCCTGCATGTTCCCCTTCCTCAGAATTCCGGTTGCGTCTTCGGTGGCTCCCGGTCGCTCGGGACGATCCGGAAAACCGTCAGATCGTTCGCTGTGTCGCCGGTGGAGAATACCGGCTGGTAGCGGGGCGGGATGCCGGCGCACTCGCGGTTCCACACCACCAGCACCCCTGCCGTTTCCGTTGCCGGATATTTCCGGAACCGCTCTGGCGAGGCCGGGCAGTATCCGCCCAGCGCCGCCGCGGCCGGGATGGTCGTGAATACCACCGGAATAAGCCCGCCGCGATATTGCTGCGGATCAAACATCCGGCGCTCCGCATAGTGCGGCCGGGGCAGATGTGCGCTCAACCAGTTCGCGGTTTGGAGCGTCGCCTGTGCGGCGGTCGTCCGCCGGGACGAGAGGCCGTGGGTCCGCAGTACTGCGTTCATGCTGTCCCACAGCGAGATCAGCGCCAGCGCCGCCAGAATTCCCGCCGCGAGGCGGGGACGCCCCGCCAGCCACCGGCGATACACCGCCCTCGCCCCGGCCGCCGTCCAGCCCAGATACAGCGGAACGCCCGGCAGCAGATAGCGGCGGTCGATCTCGCGGATGCCGCTGAACGCCGTGATCTCCAGCACCAGCAGCAGCGGATAGAGAACCGCCAGCGCCAGCAGAACCGACTCGGCGGCGGTCCATTGCTTTGCGCGAAGCCGCCAGAATACCGCCGGCACGGCAAAGAGCAGGAAATAGACGTACAGCCCCTTCAGTAAATGCTCGCACCACCGGCGGTTTTCCTGCGGGCGGGGGGCCATTCCCGCCAGATACGCCGCTTCGGCGGCGTCGGGCGCAACGACCGGCGCGTCGGGCGTCGCGGGCGCGGCACTCCGGGGCGCGGAGTCGGCCGCCACCGGTTGCGGCAGTCCGAGGCAGCGGAACACGTTGTTCATGGCCGGGGCCAGCCGGGCGTCCGGGACCGGATACCCGGTGACGCTCCAGCAATACCCCAGCCATCCGCCCAGCGGAAGACAGAAGACCAGCAGGCTCAGTAAAATGCCGGGAAGGCGTCGGCGCAGCCGCCGGAACGCCAGGCCGCCCGCCACCAGTACGCCCCAGCCGGCCAGAACGAAGAGGAGACCGTCGATCCGGGTCAGGCTCAACAGCACGGCGCCGGTCGTGAGCGCAGTCCACATCAGCCGTGGGGTTGTCGCGGAGGCGAGGCCGGTCAGCCCGTAGGCGTATACCAGAAGCGCCAGCGCCGCCAGCGTCTCCCGCAGGCCGGCAAAGGCCAGCGTGGACAGGTACGAGCACAGGAGATATGCCCCCACGCCCCACCAGGCGATGCTGCCCTTGCCGAAGACCTGCCGCAGGAGATGGAACAGGGGAACCACCGCAAGGCTGAACGCCAGCAGCGAGGCCAGCTTGCATGCCATGAACGGGGCGAGGCCGCTGACGGCGGCGATGGCGGACGCGAAGAGGGGGAATGCGGGCGGCACGCGCGGGTGAAAGGCCAGCGCCCACTCTCCGTCCAGCGCTGCCTGCACCATGAAGATGTAGCGTTCCGCGAGATCGTTTTCGGGAATCGTATTCAGAATAGCCAGCGGAAGGAAGAGGAGGAACGCACCCGCCGCCACCAGCCAGGTCATAGCCGGTTTCTCTCCGGTTCCGGGGAGCGCCGCCGGCACAGCCCACGCATCATCCGTTTGTGTCATTCCCTGCCCCGCCATCCGTTGATGTCTTGCCGCGCACCCGCACCGTTTGTACTATACGTTTTTCATGAAATATGACAAGGAGATACCTCCGGCATGCCGCGCAGGCCCGGGACCACTGCGCGTCCCCTCAGGCGGCACACCGGTATTCCCCCGACGTGCGCCCCGTTAGGCCGCCGCGAGCCGGTGATCGTCTTTCATGCCGCCTTGCGCCGGTGCGCTACTTTGTTTCTTCCGACCGGCCCTTGCCGGCTGACGAGTCGTAGAGCGCGCGCGGCAGGCGGAACACGATGTCGTCTTCGCCCATGGTGGATGGGACGTCATGGTTGTCTTTCATACAGCCGGTTCGGTGAAAGACCGGGACCATGCCCGAATCCCTGCCGTCGGCGCCCGGCGACCAGACGTACACCGAATCGTCGTCAATCAGCAGCCGGAAAGCTTGGCCGGTAAAGGGGTCGTGCGGGAAACGCGGGTCTGCAAGGTCTTGCGGCCACGGTTTCCCCTCCAGCCGCTCCCCCGCCAGCGTCGCCCCGATTCCCGTCTCCAGCAGCATGGCGTAGGTTCTGTAATGGTTCTGCAGCAGCGCGTATGCCCGGTTACGCGGTGAGTTCATTGCGGTAATCAGGAACGGCTGTCGCCAGTCGAACGCGGGTTCCATGTGACAAATACGCAATGCCGGTGAGGGCGTCAGCGCCGCCAGCTCCGGCCGGATCTGCGGAAATGGCCGCTGCACGAGCCGGTACATATCCAGAAATTCGTTGGCGCATTCCCGGTGGTCAAGATCTTGCGTGGTCAGGAAGATGATCTTCAATAGAACCGATTCGGAGAACGTGTTCTTCAGCGTTTCAAAGGCGGATTGAGAGGATTGAAAGCAATTTTGAACGAGCGCGAATTCGCCGCTGATGGCGTTGGGTAGGTTCTGCCGGAATTGGGCGTATTGCGTGTCATCCATCAGCCGTGCGCCGAACGAACGCAGGGCGCTGCCGCTCAGCCCCGGCCCGGCGATCACCCGGTCAGCCGCTTTCAGGGTGGTGTTGTCTGCCGCAATCAGGATCAGGTGTTCGAGCTGTATGTAGGCGTGGAAGCGGCGGTTAAAGTCGATGACCGTCTGCAGCCGCGCCAATGCCGCGTCGCCGTTGCCGCCAGCGAAGGCTTCGTATTCCGCTTGCCGCGCTTGCGCCAGAGCATAGTACCGGTATGACATGAGTCCTTCGCAGCGGGTTTCCATCCCGTTGCGGTACTCCCCCGGAAAAACGATGCTTCCATGACGGGCTGCCTCCGCCATCTTGGTCTGGATCGGCGCGACCTCCCGGAAGAGGTTTTCCAGCGCCGTCTGGTCCTCCCGATAGCTCGCGGCGATCCGTTCGTGCAGCAGCTTGCGGTCCTCCGGTCGGGTGGAGAACTCCAGCGGGTCCGGGGGCGTGTATGAGCCGCTCTTAATCGCGGCCGCTGTCTGCAGGATGACGCGGGAATTATCGATCAGCCGGTTGAACTCGTCGCTGCCGATCCGTGTTTCCACGGCATCCATCTCCCGCATCGCATCCAGAAACTCCTTGCCCCCGTGGTCGGCCGGGTGGTTCCAGGTCTCCAGTTCCAGTCCGTTGACCGGCAGCTTCAGCGCCCGCAACTCCTGCTCGATCTGTGTGCTGACGGTGAGGTGCAGATAAAGCCACAACCCCACTCCGAGCAAAAGCGGCGCGACGGTCAAAAGAAACAAGCACGTGATGTACGGGTGGTCGTGGACAAACTGCAGCACGGCCCCCGGCTTCTCCTCCATGTTCTTCCCCTTGTGCTGCTCGCGGCCGTTCCGTCCGGCGGGTCACGTCCTCCTGAAAACATGACAGGCCGTGCGTCCGCAATCCCCTTCAAACGGTCCCGCGGTGTTCAGGACAGGCGGCTGTGGACGGTCTGCACCAGACCCACGATGCGGTCGCCTTCCTCCAGCGGGATCGGCAGGTTCTCGTTGTTCATGTTGTCCGGCACGCCCACGAATCCCCCGCGTTCGCTGCGCTGCAACCGTTTCAGCGTCACTCCGCCCTCGCGCTTGGCGATGCCCACGACCTTCCCCAGCAGCAGTTCCGCCTGCCGCTGGGAGCGGTCAATGGTCACGATCGCCCCCGCCGGGATTGTCGGCTCCATGCTGGTCCCCGTCGAGCTGACGCGCACGTAATCGGTGTTCTCCGGGTGCGGACACCAGGAACGGTGGATGATCGCCGGCCCCTCGATCTCCGTGTCGCGCATCTCCAGCGGGACGCCAGCCGCCACCTCGTCGGAGTACAGCGGCAGGACGTAAAAGTCCGCCATCGCATCGGCCGGGAACTCCTTGCCGGTGGGATTGACCGCGCGCAATTCGCTGCCCCGGATCTCTTCGTCGACCGAATTGCGCCGCATCGGCCCTTCGCCAAAGAGCAGCCAGTACGGGTTCGCGCCCAGCGTTACCAGAGCCGCGATCACATGCGACGGTACGCGTGTTCCGTGTTCGTAGCCCGACAGCCGCTGCTGGTCGATGCCCAGCGCTTCCGCGAACGCCTGCTGCGTCTGCAGGCCCGCGCAGGAGGCGCGGAAGGTGCGGATGCGTTCGGAGATGTGATCCGCTTCCTCCTGCGGCGTCTCGGCGGCGCGCGACGCGCGTCCCGGCGGCTGCATGAATTCCGGTCTTGCTTCATTCATTTCGTTCCCCTTCCAATCTGGCCGGCTGTCTGGCGACGCCTCGCTGCGTCCGCCCGGAGCCGGTCGGCCTTTGCGCGGCAGGGCTTCCCCTGCGCCTGCCGTTGCCCTCGCGGTTCTGCCTACCCGCCCTCACTGGAACAACATCGGCCCGAAGCAGCTCGGGTCGTGGAAATTCAGCCGCGCCACCGGAAACAGCGCCGCCCAATGCGGGTGCGACGATTCGTCCGCGCATTTGTACAGATTCCCCCGCCACCCCTCCCGGCTCTCTGCCGCCGCCGCTCCGCAATATGGCGCGAGCGCGGCGAAGGGGATGAACAGGCTCAACGTCCAGACCAGCGGCTGCGTCAATTCCGGGTCGAGGATGCCGGGACGGGAGGTGGAGACCACCACCCGCGCGCCGTCCTCGGGGCTGACCGGAGTCCAGTCGCGGAAGCGTCCGGTCTGCGGATCGCGCACCGGGTCGCGCACGTAGGTCACGTGCAGCGCGCCGCCGATGTTGGTCTCGAAATTAAAGTAGCCGTCCGCGCCGCCGGGCTGGAAAAAGAACTCCACGCAACTGTCGAGGCAGACCATCGACATGAATTCGCTGTTGCGGCAGAGGACGTAGCGGTCCGCGACGCGGAAGCAGACCGCCAGCCCCTCGTCGTCCCAGGCCAGCCGCGCCCGGACGTCGGGGCGGTGATCGGAACTTTCGGGGCGGAAGTGGTTGATCCGCGCCTCCGGCAGGGCGGACCAGAACGGCCCCTCCCAGTCGTGGCCGCAGGCGCGTGCGGCGGGGACGCGGGGGATGCTGAGCGACATGGCTGAATCCTTGGCTCCCGAGGTTTTTCTGACGCGCTGCAGCCGGGAGTCTGCAACGCCCGCGCGCGGCCACCTGCCGCCCGCATAAGAGTTCTCGCTGTCGCAGACCGAAGCGCAGGCTATCCGTACCTTTCTCCGCCGGGCGGAGAGGTCCCGGTTTTCCGCTCGCCGTCCGCAAATCCTCGTTCCTGCCTCGCCGCGCGACATCCGGCGGCGTGGCCTTCCGGTTTCAAGGTCGTCGCCAACGCGCGGGGAGCGCACGAATGGCTGTCTGATCCTCCGCAGCGCAACGAAATCCGGCGTACTGCTGCCGCGACAATCCGTTCGTGGCGAACCCGCCGAAGCAGGAGCGGATGGTGCGGCTGTGATTTTTTCGTTACCGGAACCCCATCACCGCCAGGCTCCGCAATTCATATTCGGTCGGCCGGTGGCTGCGTGCGGCGCGCGCAGGGACTCCCTCCATCGCCGGCCTGAGCCGGACCGTGGTGCCTGCTGGCGTGCAATCCAGAACCCGCCGTGTGTGCCGGAGCTTACTTGCTCTTCTTCTTCTGCGTCCACCCTGTTGCGCGGCGCTTGTTGTGGGGGTGCGTAGGCTGGAGGCGGAGCTTTGCCGCCTCCGGCTGCGGTTCGTTGTGCCGGGAGGCCGATTCCTCCTGAGCGCCGGAGGCGGGCGCAACGTGGCCGGTCCGCTTGAGCCACAGCGGCGCGCCGTCGGCTTGCCTCATGCCTGGTACCTTGTTCCAACGTCCTTTGAACATTGCTGCTTGCCCTTCTATTTCTCTGCCGTGCGGGGGCGGATGTCGCTCCCGCGCCGATTTTTTTTCGGTGCTTGCGTGCGTCTGGCTTTGCGGCCTCCAGTGTTGCGCAGGGATGGTGCGCCGATGGCGGCCAGCCGCCAATAGTCAAGACGGTTCGCGCAGCCCCGTCGAGCAAAGGCGATGGCCTCGTCAGACCGCGCGCGCCGCTGCTCCACAAATAGCGCCATCTGCGGTTTTCTGCGAACCACATTTTACACGAATGAGAGATAAAACGGTAGAACATAAAAAAAAATACTCACAGTAAACGGTGATGCGTATTGAATTTATGTATCCGACCGAAAATTATGAATCCAACACAACAAGATTTTGGGTTGACGAAAACGTGTTGTGTTATATAATCTCTTTGTCGCATAGGAAATCTTTGAAATAGTAAATCCACGAAGATCGGTTATCTTGTTAGGGTGAATGTGAGGAACAATAATCTCAATCAGTTGCCAGATAAGTAGATAAATGTAATTTAACGTCTGCAATTTATCGGTTATTATTAGCGATATATATATTTTTAATTTAGGAATAGAAAGATCTGCTGGATAGGGTTGTGTAGTTTATGGAATAAGATATTTATACCGCTGTTTTGAGCAATATCCAAATGCGGTACATGATAACGTGTTCGCTTGGCGGTTTGTTTGACCGGCTTTTCAGGCGGTAGAAATGTGAGGAAAACATGAATACTTGTGAGCTGCGAGCCTGTCGCCGGGACATCTTCCGGTATCGGCTTTTGAGTGAGCGGCGGGCGTTGGCGGGGATGCCGGAGGAGTCGGCGGATTTTTCCGCCTCTGATGTCTTTGATCTGGCGGAGTTTGAGTTGCAGCGGCGTCTGCGGGTCGCGCTGGAGCGGAAGGAGGTTGCGCGTTTGCGCCGCAAGCGGCAGCGTCAGCAGCGGGCTCTGGAGCGGATTGCGCGGGCCGTGCGTGAGGAGGAGGGGCGGCAGGGCAAGCGTTCCCGACTCAGTGAGGGGGTGATCGCGCCGGCGCGGGAGGGGCCGCAGCGGGAGGCGGAGTCCTCCGTGGCGGCATGATTGGCCCGCGTGTTCGGTAACCGTTTTGGCTTCTTCTGGTGGAGATTTTTCATGGAAAAGGTTCGCGTGATGGTGCATCGTTTGTCCGGTTCCGCGTTGCCGGAGGCGGTCGTGTCGGAGAAGCCGGTGCGCCGTCGCCGGGCCAGTGTCAAGGTGCCATCGGGCGAGGAGCCGCAGCCGGCGGCGCGGGAGGCATTGCGCAGCGAGGCGCGGGATATCTTTCCGCCGAATCCCGGCCGGCCCGCCGAACGGCCCTCGCCGGTTGCGGCGGCGTTGGAGTTGCTCGGCGGCGGCCACAGCGACCTCTCCGCGGTCCGTTATTTGCGCGAGGGGCACAATCTTTCGCTGGAGCAGGCGCAGGCGGCGGTGGAGGCGGCGTATCAGAAATTGTCCCGCACCCTTGACCGTGCCGTCGAGCACAAGATGGCGCTGGCGGTCGAGCAGCGTTGCCGCATTGCCGCCGCCGCGCTGGATCAGAGCGACTACCGCATTGCCCTGAGCGCGCTGGAGCAGCGCGACAAGCTGCTGGGGCTGACCGGGCCGGAGGTGTTGCAGTCCGGCGTTGCCGCGAACAACCTTCTGCAGCTTCTGCAACTTGCCGCGGGCGGCGGGAATCTAACCGGGCAAGGCGCGGCCGGTTCCACAGAGGAGTCCGGCCGCTAAGTCCGGCCGGGAGCCGATCTCCCGCCCGTTCTCATTCGCCATGCGCGGTCAATTTTGCTTCCCCTCACGATAACGCACTCACCTGAAAAAACGGAGATCGCAAGATGCAAGAGCCAGACGCGACCGCACCCGGAGCCGGGACTGCGGCGGATGCCTGCCGCCTGCGCGAACGGATGCGCGACGATCCGGTGTTCTTTTGCCGGCATGTACTCGGAATAAGGCCCTGGCAGCGGCAGCGCGAGGTGTTGCGCGCCCTGCGCGATCACGAGCGCGTCGCCGTCCGCAGCGGTCACGGCACCGGAAAAAGTTTCATAGCCGCCGCCGCTACGCTCTGGTTTTTGTACGCGCATTATCCCGCCAAGGTCATCACCACCGCGCCGACCTGGAATCAGGTCCGGCAGATCCTGTGGAGCGAGATCCGGCGCCTGCACTCCGCCAGCCGGGTGCCGCTGGGAGGCCGCGTGCTTGAGGAGCGCATCCGGCTTGGGGACGATGCCTTCGCCATCGGCATTTCCACCGACGAGGCCGAGCGTTTTCAGGGCTTTCACGCCGAGAGCGTGCTTGTAATCCTTGATGAAGCGCCCGGCGTGCGCGAGGAGATCTGGGAGGCCGCCCAGACGTTGTTGACCGGCCGCACCGGCCGCCTGCTGGCGATCGGGAATCCGACCCGGCCGACCGGGAGCTTTTACGAGGCCTTCGCCGCGGGCAGCGGCTGGGCGCAGGTGCGCATTTCCTGCCTTGATGCTCCCAATGTCCGGTTCGGGCGGCCGATCTTTCCCCGGTTGGTGACCCGCGACTGGGTGGAGGGCCGGCGGCGGGATTGGGGCGAGGATACCGCGCTCTGGCGCAGCCGCGTTCTGGGGGAGTTTCCGGAGGATGCGCAGTCCCTCCTGATTCCAAGAAAATGGGCGGAATCCGCATTTGATACAAACATTTCAACCGACGCACAGATGCTGCAGTTACTGGAGCAGGCCGGGGTCGGCAGTGAGCTGCGGCTGGGTGTGGATGTGGCGCGTGAGGGGGCGGATGCCACCGTGTTCCTGATTCGCGACGGGGAGCGGGTGTTGTGGGCGCAGGAAGCGCGCGGTTGGTCGACTATGGAGGTCGCCGGGCGGGTGCGAGACCTGATCCGGGAGTATCGTCTGCTGCCCGAGCAGGTGTTCATCGACGATACCGGCCTCGGGGCCGGTGTTACCGACCGGTTGCGGGAGCAGGAAATGCCCGTAAATGCCGTGATCGCAGCCGGGCGTGCCGATGATCCGGAGCATTTTCTGAATGTGCGCGCCGAGAGCAGTTGGCGGATGCGGGAGGCGCTCAATCCCGAAGGACGGATCGGCCTGCGGCTGCCGGCGGCGTTGAAGGATCTGGGGCGGGAACTGGCGGCGCTAACCTATGAGTTCACCTCAACCGGAGCCATTAAAATCGTCGACAAGGTCTCGTTGCGCGGGCGTCTGAGCGGGTCGCCGAACTATGCTGATGCGCTGGCGCTGACCTATGCCAGGCCGGAGCAGGATGAAATCAAAATATCGATTATATAGCGGGATGAAAACCGGCGGAAAACCGGAATATGTAGCAAAACAAAAACTTGAACCTTACAAGCATGGGAGGGAATGATGTCCACTCTGTTTTCCAGACTGCGGAAGGGGTTGTGGGGGCGCGCGGGGAACGCGGGCGGCGGGACTGCCGGAGGGATGTTTGCCGCGGGACAGGCGACGGGCGAGATGCCCGTGCCCTGGCGGGAGGATGCGCTGGCGCAGGTGCGGCAGTATCAACAGTGGGTCTATGTCGCGGTGCGGGCGATATCGGCGCGAGTCTCGGGGACGCCGCTGGACTTTTTTCAGGCCGGCGAGCCGCTGCCGTTCACGCATCCGCTGCGGGAACTGTTTCGGGAGATCAATCCTTTTGATACAGCCGTCACGCTCTGGATGAAGACCATGACCTTCCTGGAACTGACCGGCAATGCCTATTGGTATCTGGCGACCAATTCCGACGACGAGGGCGGCGGCAGTCCGGTCCGCGAGATTTGGGTGATCCCCAGCCAGTACATGCGGATTCTGCCGGATGCAAACCAGTATGTCGGCGGCTATGAATATTCCTGCGGCTCGGTGCGCGAACGGTTCGGTACGGACGAGATTGTTCATTTGAAATATCCCTCGCCCGAGTCGGTGTATTATGGGCGCGGGCCGCTGCAGGCGGCGGCGGACTCGGTGGAGGCGCATGCGGCGATGAAGCGCGCCGAGCGGCGGAGCTTCGAGTTCGGCGCCTTTCCCGGTTTGGCGATTCAGACGGACGAGAAACTCTCGCCCGGAGTGCGGCAGCGGTTGGAAGAGGCGTTTGAACGCGGTTTTTCAGGGGCGGACAGGGCCGGACGGACTCTGATACTGGAACAGGGCCTCAAGGTCCGCCCCTTTACGTTATCGCCGCGTGAGATGGACTTTCTCGACAGCAGTCGCATGACCCGCGACGAAATTCTGGCTGTGTTCGGCGTCCCGGCGGCGGTTGCAGGCATCAGCGAAGACGTGAATCGCGCGAGTGCGGAGGCGATGCTCTATACCTTCGCGGAAAATACGATACTTCCGAAATTGCGGTTGATTGAAGCCCAACTGACGCAGGATGTCTGCCGCCGGTTTGCGCCGGATATCGCCGCGCGCTTTGCCAGCCCCGTGCCGGCGGTGCGCTCCGAAGACCGGGCGGACATGGAATTGCGGCTGCGTTACGGCGTCACGACTCCGCAGGAGGAGCGCGCGCGCCTGCAGCTCTGACTGCCGGTACCGCGTTACGAATCGATTTGTCAGCAATCAGGTGTATCAAATCATTCAGGAAAGGATATGTCATGAATCAGAATCAGTTCAATACCTCCTCCGGGGAGGCGGGGAATGACGAGACGCAATTCTGGCCAGCCGCAAACGCTTCCGCTGCCCTTCAGAGCGCTGAGAAGAAATTCCCGTCGGAAACCGTAGATTCGGACGCTCTTCCGAACTCGGCTCCGGTTGAGGTAACGGCCTCGGTGAGCGATCGCAAGGAACGGACCTTGAAGATTATTGTTACAACCAGTCGGATCGACCGTCAGGGGGACTGTATCGAAACATCAGGTCTTGATTTTTCCCAATATTTGAATAACCCGGTTGTGCTCTGGGCGCATGATCTGCAGCGTCCGCCGGTTGGGCGCGTCCTGGAGATCCTGCGCGAGGGGCATGCGGTTCAGGCGCTGGTGCAGTTTGCGGATACCGCCTTCGCCCGCGAGGTATTCTCTCTGTATGCGGGCGGATTTTTAAATGCCTGGAGCATCGGGTTTCTCCCGCAGCGCTGGCAGCGGCTTCCGGAAGAGCAGGGGGGGGGATATCACATTTTACAGGCAGAGGTGGTGGAGATCTCTGCCGTTCCTGTTCCGGCGAATCCCGAAGCGTTGACGAAGGCGCTGGAGGTCACCGCTGGGCAGAAAAGTGCTGTGCGGCGGGGGGAGCGTCCGCAACGATGCGTTCGTACCTTGCGCCTCGCTGAGGCTGCCCGCGCGGTTGCCGATCTGCTGGGGACATTGACGGGAAAAGCGATCTGGAAGGCTCAGCATAACCACGGCGCATCCGTCGAAAAACTTTAAGGTTACCAGTAGCAATTAAAAATAAGTAAATCATAAAATTCAAAACAATACAAAATATATGAACTCGTGGAGCTTCAATGCGGTCGCCGGGCGGCGGCTGCAAGGGGCTCATGGACGGAAAGGACGCAAATGAGCGAGAATGGGGTGATGAACGAGCAGCAATTTTCCCGCATGCTGGAGGTGATGGCTAACCGGCTGCAGCCCGTGATTGAGCAGAAGGCGCAACAGGCGTTCCGGGAATCGTCCCGTAACGGGGCGCGGCGGCGCGGATTCGGCGGGGAGGCGCTGGCGGGGCAGGAACGGGCGCGCCGCTTCTTTTCAGCGGTGTTGGGCGGCGATCTGATGGGGGCGAAGGCACTCTCGGAGGGGATTGCGAGCGCGGGCGGCAACCTTGTGCCGACCGAGTTCCGCAGCGAGATCATTGCGCGCTTGCCGGAGGAAGCGGAGCTGGCGCCTTACGTGCGGGTCGTGCCGGTGCGCGCGCAGAGCGGCAGTATTCCCAGTCTGAGCAGCGACATCAGCATCCTCTGGCGCGGCGGCAGCACCGCGCCGGCGGAGAACCAGACCTTTCATGAGTCCGACCCGGTGTTGGGGGCGGTGTCGTGGAATCTCAAACGTGCCGACGCGATTACGCGCATCAGCCGCGAACTGGTCGCCGACAGCCAGCCGCCGGTGATCGAGTTCATCACGCGCCTGTTCCAGGAGGCCATCGCCCGCGAACGCGACCGCATGATCGCCGTCGGGTCTGGTTCGTCCGCGACCGCCGGCACACAGCCGGTCGGGCTGGAAAACACCACATTGCCCGAGGGGAATGTCATTGCGGTCAGCGGCGCGTTGTCGTTTGCGAAGCTGGTGGCGATCGAGCACAGCCTCAAGCGCAAGTACCGCCAGCGTGCGCGGTGGGTGATGAACAGCAACAACCTGCACCGGGTGTTTGCGCTTACCGATACCACGGGCCGGCCGCTGTTTGCCCGCGAATGCAACGGCGGGGTGCCGCAGACGCTGCTGATGGGGTATCCGGTGAGTGTGCAGGATGACCTCGCGGACGGCAATGTGTTCTTTGGCGATCTCTCGTGCTACATCTGGTTCGACCGTGAGGAGATGGGCGTGGAAAGCACCAGCGCCGGCGGCGACGCCTTCGCCAATCATCAGGTCTGGGTGAAGATCTGGGAGCGCGCGGACGGAAAACTGGCGATTCCGGAGGCGTTTGTGAAGGGCACGGGCATTACCGACGCGGCGTGATTGCGGACTCCCCTTGCATCCGCCGGGCGGATTCGTTCATTTGAAAACGACCGGCGGATGTTTTTGCGAATCCTATAAAATTGCAAAATTAATTTGCTACATCACGGGAGCGAAAAATGGCGGCATCCATGGAAATGACCACGCTGGCGCGGGTGCAGGGGTATCTGGGGCTGACCGGGACGGATGAGGCCCGGGACGCGTTGCTGACACGGCTGATCGCGGCGGTATCGGAGGCGGTGGAGCATTACTGCAACCGGGAGTTTGCCCTGTTGCGGCGGGTGGAGTTTTATGACGGCGAAGGGGCGGCAAGTCTGTCTTTGCGCTGCCGGCCGGTGCAGGAGGTGTTTCGCGTGTGTGATGATCCGGCGCGGGTATACGCGGATGGTTCCGTGCTTCCGGCTGGTTCGTGGGTTCTGTACGAGAAGGAAGGGCTGCTGCGGTTGCAGGGGTTGCGCTTTGCTGCGGGGCTGAAGAATGTGCGGGTGGAGTATCTGGCCGGCTATGCCAGCGTCCCGGCGGCGGTCGAGCAGGCGGCAATTGCGTTGGTGGCCCATTTTTACACCCGGGCGCACAATGGCGCGGACGCGATTGCGAGCGAGTCTCTGGGGGTATATAGCGTGAGTTATGATACCGGCCAGTGGCCGCCGCAGGTGCGGAGCCTGCTTTCTGAATTTCGGGAATGCGATCTTTAAATGTCACAAACATACAGCGACCATCTATAATAAAAGTAACATTGCAAGCTGTGAAATATGTGGATTACGGAGGGGAACGATGTCGATGGACCTGATGTTGCGGCAGCGCGCGGTTTTGCAGAGGGCGGTGGCGGCGGTGGACGCCGGCGGCGCGGTGCGCGAGGAGTGGCAGACCGTGGGCGAATCCGTGCCGTGCCTGCTGGAACGGATCTCCGGTGGCGCAGACGGGAGTTGCATCGCGCGTTGCTACTTTCCTGCTCAGGCGGATGTGCTGCCGGTACAGGGCGAGGGGCGGCATTTGCGGGTGCGCGTGGAGGGCAATACCTACTACATCCGTAGCGTTTACCTTTTGGGCGGTACGGGCGGCAACCGCGCGGGAATGCAGGTGGCGGAGCTGGAGAGCTGAAATCGGTGGCGTGGCGGCGCAAGCGCACGGCATGACGCAACGGGTGGTTTTCTGGAGTCTACGATGGAGCAGATGATCTTCGAGCAGATTGTTCAGTATGGATTTGCGGGATTGGCGGCGGCGGAGCTGGCGGTATTGGTCTGGCTGATCCAGCGGCTCTTGCGCGTGCTGGAAGAGAACTCGCGCATCATTGCCGGCAACACCTGCGCCCTGCGTGCGCTCGCGGAGCGTCAGCGCGACGTTGTCCGCCAGAACAGCGAGATCAGGGATCGCCTGCTGGCGCGGCCGTGCCTGCGCACGACTGTATAAATATTCCGTTGCTATTATTTTGATGTTTGTTTTAGAAACCAATGATTTTTTGCAATATGCGGTTTGTATGAGGTCGGGGGGGGGCTGCATGTTCGCGGCTCGAAGTCTGGCCGGACGGCGGCCTTGGCAGCGCGGCGGGCGCCGCAGGAGGAGCGATCATGCGTGAACTATCCGGGGAAACAGCGGCGGCGAGTCAGGCGCTTACGGCGGCGCCGGCGCTGGCGCTGCGGATGGATTTTCCCGACGGAGCGGCTTATTATGGCGAGAGTCAGGACCTGCTGCCGTTTTCGCTGAGAGGGCGGTTGAGCGTGGCGCAATCTTTGCGGCTGCGCATGGATTCCAGCGGGACTCTCGGCAACGAGGAGGTGACGCTGCGCATTCAGGATGAGGACGGCGGAATTGCGCGGCGGTTTGCTGCCGGTGACTTTGCGGGCGTTCGCCTGTCCCTGCTGCAGTGCTTTTCCGGGTTGTCCGCGGAGCTCGCGGTGACCTTGTTTCGCGGGGTGTGCGACACCCCCCCGGCGTGGGTGGAGCAGACGCACGAACTGGAGATATCCCCTGCGGGGCTGCTCGGGCGGCTGGCGGAGCGCGAGCTGCTCTTCGCGGCGACGAAGGCGGCATTCCCGGAAATCGCCGCCGAGGATGAGGGCGAGTATTTGCCGCTTTGCTACGGCAGTCCCCAGCGCGTGCCGGGCGTCTGTGTTGTGCAGGCGCCGGCGGCGGAACTCAGCAGTACGCTGACGGCCTCGATGAGCGCGTTTTACGTCAGCGACGCCTCCGCCTTTCCGCAGGACACGGCGTTGTTGCTGCGCATCGATGATGAATTGCTGACGGGGACCTTTCACGGCAATTGCTGTACGGTCGCCGCGCGCGCGGACTACCGCCTGAGCAGTACCTTCGGGGCCGTTACCGGCAATCCCGCGCTGATGCGCGTGCTGAATCTTACGCCGGCGGAGCGGGTATTGCTGCCGGGACAGTATCTGGAGGCGACCCTCGGCGGCGCGACGCAGCGCCGGCTGATCCGCAACGTGACCGCCGACGGGCTGCTGCAGTTGCAGTGTCCGTTCCTCTGTGCGGCTTCGGTGTCGTATGCGCAGCCGGAGGCAGGGAGCGCCTGCACCATTCTGTCCCAGACGGCGGGGCATGCGGCGGGAGCCGTGGTGCGCGCCGTAAATTCAGAGCAGGTTTTTGTTCTGCGGGATGCGCCGGGGGGCGCGCTGGCGCTTCTGGAGGGCGAGACCGAAGAGGGATATGCCGCCATTCCTCCGGCGCGGTATTCCTACACCGCCTGCGATACCGGGCTGTATCCGGGCGTGGGGCGCGGCGTGGCGCTGGTGCGGCTGGCGGTGCCCCTGACCGCGCTGCCGGAGACGGTCTTTATCAGCGACCGGGTGTATGCGACCTTTCAGGACGAGTCTACCAATCCGGCAGACATCTTGGCGCAGATCCTGACGGAACGGTTAGAGTTTGCCGCGGCGGACCTGGATGCGGACAGCTTTGCCGCAGCAGCTCTGGCGCGTGAATCCGTCAGGATGTCGTTTGCGCTGGCAGAATCGTTTCGCGTCGGCACCTTTTTACGCGATCTTTGCCGGCAGGCGCGTCTGGCCTTGCTCTGCGAGGGCGGACGGATTCGCGTACTTACCCTCGACAACGGCCTGCCTGACGCCGCGACCGATACGACCGGTGCGACCGGATCGGAGGATTCCGGGCGGGTGGCGATGGTGCTGCCTCCGGCGCAGATTCGCGCCGGGACGCTTGGGCTTTCGCCGGGGGCGGAGGGCGGGGTGCTGGCGGTGCGCGGGACGTATCGCAATGGCAAGGTTTGCGCCCGGACAAATTCCGGCGGCATCGTGTGTGCGGAGGAGGTCACGCTTCCGCTCTGGGCATTTGCCAGCGAGGTGCAGGCGCGGCGTGCGGCGGAGTGGTGGCTGCAGCGTTTGAACCGCGTCTGGCGGGAGGTGGAGTTGCAGACCTTTCTGCCGGGACTGGCGCTGGAGCGTCTGGATCTGGTCGAGCTGAGCGCGCCGGATCTGCCGGTGAGCGGCGGGGCGGCGCTGCAGGGGCGCGTGGTGGAGGTGGAGCGGCTGGCGCGGAGCGCGCCGGAGGACATGGATGCCTACCGGGTGGTGCTGCAATGCCCGCAATGGAGCGGCTGCGCAACCTCCTGCGAAGCGTCGTGCGAAACCGCAGCCTGCGAGAGCGGCGGTTGCGAGCTTTCCTGTACGGCCACCTGTGAGGCGACCTGTCAGAACGCCTGCGAAGCGGCGCAGCAGCTTTACGGGGTGATCAGTGAAGAAGGGTGCAGCACGACCTGTCAGCTCAACTGCCGCACCTCGGAGGAGAAGGCCTGCTCCAGCGGCTGCGAGACCAGTTGCGAATCGGGCTGCGAGATCAGTTGCCAGGGGGAGTCCTTTGAAATCGTCTGTCCCACCGGGTGTGAGTCGGCTGCCGAGCAGTGGCCGGCGGAGCAGACCCTGCGCCGGGTGCGGGTCCTGACCCCGCCGGCGACGCCCGGCGCGGCGGCGGCCGTGCTGAACCTCGGCGCATCCGGGGAGAGCTTTTCGGCCATCGACATCGCGGATCTGCGTCCGGCGGCCGGGACCGAGAGCCTTGCGGCGCAACTGGCGGACGGGAGCTGGATTCTGGCCGGCGCGGGGCGGGAGGCGAAATTCGTGCGGGTGGTGGCGGATGCGGGCGGCGGTGTCTACACGGTGATCGAGACGACCACGGAGGGCAGCGATTGGGGCGAATCCTTCACGGCGGTCTATCCGGCGTGAGGCGCGCGCGGTCGCAGCGTAAGGGCGATACCGCCTGCGCCGAAGTACTATCGCAATACCACGCGAATATCCAGCTCATTCCCCCTGGAATGGGCAACCGGAATGGACTGCTCTGCCGCAGGCAGAGTTCGGCCGGGGCATAACGCTCAGGGCTTGAAGCTGGCGCAATCGACGGCGTAGGGCAGCCAGTTGGTGACAAATTCCGCCCCGAAGGATTCGTAAAAATCCACCGCCGAGTCGTTCCAGTCCAGCACCTGAAATTCCATGCGGACGCAATTACGTTCGTTGGCGATGCGCGCCATTTCCAGCAGCAACGCCCGCCCCGCGCCCTGTCGCCGCCGTTCGGGCTCCACAAAAATATCTTCGACAAACAGCTTCGCGCGCCCCAGAAAGGTCGTGTACGTGAAGTAATATACGCAAAAACCAATCGCGGTCCCCGCTTCCTCCAGAATGATCGCGTGAATCAGTCCCGCCGCCAGCGCCTGCCGGATGTCCTCCGCCGTCGAGACCGCTTTCTCCGCCAGACATTCGTAGACTGCAAGCTTCTTGACGAACGAATGCACCAGAACGGCGTCATCGGGCAGGGCATGGCGGAACGTAAAGACGGACATGATAGTTCCTGTTGGTAGAAAAAACCGGCTGAACGGCGCAGATCCTACGCGACGGTCTGTTATCCCCCTTTGGGAGCCGGAATCCGGGTTATGGGCAATTCTTAACAAACACGGTGCCAGTGCAAGACGTTTCTGCATGGCCGGGCGCGGGAGCCTTGCGGGGAGAGTTCCCGGCGCTCTGCGTGGATGGGCGGAAGGAGGGGCGTAGCATGAGCGGAGAACGGGCGATCGCGGTGCGCACGGCACAGGGGTGGGTGTTGAAGTGGCTCTGTCCGGACGCGGCGCCGGCGGCGGGAGCGAAGGCACTGGCGGTTCGCGCCGGCGTGGGGTGGGTGCTGGCTCCGTTGGGTGAGGCGGCGGGCGGGCGGTATCTCTGCGTGGCTACCTCCGGCCAACCGGCGTTGATTCCGCTTGGCTGTCCGGAAAACGGCGGGGAGGAGCCCTGCACCGGCAACGACGGACGCTGTTCGATCTGCACCTGTACGGCAAAATTGCCGGCCGCGTTTCTGGTCAGCCTCAGCGGCTTTCCGGCGGTCTGCGGGGTGGAGGCGTTCAACGGGAGCTGGACGCTCAATTGGGTCGCGGACTGCGTCTGGCAATATGACATCGACGCGGAACGCAGCGTCCGCTTGAACGGGCAGGAGGGGCCGTTCTGGCGCGTCACCTGGTCGGTTGCGGGGGAGGGGGGGATCTCGGGGTACTACGGTGGGCAGGGCGGCGAAGGCTGCGCGCCGGAGTCGCAGGAGTATTGCTTCTGGCAGGTCTCGAACACCGCCGGGTGCAGCGGCTTGCTGGCGGCATTGATGAACGATGTGGTTGTGACGGTCGCGGTCGCGGAATGAGCGGGTTCTGTTCGCGGAAAATTCCGGCGCCGGGCAGCGGGAGGCGGGGACGGCGGAGGGGCAATGGCGATGAGCGCGGGCGATGTGCGGTGTGCGGCGTATGAGCCGGTTTCGCGGGAGAATCCGGAGGCGGGATGGTGCGGGCGTTACCGGATCAATCTGGACCGGGGGGGGCGCTTCTGTCGCCGCTGCCGGGAGGAGGCGGAATTTCGCCAGTTTCTGCAGCGCCAGTATGTGGCGCGATTCGGGCCGGAATGCGCGGGAACGCGCAGCTACTGCGAGGTCTTCGGGCTGGCGACCACCGCGGCGCAATGTGCGCGTTGCGCGGCGGACGGGCTGTATCGCGCCTTTTTACGCGGGCAGGGCCAGATCCGTCACGACTGGCGCGGCTGCGTTCACCGGGGGGAGGTGTTGCGTCAGGAGGAGCGCGTCTGCTGCGGCGGCCGGGTCAGGGTCATCGCTTTTTTTGCCTGTGCGCTGCGTGCCGAGGCGCAGGAAGCGGATTGTTGCTGTTGCCGCGAGGTGCGTCTGGGATAGGGAGGAAGGCCTTCTGGCGGGGGGCATCTTCGCGCTTAGCGCCCTCCGACGATGCCTAACGGTTGCCTCCGGCACAGCAAACCGCCGCTGCGCCTGCGACAACCGTAGCATCGCCTGCGGGTCGCACGCGCGAATCTGCCCCCCGCGTGAAGGGGCGTTCGGAGGCGGCAGGGATGCGCTCCTGCGTGCGAATCTGCGATTCAGGCGGAAGAATGTCCGGCAGGGTTCGGGGATATTTTGGCGGATGCGGCCACTTGTTGGGAGGGTAAGATGAGACAGCTCTGGTTGGATGGTTCACCGGATTCCCGGCCGGTTCGGCGGGGAACGGGCGGCTATCACGAATTTCATATCCTCGGCCGGCGCTTCGCCTATCAGCCGGACGACATGCGGCTGTTTGAGCTGGCGGCGGGTGCCGCGCTGCCGCCGCCGGCGCCGGTTCGGATTCCGCAGTTTCATCTGCCGCAGGTCCGGCCGCAGATGCTGGTTCTGCTGCCGACGCTGGGGTGTAATCTCCGCTGCCGTTATTGTTTTGAAGCAACCGGCGCGCCGGACGCGGCTGAGGCGGAACGGCCGTCGGTGATGAGCGAGATGGTTTTGCGGCAAGCGCTGCGGCTGCTGCCGCGCGAGGGACGGATTGGCTTCTTCGGCGGCGAACCACTGCTGGCCTGGCCGCAGGTCGTGCGGGCGGTGGAGCTGGCGGGCGAACGCCGCTACGGCCTTACCACCAACGGCACGCTGCTGACGCCGGAGATCGCCGCGTTTCTCGACCGGCACAACTTCGCGCTGATCGTTTCGGTGGATGGGCCGGCGCATCTGCATGATCCGGCGCGGCCGCTGGCCGGCGGGACCGGTTCGTATGCGCGGGTCCGGCGGGGATTGCAGATGCTGGCGGCGTTCCCGAAACTGGCGGCCCGCACCACCCTGCGCGGCACCTATGACGGCTGCGGCCGGCATGCGTTTCTGCTGGAGCGCGTGCGGCATCTCAACGAACTCTGCCGGCAGTTCGGGCTGCGCAATGTGTCGGTGGAACCGGCGGAACTGGCGGAGGGGTGCGGGCGCGGCGGGACACCGATACGGCCGGCGGAGGCGCTGTTTGAGGAGTATGCGGACGTCGCGGAATGGCTTGCGCAGGAACGGGCGGCCGGACGCCCGGCATACTTTCACCACTTTGACGTGCGGGCGGAGCGCTTGCGCACGCGGCGTCCGGCACCGTCGGAATGCGGGGCGGGGGTGGGGTATTGCGCGGCGACCCCCGACGGGGTCTTGCATGCCTGCCACCGGCTGGGCTGCCCGGTGGGGGATGTGGGCGGAGGAATTGACGCCCGGTTGCAACAGCCGTGGCGGGACAACCGCTACTACGCCCGCACCGGCTGCGCGACCTGCTGGCTGCGGAATGTCTGCGGCGGCGGATGCCGCTCCAACTCCCTCCATTGCGGCGACATCCGGCAGCCGCAACCTCTGGGATGCTGGCTGACGGAGGTATGCCTGAAATGCGCCGCGTTCCTGCTCAGCGCCGGGAGGGGCGGGGGCACACCGGGCGGATGCGGGAGCCTTCCTGCCGGTAGAAATCAGGATGAATAGAGGCGGGTTGTATACAAATCCCGCTAATAGCTTTTTTATTCGATGGTTGGGAGTGCCTTTCGTGGTGCGTCAGGCGGGAGGGGGACGTTGCAGGCCCTAAAAAAAAATTGACACTTTTAAGTAAAATGAATGGCGATGATGTCCAATTCGGGATATATATGGTGCAGGTTCCTCTGACGTTTCGGTGGGGATGCGTGGCTGCTGCCGGCATGCGCACGTGTCAGGACCCGGAGGCGGTGTGGCGATTCCGGGGTGTGGAGCCGGGATGTGGCGGCAGAGTTTGGATTGTGCGCAACGATGAATCAGACGGATTCTGTGGATCAAATGGCGAATAGCGCGGAAAAAGGGCATACAGTCAAGAATGTCCTGTTGATCGACGACAGCGTCGAGACGCTCCTTACCCTTGAGTGCGCGTTTAAGGAACATGGGGTTGCGACCACGCGGGCCGCGACGGCTTTCGAGGGGCGGACCATCCTCGAGGAACAGAAATTCCTGTTTGACGTGGTCATCCTTGACCTCAACCTGCCCGATTGCCGGGGGGAGCTGCTGCTTGAATGGATCAAGGTCAGCGCTCCCAGCCTTCCGGTGATTATCATCAGCGCCGAGAAGTCCGACGACATGCTGATCCGGTGCCTGAACAAGGGCGCCTCCGACTTTATCGAAAAACCCTTCCGGATTGAACAGGTGCTCAGTTCGGTCACGGTTTCGTTCCGCCGGCGCACCGCGCAGGAGAGCGTCGGCGAGATGCAGGCCGAGTTGCATGCCTCCGACTGGATCGAGTTGACCGCGCAGACCGAGATCGAATACCTCGGGCGCATCCAGCGCTTCAGCGAGGTGCTCTTTACCCGCCGGCTGCCGCAGAAGGTCGTGGATGATCTGCGGCTGGCGATGGAGGAGTTCGGGCGCAACGCGGTGGAGTGGGGCAACAAATTCAGCCGCGAGAAACAGTTCCGCATCAGCTACTGCTTCTTCCCGGACCGCGTGGTCCTCAAGTTCGAGGACGAGGGAGAGGGCTTCAATCCCCAATCGGTCCCGGACCCATCGACCGATCCGATCGCGCATCTCAAGCGCCGGCAGTCCGAGGGCAAACGTCCCGGCGGCTTCGGGTTGTTTATGATGAACCGCATCATGGACGAGATTTTTTACAACGAACGAGGCAATACCTGCATCATGACCAAGTATCTGCCGAAGGACGAGGACGACGCCGGGACGGATGACGCGGCGGGGCGTTGACCCTGCGACGGCACGCGGGCGTGTCGGGCGGGCATCCGGAAGCGGGCGGAATCACGGGAGGGGCGGGCGGTGCGGCGGCCTGAAGCGGTGCAGAGCGAACCGGCGGAGAAATGGCGGGGGAATCCCCGCCTTCTTTCGTTTCTGCTTGTGCTGCTGCCGCTGGCCATCGGTTGCTGGCTGCTGCTGGAGCGTCTCGGCGATCCGCTCTGGCATGATGAAATATACACCCTGGAGCGATTCGCCACCGGCGACGCCCGTAATGCTTTCCTTGACTATTCTCTTCCCAACAACCACATCCTCTTCAGCGCCGTTTACGGCTGGCTGCGCGCGCTGCTGGGGCTGACCACCGGGGAGCCGGTTGCCCTGCGGCTGCTGCTGCTGCCCTCGTTTCTGGCGGGAATCGTCCTCTTCTTCCTCGCCTGCCGCCGGGAGTTCGGGGCGGCCGGGGCGGGGCTGGCGGCGCTCCTGCTGGCGACCAGTCATCCGGTGCTGCTGCAGGCGTTGCAGATTCGGGGGTACGGGCCGTCGCTGGCTCTGGTCGCGCTGGCGCTGCTGCTGCTGCCGGACCTGCGGCGGAAACCGCTGTCATGGCGACGGGGCGTGCTGTTCGGCTGCGCGGGGACGCTGTGCGTGGGCATCCTGCCGACCAACCTGCTGGCGTTTGCCGTATTTCCGGCGTGGCTGCTGATTGACGCCGCGTTCGCAACCGAGAAGACCGCCGTCCGGGCGTTGCTGCTGCGGCTGGCGGCCGTCGGTCTGCCGCCGCTTCTGGGGCTGCTGTTTCTGGTTCCGGTCTGGTCGCAGGTGCCGGAGGCGTTGCGGCACGGCGCGGCGACGACGCTGGCGGAGTTGGCGCGGGGCTGGCCGCTGGCGGCTCTGCGCGATTTCTGGTGGCTGCTGCCGCTGGCGCTGCTGCCCCTTTTCTGGCGGGATTCGCGCCGGCAGGGGATGCTCCAGCTCGCTCTGCTGCTGGCGGCGCTGCTGGTTCCCCTGCTGCTGATTCTGCCGCTGCCGGCAGTGCCGAACTCGCGGGTATTGTACCCGGTGCTGCCGTTGGTTCTCGCGCCGCTGGCGGCCGGAGCGGGGCTGGGACTGCGGCAGCTTCTGAAGACGCGCGTCTGGCTGGGCTACGCGCTGGTCGCCGCGGCGCTCATCGTCTGCGGAGACTGGCGGGAGCGGACGCAGGCGGGTTTCGCGTCGCGCTATCCGCCGGATCGCTATGTCTACGACCTCTACGATCACTCGCACCTGTATCGCTTTCCGTTTCTGGAAGCGATCGCGGCGGCGCAGACGGAGCTGCAACGCGCTCCCGCCGCGCTGGTGCTGACCAACGGCTGCGATGCGCTGACGTTCTTTTGGTATTATCAGCGCCGGATGCCGCCGGAACTTGCCCGGCAGACCCCGCTGTTCTGGCAGGGGCAGCTCTCGGAGGCGCGGCCACTCGCGTTTCTGCGGGGCTGGGGGCGGCCGGTGGTGGTGGTCGCGTCCGGCGAGGACGCCGCCCGGGCGCTCGCGCAACAGCTCTTCCCGGACGCCCCTTTTCGCCTGATGCTCGCGCGCGATTGCGGCATCCTGCGCGTCTACCGCCTGAGCGCCGCCGGGCGGTAACGCCGTCGCATGGCCTTTGAGGGCGCCCATGGAAAACCAAACGCACACCCCGGTGAGACATACAGGGAGAAAAGAGCCGGGCGACTCGTTGAGGGAGTGCCCGGCTCTTTGGTTGAGTTGCTGTTGTTACTTCACTGGTCACATGCACGGAACCCGGCGGAACTGGTTACCGGATTCGCTGTCGCCCTTGCGCAGAATTTTCGTAGGACTCATTTATTTAGGATTCTTTTTTCTTATGTTTTTAACCTGTCCCTGCAAATACTCTCGCAACTCATTGTCTATTGGCTTGGCTAACAAATCCATTATATGCTCTCGATAAACGGATTTATGCCTGCGTTTAAGCATATTTACCATTTGAAGCCTTCCACGTCCATGCATATGGTTAACTAAAATCGCATCAATCTCCTCTATAGATAGCTTACATACTATAGATACGGCATATCCCAAAACCCACTTTAGTTCAGAAAACTCTGCCGCATCTGTTTTATAAAATAAGGTCAGCAAAACATTATCGGCAACGCCCTGAGATTCTTTGCATATTAATGCCCTTGCCAATCCTTCACGACTACGTTCCGTCAAAGATTCGTCTTGTAAGTGCTTCATTAATATAGGAATCGCCGCAGGGTAAGGCTGGCGTGTATTAACCAAATCCCACGTTGAATCAACAACAACGCCTACCGCACGCAATTCAGGGAGAATTTTAGCCTCTTCAACTTTACATATAGCCCAACGCTTATTAATGGCATCTTCTTTCTCTTTCTTTGCCCGAACCCACTCAGGGTCTGCATTGAGTTCATCCATTAATTCCTTCGCTGTAGTCATTTGTCAGTTTCCTCTGGAAGACGTTTCACGTCTATTTTGTTATCTTTAATTGCTTTTTTCATTGGCTTAGTTGACAAGGCTCAGGACATGGGTAACACCGGGAAGGATCAGGACATGGGTTACACCCCCTGTTTTCATTGATACATATTTACAGCGATCCGATAATGCGGTTTCTTTTTCCCGAGAGGAAACCGCATGTGCACCGAAGAGGAAAAAGAACGCATCCACGCTGTCGAGCAATGCCTGACTAATCATCCCGTCGCCTCCATTTGCGCTGCTCTGGGACATTCTCGCAAATGGCTCTACAAGTGGCTCGAGCGGCACAAGGCCGGAGGAGAAGATTGGTTCAAGGATCGTCCGCGTGACTCGAAGTTTCGTCCTCAGCGAACGCCGCGTGAGATTGAGGAAATCGTTCGGATCACCAGACTCAGTCTCTATAACGCCGGAGAGTTCTGTGGGGCGGAAGCGATTCGCTGGAAGCTGGAAGACGATGGAGAACGGAGCATTCCCTCTACGGCCACGATCAAGCGCATCCTGAAGCGCTGTGATCTGACCAACAAGCGAACTGGCCGATACGAACCGAAGGGAAAGCTCTACCCGAAGCTTCCGGCTATTCGCCCAAACGATGTCCATGAGTACGACTTTGTCGGTCCCTGCTATCTGGAAGGACCGGTCAAGTTTCACAGCCTGAACGCCTTGGATGTGGTCACCCGGCGTTGTGGCATTGAGCCGTTGGTGAGTAAAAGTGGACTGGTAAAGGCGGTCTGGAGTATCTGGAATCGCCTTGGAATACCGAGGTTCGCGCAGGTCGACAACGAGATGACGTTCTACGGCAGTCCGCTGCATCCGCACGCCATGGGACAGTTTATCCGGCTGTGTTGCTTCTACGGTGTG
>CAYWTJ010000059.1:0-15933 GCA_964460225.1 uncultured Planctomycetaceae bacterium | reverse complement strand
GACGATGCGCGGCACGCCCGCCGACTCCGGCGCGCGATCCAGATACACCGCCTCGGGCGAACAGAGCCGCGCCGCCAGGGTGGACGAGCCGGTCAGCCGCCCGCGCAGGGTCCGGCGCAACTGGGCGTAATGCTCCTCGTCGGAGCTGGTGACGGAAAAATTCACCGGCCGCGATGCGCCTCGCCCGCCGTCGCCCTCGCTGACGACATACCCCCAGTAGCCGCCCTTCGCCAGCGCCACGGTCAGCGGCTCACCGGCAAAGGTCCCGCACAGCGTCCAGTCCGTCCCGGCCAGCAGCCGGACATAGAGGCGGTTGAGCGTCCCGGAGTCCGCGCCGGAGAGCGTGAATACCGCGTGCGCGCCGTCGCCGCTGTCCACCACGGACAGCACCGGGTCGGCCGGAGGAGTGCCGCCGGGAATCAGCGTCCCGGTCCGATCAAGCTCGTAACTGTAGAGGATGCCGCTGCGGACGTCGGTTTCGGCGGGATAATGCAGCTCCCGCTCCCCGGCGCTGACCTGCAACCCGCCCGTCACCCGCTGCCAATGCACCCGATCAAATGTCGCTGCCATGCCTTCTCCTTCCAGAACGAAACGCGGCCAGTGCTTCCGTCCAAGAGGAAGCGACCGCAAACCATGCCAAGGGAGCACATCACTGGAAGAAAAACGAAGCCCGCAACGGGCGGCGGCGCAAGGCCGCGAAACCGGATTGTCCGCAAACCGCCGGAAGCGATTCGCGGGACACCATCGTATGCGAAATCGCAAAATGTCAAGAAAATACGAACCTTCGAACTTGCAACCGCAAGAACTGCAAGCCGTTGCAAAACCAGATTTTTCCCGAAGCGTGTCGCAGAAAAACACCGGATTTCCCCCTCGCAACCGCCCCCGTGTTCCGCACCGTCCGGATTCCCCCAACGGCGCAACCGGGCGGAAGGAAGAATCCGGCATCCGCGAATGAGGCCGGGCTTGACTTCACGGCGGAAATCGGGTCTGATTATGCCGGACACAAGAGATGGCACGGGCGCCGCAGGAGAACGCGACCGGGCAAATTCCCGAAAAATCCCTGACGCGGTAGAGGAGATGGTATGAAGAGCCTGACACGGGAACTCTGGATGGAGATTCCCAAGCGGCGGCAGATTGTGAGCATCCAGCAGCAGGTCGAGGATCTGGTGCGCGAGAGCGGGGTCAAGGAGGGGTTGTGTCTGGTCAATGCCATGCACATCACCGCATCGGTATTCATCAACGACAACGAGCCGGGCCTGCACAGCGATTATGAAAAATGGCTGGAGAAGCTCGCGCCGGAAAAACCCCACGACCAGTACGCCCACAACGGCTACGAGGACAACGCCGACGCACACATGAAGCGGCAGATCATGGGGCGCGAGGTGGTGGTGGCGATCACCGACGGCGCGCTGCACCTCGGCCCGTGGGAACATATTTTCTATTATGAATTCGATGGCAAACGTAAAAAACGCCTATTGGTTAAAATCATTGGGGAATGACGATAGTGAAAGAAGATGCGTATGAGTGGGCTATATCCTAAATGGGAAGAAGTGGCCTCAGCGTTCATATGGGATGGAAGTTGGCGTGATATTTATGTTCAGGATATGACATATGAAGATTGGGAAAAAGTAATAGCATATGTTAAAGCCAATCATGAGTTCAATTTTGGTAAAAATGTAGCCGTTACTTTCCCCGATGATTTATTGTTGCTATTCCCTAGTGCGGATAGGGCGATCTTTCCTTCTATGCATATTATAATTAATGGTATTACCATAGTTCTTCATTTTTTTGGAATTGAAATATTGGAACTTGATATTGATCCAAGTGAAATTACATGTGAAGATGACGTAATAAATGTGCTGGCTTTTATGCGGGAACTTGGACGAGTAACCAATAAAGAGGTTTTATTGACTCCAGAAAATAGACTTAGCACCCCATTATATGTTTACAATAAAGACACAGATTCATTTGTGAAAATAGCTGACTATGGTGAAATGGTGTAATTCACGCACCACAGAGCATATATGCTTTTAGGAATGTTAGTAAGGACAACGCCGATGCGCACATGAAGCGGCAAATCATGGGACGGGAGGTGGTGGTCGCCATTACCAACGGCGAATTACACCTCGGCCCGTGGGAACATATTTTTTACTACGAGTTCGACGGCAAGCGCAAGAAACGGCTCCTCGTCAAAATTATCGGGGAATAACTCAAACAAACGCCGGACGGCGCATTCCCAACGTCAGGGATGCCCGAACGGGGAACTGCGGCGGAGCGTCAGATCCGCGCTTCGCGCTGTCCGCGCACACAAAGGGTGAGGCATGAAAAAGCTCTTTCTGATCCTGATTTCGGCCGCATTTGCTCCGTCCCTGCTCCTCTGGGGAGGGGAACCCGCCCACCCCAAGGCAGAACGCCTCGCCGGAAATCAGGCGAGTATGACCATGACCTTTGGCATCACGACGACCGGGAAAACCCCCAGCCTCACCTTCACCGTCCTCCTCCCGAAGTCCGTTCCGGGCCAGCAAAACATTCGGGAAATCACCTACACCCCCACCCCGGACGAGTTCTTCGAAATGGAAGGACAGCCCTACGCCCGGTTCCGGCTGAAATCCCTCGCGCCAAGAACTGTAATCACCATCCAGATCGACGCCGACGTCTACCGGTGCGACTATGAGACGCTCAAAAGCGAGGAAAAAAACCGACAACTCGCCAAAGCCGACGAACTCAAACCCTGGCTGCTCCATGAACAATATCTGGAAAAGGATGATCCCGCCATTCAGAAATTCGCCAAGACACAATCGAACCCCGATCCCGATCTCACGATTCAGAATTGTTTTGATTTCGTTGTCAAAAAAATGAACCGTGCCAACTATGACCCCAAGGACAACGGCGCGGTGTGGGCCTTGCGCAAACGAAAGGGGGATTGCACGGAGTTTGCCGACCTATTCATCGCCCTTTGCCGGGCAAACGGCCTTCCAGCCCGCTATTGCGAAGGGTATGTGCTTACCAATAACTTCGATACCCCGGCACATGACTGGGCGGAGGTGTATTCGGAAAAATATGGCTGGATTCCCTTCGATCCCTTCCACGCCTTTCTGAAATTGGACACCACCTTCTCAGAACGGCAACCGATCTACCTTCTGCTGGAACACAACCGCCGCAACGCGACCCTGAACAACTACCACTACTGGGCCTACGATTACGTCGGGAGTGGTTCGGTAAGTGTTCACGACGAATTCCGCGTGAAGAAACTCGCCAGACTAAAGAAATAGCGGCCTGCCTGCGCCAAGGATTCGGTCCGCGCCTCCGGCACTACGGCCTCCAGATACGTAATTGGTCGGATGGAATGTGATCGGACATGGACGCAGGAATCGCTTCGCCCCCTGTGGCGACGCACGCGACATCGCGCCCGAAGGAAGGGTTTCGCCGGCTGGGTCGCAGAGCCGCCAGTACGCTTTTTTCGCGGAACGGGGCCGGCAGAAAGCGATTGCGCCCGAAGGAATCAGACCGGAGATTAGAAGAAGGGAAGGTGTTTTTTGATGGCGTGCATCAGTTCCTCGCGGGTGTAGGGCTTGGCTAAGATCGAATTGATGCCCAGCCGCATCAGACGGTCCAGAAGCTCCACCGCCAGCGAGGAATTCCCGCTTGTCAGCACCACCGGAAAATCCTGATTGCGGCTGCGAATGCAGGTCAGCGGTTCCAGCGGATCGCTCACGTCCGGCAGAATCATATCCAGCAGGATCAGATCAAACCGCTCCTCCTCCAGACGCTTGCTGGCGTCCAGCCAGTTCGGCGAGGCGGCAACACTGAAGAACACCTCCAGATCAATCTTGAGGAAGCGCCGCAGATCACTGTCGTCCTCGACGACGAGGATTTTTTTCTTTGGTGCCGGGTGCGTCTGCATATAATCTCCCTCTCGACCGGTGCTACGGAAAAAGAGGTGAATCGATCCGGCGCAACATGCCCCCAAAATGGAACCCGGAAGCCGCAATGCCCGGCTCCCCCTTCCGTAACGGGGCTTCTACTTCATTAAGCCATCATTCTTCGCCTTGGTCAACTATTTTTCCACTACTTTTTCCGCTCTTTTTCCACGGTGCATCGCTGATATGCGCATAGATTCATCACACGCGCCCAACCGCGTTTTTTCAGGAGCCTCAGATGGGACTGCAACCTCAGAAATCCGCGCGCGACCTGCTCGATCAGTACTACCTCGAAATCCGCTGCCACCTGCTGGAGGCCGCCGCCGGTTTTGACCGCCTCGAACGGTACATCGAACACGACGGACAGACCGATCCCGCCGCCATAACGCTCAATCAGGACCCGCGCCTGCTGCGGCTGCGCGAAGCTCTCACCGTCCTCGCCACCCCCGGCGCAGACCGGGCCGAACGCTTCCTCAACCTCTTCAGCGACGAATAGTTCCCCCGACCGCGGTCTTCCTAACCAATTGCACCGTCGGTGATTACAAAGGATCAGTCAAATGAAGGTCATTGAACCGCACATCCACATGATCGCCCGCACCACGCAGGATTATGAGCGCATGGCAAGAATGCATTGCGTCGCCTGCTGCGAACCCGCCTTCTGGGCCGGCTACGACCGCACCAGTCCGCAGGCGTTTCACGATTATTTTACTCATATCACGGAGTTCGAGCCCAAGCGCGCCGCGCAGTATCTGATCGACCACTACGCCTGGATCTGCATCAATCCCAAGGAGGCGGAGGATGTGGGATTTTCCAAGGAGGTGATCTCCTTCATGCCGCACTTTCTGGACAAGCCCAATGTACTGGGGATCGGGGAGATCGGCCTGAACAAAAATACGCGCAACGAGCTGACCACCTTCGAGCTGCAGGTCGATCTGGCGGTCAGGCGGCATGAAATGATCTGGATTCACACCCCCCACCTCAATGACAAGAAGAAGGGGGTCCGGATGCTGCTTGACTACCTCAAGGGACGCTCCGACATTGACCCCGGCCGCGTCTGCTTCGACCACATGGAGGAGCATGTCATTCAGGGCGTGCTCGATGCGGGCTACTGGGCTTCGATGACGATTTACCCCCAGACGAAAAACAGTCCCTCGCGGGTGGTGGACACGATCGAGCGCTTCGGCAAGACACGCATCATGGTCGATGCCTCCGGCGACTGGGGGCCGTCGGACCCGGCGACGCTGCACGACGCAATCTTCGAGATGCGCAAACGCGGCCACGCCGACGCCGACGTGCGGGATGTGTTCTACAACAATCCCTGCCGCTTCCTCGGCCAGAATCCGCGCTTCCGCCACCAACCGGAATAGCCCCCGCGGACCTTTCGCTGACGAGACAGGCGCGCAAGAGGCACGGGGCAACCGGACTTTTCTTGAATTTTGAATGGAGCATTGGGAACGCATGGAACTGATCGAATTCGTCCTGCTGGGCATCGGGCTGGCGATGGATGCCTTCGCGGTTGCAGTCGGCATGGGCGCGACGATGCGCAAGATGCGCATCCGCCACGCGCTGGTCATTGCGCTCTACTTCGGCTTTTTTCAGGCGCTGATGCCGTTCATCGGCTGGTGCATCGGCTCGGCGGCCAAGGGCTACATCGGGGAGTACGACCACTGGGTGGCCTTCGGCCTGCTGGCCTTCATCGGCGGGCGAATGATCTACAAGGCGGTGATTCCGCACGTACATCCGGAACAGAACGAGGACGAAAATCCGCTCAACCTGTATCTGCTCTTCGTGCTTGCCATCGCCACCAGCATCGACGCCCTCGCCGTCGGCGTGACCTTCTCGTTTCGCAACGTCGTCATCTGGCAGCCGGTGGGCATCATCGGGCTGATTACCTTTGCGATGTCTTACGCCGGCACCTACCTCGGCTGCACCGTCGGCAAGAAGTTCAACGAACATGCACTGGAGATCACCGGCGGCGCGATCCTGATCGGCATCGGTCTGAAGATTCTGCTGAGCCACCTGTTCTGGTGACGGCGGACCATGTTTTTTCGCTTTATCAGCAGCAGCCGACGGCCGGCTCTCCATCGGCGCGCTCCAGAAACTTCAGGTACTCTTCCGTCAGCCGGACCTCGGTGCCGGTCAGATAGTCGTTGCGCAGCCGCACCACCCCGAGCGCCAGCATCGTCTCCAGAACCGGCAGCAGCTCCGGGAACTCCGTCACCGGATTCCAGTTGCGAATCCGGAACGCCTCCCGCAGCCGCCCGACCAGAGCATCCGCCCCGTCCGGAATTTCGAGCCGGAGCTTGCGCAACGCCAGAGCGGTCGCAACCATATCAGCCGCACTCGTTACGGGATGATAATAGAAGGTGTGGAGTTTGTGCCAGATCATGCTCACGGCGTAGCCCAGCCCGAGGTGCGTCTTGCGGGCGTCGTACATGAAATTCCCCTCGCCTTCGGTGCACATGCCGGTAAAGGGCTGAACCTGCACCCAGCCGATGTGCGCCTGCCGCAGCGTCGCCCACGCCAGCAGCCCCACCAGCAGAACGCCCGCCAATAGCGGATGGAGGAGCAAACCGGCGCATTTGTCGAAGAGTTGTGAACTAAGCGGCGCAAACAGCACCATCAGGAAAAGCTTGAATTGATAGGTCGGAAGATAGTACAAAAAGCTCGCAGCCGCCACCAAACCGACGCAAACGACATACGAAATCACCAGTTGCACCAGCATCTGGAGCGACCGGGCACAGAGCCTGATCTTGAGCGCCACCGCGTGCCGGCGAATCCATGTCCGCATCTGAGGATTCTCATTCATCGCCTATCCCCCGCGTTCTCTTCGTCAACGCGCGCACCCGCCCCGACGGCACAACGAGTTCCCTCCCTCGCCGGTTCCGGGTCAACAGACTCTTCCCGAACGCCCGGAAGGGGATTTGCGGCATCGCTCCGCCCGGCGCTTGTACGTCGCATTGCCTTGGCCAGAACGCCGGCGAACTCCGGCGTATAATGAACCTGAATCCACCCCCGCCCGGCGTCCTGCAAGGCGATAACCCCCATCTCCTCCAACCGTTTTAACAGCGGCAGAAGGTTCGGCTGTTCAGCCTCCAGCAGCCATTTGTAGCCCCCTTCGACGTCCCATAGGGAGGCGACCACCTGCTCGGCCCCCGGCGGAAGACATGCGACAGCGCCCAAACCGTCCCGCAGCATCCGGAACTCCTCCACCAGTCGCACCGCCGGGGAATAGAACAGCGCGCGCACAGTCCCGTAAAGAAACCCACACATATGCCCGCGATACAGACGTTCCTGCCTCACGAAGGACATCCCCCGTGAATCCGGGAGTCCGCAAAAGAAACGTAAACCGGCGCCTTCGGTTTGCCAGCGGCCGCAGGCGATGCGGATCAGCGCCCACGAAAGCAGAATGGCGAGAATGACCAAACCGAACCACGGATGAAACAAGCCCGCCCATATGAGTTTCAACTGATACGCCGCCTCGCCGGTGCCGCGATAGGCGGAGAGAAAAAACAAGGCAAAGACAGACCCCAGGATATGAGGCGTTTGTTGGCCCCGATCGTCACAAAACAGAAGAAGCGGCGAACATAACGCAGCGAGAACCAGCGAGATCAGATATGCGGGAATGCAGGAAAACAGCCAGAACACCAGCCCGACAAACCAAGCCGTCCAACAATCGCCGCGGCACTTGCGCTGCCAGACGGCAAGGCTTTCCATGATGGGGGTGTCTGACGCAGACATGAGGCTCACCCGGGGAAGGTTTCAGCGCCGGCGAAACCGCGCCTACACATGAGAGCGGGCGGCGAAGATCCCGCTGACCTGATCGATCTGGCCGACGATCGCGGGCAGGTCGATGGTGCTTTCGAGCTTGCCGTTGGCCCCCGCCTCCTGCATCTCGCCCAGCGTCGAGCGGCTGACCACCGGACTGGTAATCAGGATGGGCGTGAAGGGATTGTTGATGCGCATTTTGCGGACCACCGACGGACCGGACATATCATTCAGCCGCGCCTCGGTCAGGATGATGTCGTAGTATTCGCGCGAGGTCTCCACCTCCGCCGCTTCGCCGGTCTGCGCGATGATGGTGGAAAAACCGCCCGCCGCCAGCACCGCCTGCATCGCGGCGGCGGCATGGATGTCGGAGTTGACCACCAAAGCCATGCGGGTCCCCGGCGTCAGCGCCGCAGGATTGTTGGGAATGCCGCGCGGCCTGTGGGGCGTCCCGGTCAGGGTTTCCACGATGTACAGCACGTTGTCGCTGTTCACCGGCTTGCGCACGCAGGCAATCGCCCCCGCCAGCAGCGCCTTGCGCGCCAAATCCACATCGTTTTCGCCGGTAATCATCACCACCGGCGGCATGAACAACCGCCGCAGCTTGCCCTCCGCCAGCAGCTCCAGCCCGCTCATCCCCGGCATCACCTGATCCAGAAGCATCACGTCAAAATCTTGCTCAGTAAGAAGTTCCATCGCCCGGCTGCCTTCGGCCGCCGTTTCCACCTTGTACCCCTCATGGTCAAGAAACTGGCTGAACATATGCCGGATGGCGGGGTCGTCATCCACCACCAGCACCCGCCCGAGGCGCTGATCAAAGAGCGGACGCGAGAGCGGCAGCGCGATGCGGATCTCATTGCCGTCGTAGCGCTCCTCGAAGGTCATGTTGCCGCCGATGGCGCGCACCGTCCCGTATGCCCCCACCAGACCGGGGTGGCGCAGATCGGGAATCAGGAAATTGGTGGTGTACGGCAGGCCGTTATCATAAATCCGGATCACCGCCTCATTGTCCTCCATGCGCGAGAGGACGCGGATCAACCGCTGATTGCTGCCGTTTTTCAGGGTTCCGTGATAGGCGTTGATGAGGATGGAGAGCAGCGCCGTCGCCAGCAGCCCCAGATCGGAGTAGACCGGATGCGTCTCCTCAATGGCGGCCTCCAGCACCACCCCGGAGTTGTCGATGCGCGACTGGACATTGGCGACCACATCGTCCAGAAGCGGCTTGAGACGGCGATAGACGATATTGACATCTACCGCCGACGAGAGGGAATATGCCTCCAACAGGCGGGTGATCTCCACCCCGCGCTCGACGCTGGCCAGCAGCCGGTTGGCGAACTCCTTTTCCTGCATGGTCAGGGATTTGCTCTCGCTGAGGAATCTGGCGTAGCCGGAAATGGCTCCCAGAATGTTGTTCAGCCGGTGTCCGGCGCCGCCGGCCATCGCGCCGAGGCAATCCTGATAATGTGTCAGCATCGCGGACACGAAGTCTTTGTCTTTGCGGTTTTCACTGTTGTTGGTCATGGCCTTCTCCCAGCCGCATTCTACCCCACGCCATCTTTTTTTTGAACAGAAAAAAAACCGCGCCGGCGCTTTTTCAAACAATTTTTTCACCACCGCCCGACCCACATCATGCATAGCATATTCCAAAAATAAAAAGGGCGCGGACAAGCCGCACCCTGCATCAAACCGTTCGTACTTCCCGCCGCTCCGCGCATTATTTTCCGGCGAAGAGCCAGTGTTCGAGATAGCTGCCGACGTAGTTGCCCTCGCTGCCGCCATCGGCGCTCAGGATCGTCCAGTCGAGGATATCCCCCTCGCCGAACTGCATTTTCTGGCCCTTGTAATAGCCTTGCACCTGCCGGATCGAGCTGGCGATGCGGCCGGAAATCGCCGTTCCCTGCCAGGAATCCACCTGCACGTACACCTGCTCCACCTTGCCGCCGGCGTCCATCAGCCGGATGGTCAGAAAGAGGGTCCGCCCCTCGCGCATGCCGGCCATGAACTCGTTCTTCGCGCTTGGCAGGGCGGTAATCGCCATCTGCACGCGCTCGGAAATCGCATTTTCAAAGGAATCCGCCGCCTGAGCCCCGACGGAGAACGATTTATCCGTCCCGTCCACCGCCCATGCCGCGGCAAACAGACTGCAGCCGGCAAACAGCGCAAGCGCACCGATGCGCAACCCTCTGGTCATCTTCTTCATTACCGATCCTCCTCTGCAGAAGGTATCGAATATTATCGGACTGAAATTCATGGAATCTTGCGATTTTCGGCCCTTTTTTTTTGACAGAACCCGGCATTAGGCCGTATGATTGCCGCATGGTCATGAGACAGAAGCGCCATACGCTCCTTTATGCCCTGCCCTTCGCCCTGAACCTGCTGTTCATCGCGGTGATCGCCTGCCTGTGCGTCCCTGACCTGCTGGAAAACCACCCGCAACACATCGCCCTCGCCGTCCTGCTGGTCGGACTGGGGATCTCCGCGAGCGTGGCGGGGTATTTGCTGACGCTGCGCGGCATCCGGCACATCCTGAACCAGCACGCCATGCTCAGCCGGTCGCTGGAGGCCACCCCGGACACGATTTTCATCAAGGATCTGGAAGGGCGCTACCTGCGCGCCAACCGCGGCTTCTGCGAGGTCATGAACACGACACCCGAATCCGTGCTTTTCAAGACCGACAAGGACATCATGCCCGAGGAGTTGTTTGAGTTTTTGCGCGAACAGGACAGCGCCGTCATCAGCAGCCGCAAGTCCCTGCGGTTTGAGAACTGGCTCAACTCCCAGAACACCGAGGACTACATCCTCCGCGAAACCCTCAAGTCCCCGATCATCGACGAAAACGGCAACGTTACCGGCATCATCGGCATCGGCCGCGACATCACCGACCAGCACCGCGTCAAGATCGCCCTTCACAAGCGCGAACGCCTGCTGGCCGCCCTCACCAAGGCCACGCAGCACATCCTGCAGAGCACGACCTCCTTCACCGACGCCATCTCCCCCGCCCTCGGCATGCTCGGCAAGGAGTGTCAGGCCGACACGGTTCTGATCTTCGAAGAGGAGGAGTTCTCGCCCTCCACCGGCATCCGCTACCGGCTGCAGTATTCGTGGTGGAAAGCGGACTCCGGCCACCAGGCCCGCCTCTCGCGCCTCACCCTCAACAGCCAGATGGTGCCGCTGTTGCAGGATTTGCAACGCAAAAACGCCATTACCATCACCGACGTCCGTGAACTGCCGCAGGAGCAGGCCGCCGCACTCGTCGAGTTGGGATTCACCTCGATCATTCTGGCCGCGATCTCATTTCAGGGCGAATTCTGGGGGCTGCTCTGCGTAGCTACCTTCGACGTTCCCCGCAAATGGTCGCTGGCGGAGAACGCCGCCATTGAAATCGCCGCCGGCCAGTTCGCCGTCATCCTCCAGCGCCAGCAGACGGAGGAGTCGCTCTATCGGACCTTTGACGCCCTGCGCCAGAGCCAGAGCCGCCTCGGAATCGCCCTGCAGGCGGCGAACGCGGTGCCGTTTGAGTTCGACCTTCTCGATGGCGGAGTGAACATCGACCCGTCGTTCTTCATCTCGCTGGGGTATGAGAAGGACTGGTATCCGCAGAACCTCAGCGACACGATCTTCCTGATCCACCCCGAGGAGCAGAAGATCATGCGCTCGGCAATCGAGGCGGTCGCCTCGGGAACCTCCGAGACCCTGAGCGTGGTGGTTCGTTTCCGCCGCTGCAAGGGCGACTACAGCTGGTTCAACGTCATGGGCACCCCGCGTTTCGACTCCGACCAGCCAACCAGCATCATCGGCCTCGCGCAGGACATCACCGACAAGCGCCGCGCGGAAAACGAACTCCTGCAATCGGAGCGCATGGCGGCCGTCGGAACGCTGGCCGCCGGCGTGGCCCACAACTTCAACAATCTGAACACCGGCATCCTCGGACATCTGGAGATGCTCCAGCGCAAAGAGAGCCTCTCCGACCGCGGACGCGCCAAGCTGGAACTGGTCATCAACACCGTCAAACGCTCGATCGACCTCACCGACAGCCTGCTGGCCTTCTCGGGCAAACGGATGGGCAAGCGCAAGGAACAACTGCTGGCCCCGCTGATTCAGGACACCGTCGGCCTGATCTACAACGAATTCGAGGCCGACGGCATCACCTTCAGCATGCAGCTCGACCAGCAGTCTACCGCTTTCTGCAGCGGCGGCGAAATCTGCCATGTCCTCTTCAACCTGCTGGTCAACGCCCGCCACGCCATGCTGGAATCGGAGGTCAAGTGCATCACGCTCTTTTGCGGCACCGAGGAGAACCGCGCCTATTTGCAGGTCAGCGATACCGGCTGCGGCATCCCCGAGGATGCGCTGAAAAACATCTTCCTCCCCTTCTACACCACCAAGGGCGAGCACGCACGCCCCGGCTCTCAACTGGCGACGATCCGCGGCACCGGCCTGGGACTGAGCTCCTCCAAGACGATCGTGGAGAACCACGGCGGCGAAATCACGCTGGAAAGCACCGTCGGCAAGGGCACCACCTTCACCATCTGGCTCCCCGCGAAGGACAACGGCACCAATCCCTGGTAGACCGCAAAGCCCCGGCCCGCCCGCGCCCCGGCCACTCATGATCCGGAACGCACATGGAGCGCCGGCAACAGCCGGCGCGTACCCTCGTCGACCGACATAGCGCGCGTGGGACGCAGAGAACCGGGGAAAACCCTTCTTCTCCGGGGCGGTACGGATCTGACGCGGAAAGAAAAAGACCGGCGCCTTCGGGCGCCGGTCTGGCATCATTCGGATTTCTGTCGTCCCGCCGGAAGGAATCCGCAACCAAGTGGTACGGAAATCCGCCGGAAAGCCGGGGCGGGGACTATCCCGCGTCGGCCACCGAACCGCCGGTGGAGGCCGCCGCACCGGGACGGGCCCTGCGCTGCAACCCCAGCACCGTCACCTCCGCATCGGCCGGCAGGTGTTTCTCCTTCAAAAGCGCCAGCACCTGCCCGGTCAGCCCGACGCCCCTGTGGCTCGCCATCCGGGCGGCCAGCTTCTCGGCCAGACTCTCCAGCGGCGCGCTTTTCTTCTCGGAAAACAGATTGATCCCGTCGGTCATCAGCGCCAGCGAGTCGCCGGGCGCAAATTGCAGCTCGACCTCCTGCAGACGGACGCCGCTGAACGCCCCCAGATGCGGCCCCAGCGCTTCGTCAAACACCGACAGCACGCCGCCCTTAAAGCGCAGCATCTTCACGCTGCCGGCGCGGCAGATGCGCGCCTTGCGGGTGCGGGAGTCGACCACCATCAGGACCACCGAAACCAACCGGCCCCGGTTTCCCTGCTGAATGATCTCCTGATTGATGTACTGCATCACCGCCGGCAGGGTGTCGCCAGCCGAGAGCTGCTCGCGGACCGCCGGCACAAATTTGCCGATATCCACGGGATTGACGCCGCTGCCAGAGGTCTTGCCGAAAAGGATTCCGGTGCGGTCATTCGAGAGCGGAAGAAAGGCATGGAAGTCGCCGCCGCAGGCGCTGCCGCGCAGCAAATGCAGGGAGGAATCAAATTCCGGAATGGCCGGCACCTCCTCGCAACGCAACTCGGCGCGCGCCGCGTCGGCCGTTTCCGGAGCCAGATCCTTGTACTCACTGAGATTGCTGGTATAGAGGCAGAGCGCAATCTGCTGCGCGCAGAGATCCAGCAGCAGCTTTTGCGCCGCGTCCGGCCGCCCCGTCCGCCCGCCGCCCAGACACAGCAGCCCCAGCGGCGTGTCCTGAAACACCAATGGCAGACAGGCGCCGCTGCTCCACGCCTTGCCCAGAATCCGGCTCACGCTGCGCTCGGCCATGATCTCCAGCGGCTCGTCGAGCACCACCGTATCGATCAGCCCCGCCGCCTCGCCCGCCGAACAAACCGGCAACAAACAGGTCTCGTCCGGGGTCAGTTGCATGATAACCGCCTGCGTATACCCGATCGCCTGCGAGAAGGCCGCCAGCGCCTCGGTCAGAATCTTCAGCACCGACCGCCCCGCCGCCATGCCCTTCGGGATCGAAGCGATGGCCGTGTGGGCGAGAATCTGCATCTGCAGGTCGCCGCCGGCCGCCGCCGGTTTCGCTGGAGCAGACTTGGCGCGCGGGGCAGCCGCGCCGCCGGACGCGACGGGCTTGCGCTTGGGCGCGGGAGCTTGAGCCGCCGGTTTCACCGATTTTTTTCCGGCCGGCGCGGCAACCGCCCTCGTACTTACGGGGCAGGAAGCGGACCGGGATGTTTTCTTTGCTGCCGTCTTCTTTGCCATGACGCCGTTTCACATTCCGAAAAGAGTTGCCGAAATCGAACCGCACCGATCATACCTGTTTTCACGCGCCGTGTCAATCTGCCATTCGTGTTGCCACGCCGGATTCCCCCCCGCCGGGGAGGGCGACAGGAAAAACGCCGGTCAGGGGGCGCGCACCCCCTGCCAACTGCCGCGCTTGCGAAACTCCTGCTCGATGGCGTATTTCGTGAGGTTGTTGTTGAGACTCCAGGCCGGCGCCACGTGCAGCGCGTGATCCGTCGAAGCCGCCCAGAGGCGCTGGATGTTGACCGTCCACGGCAATTCCTCAAGCAGATCCGCCACCAGCGCCGCATGCCCGTGCAGCGTCGGCAGGGCAAACGGAGCCTGCTCATACGCCTGCGCCAGCGCGCTGCCGGTGACGATATGGAGGTTGTGAATTTTCAGGCCCGTGACGCCGGAATCCCGCAGCAGGCACAATGTCCGCCGGGCGTCGGCGTCATCCTCGCCGGGCAGCCCGGTAATCATGTGCCCGCAGATCTCCAGCCCCCGCCCGCGCGTCAGCGCCATCGCCCGCGAAAAATCCGCGACGGTATGCCCCCGCTGAAAGCGCGCCAGCGTGTCGTCGCGGGCGCTTTGCAGGCCATACTCGATCTGCACGAACTGACCGGCCGCCCTCTCCGCCCTCCCAAGGCCGGCCGGCAGGGGACGCCGGCGCAGCTCCTCCAGCAGCGCGAGCTTCTCCTCGTCCACGCAGTCCGGGCGCGTCCCGACCGCCAGCCCGACCACCCCGTCCACCGCCAGCGCTCCGGCAAACAGCTCCCGCAACGCCGCCACGGGCGCGTAAGTGTTGGTGTAGGCTTGAAAATAGGCGATGAAGAGCCGCACGCCCAGCCGCTCACGCAACAGCCGCACCCCGAGCCGGAGCTGGTCGAGGGGGCTGCGGCCGCTGGCGCGGTCGTGCGGATTGAAGGAGGCATTGTTGCACCACGCGCAGCCGCCGCTGTGATCGCGCGGGTCGCGGTTGGGACAGGAAAAACCGGCATCGACCGAGACCTTATGCACCTTCTGGCCGAAGCGCTCCTTCAAATAACCGCCGAACCGGTGATAGGGAAAGTCCGGCTTCATGCCCCGCCGCCGGACTTCGGAGGCCGGGAGCCTGCTACCGCCCCCCCTGAAAGCGCCTCTTCCTCCTCTTCATCGGCCAGCAGTTGGGCGTACTCGCGCAGCCGCTGCTGCACCCACGGCTCCGCCCGGCTGGTCCGGAAGAGGCGATCATACAGACGGATCCAGAGCGAACCGAGGAAGATCTGCGTCTGCTTGAGGTCGCGGCGGTAATGGCGTGCATGCTCGCGCAACCCCTCGACCAGACTGAAGATGACCGGCACCACGATCAGCGTCAGCATGGTTGCCATGGTCAGACCGTAGATGACCGGGAGCGCCATTCCCCGCCACCACTGGCTCGATTCACTCTCCCATGAGAAGGTGAATTCGCTGAAGCTGAAGCTCCACCCCAGCGCCATCGGGATCAGCCCCAACACGGTCGTGATCGCCGTCAGCAGCACCGGCCGCAGGCGCGTGGCCCCGGCGGCGATAATCGCGTCCGCCACCGACAGCCCCCGGCCCTTGAGCTGAAGCGTATAATCCACCAGCACGATGGCGTTGTTCACCACCACGCCCGCCAGCGAGATCACGCCGACGCCGCTCATGATGATTCCAAAGGGCAGATTATGCAGCCCCAGCCCGAGGAACACGCCCCCCAGACACAGGAAGACCGAACTCATGATGATGACCGGATAGGCGACGGAATTGAATTGCGCCACCAGAACCAGCAGAATCAACAGCAGCGCCACCAGCAGCGCCACGCTCAGGAAATCCATCGCCTTCTGCATCTCCTCGTTCTCGCCGGTGAAGGTGTAGTTGTAACCCGCCGGAACGGTAAAGGGCTGGACGTCCACCGGCCCCAGACATGCGGGCAGCGCCGCCTCCAGCAATACGCGA
>CAYWTJ010000058.1:0-2364 GCA_964460225.1 uncultured Planctomycetaceae bacterium | reverse complement strand
AAACCCCGTCTATCATTTTCTCCGGAATACACGCGGCAGGCTCTGCCCCCGCCGGCGGGAAGATCCCATTCACCGCTTCATCGCCGCCCAGCAGCAGTACGTAACGCACCATCCCGGTATCCAGAATAACCTCGACCAGACGCTGTTCCGCCCCGGGGGCTTCGTGCACCCGCGCGTCCCCCGGCTCCGCCCCCATCGCCCGGCCAAGCGCATGCACCACCTCCGGCAACTCCGCAGCCGTATAATCTCCGGGACACAGGCTGTCCGCCCACGCCTCCAGTTCCGCCGCATTTGTCCCCAAGGCAAGAAAGCCGGCAATCTTCTGCGGAGCCGGGTCAACCCCGTCCGCGCTGAAGATCGCACTCTGCATGAAATCCAGAACCGGCATAAACAGATCAAACAGAGGCAGGACCATCTTCCGCTCCTCCCGCTCCCACGTAAGAGCCGACTGCACCCCTGAAGTTTACGCGAAACACCGTTTGCCGCAAGTTGAATCAAAGCGCGGCCGCGCTATATTTCGCAGAGCCATTGAGCCGGGACCGCTGGATTCGTATAATTCCGCACATGAAACTCTCGGTCATTATCCCCACCTTCATAGAGCGCGAAAATGTCCGGCCACTCTACGGATTGCTCGCCGCAGCCCTCGCCGGCACCGTCTGGGAGGCCGTGTTCGTCGATGACGACTCTCCCGACGGAACCGCGGCCGAAGTTCTCGCCCTTGCCGCGGATTGCGCCAGTCCGGAACACGCTCCCGTCCGACTGATCCGGCGCATCGGCCGACGCGGACTGTCCTCCGCCTGCGTCGAGGGAATGCTCTCCTCCAACGCGCAGTTCTTCGCGGTCATCGACGCGGACATGCAGCACGACGAACGCATCCTCCCGGATATGCTGCGCAAGGCCGAAGCGGAGGGGAGCGACATCGTGATCGGCAGCCGCTACATCGCCGGCGGCGGCACGGGAAATTGGAACGCCGCCCGCCTCGGCATGAGCCGCTTCGCTACCCGTCTGGCCGACCTGTTGCTGCATGGCAACCACACCAGCGACCCGATGAGCGGCTTCTTCCTGTTGCGGCGCGAACTGCTTGACCAGGTCGTGCACGGCCTCTCCGGGCAGGGCTTCAAAATCCTGCTCGATATTCTCGCTACTGCTCCGCGCAGGCTCGCCATCGGCGAGGTCGCCTACACCTTCCGCACCCGGCAATTCGGCGAAAGCAAGCTCGATATGGGCGTTCTGGCCGACTTCGGACTGTTGCTGGCGGATAAGTTGATCGGCCGTTTTCTCCCCGCCCGATTCATCCTGTATGTCTGCGTGGGGCTACTGGGCGTACTGATCCACCTCGGCGCGCTGGGCGTCCTCAATCAACTCTGGCATGTCACGTTCTGGCATTCGCAATCGCTGGCGACTCTGGTGGCGATGGTGGGGAATTTTTTTCTGAACAATCTCTTCACCTACGGCGACCGGCGCATCAAGGGCTCTCACCTTCTGCGCGGGTTGCTGACATACATGCTGATTTGCGCCATCGGCGCCATACCCAACGTCCTCACCGCGCGTTACCTCTTCGACACCCTCGGCGCCTACTGGCTGCTGGCGGGCTTCCTCGGCCTTCTGATCGGCTCGGTCTGGAACTACTCCGTCTCTTCGTTTTTCCTGTGGCGCATCCGCCGCTGAATCGTGTACCACCAACGCAGCCATCGCTTTTCCCGTCCGAAATGCTCCCTCCCGGCACCGCTTTTCCTCCGGCTACGCCAATGCCGGAATCCTTCCTCCCTCGCATCCGGATGCAGCGTTATCGCATGAAAATCAGGCTACCAATCTCGGCCGCGAACTCCTGCTGCTCTTCGTACCGCGCTTGCGGCAACGCGAAGGAACGTGTGACGGCGGCGCAAAATCACGCGACGGATAGCAGAACCATTTTTTCAAACGGCTGCGGCTTCTTCTTGAAGTTGCTTTGCATGCGTTTGCCCTGCATCCGCAGGGCACCCTCTCCGTTTCCTGACCGGGGCCAGTTGCAAAAAAACAGACGACCTCCTTCTCAGGCGGTCGTCTGGAGTAACGCATGGGGTCCCGCAGTCGCGGCGCTCAGTTGCGCAAATAATCGTACAGCTCCACCTCACGAATGACCGGAATTCCGTACTGGCCGGCGATATCCATGGCCTTCCGGGACTCCTCCAGCTTGGGATCCTTCTCACCAGCCTCAGGCTCTTTGCCGTCGCCAGTGAGCTTGTTCTCGTCGATCTTGCCGATCACCAGGAAATCGGTGTCGATATCCACCTTGTCCTGTAACGTCGCGCCGGACTCCTGAATCTGGTTCTTCAGAACGTCGAGAGAATACACCACCGGCTCTCCGGCGAAGGCGATCTTGAG
>CAYWTJ010000057.1:0-4048 GCA_964460225.1 uncultured Planctomycetaceae bacterium | reverse complement strand
CGGCGACCAGAGCAGAGCCATTCAGCAGGCGCAAAACCTCCGTCCGCACGCCGGCAAGGGATGCGCGTGTCGCAGCGTCTTTGCTGAGGAGCTTGCCATCCCCGGAAGCCGGAAGTTGCAGCCAGTGACACGCCCGCCGTTCCGGATCGCACAGGGACTGAGTGGCCTCCTTTCCCTGCGCGGTCGCGGGTGGAAAGGAAATGTCCGGAAATACGAACGGGGCATCCTTGCGCTCGAAGAGCCGGTTGATCGCCTCGACGACGCCGGTCTCGCTGCGCCAGTTTTTGTCGAGGGTATGCCGTCGGTCCGCAGTGCGCGCGGCGTCGAGGTAAGCGAAGATATCCGCCCCCCGGAAAGAATAAATCGCCTGCTTGGGGTCTCCGATGAAGAACAGGGGACAGGCTCCGCGAAACAAGCGGGTGAAGATGTCCAGTTGCAGCGGATCGGTATCCTGAAACTCGTCGATCAGCGCGGATTTGAATCGGTCGCGCAGGGTGCGACGCAACGCGGGGCCGCGCTGCGGATCGATCAGCACCTCCTGCAATCGCTGCAACAAATCCGAAAACGAAAGCTGATTCAGCTTTTGTTTCTGCAATTGCAGCGAACGCGTTACGGAATCGAACACCTCCGCGCGCAGCGCATGCTTCAACTCCGCCCGGCACGCCACCGCCTCCTCAATCAGGCAAGAATAGGCCGAGGGCTGAAACGCGGCCCGGTCCTTGGCAGACTTCAGCGCACCGGTCAATTGCGATGCGGAAAGCACCGATAACGCCAGCAGAAAATCGCCATCGGCAGCCCCCTGCGCCGCCGCAGACAATTCCGTCAAAAGCCTGCCCGGCTCACGCAACGCCAGCGCCGCCTCATTGTCCTTGGATTGACTTAGCGCCGGCAAAACCGCAAGTTCAGCCGCCCTCGCCCCCTCATCCCAATCCTTTCGCAAACGGCCGGCAAGGTCATGCAGCCGCTGCAAAAGGATGCTTACCGGTTGCGCGACCGGCAGCAGTTGGCAGCCGGGATAGCGGCGGAATTGCTCGAATTCCTTATGGAACAACTCCGGCGTCAGGGTCTGCCGGGCGGCCAGCGCAGCCAGAATCTCATCCGGATAGACCGTCCGCCGCCAATAATCGAGCGTTGCCTGCCGGATCAGCGCTTCCTCATTCTGCAAAAATTCGCACTCCAGAGGCAGGCCGCTCTCAAAGGCCGCCTCCTGCAAGGCCTGCTTGCAGAAGCCATGAATCGTGTACACCGGCAACTCGTCCATCCGGGCCAGCGCGGCCGAAAAGATCCGCCGGGCGCGCTCCCCGTCGAGAGAACGCAAGAACGGATCGTCCGGAAAGACCTCGCCGGACGCGGCGCGCAGTGCCTGCTGTATACGTACGCGAATTCGGGCCGCCAGCTCGTCGGCGGCCGCGTTGGTAAAGGTGACGACCAGAATTTGCGTAATATCCTGCGCGATCCCCTCCAACAACAGCCGAGGAACGATGGTGGCAATAGCAAAGGTCTTGCCGGTGCCGGCGCTGGAGTCAATCAGCGTCACTCCGGGGAGCAACGGGGTCGTCGCGCAATCAAAGGTTTCCGTTTTCATATCCCGATATGCCTCTTGCTACAATCGAATGCTCTCCCGAATGGCTCCAATGTCATCGCATTGATAAACTTCCGGTCATCAACGATCATATGCGCATCCCATTCCCGTTTCACGTAAGCAGATGTTCAAAAAAAAATAAAAAGCACAAGCGATATTCCTTTACAGCTTTTGCAAAATACGACAAACTCCACGCAGGGATAACAAGTGAAGTATGCTCACCGTTGGAAGTACGCCAAGGATATCGTTTATCGGGAGAATATGCTACTATGAAACTCATGCTTCGCTGGAAATTTCTCATTCCGACCCTGATTCTGGTGATTATCAGCATTTCCGGGCTGGGGATCTGGGCCTACAGCACCGCCACCAATGTCCTGGAAAAAAACGTCCGGCATGAGGTTGTTCAGACCTCACGCCTGTTGGCGGATGTCCTTGAGGAATCCGTTCAGGGGATGTTGCAGATTCTGCAATCCCACACCAACCAGAGCTCCCTCATGCCTGCCCTCGCCCCTTCGCCGAGTCCGGCCGAAACGGCCCGGGCAAACGAGGACTTGCGGGATATGGCAAAGGCCAACCCAGCATTTCAACGGGTGCTGCTGACCAACACCAAAGGCGTCGTCGTTGCGGGGTCAATAGAGGATTCCATCGGAAAAGACCTGAGCCAGCGCGATTATTTCCAGCAGTTGCTGTCAACGGGGACGCCGGTGGTGTCGAACATGGTTCTGGGGAGTTCCGACCAGAAGCCGGTGTTTACCTGCTGCATTCCGCTTCTGAGAGACGGCAAGGTGGTCGGCGTGCTTATGGCGGCTGTAACCTCGGAATACCTGAGCACAAAGTTCATCGCGCCGGTCAAGGTCGGCTCGGAGGGTTACGCCTACGTTCTGGACCGAACCGGCATGGTGATTGCCCACCGCGACGCCAGCCTGATTATGAAGGCGAACATCAACCAGTTTGAGTGGGGCAAGAAGATGGTCACGCTCAAAAACGGCGCCTACGACTACGATTGGAAGGGGGATTCCAAAACCGTTGCATTCAATACCAGTCCGGTCTCAGGCTGGATGGTCTGCGTCTGTGCGAGCATGGATGACATCCTTGCCGACTCGGCCATCATCCGCGATCATATGCTGATCGGCGGCCTGCTGGTGGCGCTGCTCCTCTGCTCGGGGCTGGCGTGGCTCGTAACCACGCTCGTCACGCGCCCACTGGGAGCAGTCATGGACTTTTTGGAACGCGCCAGCGTCGGCGACGCCACGCGCAATCCCGCATTCACCACCATAATTGTCAGCATGATTCGACGCTCCGATGAAATGGGCAACACCGCACGGTCAGCGGCAAAGCTCCGGGAATATCTCGAAACAAAGGCGAAAGAGGCGCAGGCGATCGCCAGCGGCGACTTTGCGGCAAAAATCAAAATTGCATCTGAGAAGGATCACTTCGGCAAGGCCTTCCATGAGATGAAAGAACGGCTGAACAGCACCTTGTCACAGGTCATGGCCCTGACGGAGCAGGTGATGAGCGGCGCGCAGCAGATTGCCGCCGCCAGCCAGTCGCTGTCCTCCGGGGCAACCGAATCCGCCGCCTCGCTTGAGGAAATCAACAGTTCCATCACCGAAATCGGCGCGCAAACCAAAGACAGCGCAGAAAAGGCCGATCAGGCAAACAAACTCGCTGAGGGATCGCGCAACGTGGCCGATCAGGGCAACAACGATGTCAAACAGATGGTCGAAGCGATGACAGATATGCAACGATCAGGGCAACAGATCGCCAAGATCGTCAAGATGATTGACGATATCGCGTTTCAGACCAATCTGCTGTCGCTGAATGCCGCCGTCGAAGCCGCACGGGCTGGACGGCACGGCAAGGGTTTCGCGGTGGTGGCGGAAGAAGTCCGCAGCCTCGCCGGCCGGAGCGCCAAGGCCGCACAGGAAACCGCCGAATTGGTGGAAGGGACGGTCACAAAACTCGCCAACGGGGCGGAGATCGCCAACCGCACCGAAAAATCCCTGAGCGGCGTGGTGAAAAATGTCGTACTCGTCTCTGATCTTTTGCGGGACATCGCCCATAGCGCAAGCACGCAGGCGCAGGGGGTGGCGCAGATCTCCATCGGCTTCCAGCAGATCGATCAGGTCACCCAGCAGAATACGGCGAACGCGGAGCAGACATCGGCGGCCGCCAGCGAACTCTCTTCGCACGCGCGGGAACTCAACGGCATGATGGGCCAGTTCCAACTCGAAGAAGCCGAAGCCCGCGCATACGCCCCCGGCCATCTCCTGCCGGAGCCCTCCTCAACCGAGAGCGATCAATATTGAACCGGTTACCGGCAAATGCCATTCACTTCCGTTCGCGGCCCGTGAACACTGCTTTCCGGGCCGCATTTTTTATTGCGGCACGCAACTCATTCGGCCTCCGGTTCCTGAACGGCCGCCCAAAACGGCAGCCAGAATTGCCGCGAGAGCTCCGCAAAAC
>CAYWTJ010000056.1:0-70509 GCA_964460225.1 uncultured Planctomycetaceae bacterium | reverse complement strand
CTATGGGAGATGGTGACCGGCGAGGCGCTTTATCCGCCGCATATGTTTGAGACGGTAGTGAAACCGGTGATTCTGACGCATAAGGTGGTGATTTATGCGGCTGGAGCGATGGTGATTTCAGTGCTTTCGGCGCTCTATCCGGCTCTCTGGGCCGGTTGCCGCGAACCGGTGGAGGCGTTGCGTGATGAGTAGTCAACTGGAAAACGGGGTCGTCGTCCTTGAGGCCCGGAACATAACGCGCAATTTTAACGATGGCACGCGGGATCTGCATATTCTGACCGGCCTTGATTTGCAGGTGCGGCGAGGAGAGTGTGTGGCGATCATCGGCCGCAGCGGGACCGGAAAGAGCACTATGCTGAATATTCTCGGGCTGCTGGACCATCCCACGGGCGGTAGCGTCCGGCTCTGCGACTATGAGGCCGGGACCTTGAGCGAAAGCGAGCGCACGCGCCTGCGTGGTCAGGCGATCGGCTTTATTTACCAGCAGCATTACCTGCTCGGTGATTTCAACGCGCTGGATAACGTGTTGATTGCCGGACATTTCCGCAAGGACCGGCCGTCTGAGTCTTCGGCGCGGGAGTTGCTCGACCATGTCGGCTTGAGCGAACGGTTGACGCATAAGCCGAACAAACTTTCCGGGGGAGAGCAGCAGCGCGTGGCGATTGCGAGGGCGTTGTACGGCGATCCGCAGATTCTGCTCTGCGATGAGCCGACGGGCAACCTCGATCCGGCGACGGGCGTGGAGGTGATGGAGCTGCTTTGGTCGTTGGTGCGGCGTCTGAAAACGGGTATGGTGCTGGTAACGCACGACTTGCAGATTGCCGCCCGTGCTGACCGGGTGTTGCGCCTGAACGGCGGACGGTTGGAAACGGCATGAGTGAAATTTTGCATTTGCTCATAAATGCCGCTGAATACCGGACGTTTACGTATTGACCGACTGTCGGCTTAACCTACAATATTGTTGAGGCGAGTGCGTGAGAATGCGACCCTGCGGTTTTCCGGCGGGGCGCGTTTTTTTACAAGACTGCCGGACGGTGGTTCCGAATGGGGGCGTCGGTCCGGAGAAGACGGGTATGATCCGCGCATGCGGTTTTTTTTCTGGGTGAATTTCAGGCAAGGTAGTGACGAAATGGCTGGCAAGAACGACACAAAGGTTTGGATTGGCGGGAAGATTTACGGGCGTGACGATGCGAAGATTTCGGTTTTTGACCACGGGTTGCTGTATGGCGACGGTCTCTTCGAGGGCATCCGCGTTTACAATGGTAAGATTTTTCTGGAAAAAGAGCATTTCGACCGCCTCTACGACGGCTCGCATTACTTGAACATAGAAATTCCGATGAGTCGCCAGAAGCTCATTCAGGCGACCAATGATACGATCAAGGCGGCCAAGTGCAAGGAAGGCTACATCCGCCTGCTGGTCACGCGCGGTGTGGGCGATCTCGGGTTGGACCCCCGCAAGTGTCCCAAGGCGAGTGTGATCGTTATCGTCAGCGGCATCACGCTGTATCCGGCCGAGGTGTACCGCGACGGGATGTCGATCATCACCTCCGCCGTGCAGGCGACTGCTTCCGAGGCGGTCAACCGCCGCGTCAAGACCATGAACTATATGAACAGCATCATGGCGAAGATGGAGGCGATCCGGGCGGGCGTGCCCGAGGCGCTGATGATCAATCAGAACGGCTTTGTGGCGGAATGCACCGGGGATAACATCTTTATCATCAAGAATGGCGTCCTCAAGACTCCGGCTCCGACAGCCAGCATTCTCGAAGGCTGCACGCGCAATCTCGTGATGAAGCTGGCGCGCGAGGCTGGCATCACGGTGATTGAGCCGGATCTGCAGCGGTACGACATCTATACGGCGGACGAATGCTTCCTGACCGGAACAGCGGCAGAGATCATGCCGGTAACGCATGTGGATGGCCGGAAGATCGGTACCGGCAAGCCGGGCAAGATCACCAATGACCTGCTCAAGCATTTCCGGAATTTTATCGCGGCGTACTGATCGGTGCGCAACGCTGGCGGAGGCTCGTCGTTAGGAGGGAAGGGCGTTTTTGGCCTGTTCGGAGGGCGTCGATGAGCGCAATCGCCTGAACGACGGCTTGCCGGACCGATTCAATCATCAGACAGCCGGATGGCCGGCGCGTTTTCTTCGGACACTGGAACAGGGATGACATATGGCTCGTATCCGAGTAAAAAACGGACCGCAGAAAGACCGGGCGGTGGATGTGGTAGACGCGCCGCTGACCATCGGTCGTGATCCTTCGTGCGCCATCCAGATTCTGGACAAGGGTGCCAGCCGGCAGCATGCCGAGGTGTTTCGTATTGGAGAGATGTGCTTTTTGCGCGATCTTGAGAGTCGCAACGGCACCTTCCTGAACGAGGAGCGTGTCGACGAGGAGATGTTGCGCGAGGGCGATCGCATCCAGATTGGCGCAACGGTTCTGGTCTACGAAGACAGCGCGCGCGACACGGATTTTGAGTTCACCGATGACGAGGACGACTCCTCTTCGACATTGGAGCTGAAACTGGAGGACCTGACCGACCTGACCGCCGCTCACGGTGATGGCGACGAGGTGCATCGTCTGCGGGCGTTGTACCGCCTCGGGCGCATGATCGGCGAGGCTGACAGCGAGAAGAAACTGATTGACAAGGTGCTGCCATTCATCGCGCAGGAGCTGGAGGCGGATCTTGCTTATATGTTCACCCGCAATCCCGATACGGGGGCGATTTCTCCGATTGGGTCCTATCTTTCCAAGGGGCATCAGGCCGGCAAGATTTCACGCACCATCATCCGGCGCGCCATCGTAGATAAGCGGGCGATCCTTACCTCGGATGCCATGAGCGATGGGCGTTTCAAGGCGCAGGAGAGTATTGTTCTGAAGGGCATTCGCAGCGTGCTGTGCGTCCCGCTGTCGGTGTCGGGGAACCTCAGCGGGGTGCTGTATCTTTCCAGCGACAGCCCGTCGGTGGTCTTTCGGGATGACGAGTTGGAGCTGGCTGCGGCGATGGCGGATCAGGTGGGTTTGGCGATTGCAAACTATCGCATCCTTGCCAGCCAGCGCGATGTGCTGATGAATACCATCGGTGCGCTGATCCGGGCGGTGGAGATGCACGACCCGACGCTACGCGGCCGTTCGGAGCGGATATCGCGTTATGCGGCGGTGGTGGCGAAAAAGCTCGGGATCGACCCGCAATTGCAGCAAAACCTCAGCCTTGCGGGACTGTTGCACAACATCGGCATACTGGCCGAAGGGCCGCTGGCGAAGTTTATGCAGTCGAGCAAGGAAAAGTACGAGACGACCAAATCCACGCCCGAGCAGATCCGGGTCAGCGTGACGCTCGAAATTATTAGCGGTATGGCCTGTTACCCGCAGGTGGAAAAGACCATCCGTTATATGTATGAGCGCAATGATGGCTCGGGGCCGGAAGGGTTGAAGGGGGAGAAAATCCCCGCCAGCGCGAAGATTCTGGGCTTGGTGGCGGATTTCGATCAGCTATGCGCGGGGGATGCCGGTGAACCGGATAAAACACGCGTCCGGGAGGCGGTGGCGGAGATCGGCCGGCAGGCCGGACGGAAGTATGACGAGAGCGCGGTCAAGGCGTTGTTGCTGGCGCACAGGGACGGGACGCTCTATCAGGGCGATGCGGCGTTGGCCGCTGCGGCGCTGGTACCCGTCGGACAGGAAGGCGGTGCGGGCGCGTGAATCTGGTTGAATGCGAATTGGCGCAGATTCTGATCGCCGAACAGCGGGAGGCGCAGGTGGTTGTTCTGCGCGAAAAGAATGGTCCGCGCTGTCTGCCTATCGAGATCGGCATTGTCGAGGCGGTGGCGATCAACCGCGAGATTCAGGGTGTGGAAACGTTGCGGCCGATGACGCATGATCTGATGGTCGCGGCGATTTCCGCCTTGGGGGGACGGATCGTGCAGGTGATCGTCAACGATCTGGTGGCGACCAAGGACGGCGCGGGGACTTTTATCGGCATTCTGGTGCTGGCAAAAGAGAATGGGGACGAGGTCGGGGTGGACTGCCGGCCGTCGGATGCAATCGCTCTGGCGGTACGCACGGGCTGCCAGATTTACGTCAACGAAAAGGTGTTCGCCGCTGTTCAGTGCGAAGAATAGACGCCGCGCGGAGGTCCTGCTGCTGCGCTGTGAGTATCACATGAAACGCCGGGAGTCCTTTGACGGGACTCCCGGCGTTTTTCAAATGGACGATGGACTGTTGCCGTCAGGCGGTGCGGTCGAAGAGCGGGCGGTTGCCGCCGCTGTTGCCTTTGCGGTCGTAGGTCTTGTTGCCGTTCTGGCTGAGCAGGCGTAGAAAACTGTTGACGTGCTCAATCGAAGCCTTGAGCAACTCATCGTTGCGCCGGTTGCTGTAGCGGAGTTTATCGAGTACCTCTTTCAGCAGTTGACGGGTCTGGGCGAGTTCCTTTCCTTCCTCCCCGAGCAGATCGGCCAACTGCTGGAGCTTGAAAGGCTCCTGCGTGATCTGATATTTCTCGCGGGTCTGCAGTACCAACTCCTGCCGTCGTTCCTCAAACCGGTTGACCTCCGCAATAATGGCCCGCTCGCGTTCAAGGATTTGTTCCATTTCCGGCAGTCGGCCGGCAATGATGGCGGCACGTTTGGCTTCGGCTTCCTCCAGCAGCTTCTGATGGAGGGCAGCTTCCTGTAGCAGAACCGCGTTCAATTTGGCGATCAGCGGGTTCATGGGTCTCTCCTTTGCATCGGCATGGGGCGGCCTACTTCTGGGGCAGAATGCTTCCGCCAGCCATGGAATATGCCCGGACGGCTTGCGTGGCATTTGCCAGCTTCTGTGTGTCCTGCATCAGCGCCGCATCCGGGGTCGCACCGCCTGCCGCGCCATCGGCCGCAGCGGCTGGAGCGGTTGCCGACCTCTGTTTCTTTTCCAGGCCCTTGTAGATCATTTCGGTAATGCCGAAGCTGTCTTCGTAGGCGATTTTGCGGGAGTATTCCTGATAGAGCATGCTCTGGAAAAATTCTTCGCCTTTTCCGCCGTGGCCGAAATCGCTCTTGTTGACAGATTCATTCATGACCGAAAACATTTGGTTGATGAACACGGAGGCGAATTCCGCAGCCGCATTGCGCATTTCATCCGGTTTGCTGCCGGAGCGGACATTCTTCATCAGTTCCGACCGATTGACCGGGCTGATGTGCCGGGCGTCGGTTTTCACCGTGGCTGCGGCCGGAAGCGTGGTTGCGGACATCGCGTGTTCCTCTGTTATTAGCGGCCGTTGCGCGGGAATATTTACTCGTTTGTTATTTTTGCCTGAATCAAACCGTTTTCTTTCAGGCTGCCGATGATGTTGATGATGTCGTCGGTCGTGCAGCGCATAGCCGCCAGCGTGTCGACCAGACTTTGCAGGCTGCGCTGCCCGCTGCCGGCTGACTCGTTGGGGCCGAAGACATCCACCAGCGGCCGGGGCGTCTGGTTGTCAAGGTTGTACGTTGCCGGGGCAACCTGCCCGTCCGGACTTTGGGTCTGGGTCAACTGGACGGTTCGCCCACGGTAGCTGATCATGCCGGGCATTACGCGGACATCGCCGGAGATGGTGATGATCCCCGTTTGCCGGTTGATCTGGATCGATGCCTCGGGGGTGAGCGGGACGTCCATGCCGAGAACAACAGAGATATATTCCACCTGCTTTTTCATGAAGGCAGAAGGGATTTGCACGATCACCTCTTTGGCGTCGCGGGCGCGGGCAACGATCTGATTCGAGGTGCCGGTGTCGTCAAAGCCGTAAACCTTGCCCTGTGCGGGATTGGTGCGCTGATCGGTGTTGATGTTCTGCGCGATGGTGGCCGCGTTGCCGTAATTGGGACGGTCCAGAATTAGCCGGAAGATGCCGTTTTTGTCGACGATGGTGCGGTTGAGTAGTTCGGTATCCAACACCTGCCCGCCCTGCAGAACGACCCCGGAGGTTGGCGTCTCGCCGGTGCTGACCCGTCCTTCTGCCCGGATCAACGCGGGACCGCCGGCATGGGCGGTGAGTACGCAATCCTGCAACACGCCGTCCTTGAGGCTGCTGGCGTCAACCATGGAGGCAACCCGGATGCGGATCTTGTCGCCAATCCGCGAGAGGGCGGGAATTTCCGCTGTTACGCGCACGAGTGCGGTGTTCTTTGTGGAGAGGTCATCGGTCGAAAGATTGTAGCGTTGGGTCTCCAACGACTTTTGAGCGAGAATTTTGCTGGCGTTGGACTTGTCGCCGGTACCGTTCAGGCCGGTCACCAGTCCCGTGCCGCTGACGGTGACGGTTTCGGCGCCCTGCAGCCGGCAGAAGGAACCGATCTCGGCGGCCGGTACCGGTGCGTTTACTCCACCGCAGAAGTAGGGAGCGAAGAGGAGCGTTGCCGGAAGAATCAGCTTTCGTATGTCCATAATCATGCCTTATTTACGCTGTGCCGGCCGTGCCGGCGGGTCGTCGGGGCTGCGTGGCGTTGTCCGCGCCGGCGGCAGACTTAGAACGGTTTGAACTTGTTGATGAGTTTGGTAATGAAGCCCGGCTGAATCGCGTCGGTCACTTCGCCCTCGCCGGCGAGGGCAATGTTCAGGTCGATGATGCGGTCGCCGTCGATCTCCGATGCATCATTGAGGTCCTCGGGATCCACCCGGCCGACGAGGGTCACGGTCTGGGTCTCGTTGTTGATCCGGATGCTTTTCTTCGCTTCCACAACCAGATGGCCGTTGGGCAGAACCTCGATTACTTCACCGCTGAGCTTGGTGGTGAAGGTGTTTTTGCGATCGGTCTTGCCTTTGCCGTCATGTTCGGAATTGGTGTCCATCTTGATCTGGGAGTAATTGTCGCTCTGCGTTGCGGTGTTAATGGTGCCATCCGTCGAGGTCATCGAATACGGCTTGAGGGTCAGATCGCCGTTGGAATTGCGATCGAGGGTGAACCAGTTCTGGAGATTCCAGTTGGTCGTAAGGCTGGTCTCCAGCATGGTGTTGGCTTCCAGCGAGGTCGTGGTCGTATCCTTGATGACAAAGGTCACGCGGTCATGCACCTTCGACGGCCGGGGCTTGACGAGGGTGTTCTTGTTGCCGTCGTAAATTTTCAGGAGTTTGGCGCCCACGCGCTTTTCCGCAAGGCTCATCTCCATCTCCTCCTCCTCAAGTATGGACGAGGCGTTGTCGAGCGGACTGATGACCGGTTTGGTGTATTGCTCGGAGGCCAGCGAGCCGGTGACCGCGGTGCAGGCCACGAAGCACACCGCCGCGCCGGTTCTGCTCAGGACTGCCCGTAAAAAAGTATTCATCATTTCCCTCCCGTTGCATTCTGTTGGTTCTGAATGGTATCAACTGCCGCCCGTTATCTTGCCCCCGGCGTCATCGGCGGCTCCGCTGTGGCTGGCCCGGTGATTCTGACGCGGTAGTTGTTGTGGCTGACCAGACCGGTAACGGGAATGGTGTCGCCGCGCCGCCCGTCCGCTTCCGCGATGGCCTGTTCCGTGACTTTGAACCCGGAGAAATCCGCGATCACGGAAACCGCCTGCCCCTTGCGCACGTCCAGACTCGGGCAGAAATCACCGATCTTGACCGCCGCCCCGACGCGCAGCATCCCGTCCGCGGCCATATTCAAAAAATCTGCGGGATCGATCGGATTTACCGGCATCCCCTCTTTATAGCGCACCTTCCGCAAAACGATGTCGCCGGGACGGACGTCCTCATTCTGCTTGAGCGACCGGGTTAGCACCGGCACCGTTACGGTCAGATTTACCTGCAGATCGGCGGTGCCGCTGCCGGTCGTGTTGCCGGCGTTGTCCTTGATGAGCAGGTTTACCGAACAACGGCCGGGAAGATTTCCCGAGCGTAGCGCGTCGATCTCCACCGAGGCCATTTCTGCCGTGAGATTCATGCAGCGTGTGATGTCGGTTGCGACATCGACCGATGCCGGATTGCGGACCGAGAGCGCTTTCATCAGATATTCGGTAACGGCCTGATTCAGCATCTGGCGCACCCGCTCGGAGGCCGCAAGTTCCCGTTGCACATTCTGTGCGTTATCCGGTTTTCCGGAGTCTGCCGGCCGGCGCGAGGCTGCCGGTTGTTCGCGGACGTTTTCTGCCGGAGTAAGCTTCAGGGACGTTTCTGCCGGTGTTTGCTCGGCGGGCTCCTGCTGTTGGGGCGTTGCGGGCGCACTTGCGGGGATCGGCGCGGCCGGGACCGTGGTGGCCTGCACGCGAACTGCGGGCGTTCCGGTCAGATCAATTCCGGCATCGAGACCACGGGCGCGCAGGCAGCGCAGAACCTCCTCCCGGCTGATCTGCCGGACGCTGCCGGATTCCGGGGCGGGGCCGAGGAAGACCTGTGCCAGTTGTGCCGACCCGTCGCCGGTGATTTCCGCCACTTCTCCCAAGCGGACATAGCCCCCCGCGACGGTTGCTTCCTGTCGCAGAACGATCTGCGCCGAGCCGGCCAGCGCACTTTGCGCCAGCCCGCAGAGCAACATCATTCCGCCCAGAAAACTCCATCGCATGATCTGCTCCTTTTGTTCTGAAAACAGCATGTATTGATTAGCTCTTGAGCTGGTTGACGGTTTGCAGCATTTCATCGGCGGTGGTGATCGTCCGCGAATTGAACTCATAGGAGCGTTGCGCGGTAATCAGATTCACCATCGCAGTCACGGCATCGACGTTCGATCCCTCCACATAGGTCGAGGTCAGGGTTCCGAATCCCGCATCGCCGGGGTATCCGGCCGTTGCCTGGCCGGAGGACTCCGTCTCTTTCCAGAGATTGCTGCCCAGCGCGCTCAGACCGGCAGGGTTGATGAAGTTATACAGTTGCAGCCGCCCCACCGTCTGCGTGTTGCCATCGGTATCCACATACTGCACGTTCCCGGCCGGCGTGATGGAGGGGTCGGTGGCACCCGTCGGGATGCCGGTGATTGGCGGATTGAGCGCGTAACCATCGGAGGTGCGAAGATCCCCGTTGGAGTTGATGCGCAGGGTGCCGTCTCTGGTATAGGCCAACGTGCCGTCATCGAGCGTCACGGACAGGAACGATGTTGCGTCACCGAACATGACATCCGACCAGACGCCGGTCGATTCCGCGCTGCCTTTGGTAAACACGGGCGTGATGCTGGTGACGCGCACGCCGTTTCCGACCTGAATGCCCACGGGAACGTTTTCGCCCTCTCCGCCGCCCTGCAGGCCGCTTGCCCGGAGATTCTGGTAGAACAGATCCTGAAAGTTGACCAGTCTCTGCTTGTAGCCGGGGGTGTTGACGTTGGTCAGGTCGTTGGCGATGGTGTCGATGTCGGTCTGCATCGCGTGCATGCCGGTAGCGCCGGTCCAGAGTGCGCGAATCATCATGATGCTATCTCCTGTCGGTTATTCTTGATTGTGCGTGCTACCGATGCGGCGGACACAGCTTACTGTCCGCGCAGCCGCTGAATGGCGGAGCCCAGCGTCTGGTCCTGCATCGAGAGGAATTTCATGTTCATTTCATAGGTGCGCTGGCCCTCAATCATGGAAACCATTTCGTTGATCTGGTTGGTGGACGCTTGCTCCAGTTTTCCAGAAATCATTTTTCCGGTTCCGTCCTCCATGACCGTACCTTCCTTGGGCTGAAACAGGCTGTCTCCGAGCTTTTTCAAGCCCTTCTGGGCTTCCTCCGCCGATGTGGTGGCGATTCCGATCCGCCCGACCAGTTGCCGCTGCCCATTGTTGAAAATATGGACGTTGCCGTTCGCGTCGATACTGATCTGCTCAGCCGGCGGAACTGTGATCGGCTGGTTGGCATCACTCAGCACGGGCATCCCCACGCTGTTTACCAACAGCCGGGCGGTGCTGATGTTGAAGTTCCCATTCCGCGTATAACGGATCTGTTCCCCTTCTCCCTCCCCTGAGCGTATCTTGAAGAAACTGACCTTGCCCGGTTGATCCTCCAAAGCCAGATCCATCGGCGCATTGGTTGTTTTCAAGGGGCCGGCCGTGAAATCGCTGCTGGTGCTGTCAAGCCAGGCGCCGCCGCCGGTTTTTTCCAGAATCCAGTCCGACTCCCGTCTGCCCAGCCCCTTCCAGACGCTTTCGGCCGGAATCTGCATGATGTTCTGATAGTCCGGTTTGAATCCGGCGGTGTTCAGGTTCGCAAGATTGTTGGCCGTCGTTTCATGTCGGGCCTGCTGCACCATCGCACCCATGCATGAAATGTACATTCCAGTCAACATGTATGTTCCTCCTTCTTCGGCTCTTCACGCGCCCCCGTTGCGCAAGCGGCTGTCTGCGCCGGCCGGCAGAGTTGCAGCACCCGGTTGCCCAGCTTCTGCGGGCTGAGCGTGCGGAATGATTCCGCAGATGTTTCTTGAGTTGCATTGCGCATAGCGCTCTCCTGCGAGTCCTGACGGATCGGTACAACATCGTAGGCTCAACAGAGAGGTTCCCCCCTCGCCGCCGACAATTTTGGATGGTTACAGGACTCCTCCTACCAACAATCAACAAAGGCCGTTCCAATCAGTGAAAGTTGAAATTAAAAGCGATAAATATTGCAATATCTATATTTTTCAATTGGTTGTGTTGTCGCGGATTGAGCCGTTGCCGCAACGTAACTCCGTTGTCCTAAAATCCGTTGTAAGTTGTTGCCGCTGATTTAGGGGGGGGGCGGCAAGAAATTCCGGTCTGGGTTGAGGGAGGGAATCGGTCGTTTTAGGGCTGCTGCCGGGGTGTGTCTTGACAATTTCGTGCTGTGGTCTATACTCTGAACCCTTACAAATCCGTTGTTTCGCCAGATGTGAACACAGGCGGCGGACTCTGGCGGTAGCGATACGAAAAGAATTCACCACTACATATATGCATAGGGAGACGAATATGGAAGCCTTTGAGGGCCTGACCTTTGATGACGTACTGCTGGTGCCGCAGAAAAGCGATGTCGTGCCCAGTGAGGTTAGCACCGCCACCCGCTTCTCCCGGAATATCCAATTAAACATTCCCATTGCCAGCGCTGCAATGGATACCGTCACCGAGGCGCGGATGGCGATCGCTCTCGCGGAGCAGGGGGGGATAGGCATTATCCACAAGAACCTCTCCCCCGAGCGGCAGCATGAGGAGGTGGATCGTGTCAAGCGTAGTGAAAACGGCATCATTCAGGACCCCTTCACCCTCCGTCCTGACGACAAGGTCCGGCAGGCGCATGAGGTGATGGCGAACAACAATATTTCCGGCATTCCGATCGTGGCCGCCGACGGCAAGCTGGTGGGCATTCTCACCAAGCGTGATCTGCGGTTTCAGGTGGATGCCGATCTGCCGGTCAGTCAGGTGATGACCAAGGCTCCTCTGGTGACGGCGCATCCGGGGACCACGCTGCAGGAAGCGCGCGACATCCTGCACAAGAACAAGGTCGAGAAGCTCCTGCTGGTGGACGACGCCAACAAACTCGTCGGCCTGATTACCATCAAGGATATTAACAATCTCGAAAAGTTCCCCTGCGCGGTGCGTGACGCGCGCGGCCGGTTGATCTGCGGCGCGGCGGTGGGCGTCCGCGATGATGAACGGGTGGCGTTGCTGGTGGCGGCCGGGGTGGACGTGATCGTGGTGGACACCGCCCACGGCCATTCCCAGAATGTCATTGATGCGGTGGCGCGCTACAAGAAGGCTCACGGCGAGAAGGTCGACGTGATTGCGGGCAACATTGCCACCGAAGAGGCCGCGCGCGAACTCATCGCCGCCGGCGTCGACGGGGTGAAGGTTGGCATCGGTCCCGGTTCGATCTGCACCACACGCATCATTGCCGGCGTGGGCGTGCCGCAACTCTCCGCGATCTGGGGGGTGGCGAAGGCGACTCGTGAGGCGGGCATTCCGCTGATCGCTGACGGCGGCGTCCGTAACTCCGGCGACATCGTCAAGGCGCTGGCGACCGGGGCGCAGTGCGTGATGCTCGGCGGTTTGTTGGCGGGCACCGAAGAAGCGCCGGGCGAGAGCATCCTGTATCAGGGGCGTGTCTACAAAGCCTATCGCGGCATGGGCAGCCTCGGCGCGATGAGTCAGGGCAGCGGCGATCGTTACCGTCAGGCCGGCAAGCCGGCGGACAAGCTCGTTCCCGAAGGGATCGAGGGACGGGTGCCGAGCAAGGGGCCGCTGGCGCCGTTTGTCTATCAGATGGTCGGCGGTCTGCGTAGCGGCATGGGTTACTGCGGGGCGAATACCATTGAGGAGTTGCGGCAACGGGCGAAGTTCATCCGGATCTCTCCGGCGGGTTTGGCCGAAAGCCACCCGCATGATGTGCAGATTACGCATGAGGCCCCGAATTATCAGCGCTGAGAGCAGGGCGTCTGCAGCCGGAGGTTGTACGCGCCGCATGCTATGAAGATCGGACTGGTCATTAACCCGGCAGTGATGCCTCTGGACAGCGGATGTAATTATGAGCAATGAGAAGCAGACAGTGATTGTTCTCGATTTCGGCAGCCAGTACGCCCAATTGATCGCCCGGCGCGTGCGCGAGCAGAAGGTCTTCGCGCGCATCATGCCGTGTTACGTCGATTTGCAAGAGATCAAGGCCGCTAACCCCACCGGCATTATTCTTTCCGGCGGCCCCGCCAGTGTCTACGCCGAACACGCGCCCAAGTGCGATCCCGGCGTCTTTGCGTTGGGGGTGCCGGTCCTCGGTATTTGCTACGGCTGCCAGACCATGTGCGAAACCCTTGGCGGCAAGGTTCACAAGGCCGATTCACGGGAGTTCGGTCATGCCGACATTACGGTGCAGGGACACACGCCCTTGTTCGAGGGGATGCCTGTCGATCTGCCGGTCTGGATGAGCCACGGCGACCAGATCGAGCGTCTGCCGCAGGGCTTTCATACCATTGCCAAGACCAATACCTGCCCGCACGCGGCCATCATGTGCGAAGAAAAGAAATTCTATGGCGTGCAGTTCCACCCCGAGGTGGTTCACACCCCGCGCGGCAAGGAGATTCTGCGGAACTTTCTGTACAACATCGTTGGCGCGCGCGGCGACTGGGAGATGAGCAGCTTTGTGGATCAGGCGATCAACGACATCCGCGCCCGGGTCGGCAAGGATGAGGTGATCCTCGGTCTCTCCGGGGGCGTCGACAGTTCGGTGGTGGCGGTTCTGCTGCACCGGGCCATCGGCGCACAACTGCACTGTATCTTTGTTGACAACGGCGTCCTGCGTAAGGACGAGTTCAACCGTGTGGTCAACGGGTACCGCCGCGATTATGATCTGAACCTGATTCCGGTCGATGCCAGCGAGCTCTTTCTGGAGCGCCTTAAGGGGGAGACCGACCCGGAGAAGAAGCGCAAGATCATCGGCCATACCTTCATTGAGGTATTCATGGAGAAGGCCAAGGGGCTGCGGAGCGTCAAGTATCTCGCGCAGGGGACGCTGTATCCCGATGTGATCGAGTCGGTGTCCGCCCATGGCGGTCCGACGGCGGTCATCAAGAGTCATCACAACGTCGGGGGGCTGCCGGAGAAATTGGGGCTGGAGCTGATTGAACCGTTGCGCCTGCTCTTTAAGGACGAGGTGCGCGAGATCGGCGCGGAACTCGGGATGCCGGAGAATTTGATCTGGCGTCATCCCTTTCCGGGGCCGGGGCTGGCGGTGCGCATTTTGGGCGAGGTCACGGCCGCGCGGGTCAAGGTGCTGCAGGAAGCCGACGACATCGTAATGCAGGAGATCCACAATGCCGGTTGGTACCGCAAGGTCTGGCAGGCGTTTGCGGTGCTGTTGCCGATCGAGTCGGTGGGCGTGATGGGCGACGAACGGACCTACGAGAATGCAGTGGCCCTGCGGGTGGTGGAGAGTCTCGACGGCATGACGGCCGACTGGGTGAAGCTGCCGTATGAGCTGCTGAGCCGCATCAGCACCCGCATCATCAACGAAGTGCGCGGGGTCAACCGGGTGGTCTATGATATTTCCAGCAAGCCCCCGAGCACCATTGAGTGGGAGTAAGCCGCTCAAGTGCGGGGCTGCGGGACGGTTTTTTCCGGACGGGGGTGTCGGGAGGGCTGACGATGGGCATTTCGGCGTTGGAGGCGAAGGCGCTGGCGGAGCTGATCCGGCAGAGCGAGATTACCGGCGGCGGGCAGAGTCAGGGTTCGCAGACCAAGTTGGCGGCCGCGAAGGTGAAGCTGGCCTGTTATGTGCTTAAGACGCAGGGGATGCAGCCGACGCTCGATAACATCGCCAGCATTTTGGGGCCGGATTTTAAGGATGCGCTGGGGGTGATGCTGGAAGTTAAGCAGGAACTCGGCGGGGATGGCCCGATATTAAAATAGTGCGTTTGGTGGGAGACAAGGGGTGAATTCCGATTCGGTGTGGCGGCAGGCGGTTCTCAAGGGGCTTTCTGCGGCGCGGGTAAATTTATTGCCCGGAATCATCCTGCAGATGGTTGCCCTGACGGTCTTGCTGGCTTATTTCTTCCTGCCGTTTTTTCACGACATGCTCACGGCGTTACTGCAATTCAAGGAACGGCTCGGACTGCTCTTTTGTGCGTTGACCACCTGTTTGTTCGGTGCGTTGCTCCCCTTTCTTCTCCAGCGGCTTCTGGCTCCGGCTGTCCAGCAGGAATCATGGAAGAACCTCGCGATGCTGGCCTTGTTCTGGAGCTACAAGGGAATTGAAATTGATTGCTTCTATCGCTTTCAGGCTTGGCTGTTCGGGGCCGGTACAAGCATCGGAACGCTGGCCAGCAAGGTCGCTTTTGACCAGTTCGTCTTCAGCGTGATATGGGCGGTGCCGACCATGATCGCCTTTTATACCTGGAAGGATTTAGGCTTCCGGACCGCGGAAACCCGGGAGGCTCTGCGGCATAACTTCTGGTCGCAGAAGGTTCTGCCTCCGCTGCTGTCCAACTGGGGCATCTGGATTCCGGCGGTGACGATGATTTACGCACTGCCCACGGCGTTGCAGCAGGTAATGCAGAATCTGGTGCTGTGCGTTTTTGTGCTGCTGATCTCGGTCCTGAGCCGTCAGGCTACCGGAAAAATAGCCAATGCCGCAGAGGCCGCCGGGGTTTGAACTGCAGGCCTTTTTCCGCCTCGGTTGCTTCCTTGCGCGCGATTGCGGAAGAACCCATCGGCGTATATGCGGAAGCTCGCATACCGCCAGAGCCGGATAAATGCTCCCGCTCTGATGTTGGGCGGATGGCATGTGTCTGGGGGATACAAAAAGAAAGCGGCGCGCCTCTACATCGGGGCGCGCCGCTTTTTATATCTCTCTTCTGTCCTTTCGTTCGCCGGAGCGTAACGGGAAGGGCCGGATTTAACATTGCAGCCGGAAGGAAGGTTCGTGTCCTCGGGCGGTGTGGCGGCGGCTTTAGCGGAGGCGGACGGCTTTGGTGATGACGACCGGTTCAGCCGGGACATCATCGTAGTAGCCCCGGGTGGTGGTCTTGACCTTGGCGATCTCGTCCATGACAGCCAGCCCGTCGGTTACCTTGCCGAAAACGGCGTAACCAAAGTCGCGGGAGCCGTGATCGAGGAAGGCATTATCCTTGAGATTCAGGAAGAACTGGGAGGTTGCGCTGTCGACCACCTGCGTGCGGGCCATGGAAATCGTGCCGCGCAAATTGCGCAAACCGTTGTCGGCCTCGTTCTTGATGGGTTGGCCGCTCTTCTTCTCCTGCAGCACACCGTCGGTACCACTGGTGAAGCCGCCGCCCTGAAGCATGAAGTCCTTGATCACGCGGTGGAAGACCGTACCGTCATAATAACCCGCTTCGACGTAGGCCAGAAAATTCTTGGTGCTGATGGGGGCGTTCTTCTCGTCGAGTTCGATGACGATCTCGCCCTTGCTGGTGATGAGCTTGACCGCCGGTGAGAGCTTGTCTGCACCGGTGGCGCCGGTGGCAGCCTTCTTTTCCTCGGGTGCGTTCTGCGCAACCTTGTCGTTTTTCTTGTTCACAAATGACTCCTTGGCGTTATCAATATTACAGCCGTTGCACAACAGGCAGACGGCAAACAGTACCACGCAGGCAAGCGCACTCCACTTCATCGTGTTCCTCCTTCGGCAAAACACCGGCTTGCACCACCGGTCATCATGCCAGACCTGTTCAAGTTTACGCAAATGCCGTCGGAAAGTAAACCCCGCACTGAAATGCGCCCCCGGCCTCCAGTCACTTTGCTCCGTTCGCAACCGGCGCCAAGGAAATCGGAACATTCGAGGAATTTCCGATGTTCGCTGCAATTGTTTCTTTGACCTGAAGCGGATTATTTATTACAATAAACTGGAAATATACGTTACATATACAGCATTGAAAGGGCGGGCTGCTTGGATGTCGGGGCAAAATACTGAGAATGTCGGTAAATTCGGGAAGATTGCCCTGCAACTGGGTATGGTGACCATTCACCAAATTCAGGAGTGCCTGTCTGTGCAGATGGATTACGAGCGGTCGGGGCGGGAGGTACCGAAGCTTGGAACGATCCTGCTGGCGAAAGGGTATCTTTCTTCCGCGCAGGTGAAGGAAATTCTGGAGCAGCAGAAGCTGACCCTGCAGAAAGCGGAGGATCAGAACGCGCACAATTTGCTGCAAAGTTATGCGGCGGGCGCGATCATTTTCCAGGAGGGCGACCGGTCGAGTCAGGATATGTTCCTGATTCAAGCTGGGACCGTGGAGTTGCGCAAGCGCGGCGTGCATCTGCTGGATCGTTGCGGCGAGGGTGGCTTTTTCGGGATTACCTCCTGCCTGCTCAAAACGCCGCGCAACGCTACGGCCATTGCCAAAACCGATTGCCGGGTTTTCCGGATTCCCGCCCAGAAGGCGCAGGATTTTTTTCGTGCCAAGCCGGCGATGGCTGTGCGTCTTGCCTCGCTGCTGGCGGAAAATCTCTTCGCCCTCAAGAACCGGTTTGTCGAGTCGCAACTATCTCTGCGCGAAGGTGCGCCGGAAACAGTACAGTCCGCAGGCGTGAGCGCCTTCGATTTGCCCGGAATTCCACAGGAAGCGTCCCCTTCGCTGGCAGGTGCCGTCACGGCTACGCCCGTTCGCATCACACCACCCGCCCCCCGGACTGCCCCAGTAATTCCGGTCGTGCCGGCCGCACCGGTCGCACCGGTCGCACCGTGCCCCGTTACGGAGGCCTGCGCGGTGGGCAGTCGTTTGAATCTGGAAGGGGCTGAAACGCCCCCTGCCGTTGCAATCTCGGAGCGGCTCCGTCCAGCCGATCCCGCTACGGTTGCGGCTGGGGATCCACTTCTTCGCGCAACTGCAGAGCCTGCCTTAGGAGGGGGGGCTATCGAGAATTCCGCTCTCTTGTCGTCGGAGACCTCCGCTGCGGAGCGGGAAGATGCATTGCCCGCCGGGCAGTCGTATTCGCCGGGAGATTCCGGGAAACCAGGGGGGCTGGCCGGCGAAGAGAGTGCGGAGCAAACCGATTCCGGCGATGACGACGGGGGGCAGGCTCCGGTCGTTCCAGACCTGCTGGGAGATGCTCCGGGGGGAGGGGCGAACGAGGATATTCCGGAGGATGAGCGGGATGTCGAACCCGATCCGGCCGAGGCGTTGTATGCGGACGCCGATGCGCCGGCCGCACCTGCTCCGGAAGGGCCGGATCTGGCTCTGATGGAACCCGCCCAACTGGCTGCACTGGTGGACGGCCTGCCGGCGGATGGCCTGCCGGCGGTGATTCTGGAGGCGGTGCAGATCCGGGTGGATCTGTTCATGGAAACCGAGAAGATCGAGGCCCTGCGCGTCAAGATGGAGCAGGAGTTTCCGGAGAGTCTGCCCGAACCGGTCAAGAATGAGCTCGCCCGCCAGCGCCGGGAATTGCAACGGATTCCGCCTTTCGATGCACTCAAGACCGGTTTGGAAAAACTGGATGAAATGCTCAAGCCCGAGGGGAAGCTTTCGGCAAAGGATTCGCTGCTGCGCACGACGCTGGAGTGGGCGCGTCAGCAGAAGAAAATCCTCCTGCAGCGTTCACGAATCACGCTGCAAACCCTGCGTATTTGCGCGGGTTACGCGGCGCGGGAGCCGCTGTATGGACTGCTGTGCCGGCACGGTATTCCGGCGGACACGCTCTTCGGCTGGGGGGTATACGGTTTGGCGCTGAAGAGCTTCGTGTCGGAGCAGATGCAGCGTGTGCGGGAGTTGCGGACCGCGCTCGACGGCGTGGAGGCTGAGTTGAAGAACAAGGGGTTCCTCGGCTTCGGCCGCAAAAACCGGGAAGAGGCGCTGGCGCGTAAGCAGCAATTGGATGAGGAAGACCGGAAGTATCGGCTCTTGATCGTCTGCGCCAACCGCGAGTTAGCGGCGGTGGAAAAGTCGATGGTCGATGAATTCTGGAATATCTACACGGCCGCCGGGCAGATTCTTGTCGCTGGGGTGGAGGCGGCTGAGGGGGTATTCCTGCGTGGTCTGCTGCGCTGGGGCGCGTTGGGCTGGTCACGGCGCTGGCTGCCGGCAGAGACCGCGAAGCGCCTGTTGGCGGACTGCGCACAACCGCCGGCTGATCCGGTTTTCAATATGGAACAGACGCACCTGTATTATGCGGACGAGCTGGTGGTGCTGGTCGCGAAGGGGTTGTTGCCGCCGACCTCCAACGAGGATCTGGAGCTCAATCAGCGAAACTCCCCGCTCTGGAAAGCTGACCGCGCTTGGCGGCGGATCATCAATTGCCGTATGCAAGAAGGAATTATGCAGGATATTCTCGACCGGCTGACAAGAGAAACCGCCGGAATCCGGCAGGAACAGGGGGATCGGGAGCGTGAGCTTGAGCACGCTCACAACCGCGCGAACGACAAGGATAAGCGCAAAATGATCTCCCAGTTGCGCCATGCAATTCAGAATTGCAAGGTGAAGGCCGGGCGTCTGGAGCGCATCTGCGAACGGGTGGAGAAAGAGTTGCTGCCGCGCAGCCGCGAGGACCGGGAGATGGCGCAAACACTGTTGAACGAGGTAGGAATCGTCTTCTCGCCGGCGGATCTGGCGGCGCACGAATTGAAGTGCCTGCGCCGGAATGCGCGTCTGGTCGCCAAGCTGCGGGAGCCGTTTTTGCCTTACACGCTGGCCGAGCGCTTCAAACCAGAGGTCGGTTCTGTCAATGACCGGTCTTCCACTCGGAGCGCGCTGGATGATGCGCAGATGCGCGATCCGCTAATTTTTCAGGAACCGTTGATTCCGTCGGCAAAGCGCATTCACCGGATTCTGTTGCGGATCAGCCCCATAATCATTATTGCCCCCGCCGGCGGCATTCTGGGGTTCATGCTGGGTGCGCGCGGCGGGCTGGATTGCGGCCGTCTGGTCTTGCCGGCATACGTGGAACGGGCGACGATGCGTGAGGAGATCCTCTGGAATCTGCTTTCCGACTTCCGCTACGATACGAGCAAGGCGTCGGCGGGGATGGATCTGATGAACAGCGACACGCTGGTGGCGGCCTATGCGCAAGTGCGCTGGAATCTGCGTAAACGCGATCGCGAACTGCGTCAGAAAGCAGCCATTTATACCGAGGAAAACGAACGTACAAACTGGCGGCGGCACTATGCGCTCTACATGAAGAGCGCCCTCGACAGCGGCAAACTGCTATTTTATAAATGTCCGGAGCTGTACGAGCTGATCGTGAATAAATACATCGATCTGCCAGGCGGCTGTGAACTGCTGCGGCGTTAGGCTGGCTGGGGAGCGGTGGGCGCGGCCTCACGCGGCTTTGGGGGTGATAACGGGATAATCGGCCGATTCGTCCTCGCTCCTGCCGCCAGATATTCGTGCGGTTACCCGTGCGGGAGGCGGCGAAGGTCGCTTTTTTTTGTTCGCGTAAATCAAAAGCCGCGTTATAATGGCGTACGAACTGGCGGGTGCCGGTCTTTTTTCGCGCTTGATGCAAGCGGCGATCAGGGGAGCGTGATGTCAGACTTATTTTCGCGATTGGCGGCGGATTTCCTGCCGATGTTGTCTGAGATTCTCAAGGAGCCGTTCGGCCCCGTGGTCATCAATGCCGACGATACCGGCAATACGATTTCGGTTGTCTTTGAGGTCAGCGGTGACCAGAATGGTACGCTGGCGATCACCTTTCAAAACCCGGTTGCCTCGGCACGCCGTTTTCTGGAGGTTACCATCGGTGATCCCGAAGGCGCGTCGGTGGACGAGGCCTGTCAGGAGGTCGGCAATCAGGTGATCGGACGGTTGCTGGGGGCTCTCGGCGAGGACGGCGTGGAGATTGAAATCAAATATCCCGGCACCGTTCAGCATGGGGTATATGATGGCAGCCAGATCGCCAGCGGCACGGGGGCGATCTGTGGCGAGTTGGGGCTGGAGGTCCGGGCGATGGAGCAGGGCGAGCCTTCGGCCGCCGCGCCGGCGCACGTTGAGGATGCGGGGGCGCCGAAGCCACGGGTTCTGATCGTGGATGACTCGCCGGTGATGTGCGCGTTTCTGGAGAAGATTTTTCTGGAGCGCGGCTACCGGGTGGTCGGCAAGGCGGCGGACGGGGTCGAGGCACTGGAGATGTTCCACAAGCATGATCCGGATCTGGTGACGCTGGACATCGTGATGCCAAAGCTCAAGGGTACCGACGTGTTGCAGCGGATCATGGAGATTCGGCCTGAGGCGACAGTGGTGATGGCAACCTCGGTTTCCGATGCGCGCACGGTAATGAAATGCCTGAAGATGGGCGCGAAGCGGTATATCATCAAACCGTATGACAAGCATGCGGTGATCGGCGCTGTTGAGAAGGCGCTGGGGATCGGCGGGAGAGAATAATGCCCGATGGGGACATCGACCAGTTCCTGCATATTTTCCTGCAGGAAAATAGCGACCGTTTTGAAATCCTGAGTCAGGAACTCGTCCGTCTGGAGGAAAACCCTTACGACGAGGAGTTGCTCTATTCTATCCTGCGCCACATCCACTCGCTCAAAGGCAGCGCGGGGATGTTCGGGTTTAACAATCTCAAGCAGATCGCTCACCGGCTGGAGGATCTGATGGACCGTGTCCATAAGACTCCGGAGCTGGTCAGCCGTGAGGTGATGGACACGCTCTTCGAAGGTGTCGACGTGTTGCAGTCGGCGTTCCGGCGGATTGTGGATAAACAGGATACTGAAGAGCAGACCCCCCGTGAGCGCGCCTTTCTGGAGCGGCTGGAGCGGGTGCTGGCCGCGCTCGATCAGGGCGGGGACGTGCAGACCATCGCGATGGATCTATTGTCCGGGTTGGACGAGTTGGTCGCCAGCTTCGGCGGGGTGGTGGACTTTTCGTCGTTGACGGCGGACGCACAGCGACTGCGGCAGGCGTTGCAAGCAGGCGAGGAAAAAGAGGCGAAGTGCCCCGAAGGACGGGTCCTCTTCGGCGGGGTAGACGTTTCTGCGCCGGTGCGGGCGGTCTTCAAGACCATGGAGAAGGCTAAGGCCGCGCCGGTCGGCGCGGAGGAGGTGGACGCGTTTTTCGTCCAGATGCGGCTGGTGATCGCCGCTTGCGGCTGTCTGACCGAGCCGCGTTTGGCGGAGTTGGTTGCGGATGCCGATGAATGCTGCGACGTCTTTACGGATATGGATCTTGAATTTGACGCGCTGCAGATTGAGTACTTTGAAAAATTTCTGGCGGATGTTCTGCCGGCGGCCGATCTTGCCGATGTCCCGGTCCTGCAGGAGGAGGGGGCGCGGAGCGAGGGTGCTGATGGCGCCGGAACGCTGGTGCAACGCAAGACGGTGCGGATTGAGGAAAACAAGATCGATAAATTCCTCGACAGCGTCGGTGAGATGATCATTCTCGGCGAGGTATTCAATAATCTTCAGAAGCGGCTGGCCGAACTTTCCGGCCGGCAGCATTACGATCTGATGCGCGAGTTCAAGACCGCAAATGCCGATTTCAGCAAACAGGTCTTTCAGTTGCAGTCGGCGTTGATGGACATCCGCCGGGTGGAGCTGCGCAATGTGACCGCCAGTCTCTCGCGCCTGATCCGCGATACGGCGAATTCTCTTGGGAAAAAGATTGTGCTGCAGGTCGAGGGCGAGTCGGCGGTGATCGACAAGAGTCTGCTTGATGATGTCAATGCCTGCCTGGTTCACATTGTCCGCAATTCCTGCGATCACGGCATTGAGCTACCCCAGGACCGCATCGCCGCCGGCAAGCCGCCTGAGGGCGTGGTGCGCGTCAGCGCCGCCAACGAGGAGGGGCAACTGATTCTGCGCGTCAGCGACGACGGCAAGGGGATTGATCTGGCGCGGGTGAAGCAGAAGGCATTGGAACGCGGCATCTGCAGTGAGCGCGAACTTGCCGAGATGAGCGAGCGGCAGGTGCGGGAACTGATTTTTCACAATGGGCTTTCGACCGCTGATTCGGTGTCGGATATTTCCGGCCGCGGGGTCGGCATGAGCACGGTACTGGACAACATTAACAAAACCGGAGGGTCGCTTGAGTTGCGCAGCGCGCTTGGAGAAGGGACCGAGGTTATTCTGCGGATTCCCCTTTCGATTATGCTCTCCGTCCTCGACGGTTTGGTGGTGCGGGCGGGCGCGGGCGGCTTCATCCTGCCGATCCGCAATGTCGTGGAGACGATCGTCATCGGCGAATCGGAGGTGATTACCTACCAGAAGAAGGGCGAATGCATCCGCACCCGGGGTGTCATCCGTCCGCTGTATTCTCTGGCTAAGTATTTAAACTGCGCACGGGGAGGCGCGGCGGAAACCGGGGGCGCGCGCGGCAATATCGGTGTCGTCATCCGTAGCGCCGACGGTCTGGAACTCTGTCTGTGTGTGGATGAGATCCTTGACCATCAGCAGGTGGTCATTAAGCGCATCGACGGTTTGGAGGGTGTGCCGGGGATTCTGGGCGGCAGTCTGCTGGGGGATGGCACGATCGGGCTGGTACTCAATCCGGATTATTTTGCGTCTTTGTGCGATTGAAGAATTCCGCGATGCGGTCGGCAACGGTAGTCGCCTGCAGCGGCCGGCGCAGGACCTCTTCCGCGCCGTAAATTTGCGCCAGCAGACGGTCTTCGCGCTGCACCGAACCCGAACTGAGATATTTCACCATATTCCGCAGTTCTTCGTCGCGGCTGATCGCCTCAAGCAGGTCGAGTCCCGTTAGCGGCACCAGATTGCAGTCAAGGATGCAGCAGTCTGGTTTGCGTTCCTTGAGGATGTTCAACGCTTCCACCGCGTTAGAGGCACACCAGACCGTAAACCCTTTCTGTTGCAGTTGCGCGCCCGCGACGTTGCGCGTCGAGTCGTCGGAGTCCGCGAGCAGGAGTGATTTGCCCCGGTTGGTTGACACGGTGGGGCGAAAGATGGCATACAGCTTTTCCACCTCTTCCATAGTCCATTCGCCCGCCATAGGTGCTACTCCCGTAAAGGTTTTTCTCGGATCAATCGCTATTCCCGTGAACTGCGCGGGGGGTATCGTGTGCGGGATCAGACCGCCAGCATTTCCAGCAGCAGTCCCTTTTCACTGACGAAGGAGGCGCCGCTGCGGTCCGGCACGAAGCTGATGGGGCCGTTGGTGTTTTCGCTGATGAGTAGAAACGCGCGCTCTGCCTTGAGTTGAGTGCCTTTCTGCAGGGCGCGGGCGATGCTGACGCAGGCGACGCCATTTTGGGAACTGCGCTTGCCCAAGTGTCGCATGTCCCGCTCCATTTTCAGCGCCTCTTCCTTGAAGGTGCGCGCCCGTCCCATCTCGGTGTCGATGTCTGCCCCGAGGCGGCGGCCGTAATCGCGGTCATGCAGCGCCCGCTTGAGCATGGGCCCCAGACTGTTGAGCAGGTGCTGCAGCTCAAAACGTTTGCGTTCCAGCGACTCATCGAGGGCGGTAATCTCTTCCAAAATGGTGTAGTTGATGCCGACCTTGAGGATACATGCGCCGGGGCCGCTGCATTCGGCCGTCTGTAAAAGGATGCCGCCCAGCGCGCAGACGTGGCAGTCGCGCAGGATGGCGGATTTTCCATTGATGCGGCCTTGAATGCGGATGATGCAACGCATCAGCCGTCCCGAGAGGTTGACGTCCCCAAGGCAGCGAATATCAACGCCCTCCGCTTCTTTGCCGATGGTGATGGCACGGCGGGATTCCAGCCGAGCGCCATTGCCCAGAACGCTGCCGCGGATAGTGATGTCCCCCTCGGCATCGATGGATGCGCCCTCAACATTGCCGCCTACCAGCAAGCTGCCGCCGGCCTTGATTTGAACTCGGCCGGTAATGTCGCCATCAATGCGGATGGAGCCTTTGTAGTTGATTTCCCCCTTCTGCTGCGTGAGGCTGCCGGGGATGTGATACACCTTCATACGCGGAAAAGTTCCTCTCTCATCGTGCAACCCGTGGCTGCGATGAATAAACGCTTGGGCGGTGGGGGCGTCTGCCGTGCCGGAGGGGCCGCGGCGCAACGAAGGCATAACAGGGAATCGTGCAAGACGCCTGCCACATCACGAATTCTATCGAATTTCGTCGTGCGGCGCAAGCTCGCGCTGACGAGAGTGCCTTGACATTTTCCCGGTGGCAGGCAGAATCCTCATGTCACGGAACCTGTGGTCACGAATTCCCCTCACAGAAAAGGCTGCCGCATGCAGATTACCAGCCGCAACAACCAGCTGATTAAGGGGCTTGCCGCTCTGGCAAAAAATCCCGGTCCTGATGGTGCTTTGGCAGAGGGCTATCACCTTTGCAGGGAGGCGTTTGCTTCCGGGCTTGCTGTCCGGCAGATTCTCTGCACCCCTGAGGCTGCGGATTCGGTCGAGGGGCGGCAGGTGCTGGCGGCGGCCGCCGACTGTCCGGTGGTGGAGATGACCCGGGAATGTTACGAAAAAATCAGCCGGCTGCAGAGCCCGGAGGGAATCGCCGTCGAGTTTCGCCCGCCGCAGGCTACGCTTGCGCAGGTACTTCGGGCGGACTGCCGGGTGCTGGTCGCGGCCGGAGTGCAGGATCCGGGAAACGCGGGAGCGCTGGTGCGGGTGGCGGAGGCGGCGGGTGCCTCCGGGTGCGTGTTCTTGGAGGGGGCGGATATTTACAGCGGAAAGTTTTACCGCGCCGCGATGGGCAGCGCGTTTCGCATTCCTTGCGTGCGCGTTGCGGCTGCCGGGTTTCTTGCGGCCGTCCGGGAGGGCGATGTGCGCATGCTGGTGGCACAACTGCGTCCCGGCGCAGAGGATTTTTCCACTGCGGATTTCCAGCCGCCGGTTGCTGTTTGCGTCGGGGGCGAGGGGGCTGGAGTGCCGGAGGCGCTTTCCGACGTCGCGGTGGGTTCCGTGTACATTCCAATGTCCGGCCGGGTGGAGAGTCTCAATGTTGCCGTCGCAGCCGGAATTCTTCTCTATCGTGCCCGCCTCGATTGGCCCGCCAGATGATTTGCGCCAGTTGAGTCTCGTCAGAAAATTTGAGCCACTCGCGAGAGGGGAGTTCCAATCGGCCGCCTGATCCCATGTTGTCTGCCGGTGCGAGAGGGTGAAACCGTTGGACGCAGCGTCCGCACGTTCTTGCGGGAGTATTCCGCTTCGTGTCGCAGCCGCTTTGCGCCGGTGTTGCGCCTTGCTCTTGTAAAAGTTACTGATATGTTGTAAGATGACGTTCGGAAATGATGTTTCTTGATTGTTTGTGATGCTTCTGAGTCGTTTTGATCCTTAAGGTGCGTTTCGTATGAATGCAACGGGTTCCGATATGCTTCTGGCCGGGAGTGCATGGGGCGGAAAGCAGACCGCCGGGCTGCCGGCGGAGGCCGAGACATTCTGGCGGGAGGTGGAGGAGCAGTGTCGCCGCGCCAAGGCTGCGGCGGGGCAGTTGGCGGCTTGCGATGCCGGGCAGCGGACACGTGCGCTGGTGGCGATGGCGAAGGGGTTGCAGGACGGGCGTGACGATGTGTTGCGGGCCAATGCCGCAGATCTTGCGGCTGCGGGAGAGGGATTGACCGCTCCGATGCGCAAGCGGCTGAGGATTGACGAGGCCGCCTTTGAGACGATGGTGCGCCGGTTGCGCAGTGTTGCAGAACTGCCCGATCCGGTTGACCGGGTGATGCAGGAAATGGTGAACCCCGATGGCCTGTGCGTTCAGAAGATTAGTACGCCGCTGGGGGTGCTGGCGATGATTTACGAGTCGCGCCCCAACGTTACTACCGACTGTGCCGGTGCGTGCCTGCGCAGCGGAAATGCGGTTCTGCTGCGCGGAGGTTCCGAGGCGCTGCAGACGAATTTAACGGTGGCGCAACTTTTGCGCAGCAGCTTGGAGCGCACGGACGTCCCGGCGGATGCGGTGCAGTTGATTGCGCACCCCGGGCATCTGGCGGTCGATTGCCTGCTGCGCATGAACAAGTATGTCGATATGCTCGTGCCGCGTGGCGGGCGGTCGTTGATCGAAAAGGTTGAGGCTGATTCGCGCATTCCGCTGATGCGGCACTATGACGGCATCTGCCACCAGTATCTGGCCGCCGATGCGCCGGAGGCGATGGCGGTGTCGGTGGTGGTCAATTCCAAATGCCAGAGGCTTGAGGTTTGCAACGCGCTGGAGACCTTGCTGGTGGATGCGGACTCTGCCGGCCGCCTGCTGCCGCCGGTTTGCGCAGCGTTGCGCGAGAAGGGCGTCGAACTGCGCGGTTGCGAACGGGCGCGGGAAGTTCTGCCCGATCTGGCGCCGGCCAGCGAGGAGGATTGGTACACTGAATATCTGGATGCGATTCTGTCGATCCGGATTGTGGAGGGCGTCGCGGCGGCGGCGGAACACATCCGCATCTGTGGCTCGGGGCATACCGACGGGATCGTGACGGCCTCTCGCACGTTGGCGGATGAATTCGTGCGGCTTGTGGATTCGGCGTCGGTGATGGTTAACGCCTCCACGCGCCTGTCGGGGGGCGAGGCTTACGGCATGGGGGCGGTGGTCGGGATCAGCACCGGCAAGTTGCACGCGCGCGGACCGGTTGGGCCAGCGGAGCTGACCTCCCACAAGTGGGTTGCCCGGGGCGAGGGACATCTGCGGAGTTGAGGGGTTGGCGGCGATGGCGAATGAGGAACGGTTTTCTCTGGTCGATCCGCAGGGGCGGGTGATCGGGGAGGCGACAAGGGCGGAGTGCCACGGAAATCCGGAGCTGCTGCACCCGGTGGTGCATTGCATTGTTCTCGACGGGCAGGGCCGGTGGCTGCTGCAGAGGCGCTCCCGGCAGAAGGACATCCAGCCCGGCAAGTGGGACACCTCCGTCGGCGGGCACGTTCAGGCTGGCGAGAGCATCGAGGCCGCGCTGGAACGCGAGGTCGGCGAGGAGATCGGCCTGCAGGTCCGCGCGGCTGATTGCCGCTATCTGCACCAGTACACGCACCGAAATGCACGCGAGAGCGAGTTGGTCTACACCTATGCAATCGTCAGCTCTGGCCCCTTCCTTCCTCAAGCCAGCGAGGTCGACGAACTGCGATTCTGGACGCCGGCCGAGATCGAGTCCCGCCTGCCCGAAGGCATCTTCACCCCCAATTTCGGCGAAGAGTTCGCCCTCTCCCTCCCGCAATTGCGGAAAGCCCTGAAAAGATCCTGAGCACGATACCCCACACCGATTCTGACTATCTCATGTGCTTCCTGAAGTACACGGGGTTACGCGCGAAAGGCGTCAATTAAGCGGAATATGTGTGGCGTCCCACCAGAAAAACCGCTGATGCAGCAATCGCCACATACAGGAATAGCATTCCGATTACCGCCGCGCGAATGCGAGGAAACGCAGCGCGCTGGATTATACCGTTGCAGATGTCTTTTTGTGCGACGTTCATCCGCAGGGTTCGTAAAACAGGCCGGGGGAGTAACACACAAAAAGCCCAAGGGGATCATAATCCGTGGGGCCTTATTGCGCCGCACGGCGAGTGATGGTGATGGGGCCGTGGTTGGGAAGGGCGCGGTACTGCAATGATCCGTCAACGGCCTTGACCGTGGCGCTGTGCCCCTCCTGCGTGACGGTGCAATCCGTCCAGCCGGCGGGCAGGCGGGTCAGGATCGTGAGCTCCTGATCGTAGAGCGCGGGGTCGGCCTTGCTGGTCAGGGTGATGGTGATGCTTTCGGGGGTGACGGCGGCGGCCACCGCAGACCCCTCCCGTTCGGTTTTGTATTTATGTTCCGCGATCGCCCCGGCGAACCAGAATTGTTCCTTGTGCGAGGCAAGCAAATCGAGAATCTCGTTGAAGAGCGGCATCTCCACCTGCAACCAGTCGCCCCCGACACCGTGAAATACGAGCAGGCCCTCTCCGCCGGTGTCGAGCGCCTTCTGCACAATTGGCTTTACGGCTGCAATGTCCTTGACGAACATGCCGACCACCTGATTGTTGTGCGGCAGCCGCTGAACGCAGTGAGCCTTGTCGATCGCGGCCTGATGCTCGGCTTCGCTGATCTTCCAATCCTTGGGGGCGGTGCCGGGTTTTCCATAGGCAATTAGCGGGCTGCCGGCGGACGGGGGGAGGGTGGCGCGGATGTAATCGGCGCAGTCGGCAACATCCTTCTCGAAGGTTGCGGCGTCGGGCGCGCCGCGGTGAGACATGGTATGGTCGCCAATCTCCATGCCGTACTTGGTTGCGGCCTCTTTCCATGCTGCTTCGTCTTTGGGATAGGACGGCCAGCCGGGGCAGATGAAGAAGGTGCCGACGATGCCTCTGGCCGCAAGGGCGGGAACGGCGTTGGTCAGATGCGAGTGACAGCCGTCGTCAAAGTGCATGACGAAGACGGCCGGCTTGTTGTCCAGCCAGCGGGCGACCACGGTATCGCCGGCATTCGGCCCGGCGGCGGAACGTTCACCGGCGCCGGTTGCAAACGTGGTGCCGGCAAGTGCGGCGGCTGCGAGGGAGAGTATGGATTTCATCGATGACTCCTTGGGGATGGCTGTGGATCGGTTTGGGCATTCAGATTGCGTATAGCGCTTGATGAATATGGCGGACTGGGTTGGTCTCGGTCTCCCGCGTCAGCGCCAGACGGGCGGCTTCCCGGTAGGATTCGTCACCCCAAGCCCGGTATGCGGCTGCAAGGACGTAGGCGACCGTGTGGTACTCGATCGGCTTGTCTTGCCGGTAGGTCCACGGCTTGTTCTCCAGCACGACCGGCAGGATGAAATCAATGCCGCGCCGCAGACGGCTGCCGCCGGGGGAGGGGTGGTTCCAGAGGTCGATGCCGCGTGCCTCGGCCATGAAGGCAGCGTTGCAAAAGGCATAGAGCGTGAAGACGGTGTAATTGAAGGAAACGGTACGGTACAATTCTTCGGGCTGGGAACCGTCGGGTTCGATCTGCGAGAGCAGCCGCTGCGGGCAGAAGGTACCGAAGAGTTCCCGCGCGCGCCATGTGTCGCCACAGTAATCCGCCGCTGCGCCGGCATAGGCGCAGAACCACGAGGCATGGTTGTTTCGGCATTGCTGTTCGTCGTTGCCTGGAACGCTTTCGAAAAGCCAGGTCAGGAAGCGGGAGAACCAGTTTTGCAGTTGCTTCTGGTCTTCGTTGGTCCAGAAGCCGCTGGCGGCGAGGGCTTGCGCGAGTTCGGGGATCGTAACCAGATTGCAGGCCTCAATGGCGCCGCCGAAGGAGGTGCAGAGCCCCTTACCGGTAATGGGGTCCGCAATGTAGCGGAAAGGGTAGCCGCCAGGACCGGGCGTACCTTCCAGACCCTCGCCGGGCACGAACTGCGCCCAGTTCATGTTCGGGTTCATACCGGTGGCGGAGTCAAGAAACCAGCGGCGCAGCCAGCGAGCGGCGGCCTGGGCGAAGGCTGGATTTTCTGTGATTTGCCATGCCATGACCAGATGATCGACCCCGCAGGCCATGGCCGTCATCGGAGCGTGGTCGTAATTCTCCAGCTCAGGGTTCGGCTTGCCGTCGTGCGGAATATAGGGCAGGCCGTCGGGTTTGCTCGGATCCGGCCAGAAATAGATGCTGAGACTGACAAAGTCGCGCTTGTCTCCGCTGGGAGGGAGAAATGTCTTGTCGGTGATCGCTGGCGGCTGCCAGTCGAGCAGTTCGCTCGCCCGGCTGATAATCGCCTCGGCGGATTCGGGAAAACGTTCGCGGACGGCGCGCAGCGAGTCGTCCGAGACGCCCGGAATCCGCAGAGTTTGCCGAACCGGGGGCATTTGATAACGCTTGAGTGCAGCGTGCATGATGGGCCTTGTTTGCGAGGTTGCCGCATGATTGACGGCGGTTTGGTCGGAGGAATGGCCGCCGGTGCGCGCATCGCGCTCCGGCGGCCGGAGTACGGTGAGCTACTGGGCCGCGGCGTGCCAGACCAGCACCTGTCCGGGGTAGAGCGAAACGGTCGTGTCCTTCAGCGTTTCGCCAGTGAGGTAGTTGGTCAGTTTCCCGGCTTTGAGCGCGATTTTGGCGTCCTTGACGTCGTTCATGCCGGTGTTGATGACGGCGTACCATGTCCCGTCCTTCGGGGTGGCGATTTCGCGTACCACCACCTCGGGCGTGCTGGCGGATTTATCCACGACCTTCCCCGGCAACGCGGGCAGGGCGAGAAACGCCTGATTGAAGGCGCGGACATATTGCGGGAAGCCGCGCTGGAAGCTATTGGCCGCCATATAGCCGATGAAGCACGGATCGCCGTTGGCGAGGGCGCGAGCTTCGGCCAGCACGCAGTAGGGGCCGGCTTCCTCAATGTCCGCGACGAAGTACCCCAGCGGCTTGGCTTTGTCGCCGAAGCAGTTTTCATTGAGCGGATAATGCCGGATCATCGCCAGACCGTCGGGGGTACGGAAACCTTCGAGGGTCTTGGGGTCGCTGACGGTGAACTGCCGGTTGAAGGCCATGGTCAACATCACGCCGGGGGTGTTGGCGTAGTCCTGCGGGTCGAGGCGCGGGACTGAGTGCTGCCACTCCCAGCCGCTCCAGGTCCCTTTCTCGCCGGTGAGTCCCTGCCAGTTTAGCCGCTTCTTCAGAACTTCATCGCTGGTAATTGCCTTCTCCGTCGGGAAGCGGGTCATGTCGTCGGTGACGATGGCGTCGCCCTTGATGACTTGCCCCGGCTCGGTCGGATCGCCGGTGAAGAGGACTACGGCCTCTGGACCGATCACATCGGGTTTGCGCAGATAGTCGCGGATGGCGACGAGGAAGTCGCGGCGCTGCAGCAGCCACCAGTTGAGGTAATCGTTGTAGAGCTTCTTGTCCTTCTGAAGTTCTTCGCGGGTGGGAGCTTTTGCGAGCTTGGTCTGGTCGGCGAAAAGTTTCAGGCAGCGATCGGAGAAGCTGACGGGCATGCCGCTATTGCGCGGACGAATCCATGCGCCGAGGAAGTTCGCCTTGGCTTTCTCGTCGGCAATGGTGATTTCAAGCATTTTGCGCAGGTCTTCGACGGTGTCGGGATCGGTGACGTCGGCGTTGGCCTTTTCGCTCCAATGCACGTGGGTGTAATCGTCGCGCCCGTTGGGCCCCTTTTTGGCCTGATACAATGTTTTGCAGCGTTTTTGCACGCCCAGCGCCTGATTGCCGCCGATGCTGCCGCAGTATTCATACATCGGCAGGACGTTGAGCTTCATCTGGCCCGCCGCCTCGACGACTTTATCCCACAGCTCAGGAAACTTGGTCTGATTGACCCAGTTGTTGCTGCCATATTTTTCCGAGTCCCAGCCCTGATTGTGACCGAACTCAAGCAGGTCCTTGCTGAAGGTGTCCATGCCGAGGAACTTCATCAGCCGCATCTTGGCGACATACCAGTCGGCCATGCGGTTGCGGTCGAAGGCGGGGTTGGTCTGGTCGGAAATGATGCCGTCGGACATCTCCTCGCGCCAGAAGAGGTGGCGTTGCGGCAAGCCGGCCGGCGGGCGCTTGATGGGGAGTTCCAGCACCTTGGGATCGGGCCCGGCGTAGAGCCGGATGCGGCCTGCGGCGACACCCTGCGAGACGGGATCGTTGACACCCTTGAAGTGCGCGAGAACAAGGGTGAAGCCGTCTTTGGGCGTGAGTATGCGCTCATTGGTGCGGGGAAGCGCGGGATACCGCTGATGCAGCTCGAAGACGCTGGTCCACGTCTGCCACTTGCCCGAGAGCGGATAACTCAGGGATTCGGGGTTGCCGAATACGTAGAGCATCTTCAGCGCATCGCCTATGGACGCGCCGGTGTGGAAGGAGCGGTTGGTCTCGTTGCCGGTGTTCCAGACCAGCACGCTACGCGGAGCGTCCTCTGGGTACTCGATCTGCAGGACATAGGGCACGCCTTCCTTCATTCCCTTTCCTTCTCCGAGGCGGACGGATATGTAGCGGTCGGGGGCGTCCTTGCTGTTGGGCAGAAGCAATGCGGGCTTGCCGAGAATGGCCTTGCGCTCGATCACCGAGTCGTTGGGCCACGCGGCGAATTTGTGGCCGGGCTCAGCGGCGCCGAGGTCGACCTCATCAATCAGGGTGAGCTTGGCGGTGTCGAAGGGCAGCGCCGGTGTCTGCACCTCAGCTGCGAACAGCGACGCGGAGGACAGCAGCAGAGCGGCGAGTCCCGCCGCGCGCAGCTTGAGTCCGAACATGGTTTCTCCTCTTTCACTGGGGGGACTTGCCCCCGGACAACGTAAGACCGCAAACGTAAGATCAAGGGGCGGCGCGAAGGCCTGCCGCCCCGGAGTCACAGGGTTCTTGAAGCAACGTTATTCGCTGAGGGTGACCGACCCCCAGGTCTTGGGCCAGTTGATGACCGCCCAGTTCTTTGCCTCAGGCCAGAACACGTCGCGGGCGAAGTGTGCGCCCTTGACTGCGAGGCAGAGGCTCAGGCCGATCTTCTTGCCCGTCTGCGGGGCAAAGTTCTGGATCGCGGAGGCCGGCAGGAAGAACTCCATGACGTATCCGTCGCCTTCTTTCTTCGAGAAGCTCTTGACGCCCGGCAAATCGTAGAGCGTTTCCTTGATTTCCTTCTTGCGCTGCCATTGTCCGGCGTAGACGTTGCCTTTATCCACCTGTGGGACGAACCAGAACTGATGGTCACCAGGCTCAAATTCGCGGTGGGATTTGTTGTCGGCGGAATCGATGAAGAGCTCCAGGCAATCTCCGCCCCAGAATGCTTTCGGGTCGCGGGTGTGCAGGCCGGAGTCCTTCACGCGGAAGGCCATGTACAGCCCTTCGGAGGACCACGCCGCCCAGATGTCTGTATCGGCCTTGCCGAGGGTGCTGCCGATGGTCCAGCCGGGGAGCTTGTATTTGTCATCCCACTTGCTCAAGTTGCCGTTCAGCTCCAGCGGTTTGTCGAGCTTGTGCAGGAACATGGTGCCGGGGATCAGCGGTTGGGCGGCCTGAATGCTGCCGGTCACGAAGGTCGCGGACGCAATTTCGCCTTCCTTCAGCCCCGCCGACCAGTCAAGCTTGAATTGGAACTCGCGCTTCTCGCCCGGTTGCAGCGGGTCGACCTTCACCGTGTTCGGCGTGATCTTCCAGGTGGTGGGAAGCTTGAGGGTGATATCGCCGCCGCGCGGCATGGCCGAGAGGTTGGCGACGCTGATCTTGACATCCTTGAGGCCGGGCTTGTTGCCCAGCGGGCTGACTGCGATTCCGAGCGGTTCGCGCACTTGCACGCTGAAGGTGGTTTTCTTCAGGAGTTTGCCGTCCTCGCGGATGTTGAGGGCGACTTCTTGCGCCCCGAGCTTCTGCGTGGCCGGCACCTGAATGTTCAGCGGGAGGTCGGCGTTTTCGCCGGGCTTGACGGAGAGCTTCTTCACGCCGGCGGTATTGGGCCACCCCTCGGGCAGAACCATTTCGATCTCGCAGTCGATCGCCTTGTCGCGGTTGTTCCGCACGGTCAGTGCAGCTTCGAAGGAGTCGCCGGAGGAGGCCGCCACCGTTTGCCGCGATTTCAATTCGTATGCGGTCTGCTTATACCATTCGCTGTCCTTGCTTACGCCTACGGCATAGACCGGCGCCATGCTCAGTTTTGTTTCGCCCGCGGCCTTGGGGTTGGCGAGGAAATCGTAGAGCTTTTCCGCCTGCAGATTGACCGTGTTGCCATCGTCTTTGCTGACCATCCAGAGCGAGGCGACCAGTTTGTCGTCCTGCCGGAAGAGGTAGCCCCACGAGCCTTCGCCGGCATACAGCGAGCCGACGTATTTCGGGGTGGGCAGGATCTGGGTGAGTCCCGCGAAGCTGCTGAGCGAGAGCTTCGGCTCCTTCTTGGGGTTCGGGCCCAGCAGGCCGCAGCCGTCGAAGAAGAAGTTCGGGGTCGGGGAGTCCGCATCGCCGAACCAGAAGAGCTTATCCGCGCCGGCCGCCATCGCCCCCATCCAACCACGCGGCAGAAATACCGCCTGTTCGTAGGGCGTGACGATGTGTACGGCCAGCGTGTCCCAGGCAAACTCCGTGACGAAGAAGGGACGCTGCTTTCCGTCGAGGCAGCCGGCGATCTTGGAGTCGCGGATGGAGTCGTAGAAGGTGCGCACGATCAGCGAACTGTCTTCCCCGCCGCCGCCGGTGTTCATGTTGCTGCCGTTGATTTCGGGGGCTTCGATGCCGCAGTAGTGGTGACCATTGGTCACGCCGACCTTGGCGAAGTCGCCGCGCTTGACGCAGGATTCAATGGTGCCGGGGTGGATGCCGGCCAGACCGTCCTGCACGACGGTAATCTCGCCGCCGCCGATCGCTTCGGCGATCTCCGCGAATTTCTTGTGATAGGCTCCGTAGTTGCTCCACTGTACGCCGGGTTCATACTTTTTGGCGTTGTCGCGGCCGTTGTATTCGTTGTCCAATTCCCAGAACTTGCAGTAGGGAAAGGCGTTCATCAACAGAACCAGATGCTGCGCCCAGGCCCGGTCGGGAGCGATAAACACCGGCTTGCCGTCAACCTCTTTGGGTTGGACAATAGACTCCTGCATGCACGGCATCAGCATGATGCCCAGTTCTTCCGCCTGCCGGACCACCTTGTCGTAATACGGCCAGCCGGCGAATTTGTTGTCCTCGCCCTGAGCGCGCTTGGTCCAGCCGTAGGCCCAGGCGTAATCACGGTACCAGACCACCCCCGCCTTCATGAAGGGCGGAATGAAGGACGCGATGTCGCCGTTGGGGATGCCGGAGTGAATGTTCAGTCCGTAGGGGGAAGCCATCTTCTGTTCGGGAGTCAATGTGTGCGGTGCGGGCAGATATGCGAAGCCGAGCTCCTCCTTCGCCGTGACGCCGCCCTCAATGTTGAGGTCCGCTACGAACTTGTAGCGGCCGAACGCCGGGACGGGCAGCGGCAGGGGGATGTCGCTGAAGCTGTCGGCCTGCACATCGAGTACGCCGGTTTTGACCTCCTTGTCCGCGTTGTCAAGAATGCGATAGGTCAGTTTACCCTTGGCGGGAGCGGCGTACCAGTTGCTGAGAATTACATGCACCTGCGGCTCTTTGCCGGCGTAGACGTTGGAGTATTCGCCGGAGCTGATCGTCGCCTGTTGCAGCGGCACGGCCGGGCAGTCCTTCCACGCCTCCTTGGGATTCTTGGGGTTCGGCTCGGGCTTCCAGCTTTTGAGTTTTCCGGTGGCCGGGTCGACAGCGCTGAGGTCGGTTTCAGCCTGCAAACGACCGATGGAGAAGGTGAAATCCGAGGCTTTTTTGTCGTTGCCCCAGTTGTGGGTGAAGAACCCCGTGACCTGTACAGGCATCACCGTGCCGGCGGGGATAACCCAAGTCGCTTCCTGCCATTCTCCAGCTTTTCCGGCTTTGGGCCACCATTCCAGTTTTTTGCCGTCGGGCTCCTCCCGCCCCCAGCCGTCCTTGAGTTTCAGGCCGAAGCTGAAACCGGCACCGGACTTGAAGCGGACGGTGAGCGATTTGGCTACGCCGGGGATGAGCAGCGGCGAGAGCGGCGACAGCGTATAGTGCTGGAAGCCCTTGCCGGAGTAGTGAACCACCGCCGTCAACTCCTGGCCGCCGGTGACCTCTCCCTTGGCGCTGCTCCACATGGAAGTTGCCCACTGGCCGGGGCCAAAGTTGCCGATGTCTTTTTTTACGACTTGATCGGCGGCTGCGGAGGTCGCGGCCACAAACAGCCCTGCCACAAAAAGCCACAACCGGCACATTCTTCGATTGGTCATGATGATCCTCTGGGAGACTGGCGGCAACGCGCATCCGTTCCGGATGTGTGCCGTCAAAACAACTGGAAATACGCCTTCGTATCACGTGAACCCATAATCAGCATACCGCCCCGCCCCGTCTGCGCAACTCATAAAAAAGGACATACGTGTTTGTAATGTAGTCTCCTGCGATAATGAACTTGCATTAGGAAGGACCATGGGATATCACATATTCATGACAGTAATGTCCTGAATCCGGATTTTATTCCGGGTTATACGGCCGGAAACCGCCACTGCGGCCAGCTCCCGCGCCATTGCAGGTGCGGAATGGAAAGGGGAGGTCATGTCGGATTCTACATTATCCAACGCTCAGGCCCTATTTTTCGAGCAGGCTTTGCCCCGTTGCCTGCTCTCGATCGGGCGTTATCGCATCGAATTGCTCAACTGGGGGCGCATCGTTCCGCATCAGTGGTACAATCAGGATCATTCGCATTCGTTTTTTGAGCTATGCTACGTGCATGAGGGGATGGGCGAGTATCTTTTCAAGGGGGAACGTCACGCCGCGCAGCCGGGAGATCTGCTCATTGCCTATCCCGGCGAGGAGCATAGTCTGCGCGCGGATGCCGAGAATCCCTTTGGCGTGTACTGTGCTTCGTTCGGGGTGTATTCCGGCGGCAGTGAGCGCGAGGGAGAGCTGCCCGAACTTTCGGGGCTGGTTGAGCGCTTTCTGGCGGCGACGGTGCGCGTGGCGCAGGTGCCGAAGCTGGACGCGGTTTGCCGGTTGATTTCCGACGAGATATTACAGCAGGAGCCGGGATACGAACTGAGCTTGCCGGGGTTGTTTACCAAGTTTTTCTTCGGCGTGCTGAATGCGACGGGCGGGGGGGTATCCGCGCCCCGCGGTGCCCCGGCGCACCGGCTGCATCCGCAGGAGTTGCGGTTGCGCAAAGCGGTGCTGTACATCGAGAACAATTATCACACCGCGCTGCGAGTAAAAGATGTCGCGGACCGGATGTTCATCAGTCAGCGGCAGGCCAACCGGATGTTCCAGCAAGCCTTCGGGATGCCGGTGATGCACTACATTCAGGACTTCCGGCTCAAGGTCGCCAAACAGATGCTGGACAATACCGGTCGCCCGATCAAGGAGGTTGCCTGGGCCTGCGGCTACCCCAACGAGCGGAATTTCATGACGCTCTTCCGCAAGCAGACCGGGCAGACCGCCAACGAGTTCCGCCGGCGCCGTAGCGAGTCCTGAATCGGCAAGGCTTGCCTTTTTTTTTTCGGTGTGGTTTGAACATACACTGCAAATATACCGGTGGCGAGTATCGCAATCGCTTGTCAAGGCAACCTCAAAACGGGGTTGCCTTTTTTTCTGGTCTCATATCTCTGTCTAAGGTAATATATAATTTCAAGTGGATATATCCATTTAAAGAGATATATCCATTGGGCGGATTGCAATGGCGCAAGACAGATCGTTAGCGTATACAAAAGGCAGGAGCGTGTGATGTCGCAGCAGCAGCAGCCGAAGTATTTGGTGGTGCGGGACGCGGTGTACCGGGAGGCGGTTCGAACCGCAAGTACGCATTTGCCTTCGGAACGGGAGATCTGCGAACGCTACGGGGTCAGCCGGATTACCGCCCGCAAGGCGCTGGACTCGCTGGCCGGCGAGGGGCTGGCTTTTCGTGAGGTAGGACGCGGCTCCTTTTTGACGGGGAGTCGCGGGCGGACGGCGGTTACAGTGTATCTGGCGAACGCGCCGGAGGAGTTTGCGGAGTACTTCCGCCGGGAAGCGGAATTGTTTGGCGAGGAACATCCGGGCGTCCGGATTCTGATTGAGCGGTGCGGGGCGCTGGAGGCGGTGCGGCGTTCGCTGGCGGTTGGCGGCGGCGGGGTGCTGGGGACGACGCATTTCGGCTATCTGCAATCCTTGGGGGTTTTGCGGCCGCTGGAGGAGGAGGAGGGCTTTCCGGAGGCGGCGTCGACGGTTTACGGCAATTGGACGGAGTGGTATGCCGGCGGCAGGCGGCGGCATTGTTATTCGCTGCCGCTGATGGTTTCGCCGGAGGTCTTTGCGTTCAACCGGGAGTATGCCCGCGAACTTGGGCTGTCGCCGCGCGGGCCGGAGTCGTGGGAGGAGGTGCTGGAATGGGGGCGGGCCGGCGCTTCGCTGCTACCGCAGGGACGGGCGGCCACGACGATGACCCGGCACGGGCAATTGCCGCTCTCCTATTATTTGAGTGCGTCCGGTGGCCGGCCGATGCTGGGTGCGGACATTCGGGATCTTGAGTTTTGTTTTTCCGGTGGCGAGGAGTGGCTGACGTTTTTTCAGCGGTTTCTGCAGGTGGCGCAACCGCGGGTCGAAACCCGTGGGGAATTTTCGCCGTTGCTGCTGGGGCAGACGCTGTTTGCCTATGAGGCGGGCGCGTGGGTGAAGTCGCAGGCGCGGGAGGCGAAGATTGCCGATCGGATCGCGGTTTGCAGCATTCCTCCGGTGCGGTTGGGGCAGCCCTATTTCCCGAACATTGGCAAGTGGGGGATGGGCGTGCTGGGAGGAGGGGCGGCGGAGGCGGGAAAAGCGGCATGGAAATTTGTCGTCCATTGTTGCGCGAATGCCGCCGCGCAGCAGCGGCTGATCGACAGCTTTGCCTGTTTTGCGGTAAACCGGGAGGTTTTCTTGCGGCAACAGTCCGATCCGTCGTGGTTCCCGTATGCGCAGGCGCTGACTGGCGGGCGGATGCGGTGCGACCATCCGCTGCAGCATCTGATTATGGGGCATTTGCGCAACGAGTTTGACTCGGTACTCTTTGAGTCCCGTCCGGTGGAGCAGGCCGTGGCGTCGGTAACGGCGTTTGCAGAAGCGGTGCTGGCGCTGCACCGGACGGAACCGGAGCGCTTCTCGGGCATCCTTTGATGGCGTGGCCGCCTATCATGGCAGGGGGAAGAGGGGGGGGGACGGGTATGTGCGGGTGCGCAAGGCAGACGGGGATGCGGTTTACGCTGGTGGAAATGCTGGTGGTGATTGCGATCATTAGCATTCTGGCGATGCTGCTGATGCCTGCCTTGATGGTGGCGCTGGACAGCTCTCGCCTCGCCGGGTGTACCAGCCAATTGCGGCAAATCGGGCTGGGGATTCATTCCTATAATCAGGATTATCAGACCATGCCGCTGAATAATTCGTTTGCCACCGTTCTGATGGCTCCGTATCTGGCGCCGGGTGCAAATACTGTCAAGCAAAAGCTGGCCCTCCATCTGTGCCCGAAATCGGATTATCGCAGTTATGCTTCCAGCGGGATCAACTGGACGCAGGGCAGTTATTCGTACACGCGGCACGGCGGCTGCGTCAATTATGCTACCGGAGCATGGTACAACCCGCCGGTGCGCCTCGAGCGCATCCATCAGCCGGGACAAAAGATTCTTGAGTTCGACGGCGGCGGAGCCGGTTTTTTTAATTACGGCGCCATTCCGTTGACCACGTATCCGCAGGATGGGGTCACCGACAGCGGGACCTGGTATGCTGACATTATCCGGGCATGGCACAATCAGGAGACCAATTGCCTGTATGCCGATAATCACGTGATGCGGCAGGTGCTGCGGATGACGGTTGCGCAGGCGCGGGCGGTCACAGATTTGCCGTAAAGGCGCGTCGGCGGACGCGGCGTCGCTGGTGGAGTGCAGGGGTTGGTTGTTTGGGGGGATTCTGTGTGCCGGTTTGCAGCATGGCGGTGGGCGTGCAGACGCGGCAGAGATTACAAAGAAAGGAATGAGGATGCGCGGATTGCTGATGTGTGTGGTGATGGGGATGCTCGCGGTTTGGGGGCAGGCGGGCGAAAACAAGCCGGTGCAGCAGATCAAGACAACCGAGAAGATCATCGCGTTGACCTTTGACGACGGGCCGGACGAGTCGACGCTGAAGATGCTGGAGCTTTTTGCGCGCGAGGGCGTGACGGCTACGTTTTTTGTTGTGGGTGCGAAGGCGGAGAAGTTGCCGGAGATCGTGAAGAAAACGGCGGCGGCCGGTTGTGAAATCGGCAATCACTCCTTCACTCACGCGAATCTGACCAAGCTCGACGACGCGAAATTGCGGGAGGAGATAGTCAAGACGCAAACGTTGTTGCAGGAAAAGTGCGGGGTGACGCCAAAGGTATTCCGAGCGCCCTATCTGGCATATGATGCCCGGATGTGGGGCGTTTTGAACGAACTCGGTCTGCCGGGAATTAACGCCATGTCCAGTACCGGCGATTGGGATAAAAACGTCACGGTCGATCAGATTGTTGAGCGGGCTACGGTCAAGGCCGGGCCGGGCGGCATTGTGCTGATGCATAGCTGGCCCGTCAACACGCTCGCGGCGCTGCCGGCGATCATCAAATATTACAAAGAAAATGGCTATCGTTTTGTGACGGTGTCGCAACTGCTCGCCGCGCAGGCGAAATGAGGATTTGGGTGGTCCGGTTAATGTGGAAGAGGGGAGAGTTCATGAACGCGTTTCTCAGGGGCTTTACGCTGGTGGAGATGCTGGTGGTGGTTGCCATCATCGGTGTTCTGGCGGCGTTGCTGATGCCGGCCTTGCAGAACGCGCTCGAATCTTCGCGCGGGGCGACCTGCGGCAACCAGCTCAAACAGATTGGCGTTTGCATCGCCATCTATGCCGGCGATTACGGACAGGCGCTGCCCCCGGCTACCAATTTCGCCAGCAAGTCGCTGAAATCCTATGTCGCCCCCGGTCCGGTCGTGAGTGCCAATGACTGGCGCAAACTGCACCTCTGCCCCAAAAGCGATTTTATTTCCTATGCCACCGGCGGTTACGGCTGGAACGAGGGCAGCTACTCCTACAATACCTCCGCCGGGGCCTACAATAGTACGACCGGCGTCTGGACGACGCCCTCGGTGCGTCTGACGCAAGTGCGTAAGCCCGGAACCAAATACATCGATATCGACGGCGCCGGGGCGGGGGGCTTCAACTATGGCGCGCTGGTGCAGACGAAGTATCCGCATGACGGGGTCAGTGAGGCGGGGACGTGGTATGGCGACATCGTTCGCTCATGGCACAACGGCCGTACCAACTGCCTTTTTCTCGATGGCCACGTTTCGGCGGATATCATCGATTTGCTCACCACGACGGAGGCCAAAGTGGTGGCGAATCTGCCGAACTGAGCGTTCTGACGTGCAGCGTCTGTGACGCACGCAGCGAAATCGCCTGATCATTCCATCATTCTGTTTTGTGGGAGAACTGCATGAATTTTCATCATCGTTGTCCGCGCTGGTCGTTGCAGGTTTTTGTGGCGCTGCTGCTATCGTGGTTGCCGGCTGGTTGTCCCGGTGGTGAGGCCCCGAAAGCAGGGCCAGAGTTGTTGCGGGAAGATTTTCAAAAAAGTCCAAGCGGGATGAAATTGCCCGGGACGCTCAAGCCATGGGGGGAGTTGGCGGTGGTGGCCGAGGGCGGTCAGGCCTGGCTGAAGCTGAACGGGAAGGGCGGGTTGGCCTGGGATGTAATTCTGGATGAGCGGATGACGATGTTGAAGTTCACCTGCCGGATGCGTACCGCCGGGGTAACGGTCGGGGCTCAGAATTGGGAGGATGCTCGCGTCGGACTGGAATTTTTGGATGCGGCCGGCAAGCATACTGGCAGTTGGCTGGCGGTGCCGCATGCGAAGGGGGATACCGAATGGACATCCTTTGCGCAGGAGTATCCGGTGCCGGCCGGAGCCAAGGGGTTCCGCGTTTCACCGATGAATCTCGGCACCGGGGGAGTGAGCGAGTTTGACGATTTGCTGCTGACGGTGGCGCGGGTGCGCGAACCGGTGCGGGACGAACCCGCTCCGGCGGGATTTGTGCCGGACCCCGGTTTGGAGCGCGCGCAGCGGATAAATACCGCCACGCAGGAACGGGTTTGCCTGAACAGCCTCTGGGCGTTTTTTCCCGTCGCGGCGGCGGAACAGGAGAAGACGCTGCCGGCGGCGGGGCAGGGATGGGGCTGGTTCAAGATTCCCGGCATCTGGCCGCGCAAGTCTTCATGGGGCGTTCCCGGCACCGAGCAGTCGGTCTTCATTGCGGCGGGGGTAAAGGATGCGGTGAATCTGGAGGAACTGACTGCGGCATGGTATAAACGCACAATTCGTGTTCCGGCGGACTGGACGGGGCGGCAGATGTATCTGGATTTTCGCCTGTTGCAGAGTTACGCGCAGGTCCGGGTTGACGGCGCGGTCGCGGGGGAGGCGGTGTTTCCCGGCGGGCGGGTCGACCTGAGCAAGGCGCTCAAGCCCGGCAAAGAGCAGGAACTGGCGATACTGGTGCGGGCGCGGCCGCTGGCGAAGGGACGCACGATCTTCATGGCTCCCGACCGCTCTTTTACCGAGGAAGGCTCACTCAACATTCGCGGAATCACGGGCGATCTGTATTTGGAGAGCGAACCGGCGGCCGGGCAACCGCATCTTTGGGATGTGCGAGTGCGCACCTCCTTGCGGAATAAAACCGTGACCTTTGATTTCGCGGCCCGCGACATTCCCGCCGGGGCAATGATCGAGGCTGATGCCAAACTCGACTCGGAGGTCGCGCCGGAAAAGTTGCGCAATGTGACAGGTCTATCGAAATTTTTTGAACCGGTGCGTGTTGATCCGGCTCAAATGCAGAACGGGCGCCTGCAAGTAACCGCTGCGCTACCCGACTGGGTACAGCTCTGGGACACCGGCAAGCCGGAGAATAAATACTACGTAACGCTTTCGCTGAAGAGTGCGGACGGCGGAAAATCGCTTGCCGCTTCCATGCCCGTACGCGCGGCCTTTCGCGAGTTTCGCATTGACGGACGTGATTTCTATCTGAATGACAAGCGCATTCATCTACGCGCGATGGTGCTGAACAATGCCAGCATGGGGGCGGGACAGGCGGACTATGCCGCTTGCACCCGTACGCTCTCCCGCCTGAAGGAGTACGGCTACAACTTCTTCATTACCTCCAACTACAACTTCGCCGCCGGCGAGGTCGGCTATCCGGAAGGTTTGTTGATGGCGGCGGATGATCTGGGCGTCTTAAACGCCTTCTCCATGCCGCACGTGAAAGACTTTGAGTGGAAGTTGAACGATCCCCAGATGCAGGAGAGTTATAAGGCGCTGGCTGATCGCTTGCTGCAACTGGCGGCAAATCATCCTTCGGTCGTGTTGTATACCATGAATCACAACGCCACCGGCTACAAGGGAGATCAGAACCCGCAATGCATCGATGGCGTTTTTTCGCCGGACAATCCGGAAAAAGGGCAGGGGAACAAGCAGCGGGTACAGGCATTGCAGGCGGCGAATTTGGTGAAGCAGCTTGATCCCTCGCGGCCGGTGTATCATCACCAGTCAGGCAATCTTGGCGATATGTACACGATCAACACGTACCTGAACTGGTCCCCCCGGCAGGAGCGCAGCGACTGGCTCGAGCACTGGCAGGAGAAGGGCGTGAAGCCGCTGTTCTTCGTGGAATGGGGCTTGCCGCATGTGGCGTCGTGGTCGAGCTACCGGGGGCCAAACTTCATCTGGCGCACCCCGGCGCTGCAACAGGTCTGGGACGCGGAGTTCGCGGCAGCCTACAAAGGCGCGGCGGCCTATCAGCCTGATCCGAAGGCGACGGCGCTGCTCTTGCGGCAGCAGGAATTGTATCAAAAAGGTGAACCGTTTGCATGGGGTTCGATTCTTGGCAACCTACGCGGGCGGGAGTTCAACTATTACGATATTCAATCGTGGTTCGCTGCGGACAACTGGCGCAGCCACCGCGCGCGCGGCATCTCCTCGATGCTGCCGTGGGATCAGGAGGGGCAATGGAAGCTCTGCGGCGGCTACAACGAGCCCGCGCGGCCCGAGCCGGATGCGCTAAAAAATCTGGAACAGCCGGGGATTGTTCCCGATCTGCGCCGGCACGAAACGGTATATCTGTACGCACCCGCCGGCGCAAAAGGTGAGCCGACTTCTCTGGGTCAGACCTTCCTGCGCTGGAACAAACCGCTCTGCGCATTCCTTGGCGGCGCGATTGGCGACTTCAGCGAAAAGAGCCACAACGTCCGCCCCGGCCAGACAGTGCGCAAAAGCATTGTCATCCTCAACGATGAGCGTCAGCCGGTGCAGGTCGCTTATAAATGGAATCTGGCGGATACGAATGTTGCAGGCGAGGGGAGGGTCGAGGTTATGCCGGGTGGGCGCGCGGATGTGCCGGTGGAGTTCCGCCTTCCGAACGAGGCGAAGCAGGGGCAGATGCAACTGCGGTGCGAGGTGCGCTTCAGCGGGGCGATTGCCGTCGATGACGGCCCCGGCGGGCGGGTGCAAACCGATGCGTTTGCTCTGGATGTTCTGGTGGAGCAAACGCCCCTGCGTATGGCGGCCGTTGACGCTGCGGCAACGCCGCCGGCAGCCGCGCAAGCAGGCGCTCAAGCAGGCGCGCAGACGACGACGCCATCCGGCGCACGCGGCAAAGTTGTGATGCGCGGCCCTTCGACGAGGGTTTTGTTTGACGGCCCGGAGAAAGCGACGGGCGATTTGCTGGCGCGGATGGATGTTCTGGTAAAGCTCGTGGATGAGGAAGGGCTGCCGCAGGTTTTGGCGGACCCGGAGCTGAAGGCGCTTATCATCGGCCGGCATGCGTTGACGATGGCCACGAAACTTCCGGGGCTGGCGCAGCGCGTGCGCGATGGATTGCGCGTGCTGGTGATGGAGCAGAGCAGCGAGGTTCTCGCCAATCGTCTGGGCTTCCGGATTCAGGAGATGGGGCTGCGCGAGGTCTTTGCCACCAGCGAGCGCGACCCGCTGCTGAATGGGTTGACGGCGGAAAACCTGCGGGACTGGGCCGGAGCCTCGACTCTGAACGAGCCGTACTTTGCCGACGCCAAGACCGATGACCCGGAGTGGAACTGGTGCGGCTTTTCCAATACACGCGTCTGGCGTTGCGGCAACCGGGGCAATGTCGCAAGCGTGCTGATCGAGAAGCCCGAGCGCGGCAACTTCCGGCCGGTGCTTGTCGGCGGCTTCGATCTGCAATACGCTCCGCTAATGGAGTGCCGCGAAGGGCGCGGGCGGATTCTCTTCTGTCAGATAGACGTAAGCGGCCGCACCGCTGACGATCCGGCTTCGCTTCGATTGATGGAAAGCGCGTGGGTGTGGGCGTGTGCAGCAGGAAATAACGATTTGGCGAACATGCAGGAGCTTGGGGGGGCGTTGTATTATTCCGGTGATGACAAAGGTCGGCAGGCGTTGCAGAAGCTGGGAGCGTCTGTGATCGATGCGCGTGAGGAGAAGAATATTCAGAACGGGATAGGGCACACTCTCGTGCTGGGGCCAGGCTTTTCGGCGGATCTGGATTTAAAGAAATGGCTCCCATTCGGTCAGATTGTGACGCTGGGGTTGAATGCGGCGGATGCGACGCGTGTACTTCAAGGCCAGCATAGCTTTGTCGACATAGAGGCGATGGCGATTCCATCAGAGGGGGGACTCGGGGGGAAGCCGGAGTGGCGGAAAGACGGTTGGAGGTTAGAGCGCATGGGGGGTACTTCAGCGGATCTGTACTGGCGTGGCAAGCTTCGCGTCGCAGCTCCTAACGAAACGGCGAGTGAAGGTGTTATGGCGTTGACCGACGAAGGGTTTTCAAATGCGACGTTGTTGCGCTTGCAGGCTGCGCCGTGGCACTTCGCGGAGCAGGATGCAAACGGCTATTTCCGCAAGAGCGAGCGGCGGAGCTGGTATATGCTCGCGCGGATTCTCAACGGTTTTGGCGTGTCGTTGTCTTCGCCGCTGCTGAGCAATCTGGAGTCGCCCGGAAAGCTCGCCTATCTGCCGCTGGTCGCCGGGTGGAGCGGGAAGGTTGACCTTGCGGATGAAGGGCGTAACGGTAAATGGTTTGCGCCGGAGTTCGCGGCGAAGGATTGGAAGACGGTGGGAATTCCGGGAACCTTTGAGCAGCAGTTTCCCGAGCAGGAGAATGTCGAGGGGCACTTCTGGTATCGCAAGGAATTTGACGCGCCGGCAAGTTGCGACGGTTCTGGGCTGACGCTCTATCTCGGCGCGATCGATGACGAGTCGTGGGTCTGGCTCAACGGGAAGTTCCTCGGTGAGATTACGGCTGCGACCAACCCGAAAGATCACTGGATGTTCCCGCGCCAGTATGCGTTGCAGGCTGGCGACCTCAAACCCGGAGCGAAGAATCAGCTCACGGTACTGGTCCGCAATATCCGGGGCAGCGGCGGCATGCGGGGCTTCCCCGCCATCCGGGGAGAGGGACAGTGGCTGCATAGCTACTATCTGCAGGCGCCGCAGGCGGGGGATGATCCGTATCGTTATTACCGATGGTAATTCTATTCCTAAATCGAAATCATAGTGCCCTTGCCTTTGCCAGTTGGATGTGAAAATCAGCTTAGTTCCGCATTGCCACGCATGGTAATGCGGATGGGGTCGATGGTGTATTGATACGGGGATCGCGTATTCATGCCTTCCGGTGTGGGCAAGAAAAACGGGAAGCCGCGATGGCTTCCCGTTTTTTGCTTTTCTGCATGGTGCGCGGAATCAGATTTCCACCGACACAACGTTTACGGCAGTGCAGAGGTCCCACGGCAGGAGGTTGCCCTCGACCGGTTTTCCGTTGAGCGACAGGCGGTACTGGCCCGTGCGCCGGATGCTAACCTTAAACTCCTTGCCGCGCACCTGCCGCTCGAGCTGCGTTTCATTCCACTCTGATGGCAGGCACGGAGCGATTCGCAAGCCTTCGTATTCGCTGCGCACACCGACCAGTTCGCGCAGGATCACGTTGTAAAACCACGCCACCGAACCGGTGATCCAGGTGAATTCCATCAGTCCTGCATGGCAACGGTGATCGGGGCCGTAGTAGGCGTTGGCGAAGACGTAGGGCGGGTTGTCCTCCTTGCGGTCATGCATCCCGCTGATGTAACCAGGCGTGACGCGGCGGAAGACGTCATAGGCCTTGTCGGCTTTGCCGTACCGCAGCAGACCCATCATCATGAAGATGTTCACGTGGGAGTAGATCGTGCCGTTCTCGCAGATGCCGGGTTCCAGTGTGCTGATGCGACCAACCGCCGGGTCTTCGTGCTGGAAGGTCGGGGCAAGCAGACGATAGCCCTGCGGCGTCATCAGTTCGCGTTCGCAGGCGTCGATGATGGTCTGCGCACGCGCGGGATCGGCGATGCCGGCGATCAGCGCCCAGCCCTGCGGTTCCATGAAAATGCGTCCCTGCGTATTTTTTCTGGACCCTACCGGCTCACCGTTGTCGGCGTAGCAGCGGACGAACCATTCCCCGTCCCATGCGCTATTGTTGAGGGTGTCCTTCATGGTCTGATAGCGCCGCTCGTAATCCTTCTGTTTTGCGAGGTCGCCGAGTTGGCCGCACAGCTCCGCCAGCAGGCGCACCGCCTCGGCGTAGGCCATGCTCAACCAGACGCTCACGCCCCGGCCTTCCTTGCCGACGGCGGTCAGTGAGTCGTTCCAGTCGCCGAATTTAATCAGGCAGAGGCCGGACTCGCCTTTGTTGTGCTCCAGAAAATCCAGTGCGCGGGCGATATGCTCCATCACCGTCGCGCCGCCGCCGTCGAAGAACGGCACCTCCTCGGCCAGCAGAGAGAAGTCGCCGGTTTCCTTCAGATACGACTCAAGCGTGAAGACCAGCCAGAGCGCGCTGTCGGAGTATGCCTTGGTGTCCACTGGATTCCAGCCCCGCAACGCGAGTCCGCCGGCGTACTGATGACGCAGCGCCAGCAGCAGGATTTCGCGGGTGCGCTCTGGTTTGAACGAAGATACGCCAAGGCCGTGCTGTACGATGTCGCGGTAGCCCATCCAGCCCCAGCGGCACCAGGTTGCGCCGAAGAGCGTCTCCTGCTTGATCCATGTGTTGAACATCGCATTCAGGTGCGCATCGGGGGTCTGTAGGCGGTTGCGCGAAAGCAGCGCGCTCTTCTGCGTGCAGAGCGTGGCAAACTCCGCGTCCGCCCGGCCCAGATACCGCCGGCGCAGCGAGGCGATGCCGTCTTCGGAGTTCGTTGCGCCGAGCAGCAGTTCGATCTTCGTTTCACCGCGTGCCGCGAGGGTTACCGGCAATTGCAGCGCGCCCACCGTCGCGTCGGACGAGCCGCATTGATTACTGCATTTTCCCTCTACCACCGCCTGCGGGTCGGCGAGGGTATTGTAGATCCCGGCGAAGGATTCCTTGCTGCCGTCAAAGCCGGCGGCGAGGAGGTCGGAGGTGAGAAAGCCGGTGAGAACGTTGTGCGGGCGGCGGTAGGGATGCTTGACCGCGATGACTGAATTCACATCCTTACTGAAGTACGAGCAGCGGAAAATCATGTCGCCATAGCTGTCGAAGCCCCACTTGTACTTGAAGCAGAACTGCACGTAGGGGAATACCGTCAGGTTGCGCGGTTTGCCGCTTTCGTCTGCCAGTTCCAGCGTCCATAACTCGACCGGGTCCGAGCCGGTGGGGATGAAGATGCGCAGCGTGGCGCGCACACCGCAGGTGGTGTTCTCCAGAATGGTGTAGCCCGCGCCGTGGGTGCAGGCGTAGCGCGTGTAGGGCCGGCGCACCGGCTCCCAGTTGACCGTCCAGAATTCTCCGGTGTCGTTGTCGCGGATGTAGATCAAGCGGCTCATCAGCCCCTCGCGGCCATGAACGTCGAAGTCACAGATGCGGCCGACGCCGGTCAGCAACTGCACCGCTTCGCCCTCGCCGGGCTGATAGTCAAAATATCCCACCCCTGTCTGCTGGAGGCAGGCGAACGAGGCGTCGTTCCAGAGAAAATTGTCGAACGCGCGCGGTGTGGCCGGGTTGGTGATGACAAACTCAGAGCCGTCCTTCTGGAAATGTCCGTAGCGGTGAAGCATGAATGCTCCTCGAGGCGATGGGAAAATGATAGCGAACATGTTTCATCCTATAACCTGCCGATAATTAAGCAAGTTCTGATATCAGACATCCGTGTCTGTAAAATGGCGGTTCGGGCGGGGCTTGGCTCCCGGGATAGGCAGGTCCGGGGAACTGGCTGGCAGAGCAAATGTGTTGTTGTGATGCATGATGCCCGGAGAATGTCGGGGCGCAGGAGGGGAAGGGCGAAAAAAGAAAGGCCGGCAAAGTTGCCGGCCCGTCAATCTTGTGGTACAGTACTATGCAACAGCGTCGCATAAAAGGACTGAGCCACCGTTTGCAGAACACGACGGCTTTCGCAGTAGGCGGAAGTCAGTCCAGAAATTCGCGCGGATCGCAGAGCTCGCCCCGGATGCCGCTGGCTGCCGCCGCCGCCGGACTCATCAGATGCACCATGCCGCCGGGACCCATGCGGCCGGCGAAGTTGCGGTTGGTTGTCGAGGCGCAGACCTCGCCGGGGGCCAGTACGCCGTTGCTCATCCCCAGGCACGCGCCGCAGGTGGGGTTGGTGACGCAGAAGCCCGCCTCGCGGAAGATTGCCAGCGTCCCGTCCGCCATCGCCTCGTCGAATATCTTCGGCGTGGCGGGTGATAGTACGCCGCGGACGCCGTCGGCGAGTTTGTTGCCGATCAGCACCTTGGCCGCTGCGTGCAGGTCCGACAACCGGCCGTTGGTGCAACTGCCGATGTAGACTTGATCGATCTTCTTTCCCTTGAGGCTGGCGAGTGTCGCCATCTCGTCGGGCTTGAAGCCAATGGTGCAGACCGGCTCCAGAGTCGAGGCGTCGATTTTGATGACTTTGGTGTACTGTGCATCGGGATCGGAGTGCCACTTGCGGAACTCTGCCAGCGCTTTGGCGCGGTCGTTCTGGTAGTCCGGCGCTACAAAGGGCCAGAGGTAGTCGAGGGTCTTTTCATCGGGCAGGCAGATGCCGCAGGTGCCGCCGGCCTCGATCGCCATATTGCAGAGCGTCATCCGCTCTTCCATGTCGAGCGCGTCGATGGTGGAACCGCAGAACTCGATCACCTGATCGGTTGCGCCGTTGACGGTGAGGGTGTTGATGATCTTGAGAATTAGATCCTTGGCGTAAACACCGGCCGGGAATTTTCCCGTCACTTCGACCTTGATGCTGTTGGGCTTGCGGAAGGCGCAAACTCCCTTGAGGATGCCGACCTCAAGGTCCGTCGTGCCGACGCCTGCCGCGAAAGCTCCGAAAGCGCCGTGGGTGCAGGTGTGGCTGTCGCCCATGATAACGGTATAGCCGGGGCGGATAAAGCCTTTTTCGGGGAATATGGCATGACAGACGCCATTGCAACCGATGTCGAAGAAGTCCTTGATGTTGTGGCGGTGCGCCCAGTCGCGCAGAATTTTCGCCTGCACGGCGGTCTTGGTGTCCTTCGAGGGCGTCACGTGGTCGATTACCGCCTTGATTTTAGTGGCGTCGAAGACGCGGTCTTTTTTGCGCCATTCGAGGTCGGAAATTGCCACCGGCGTGGTAATCTCGTGACACATAACGACATCCAGATTCAGGATGTAGGTGCCCGGAAAAGGCTGGTCCCGCAGATGCGCGTCGAAGATCTTCTCGGCAATCGTTCTGGCCATGGCGTTCCTCCAATGTAAACGGCAGCCATTATTTGACAAACCGGCAACCTGTCAAGCGGTATTGCGGAAAAAAAGCCGGAAGTACATTCTGTGCTATGAAATCGAAAAAAACAAAAAGGTTATTGACCGCAATACATTTTATGTATAAACTTCATTCAGACGGGGAAAGTATACAGAAAATTCGCTATGAAGCGGATACTGTTCGGACGGGGATGGTGGGCGCAGGAAGTGGGCGTGGTGCTGCTCGGTGGGCTTTTTTGGCGGGATTCCAAAATGAACGTGACAGGTGAGATCAAGGCGGATTTCGGAAAGCGGCTGCGCAAGGCGCGCGATGCCAAGCGGTTCTCCCGGCAGGTGTTGGGGGTGCGTTTGGGCGTCAGCCCGAAGACCATCCAGAGTTGGGAGATGGGACGCACATTTATTGAGAACCTTTCGTTGATTCCGGCGATTGAACGCGAGTTGGAAATATCCATTTCCAGCCTCATCGACGAGGCGACCTGCAATACCGGCCCGGCGCTGAACGAGCCGACGCCGCCTGAGTATGGGGGCAAGCGCAGGGGGCTGCCCGTGGTGGGTCCGTTGGCGCTGAGCTTCAACCTGATTGCGGAAAAGGGGGAAATTGACCCGCAGGATTTCCGAGCCGTGCCGGTGGTCAAGCCGCTGACGCTGGCGGACGATGTCGCCTCCCTGCAGCGCAAGGATATTCTCTCGCACACGGTCATTCCGGCCGAATGGGTTCCCCGCGGCAGCGTGATTCTGGCGACCCGGATGGCGGACTCCACGCTGGAGCCGCTGATTCCGCATGGCGCACTGGTGATTGTCGACCGCCGGGAGCAGGACCCCGACAAATGCGTCGGCCAGCCGGTGGTGATGCTGATTCACAACAAGGGCATTCGGTTGCGGATGCTTGAGGATGGTGCCAGGCGCGGGCTGTTTGACGGCGCACCCTACGGCAACAACAGGCGCGGGCGGATTCCGTACCAGCCGGAAAAGGGTGACCGGGTGATCGGCCGCGTAGTCGGGGTGATGAGCCTGTTTTAGTTCCGGTCCGGTTGCGGGTGCGTTGGCCGGCGAAATCGGTGATGATTCAGGGCGGCGGGCCTTAGTCCGCCGCCCTGTTCGTTTCCCTGTTCGTTTCCCTGTTCGGGACGTGGTATGCAAATCCCGGAGCGGACAGAAGAATCCGGCTTCGCGGCCGGGAGTTTCCTTGACTTTTTTGCCGGAGGCCGGAGAATAGAAGCGCGGGTTTGTCCGATGGTTCGCAAGCAAGCGGGCGGCGGGCGTGAATTTCCGGAAGGGGGGCCATGCGCCCCCGCAACAATAAAGACAGGAGCATGCTACATGAGTGACGTGAGCGGAGCCGCGGATACCCCCGAGAGGCTGATCGCCAGAAGACGCTGGCGGAACATGATGATTGCGGCGCTGGCGGGGCATAAAATCTCTCAGGAGCGGCGCGACTATCTGGAGAAGATGCGCCAACAGCTTGGCGTGTCGGTCGAGGAGGCGCGCGCGGTGGTGGACGAATATCGTCACAGCGGCGGCGGCATCACGCTCTTCGGCGATAAATTCCAACGCTTGCAGGTCTTCCGCGACCTCATCAGCATGCTGCTGGTAGAGGGCGAGATCGACGGGAAGGGGCGAGAGTTGCTGACGCGCATCGCCGCCCGGCTCGACATCGACAAATCCAAACTTGAAGATTACATTCGCGAGGGGCAGGCCGCTCTGCAACTGGAGCAGACGGGCGGTCTGGTACCTGGCGCGTCGCGCGACAGTCAGCGCTTGAGCCGCCGGATTTTCCGCCGGATGGTGAGCGAGAATCAGGACCGCGACACGCTGCTGAAGGAATTCGACTCCCTTGACCGTGAACACCGGCGCGAACTGGAGCTGAAGATTCTGGAAAATATCGTCCATGAGTCTTCGAAGAAGGGCGACACCGACGAATCGGTCCGCACCCGCCGGCAGCGGCTGGCGTATCTGGAGGATCAGCGGTGCAGTAAGATCCTGCTGGAGGAGGGGACGGTGACCGAGGCGCAACTGCGCACCTTCAAGGAGCGGCAGGAGAAGCTCTTCTCCGAAGAGGGCCGGGTGATCTCGATGATTACCGAGATGGTGAAGTCCGGCGCGCTGGACCGCGCGGCAGTGCAGGCCATCCGGGCGCGGGTTCGGGCCGAGCACCCGGAGGAGGCGGAAGAGGGCTGGGTGAAGAAGACCGAGAGCGAAATGGGTGGCTTGACGGTGCGCTTCAGCCGCGAGACGCTCGATCAGACTTTCCGCGCGAGCTGCCTGCGGCTGGAGGGCTTCCTCGATCACAACACCTCCCTGATGCTGCAGGAGATTTTCAATCAGGTCTTCGCGGGGCGTGACGATTCGGCGCGGCTGATCATCCTGGAAATGTCGGGCCTCAGCTACATCAGCAGCGCCGGCGTGGGCGAGATTCTCAATGCGCGCGCGATGACACTCGACCGCTGGGGCGACATTCGATTCGTCAACGTCAGCCCCGAGGCGCAGGAGATCTTCGGCCTGATCGGCGTCGATCAGGTGTTTACCTTCTGCGACAATGTGACCGATGCGCTCTGGAGTTTCACCGATCTTGCGATTGCCCGCGAGAGTTGAGACGGCGGCAGGCGCAGGTGCGGCAGGTATCCTTGAGGTTCCGAGAATCCGGCTGCGGCCGGATTCTTTTTGGAAGAGTCCAGCGCAGCCAGATTGCTGGGCATGTTCTTCAACGCTCCTGATTGGTATGCATAGTTGATGTGAAAGTAGCTGCCGACAGGATCAGAATGAATCAGGGAAAGTGAATTTTGATTTCGAAAAATGATCAAGAAGACATAATCCGGTTGTTGAATATCTTTATCGACGGGGTGGATCGTTCGCTTGCGATGACGGGTAAAATTGAAGTGTTGCTGGATGAAACTTTTTCTGACGATGAAGAGATACAAAGTTATGTGACGGATTTTGCGTCCTACCGACCAGAAGGAGGGGCGTATTTGTTTTCAATAGAAGAAATGGTTGTGAAGTGTAAGGCAATTTTAATGATCATTACCGGTAAGCAGGCTTCGCATTAATAAGCGAGCCATTACTGCGCTTAAAAATGATACGCAAGGCTTTTACGCCAGTCCGGAAAGGTTGGGCAATGCGGATACGGGCGGTGCTTTTCGATCTGGACGGTACGCTGCTGGACACGCTGGTTGATCTGGCGGCGGCGCTCAATCGTGCGCTTGCGCAACTGGGGCTGCCCCAGCATTCGCGGCAAGCATGTTGTCACCTCGTCGGGGATGGTGCACGGCTGCTCTGCGAACGGGCGCTGCCGGATGATGAGCGCAGGCCGGAACAGATCGAGCGGCTCTTGCACCTCTTCTCGGCGGACTATGCGCAGAACTGGGCCGTGGCGACGCGGGTGTTCGATGGGATTGATGCGCTGCTGGCGGGGTTGCGGGCGCGTGGGGTGCGGCTGGGGGTGCTTTCCAACAAACCCGACCGGTACATGAGCGCCATTCAGCGGCACTTTTTTCCGGATACCGGATTTGAGAATTTTCGCGGGCAGCGCGAGGGGGTGGCGCGCAAGCCCGATCCCGCGGGCGCGTTGCTGGCGGCGCGCGAGATGGGGCTTCCCGTGGCGGAGTTCTTGTATGTCGGTGACAGTTGCGTGGACATGCAGACCGCCGTCCGGGCGGGAATGGTCGCCTGCGGGGCGCTCTGGGGGTATCGCAGCGAACAGGAGTTGCGTGAAAACGGCGCGCGGCATCTGGTCGCCCGTCCGGAAGAGATTCTGGCTTTGTTTTCCGATGCATAAAGATCGGGCGACGGTTTTCGCCCTTTTTATGTGGTGCCGGCGCTGTTGCTGCGGAATGATGCGCGGCTTGGCGCGATGAACAGGTGGACCCGGTATGCGCGAATTCCGATGCACCCGGCCGGCGGGCCGGTTTTTTCTGCGGGAGTATGTGAGCCGGCGTTGCCTGCTCTGGTTGCTGCCGCTGCTTCTCCTTGGCGGCTGCACGACGACGGTGGACGGCGATACTCGTCTGGCGTGGAACGGTTCGCGCGGGTTGCTGGCGGTTAGCACCTTCACCCCGCTGGGACAGCCGGATGCGGTCCGGCTGATTTCGTTCGCGCTGGCGGACGATAGCGGAAAGGTTGCCGAGCCGAAACCCGAGGGGGGAATACCAGCGGCCGCAGAGGGCGGGACTCAGGATCGCGCCATCAGTCAGCGCCCGGCCCGCGAGCCGGTGCAGCATGTGGTGGCCGAGGAGTTGGGCGAATATCGCGGACTGTTGGCGGGGATCGTCGGCGTTGACAACGATTTTCTGCTGGTATTCCGCGACGGTACGCTGATGCGACAGGGGAAGCAGCGTCTTCTGCCGGTGGCCGATGGCGAGAACCGGCTGCGGTTTCTGAATGCGGTTGGCACGTCGACCGCTCTATACGCGCTGCAAGCCGACGCCGGGCAGTTGCGAGTTTACCGCTACGCCGGGAGTCAGAAAGCGAAGGTCCGCCCCGTCGTTCCGGAGCCGGGACGAAAAACTCCGGCGGGCACTCAGCCGCAGAATCCCGGTTCGCAACCTGAAGAGGAGCCTTCCATCAAGCCCGGCACGATGGTAGCGGATGCCGGGACAGGGTGGACCGGCGATGGTGCGCCCGTTCCGGCGGAGGGTTGGGAGGCATACGGCCCGCCGCTGCCGCAGTTGACGCCGGTGGCGATGGCGGAACTGACCTTGCTGGGCGGAGAGCCGGCGATATTCATGCGTTCGTTGTTGCGCGACGAGGTCGAGCCGGGGGTAAAGGCTGCGCTGCTGACGCGGACGGCCGGTGAACTTGGCTGGCAGTGGCTGCCCGCGCCGACGGGGCCGTTGGCGAGTGGTGTACTTGCGGTGAGTTCCTATCAGGACGGCGTGCTGCTGCTGCAGGAGCCGGGCAACCGCGAGGGCGAGCCGCAACAGGGGACGGCCTCGTTTTATGACCGTGCCGGCGGCTGGCGGGCATGCGCGCCGGTGCAGCAGTTTCAGCATGACCGTTGGCAGCCAGCCCAGTCGCTGACCGTCGCCGCCGGCGGGGAGCGCGCCTTCGTGGTCCGCATCGGCAACGCGGGGATGGAGGCGTACACGACCATCCGGCCGGCCGAACCCGGCTGGCTGCGTTTGCCGCTGCCGGGAACACAGACGCAGGCCGGTCTTCCGGTGTGGGTGATTCCGGTGACGGTGTTTGTGCTTTCGCTGCTGATTCTGCGCGTGATGCGCGGCCGGTTGCTGGCGGAGATGGCGCGGCGCAAGGCTGCCGGCGAGCAAATTGCGCAAGGGACAGTCGCATCGGTGATTGACATTGAGCGTTCCGCATCGCCGGTGGATCGTGCGGTGGCGATGCTGGTGGATATGCTCCTGGTTTCACCGCTGCCGATTTTTTATGTCGGCTCGGTAGAGGGCTTTTCGCAGGGCGTATTTCAGGGGCAGGGTGTCGTCGCGTACCTGCTGTTGCTGGGCGGCCTGATCGTTTACAGCACCGCCGCGGAGGCGCTGTGTGGTCAGACCTTCGGCAAGTGGCTGCTGCGGCTGCGGGTGCGTGCGGTCGAGGGCGGGCGGCCGACCTTTGTGCAGGTGCTGGTGCGCAATCTGCTGCGGGCGATCGATTTTTTCCCGGTGATGTTTGCCGGTGCGATGATCTGGTATCTGGTGGCGCTGATTGCCGTGACGATGACGCGCCGCCGGCAGCGGGTGGGGGATGTGATCGCCCAGACGGTGGTGCGGCGGGTGGTTCCGGTGGGCGCGCGCAAGATCATCCTTGCCAGCGGCTCCCCCCGGCGGCGGATTCTGCTCGAGGAGTTGGGGCTGAGTTTCACTGTGCAGGTGGCGGATGTCGATGAGACGCCGGTGCCCGGAGTTCCGGCGCGGGAGATGGCGGAGCGGCTGGCGCGCCGCAAGGCCGAACGAGTTGCGGCCGATGCTCCGGCGGATGCGGTAATCATCGCCGCCGATACGATTGTGGTTCGCGACGGTGAGATTCTCGGTAAACCAACCGATCCCGAGGATGCCAAGCGGATGCTGCGCAGTCTGGCTGGGCGGGAACATCAGGTGATTACCGCAGTGTCGGTGATCGACAAGGCGACGGGACAGTTCATGGACGGCAGCGATCTGACGGCGGTGAGGATGCGGCAGTTGACCGATTCCGAGATTGCCGAATACGTTGCCAGCGGCGAACCGGCGGACAAGGCCGGGGCGTATGCGATTCAGGGCCGGGGGGGGCAGTTTGTGGCCGGGGCGCGCGGCAGCGTGTCGAACGTGGTCGGCTTGCCGGTGGAGATGCTGCGCGAAATGTTGCAGGACCTCTCCTGATCCGCGCCGGATTCGTGATTACGGAAATGGCCGCCGTCCCAGAAACGCCCGGAAGCACCTCAAAAACCATGTCAAATAGCTGGTGTATTTGCGCCTATTTGTTGCAAAAAACAGTTCTCATGTTGCCCTCAACCAAATTACAAGTTCATTCCCAACCATAATATATTTCACAGAAAACCGATACGGCATATAGATATGCGTAAAAACAAAAACGCCCGTCGGGGATTCCCGGCGGGCAAATTTTCATCGGGAGAAAACTCCTGGGTTTTCAAATGGCGGTGCAAGCAGGCGCGTAAGCAGAAACTCTCCGAGAGTTGCCAGAAAAACCACGAACCAACGATCACGATAACACACTGATGGGATTCGGGTTACAACGTTGAAAACAGATCGCACCACGCGCTATTCAAACTACCGTCCAGACGAACATTTCTTTGATTTTCAAAGTGTTGCCAAGAGAGCGGAGTTCGAATCCAGCTTGGTAGCAAACAAACCCTCAAAACGAACTACCGGTAACGCATCAAACGATCAAAACCCTGTCGATCCGGCCGTCTCTTCAGCAGATGATTTCATCCCGTCTTTCAGAACTCACGGATTTCTGTAGAATCCCACCATCCACGAGGAGTACAGAAATTCTGCGCAGGGCCTAACTCTCACCTGAATCCGTGGAGTGCGTTCCTGATGTTGTAACTATAGATCCTTCGTCTCCCGGTGTTGCCGGGCGCCATACCTCCGTTGACTCGGAGCAACGGGATTGAGCGGACGCCGCTGTAAATGCGCACAGGGGTTTTCCTCCGGAGTGTCCACCCCAACCATCCGTTGGCGCAAACGCTCCCAGCTCTGATCTGCGAGCAGCGCATCTTGCTGTTTGGACGCCGCCTCGCGCTCAATCTCCTCCAGCGCCTCCTCGATGCGGTCCCACTCATCCGGACGCCCCGCCGTGTACACCGCATCCCAGTTGATCCACCGATCACTCTCCGCATCGAGGTTGAGCCTGGAGAGCAGAGCGCAGTACTCCGCGCCCCATTCCGCCGCAGAACCCTGCGTTTCGTCAGATGCAATAGCCGGCGACACGACGGGTTGATCCTGGGCAAACGCGGCTCCATAGGCCGGCGCGGCGTCCTCGGTCGCGTCGAGGGTGTCCAGCACCGACTGCGCCTCCTCGCGCAAACGCCGGCGCGCATCGATGTATGCCGACATGCGACCAGCGCCATAGCCCGACATGCGTTCCTCTCCGTTTGCGGTGTGGAGCACCAAATCGGCGCGATACCCATCCGTCAACGTCTGCACCACGCGCCCGCAAATCACTCCGGCGACTACGATGTCCGCCGGGTGCTGGTGCAGCTCCGGAACCTCCCGAAATGCAACTGTTGCCATGACTGGCCTCCCATTCCAGCGCGGCGACCCGCGCATCAAAAAATTATTGCGACCAACACCGCCAGCGCGCCGATCACGATCCCGGCAATCACCGCCTGCGCCAGCCCGATAAACAGCCTCACCGCCTCCCAGACGCACATTGGATTCCCCTGCGCTGTAGTTGCCGAATGTACCCGCCGTATCGCCGGCTTCCGCACTCCTGGCAGTAGATCACGCCTCCGACCACATACCGCCCCGGCCCCTCAACCGGCTTCCGGCAATCCGCGCAAATCTCAACTGGCATTGGACTCCTCCCGTTTTTTGCGCTTACCAGCGCGGCGAGCGGCTGCTGCCTTGATCGCCTCCTCGCTGCGCTTTCCGCCGGTACGCATCCAATTGTAAAATGAAACGCGACTGACCGGGGCATCCCGAAAAAACGGCGATGTCTCGAAAAATCCGCGACAGGCATAATCGATCAGGGTCTTTCTGGCGAGCCGCCGGCCGGTCACCACGAAAAACCACTCAACGGCCTCATCGTAACGCAGCCATAGGCGGCGCGGGTCCTCGTGCGCTGGCTGGCTCTCTGTTTGCGATTCGGTCTGGGTTGAGGTTGCAGACATGGGAAACTCCTTGACGGCAAGATAAAATCTGTGGTACAGTTTCATTGAGAAAAAAGAAGGCCGAACGCGCCTCGAACGCGTTCGGCCGTTGGAACTCCGGCGGGAAGAGGGCCGGTAGGACCAAACCGAGAACCCCGATGATGGCGCTGGCGTTTCGAGGCCGCCGAGCGCAAGGGGTGTTTTTTTATGTGGTAGCGGTGGCCGGATTCGAACCGGCGGCCTGCAGATTATGGGCCTGCCGAGCTACCGCTGCTCTACACCGCAATGATCGATGATGCGCTACTTTTTTATGGAGGATACACAGTGGCGAGAAAGACAACACCGGAAGAAGAGATTCAAGGCCGTCTTGACGGAATCGAAGAGAAGATCAATAACATTGCAGAACAGATAGAAGAACTTCTTGAGTCGGTTAAAAAGCTCCTAAACCGCTCTTGAAGTAATTATTCCTCCGTCCTGCCCATCCTGTATTTTGCCCTTCGCTCTATTCCGGCAGGGTTGACCGAAGCGTCCAGAACGGTACTTGCGGCCTCTGCTTTCCCTTCCGCAAGGAGTCGCGTCGCTTCTTTCTCGCAGGCGGTCTTGAACTTCTTTGCCTGCTTCAGGAATTTTTTCGAGAGCATGTTGTTCCTCCCCTGTGGCTGAATACGACCGAAGTTTTCGGAATCGCAGAAAACCCTTCAGTCTCCGGCCTCGGTTGGTCGATGATGGGGAGTATATTTGGAAGAACTTCTTATCCAAGTCTAAAATTAGAAGTATTTACTATGTGTGCAGCTCCGGTAGGCGCAAACGCCGACAAAAAAAGAGGTTGTAGGCTTTCAGAAGAAATAAAAAGAATCGGAAGTTCTTCCGATTCCCCTGCGGCTCGGTCTAGATTTCTCGGGGTCGAGGATAGTAAATACCGTCGTTATGAGGCGGGAGCGAACATTCCAAACGATCTTTTAGCCGTAATTGCGGAAAAGGGTGGGGATGTTGTCTATATATTGACTGGCATACGCTCTAAGCCGTCTCCAGCGCCCGCCGGCCGTACGGCGGGTGCTCCTCGCGCACCTCAGTGCATTCCGATTTCGTCATCGCAAAGTCAACCCGCAGAACACGACCGCTGTGTTCTGGAATACGTGCGGACGATTCTGGAGTATGAAGCACTGGTGCGCTCAAGGAATGACGCTCTCCTATCGGAGGAATGGCACAAGCGCGTTTCAGATGATACCGCAGAATTTCGGCTCGGTCTTGATGAGGCATATGAGGTGATGCGGCGAGTTGCTGCCGGCATCCCGGTCGATGATATTGACTCGGTACGGGCTGATGGATCTGATCTGAAAGATACGCAGGCTGGTTGAGTTCGTTGGTGTTGCGGCACGACAGCGGCGACGGCCTCACGCACCTGTTCCTCGCTGACCGGCTGCCCGCCCGCTTTTGATAAGAGCAGTGTCGCATCGGCGACCGACAGCCGCAGGGGATTGAGTTTTCCTTCTGACATGGGAGGCTCCTAACGGCGCGGGGCGCACTAACGGAGGACTATTTGCAGGGTGGTACAACTGGTACACCGGGATTGTAAAAAGCGGTTTGTGCAAATTTGTGCGCGAAATTTACGCTCGCAGAAAGGAAATAGCCCTGATTTTCATTGAATTTCCGCAACCATGAGGTTACATTTTCAAAAATGAATATTCAAAATCCGGCGGGTAGGCGGTTTGCCGTTGCAGCCGCGAAGGCCGGATTCGGGTGCAGCAGGATCAGCTTGACGTTCCATTTCTCGCAGACGCGAATGATGTGACTCGTGATGTCAGGAAACTCTGCCCCAGTTTCAATGAAGACGCACTCAAGCTGCTTGTTAAACTTTTCGCAGACCCCGCGCGCCCAGTTTAACGATACCGTCGAATCCTTGCCGCCGGAGAATTGCACCACCACACGGTCGCAGTCCTCGATCAGCTTCAGCGCTTCCGGCTTCACGAGCGGAACTTCACTCGGCGGCACATCCGCTTCACCGTTGACCATGAATTGATCTTGAAAACGGCCTTGGTCCGGTGATCCATTTCTTGGCCAATGGCGAGCAGTGCAAGGCGTTCTTCCGGCTTACAGACGATGGCGTGTATGCCATGGTCAGCCAAGATGCGCAGCAGGATTTCAATCTGCTTGATCAAAAACCGGATCGTGGCATCGCGGAACGCCGGAACGATGGTTCCAAGTAGCAGTCCGACGACAAGGGATGGCAAGAACATAGTATGATTCCTGTTTTTGTCCGTTTCTGAAAAGGTGTTGATTTACCGATAGTTACGTCCTGCGCAGAATTTCTGTACCCCTCGTGGAGGGTGGGATTCTACTGAAAACTGTGCGTTCTGAAAGACGGGATGAAATCATCTGCTGAAGAGGCGGGCGGAGTCGACAAGGTTTTTGAGAGTTTGATGCGTTACTGGTGGTTCGTTTTGAGGTGCTGTTTACTATCAAGCTGGATTTGAACTCCGCTCTCTTGGCAACACTTTGAAAATCAGAGAAATGTTCGTCTGGACGGTGGTTTGAGTAGCGCGTTGTGCGATCTGATTTTCAGGGCTGTAACCCGAATTCCATCCGTGTGTTATAGTGAGCGCCGGTTCGTGGTTTTTTTGGCAACGCTCGGAGAGTTTCTGCTTCCGCGCCCGCTTGCACCACCAAGTATTTAAGTGGAAGTCATTCTCCACTAAGAACTTAGCCCCTGACTGCCGTCAGGGGCTTTTCTTTATATCTATATGCCACAAAGGGTTTTGCGCTCACCCGCCCACTATACACCAAACGTATCGCCGCCCACCACCCGCCTCTAATACGCCCGGAGAACCACCCAAATCTCCTATTTTCCTCTCCGTTTCTCCAAAAACCGTCTCCAACCATGCCCCGGTCGGAGCCAGTTTTAAGTTCTCTATTCGAGCGAAACTTACAGGATTCAAGGCAACGCAATCAGAAAGGTTCAAATAAGCTTTTCCTGGAGACAGGCGGGAGGGGGCGGTCCGTATTGCAAACTAAGCGGGTGCTTCGTACACTATGCTTTTATAAACGACCATGGTGTTTGCGCTGAGCATGTAAGTTCTTGTATGGTCGGCTATTTCGCCTTGACAGGTCCGGATAATAAACGATAAATATAGTAAAGGAATCTATGCCACACATCTGTATAGGTGAAATGGTGATGCGGCTTCTGTCGGATGAATAAAGCGTTACTGTTCTGGCCGATTCGCAGAGGTGTAACGGACGAGCAGATTGAGGGGGTGGCATGAGCGATATTAAATTATTCCGCATAGGAAACGACAAGGTCGAGGAGCTTGACGGCAAGGCCTTCCCCTATGAGAAGAATCTCCAGACTCTGCTGGAAAAGCATCTGGAAGCGTTTCTTCGCGTCCGGCTTGTTGCGTCGGAGTATGATACCGGCAAGACTCATGCCGGGCGCATCGACACCATTGGCCTTGATGAGAACAGCTGTCCGGTCATCATCGAGTACAAGCGTAGCAGCAATGCAAATATCATCAATCAAGGGCTGTTCTATCTTGATTGGTTGTTGGACCATAAGGCTGAATTTGCGATGCTTGTCCTGAAGAAGTTCGGGCAGGATGTCGCAGATGGCATTGATTGGTCGGCACCCCGGCTTCTGTGTATTGCGGAAAGCTTCTCGCGGTACGATGCCCACGCGGTTCAGCAGATGAACCGGAATATTGAACTCTTGCGGTATGTCCGCTTCGGTGAGGACCTCCTTGTTCTCGATCTCGTCAATGTCGTAACCGCGCATTACTCTGAGGGCGATAACGCCGAAGCATCGCCCAAAGAGCCGAAACAGTACGCAACCCAAGAGGAATACCTCGATAAATCCAGCGATGAATTGAAAGCGCTTTACGAGGCGATCCGGGATTACATGACAGATATGGACGACGATGTGCAGGAGCATGTTCTCAAGTATTATATCGCGTTCCGGCGAATGAAAAATTTTGCGACACTCAGTATTCATCCACAGAAGGGGACAATTACCATGTGGATTAGTATTGATCCCAAGAGCGTCAAACTGGAGGACGGCTTTTCGCGAGATGTCGCGGATGTCGGACACCACGGCACCGGAGATCTGGAGCTGATTATTCGCAATCTTGGAGATTTGGAAAAAGCAAAGCCCTTCATTCAGAAGAGTTTTGAGGAGAACTAGCGGCAAGTATTACTGGACGAGAGGAAAAGAGCGGAATGCCAACACTGGACTGGATCGGCAAAAAGGCCGTATTGAATCATCATCGCGAGGTGCCGTTCCACCTTCTAAAGTGCGACTCAAGTCTGTCTGTGGGCGACCCCGGCAGCGGCAACCTGCTCGTGCAGGGCGATAATCTTCTCGCCCTTAAGGCGCTGCTACCCTATTACGCCGGTCAGGTGAAATGCATCTACATCGATCCACCTTATAACACCGGTGATGAAAGTTGGGTTTATAATGATGCGGTCAATAGTCCCGAAATCCGTAAATGGTTAGGGGGAATTACAGGTCGTGAAATGGATGACCTTTCACGACACGATAAATGGCTCTGTATGTTTTATCCACGCCTCCAACTGCTGCGTCAGTTCTTGCGCTCGGATGGGGTTATCTTCGTTAGCATAGATGAGAACGAAGTGGGGCATTTGCGCTTGCTCATGGATGAGATCTTTGGGTATAGGAATGCCCTTGGAACACTGGTCTGGAAAAGAAGAAGTTCTTCCGCGATGCGCGAAATGCCTCTTTCAATAGATCATGAATATGTTTTGGTCTATGCATCAGACGTTGCGAAAGCTAAATTGTATGGCCTCGAAAAAGGAATTGAATCTTACCTTTTATACAACGGCATTCTTGGCGATAAGGCAATCAATGGCGGCAATGTCCTGACCGGCTCTATACTGGCCGATTTGCCAGTGCACGATGGCCCAAAAGTCATCTATGGCGAAGGCTGCCGGCTTGGCGCGGCGCGGCTGCGCCGTGAGAACATCGTATTCAAGCAGGTCCCTTACGAAATCAAGGTTGGTTGAATATGGCTGGCCCGCTGACGATTCTCGTCGATACGAACATCATCATCCCCAGCGAACCTACGGTGGGTGATGGTGTTCCCGTTAATGCGGGGCATGCGGTAGCTTTTTGCCGCCATGCGGCGAACGCTCAATGCCGTCTGTATTATCACCCAGTAATCGACCACGATATTGATCGAGATTCAGACAAGGATAGAGCCAGGCAGTTTCGCGCTGCGGTTCAGCGATACAACCCGCTCCCCAATCCGCCAGCCCCCGTAAACCTTCCCGAGGAGGCGGTTGGCACTCCTGAAGCGCGTTCGAACGCATGGGTGGATAATCACTTGCTCGCGGCGGTGGCAGGTAACGCCGTTGATTTTCTGGTAACCGAGGATAAGGGGATTCACCGGAAGGCAGGACGCCTGGGTCTCTCCCCCCGCGTTCTAAATTTGGCGGATGCGTTGAACCTTGTGTCAACGCTGTTTGATAAGGATATTCCGCCTCTGCCGCTCGTTAAGCGGGTAAAGGCGCATGAGATATCCCTCGCGGATCCGATTTTCCAGTCTTTGCGGGAGGACTATTCCGGGTTCGATAACTGGTTTATTAAGTGTCAGCGCGAGCAACGGGACGTTTATATCATTAAAAGCGATGAGTCTGATGCTCTTGCGGCAATCTGCATCATGAAGCAAGAGGATGTGGTCGAGTGCGGGCCGAGTGGCAAAACCTTGAAGCTGTGTACGTTTAAGGTTGCCGAGGAGGGTTCGCTGTTTGGTGAGCTTCTCCTCAAAACGGTATTCGACTATGCGCTCAAAAACCGTTACCACTTCGTCTATTTCACCGCCTTCGCTGAGAAGCAGGCACGTCTCGTGAATTTCGCAGAATCATTCGGTTTTTCCATGCTGACCGAAAAAAAGAACAAAGCCGAATCAATTATGTGCAAGCAGATGATTCCTTCTGCCGAAGTAATCTCCGGCATGGATTCCTTTGATTTTTATGTGGCCTACGGACCTTTTGTCACCAAGTTTGAGGGGAATAACACCTATATCATTCCAATTCAGCCGCAGTGGCACCGAATGTTGTTCCCTGAGTTCGAAAAACAGGGCCGTCTGTTCGATCCCAGAGTGCCTTGCGGCAACAGCATCAAGAAGATCTATCTCTCCCACTCCCGCATTACCCAATTGCGGCGTGGTGACAATATCGCTTTTTATCGATCCGAAGACTATAAAGGAATAACCGCCCTCGGTATCATTGAAGACGTTTATCGAAGTGAATCACCGCATGACATTGCGGCTTTCGCCGGTTTGCGAACGGTTTTCTCGTACGCACAGATTACCGAGTTGTGCGATCAAGAAGTGCTCGCCATTAAGTTCCGCATGATTCGCTTTTTTGATGAATCCATAAAACTCGATGAATTGCTCAAGTGCGGCGGGTTATTGGGTCAGCCGCAATCCATCCACAGCCTCAACGCCGCAGCCATCGCAATAATTCAACAACGCATCCAGGAAGAGGACGCATTAATATGAATGGACTTATTATAAAACCGGAGTTTGTCGACCTTATTTTGTCAGGTTCCAAAATATGGGAACTGCGGAGTCGCGCTACCAACATCCGTGGTGAAATTGCCCTGATCAAGAGTGGGTCTGGTGAAATCTGCGGCGTTTGCGATCTTATTAATGTGTTGGGGCCATTCCGTCCCGATGAGTTCTCAAATACGGAAGACAAGACTGGAATCGCGCAGGTTGAATCTGTATTGCGCTCATTGAATTATGAACGTGCTTATGCGTGGGTATTGGATAATGTCAGAGTGCTGAAGAATCCGAAACCGTATGACCATCCCGCTGGCGCGATAACATGGGTTCGCCTTCCCGATAATTTCTTAGCCCGGAAGTTGGCATTACCCGTCAATCGTGTCGCGGAAGTATTTTCAAACGAGGGGGGGGCCGCATGCTGACATTGAAGGATTACCAACAACGGAGTCTCGACGCACTTGCTGAATTTTTCGGTCAGTGTGGCCAATGCGGTCCCAAGATGGCGTTCATGGGTATCACTGAGCGCCCCTATCATCCGGTTCCGCACTTGAACGATGTTCCCTATATCTGTCTCCAGAAGATCAATCCGATGGGCCATCCGGTTTTCCCGTTCATTCGCCGCCTTGCCCCGGTCTCCACCGCGAGCAATCGTGGCAAGCAATCCGGCCAGCATGGCACGTTGGGCTTCATTGAGATTTCTCCGATGTCTCTGGTGGTCGATAATCCAACGTTTGGCATCGTCGCGGCTCTCAATCCCCGGCACTGGCTCCGTCTCATACGGGAAGTCATGCGCCGCGCAAATTTCCCGGCGATTATGTCCGTCGAGAAGCACATCCCCGCTTTCCCCGCGCCAGACCAGAAGCGGCGTCAGGCACCCGTCGCGCAGGATATCCGCCTCCAGCCCTTCGCGCTCTTCCGCCGTCAGCGGCGGTATCAGGTCGCGAAACTCCTCTTCGATAATAAGCTGCCTTGCCGTGCTGCCCATGATAAGCCTCCTTGTAAAATGTGATGATGAACGTACTGCGATGGGGGTGAAATCAGGCCGGGAAGCGGCTGGTGCAGGGCTTCCGCCCGTCCGCGTCAACGGCGCAAATCGAGCGCCAACGTACCTGGAAGTCCTGCGCAACACCGCGCAAACGGGTGCGTAAAAAGGCCGAAAAAACGGGGTTGCGGAATATCTGCAAGTCCTTGTGCCGCAAGACGCTAATTTTTTTTCGGGTACAGAAACAAAGTCTCAGGTGGGGGCTACTTCCCGTCCGCCTTGCAAGTCGTTACGTAGGATGAACCTATGTGTTTGGTTGCGGGTGAATGACAACGGAAACCGTATGTGATTATCACATATCGCCAGTAATAATAAGGAGATAGCTTGACAATCGAAGTATTACGAAGTAAGAATAAGTAAGAATCGGTATTACTTCTGTAGGAGGCAGCCATGCGCATTACATCCAAAGGACAGGTCACGATTCCGGCCGAGATCCGGCAGAAGGCCGGGCTGCTGCCGGATAGCGAGGTCGAGTTCATCTATGAACGCGGTCGGGTCTTCATCCGCAAACAGACTGGCGGACATAAGAGCGGCGATCAGCTGATTGCGCGGCTGCGCGGCGAGGGAACGGTGCAGATGAGCACCGAAGAGATCATGGCTCTGACGAGAGGCGAAGAATGAGCCGGGTGCTGGTCGATTCGAATGTGCTGCTGGATGTGATGACCGAAGACCCGCAGTGGTTCGGCTGGTCATCAAACGTTTTGCGCGAGCACGCCGACAAGGACGACCTCTGCATCAACCCGGTTATTTATGCCGAGGTGTCGATCCGCTTCGCCCGCATTGAAGAACTGAACGAGGTCCTGCCGGAAGATATCTTTGAACGATTGCCGCTGCCGTATGAAGCCGCGTTCCTCGCGGGCAAGTGCTTCGTGGAATACCGTAAGCGCGGCGGAACGAAAAACTCAACGCTGCCGGACTTCTTCATCGGTGCGCATGCGGCGGTGGAGCGGATGACGCTGGTCACCCGCGACGCCAGCCGGTACCGGACTTATTTCCCCAGGCTTCATGTGATCTCGCCCAAGTAAATATTTTTTACCGGGTTTGAACTAGGAAGCGATTGGCTTCCTAGCTGCTTCCGCGTACTTCGCCTCCGTGTGAAAACTGAAATCCTCCACTATCCAAAGCCTGCAACTCCCCGTTCGTGATCCGCATCGACAAGTTCCGCCGGTTGGTGGCGTTCCACATCACAAATGCTCCTTCCGTTGGCCTCATAGTTAGACGTTCTTTTATGAATACCTTGGTCGGGGACGTGCTTTTTTCATCCTGCATGGAGTCAGGGAGGATGATTGTGATATCGTCTAATATTCTTGACTTGCATGCAGTATGCAGTACAATTCAAGTAGTAAGCGAGGAGAATGAAAATGACGGCACAATCTACGTTACAGGCCAGGCTTGACCCGGAGAGCAAGAATCTGATCGAGGAAGCAGCACGGCTACGCCGTGTTGGTTTGTCGGATTACATCCGGCTCGTTCTCGTGCCTGCGGCTCAAAAAGAGGTGCTTGAAGCGAAGCAACAGGTACTGCATTTGACTTCGTCCGAGCAGGAAAAGTTCTGGAAAGCATTAAGTGCCCCCGCCAAACCGACGAAAGCGCAAAATAAGCTTGGCGCACTCATGAAAGGCAAGTAACGATGCCTGTTGTTTTTCCAGAAGGCTTTTCGATTGCCCAACTGCAAAAGTCACATAACCGCAGCGCCTTCAATTCTGGCGAACACGAGGTGGATGAATGGCTGAAGTCACACGCCAGACAAGCGCAGAGCAAGCATCTTTCGGTGACGCGCGTCCTTCTTGATACTTCAGACAAAATAGCGGGTTATTATACGCTAGCCATGGGGCAGGTTCATTTTGACGAACTCCCCCACGAGCTGTCGCGGAAAATGCCAAGCACGATGATGCCGATCATCACCCTCGCGTGGCTCGGTATCGACAAGGCTTATCAAAAACAAGGTCTGGGTGAAAAGCTTCTGGCTCAGGCGTTGAAGGATTGCCACGACACCGGTCTGCGAATTCCTTTCATCGCAGTAATTCTCGATTGCCTCAACAAGACGGCCAAGTCCTTTTATCAGAAATATGATTTCTCTGAATTACCGGGGCATCCAATGAAGCTGATGCTTCCATGGAACCTCCTCGACAAAATTTCCGCAGAGTAGATCGGGCACACCGCAGCCCCTACTCTTTCGGGGTATCAAGGGGGCGTTTTTACACGCCCCTTGTATCCCGTAGGGATAGGGTGTGCGCAGTTCACACTTTAGTTCACCCCCCGATGTGGTTTATCTCACGTACTTTCAACAGGTTATAAAACCAGCAGGGGGTGAACTCGTGACGCTTCGCGTGACGCGTCACGCGGCTGCGTCACGCCGCGACACCGTTGCTTTTTACAATTCGATTATTCTATTGGTGTTATAATGAGCGAGGGGTGAACTAAAATGCCCTTTGATGGTGAACTGACTTCACGCATTTTCAGATTCCAGTTCACCCCCTTGCAGTATAGATTTGATCTGCAAAATGTAACGCTTCGAAACTTGAAACTGATCGGCTAATTCCTGCGTGCCGATGTCTGGCCGGTTTTCCAGATAAGCCGCGATCAGCTGCGCCTTGCCTCCGGAAATGCCCGGTCGCACTGCCACCAGATGCGAAATTGCCCCGTCCTGTTCCTTGAGCAGCAGCCCTTCACTCTGAGCGAGATCAATTAGTGAGCGGGCTTTCCGTTCCGATAGCCCGAATTGCTTGGCTTCATAGATCGCCTTCTTCTGCGAACACGGATCGACCGGCAAGATGCATTTCGCCACGAATTCCTCAACCGACCATGTATGCCGCGAATGCTTTGTTGCCTGTTGCATGCCTTGCAAGGCGGTTGGGTCCAGTTCGCCCGCCGGATACCAGAGCGGGAACTCCCAGCGCAGACACATCGGCGGACGCGGCGGCCAGGAGCGGACAGCAGCTTCGAGTACGGCCACGTTCGGCATCTCGTGCGGGCGCAAGATGAGGTGCGTGTCAGCGGCGCGGGATTGCGCCCCGGCTCCCGCCCCGACATCGGTAATGGATTTTTGCGCTTGGCTGTTCCCGGTCGCCGGCGATGAACCTCGAGAGAAGCTCTTCCGGACTTTGCCCCAGATCGCAAAGATCCAGCATTTTCAGGACAAGTCCCGGCACGACGATTCGTTCTCCTTGCTGATTCTTGGCGCTCCACCATTGGAAGACCCAGGAGATCCCGTTGTACTAGAGATCAAGCATGCGCAGTGCCCTAGAATCCCGCCCGAAAAGCAGCAGACTGTCCATGTGATCCCTCCGTCCCGAAAGCACAGCATCACCCACAAGAATCCCTTAAGATACTCTTTCCGAATTCGCGATAATCCATTTAACAAATAATGTATCATTGCGAAGTATTTCAAAAAATATTAGAAACATTTTCTTGGAGGGATGGACTCGTTTGAAATGGTGATATTACGGGCGGATTGGAAAAACAGCAACAGTCCTTCTGTCCGAAAACAGGTGTTCGGATGGAGTGATGGTGCATATGCATCAGACCTGCAATAATGTATCAATATGCCATGTGCGATGTCCTTTCTCGCTTCGAAAAACCTTGCCGGATTGCAGACGCCTTTTCGAAGCGACACCGAATGAAAATACCGTGGTAGAGGCTTTGTTCTGTATTTTGGGACGTAAGTAAAGTCATTCTCAGTTCATTTGCCTACATGCGGGACAGCCTCACAATATGACGACAAACCCGTATACGTCAGGGGTGAGTGTTGGATACCGCAGAACAGCCGGAAGCAAAGCCGCCCGCACAAATAGAAACGCTGACAAGGCCCAAAACGTTCAACAAATATGTCTGTCAGGAAAAAAGCCATGTTCCTTCATTTGGTGCCGATAGTGCTGTGAGCAGAACTTGAGGGGGCGTGAATAAACACGAGGGGCTGCTGGGGCGTTCAGCCCTCGACAACCTGAATTATGGCATGCGTGGGTGGATGATGCGGGCGGCTGGATGGTGGCAGAAAAAGTGGCTGCGTCGACGTTTGGGGGAAGAACAGGGGAAGATAAACGCCGACGCAGCTATTTTACTGCATTGCCCGACAGCATATTCTATCGACTATCCGACACACGCACTGTAGTCTTTATTCCAAGAAAACGAATCGCCTGCGTTTTTGGCTGTTTCCTCAGGGGATTTGCGGCTGGCGGATATTTTTGATTTTGTTTAAAACGCGGTTGGGTTTAGAGCGTGTCGTCACGAGAATGGATTTTTCTTTCATTGTGAGTGGTGATTCCATATAACTTCCGGTTGTAGTTGACTATCGGGAGAAGAATATGGCTGATGAAATTCACCGTCATGACATTACTGATCACGCTTGGGCGA
>CAYWTJ010000055.1:0-2535 GCA_964460225.1 uncultured Planctomycetaceae bacterium | reverse complement strand
CTGTTCCTGATACGACCGGCGAAACCGGGCACCGCCACATTGCGGCCTACCTCCCCGTCTTTCCCCCTCCGGAACAAGCCATTTCACATCGCTACTCGCATCCCTTCGCCGGTTCGCGCCTCCGGCCGCTGGGGCTTTGTTTGATTTTCCGGCAACTGCCGCATTTTCCTACGGCCGTCTGACGCCGGATTTCCGGTTTCGGCACCTGTTCTCCGCCCTGCGAAGCAGGATGCGGTCCATTAGAGCAAACGCCGTTCCCGTCGGGGGAGACACACGGAACGCCTCCGGCGTCCGTGCTGGCGTGTGTGTCGGCTCGCGGCGCTTTGCGCTCGTTCGGGCGGAGTTATGGCCCGTCTGTTCCGGTGGGTGCGTCGTAGTGTCCGATCGCCGAGCCGATGCTGTCGGCTCCGACAGTGCGGTCAAAGGCGTTGTCCCAGAAGTTCTCTCCCGGTCGCAGTGTCGGAGCGGAGCGCGCCTGCGCGCCGGGCAGGGTATATCCTTGGTCGCACAGCGTTGCCCGGCCGTCGCGGAACAGTGCCGCCGCCCTGCCTGCCTGGGCTGGAGCGGACGCGCCGGGACGGTCCCCGTGGTTGGGGCTGAATCCGGCCGCAGCCGCGTCTGCGGCGATCACCCGGTTCGGCGCACTCACCTTGCGGTAATGCCAGGTGAAGAGGTAATTGCCCGCGCATCCGTCGTTCGCGCAGATTCGCTCTGCTGGCTGGAGCCCCCGCGCCAGTTGCGCCACGGCTGCGCGGTTCTGATCGCCGAAGACAAAAGGTCCCGCTCCGGCGGGGCAGGTAAACGCCGTCGCATCCGTGAGCAGGCCCGCTTTCCAGCCGCAGATAAACGGGTCCAGCGTTGCTTCATTGTTGACATAGGCCGTATGCGCGCCGGCCAGCGGGATGCTGCCGAACATCGCGGCATCCTCGTACTGTCCGACCATTTTGCCGATGCCGCCCAGGTTGCCGACACAGGCATGGTTCAGGGCGGACGCCTGCGTGGTGGCGACCCACTGTCCGCCACAGATTGCGCCAGCCGCAATTACGGCGAAAACAATGAGAAATTCCAGCAGGGAAAACCGACATGAAGCGGCCGGCCACAACATGGACCGGACGGAAACCGGTCGAACCGGTGCCCCGGCACGCGGAGTCCTCTTGCACAGACACATGTGGAACACTTTCCTTCCCCGGAAATGTGAGGGCGATTGTACATAATTCCCGGAATAAAACAATAGACTTCCGGGAGGGTTAGTAGTGGATTTTGTAATGACGTAACTTGATTTTTAAAATAATTCCGCAAGGAATTGCAGATGCGCGAGAATGCGACGATGACGGGGTTTTTCGCCACAACCAGAGAGGCAGCGCAACCGTGGGAGCATGAGACGCCGACACTGCTTCTCGCTTGCAGTAAGTCGGGGGAATATGCGACGCTGGTCGCTTTCCGGCGGTTGGTGTTGGCGATCATCATGCGGCCGCTCACGCGCGGCATGAAAAAGCCCGGTCTACAGGCCGGGCATGTTTCAGGAAGAAACGGTTGTGGCCTTCAAGGCGTTGGGAATCGCAAATCCTGTCGACGGAGCAATTCCCTTCGCGCAATCAGAGCGTTTTCGTGCGTGCGTTGCTGCTTCGGGTGGTTATTGCGCGAAAATCCGCATTCTCCGCAACCAGTACGGGCGGCTGCGCACTCATCGGCGTTCCGTTCCGCAACTCCGCGTTGGCGGAGGTCTGCTGTCCGGCAAAGGCGTTCCAGCGCGATTCCGCCCAGAACTCCACGCGGTCGGTCAACTCCAGTACCTTCACGCTGACCGTTGCGTCGCTGCCCAGACGCTTATGCGCCAGATCCGCCGGAATCACCACGCGCGCATCTTTCACGACCGCCTTGCGCCCCACCGCGCCCGCTGCCGGCAGATATCCCTTGATACAGGCCAGATCGGGGCTGTCTACCAGAGCCAGTTCGCCCTCGGTCAGCAACTGCGGGCAGTCGATCAGTACGCCTTCGGCCACCTGCACGCCCTGCACGGTCACCTTCGGGCAGTCCCGGCGCTCCACCCAAGCGGCATTGATCTCTCGAATCTGGAAGGTCGTGGCTGGATCGGCCGGGCCGGTGGTGACGATTTTCTGCTCGGGAGCGGACTGCAACCGGATCAGAAGCACGACCACCAGCGCCGCCGCCGCGCCGTGCAGCGCCAGCGATGCCGCCAGATACGGGCTGCGACGCACGGCAGCGGAGAGCCGGGAGCGCAATGTCCGCCGCTCGCCGAAGAGCCGCCGGCTGCAAGCCGCGCCGTCCGTCAGGCGTACGGGGGAAGATGCGGCTGCGGTGTCCCGCTCGGTTGGGTTGATGACCCCCTCCCGGTCCATGCGGGCGCGCAGACGCGAAAGGAAAGCGTCCGGAGCCTGCCGGCGGGGCAGGCAATGCCGCAAAAATTCCTGAACGCGCCCGGTCTCCTCCGATTCCGCGCGACAGGCCGGACATGCCTGCAAATGCCGGCAGACGGCCTCGGCTTCCGCCTCGGTCAACTCGCCGCGCAGATAA
>CAYWTJ010000054.1:0-31118 GCA_964460225.1 uncultured Planctomycetaceae bacterium | reverse complement strand
GACCGCCGCCAGCCCCTGCCCGCCCTGACTCAGAGCCGCCCACAGCCCCTGCGTACCGCTGGTCAGACGCTCGCCGTTGAAGAACACCGCCACCGGACAGCGGCCGAACCGCAAACGCAAGAGATCCGGAGCATCCATCTTGAAACGCCAACTGCAGACAATCCGGTCATCCTTCAGGTCCTTCCAGTTCTTCGGCGGCGGCGCAAATTTGATCTGTTCGGCGCCGACCTTCACCTGCCCGCCCGCGCAACTCGCCGTACCCGGATCGTACACCGGATTTTTAAAGGTTCCGATCGTCAGTCCCTTGCGGGCCTTCTCCACCACCGCCCGCACCGCCTCGTTGTACCCCAGCCGCGAGATGCGGATCGAGGGGGAATTCAGCCAGACGTCGCTCAGCCACTTATCCCAGTCATACGCCGACGCCCCGCCCGTGCAGCCGCAAAACGCCAGCAGGGAGAAGAGGATACGAAATCGTAATTTGGCTCGCATCATTACAATCGTCCATTTTTCCAGCCACCCGCAAACCGCAGGATGACGACGATGGTCATTTTCCGCACAGAACCGGCACGCCCCACACGCCGTGATCACCGATACTCCCTCCCGAACCGTAGTCCAGAATCAGCGTCAGTTCCTTCACCTTGTCCGCATTTACCGACAACAGCGCCGGCTCCTGCCGGCTGGCCATCGCCTGCGTGGCCGCTTTCTTGCCGTCGCACCAGACCTCGAACACCGCCGTCCCCGAGTTGGAAAGCGCCGCATCCAGCCCGATCAAGGCCGCGAACAACTTGCTCGCGCCATCCAAGGCGTAGGTGATCTCCGTGCGGGAATGCAGCAAAATGCCAGCCGGAAAGACAATCCCGCGCACACGCAGCAGATCGCCGGAATACCGCCGACCGAAAGCCGGAGCGCAGATATAGTCCAGATACGGCTTCGTGACAATCTTCGTCGGCTTCAGCGACATCAACGACTTCGTCGCCGCTCCGCCAAAGACCAATGCGTACAACGACGGCTGCGGAAAGGAGAGCTCGCCCGCAATGCTGCCGATCCGCACCCCCTCCGCCCCGAGCGCCAGCAACTCCCCGTACACCGCCTCGCCGGCGGTGGTCAGCGCCAGCACTCGCCCCTCGCCGAGATTCGGCATCGGCTGGGCACCGGGCGTCAGCACAACCCGGTGAATGCTCTTGCGGCTCAGACGCAGACGTCCGGCGTCCGTCTTGATGCCGACCTCAATCGCGGAGATCCATTCGTAGGTGCAGACCATGACCTTGCCGTTGGTCATAATCATGCCCGGCACGGCCAGCTCCCGCTCGGGACTGATGCCCTTGTCCAGCGGGTTCAGCTCAAAAGCGATGACATCCGCCGCCTTTACCACCAGCGACTCACCGCCCCCGCGGCGGACGTTGAACTCCGCCGGCGTCTTGCCCACCGCAATCTCGCCCGCCACCACCGAACCATCCCCGAGGCAGATCGACTCCGCCGGTTCAGCCGAAAGCGGCGCGCCGCCATACAGAGCCAGCGCCGGAGCACTCACGTCCCGCGCCCCCTTGTCGTCCTGCAGCGTAAACTTCCCCGCCGCCGCCGCCAGCGTCCCGCGCACCTGGGTGTTATCCCCCAGCAAGACCTCTGCCGCGTACCCCTGCGCACACAGCAGCAGCAACGCCAGCACGGCCAACCGGAATGGAGGCAAAAGCGAAATCGTCATCGTTCCCTCTATCGCTGATAGACCGGCAGATACCGGTACGGCATCGCAGCCGCCAGAATGGCAAACCCCGTCTGCCAGACCGAGCCCCAACTCCCGTCGGTTTTCTGGGATTTCAGAAGCGCGGGTTCAAGGCTCTGCATGCACTTGCGGAAATACTCCTCGCCGGCAGCGTAAGAGCTGACGGCGGTGTAATAGTAGAAGTATTCTTTGTGACCACCGCCGACCTTGCTGATCATGTCGATGTGGTGTTGCACGGGTTTGAAGGTATAGGTCTCGTCCTTGTCGCCGGTGATGAGCATGATCGTCGCACCGGCCGAGGAGGAACCCGGCATATCAAGGGTGAAGTGATTGTCGTTATAGCCGTACCCGACGCCCTTGGCGTCATACCGGGTCCGGATCAGTTGCAGCGCCTTGGTAATGGTGTCGGCCGGAACGAAGATGCCCGCTTCCTGCGCGGATTTCAAGGCGAGAATCTGCATCACGCAGACCGAGGTGTCGCCGTCCTGCGGAATGCTGCGGTAATTCCACCCTCCCCGCGGCCCCTGCACCTTGACGATCAGGTCCACCGCCCGGCTCAACACCTCCCGCACCTCCTTGCGCCGCGTCTGCCCCCAGATTTCGCTGAGCATCAGCGTCGCAAGCGCATGACCGTACATCACGGGAGCCTGCTGCGTCTGTCCGGTGTACTGGATCAGCCCGTTCGTCTGAGACTGCGCCATCATCCAGTCCAGCCCCTTGGCTAAAACGGGACCGTACTCCCCCTCGCCGGGGAAGTTGCCCATGGACATGAACGCCATCAACGCCAGCGCGTTCTCCCCGACGTTTTTGCCATACTGGCTGGTCCAGGAGCCGTCCGGATTCTGTTTCGACGCGAGGTAGCTCAACCCCCGCCGGATGCTTTTTTCCAGAGCGGGGGAGGTCACGACCTCCGCATCTTCGCCGACGCCAAAGAAATTCTCGCCGGCCGGACACGCCGCAGACAGGGCGAACAGCAGACAGAAAATAGCTCCCAATGCGCCACACCTCAACTTACCTGGTTTCTTATCCGCCATTCCATCACTTCCGCGTTAGGATTGCTGGTAAAAATCTCCCCCGGGTCAGTTGTTGACCGCCGTAGAGAGGCTCTGGAAATAGTTCTGCACCATTTCCTCGTACTGCACCGGGGCTTTTTCGGTCATCCCCTGCATCATTCCCCGCTTGTTTTGTTCGCTGAACGCCGCCTTCCAGAGCGAATCCGACTCGGGCTTGTTGTTGGCGGCAAATTTGTTATCCAACAGGTTCAACTGATCCTTCTGCGGCTGCTGTTGTTGCTGCTGCTGCTGCTGTTGTTGTTGTTGCTGCGCCTGTTGCTGTTGCTGCTGCATCTGTTGCTGTTGTTGCTGCGCCTGCGCCATCTGCTGCTGCGCCTGCTGCTGTTGCTGTTGCGCCTGCTGCTGTTGCTGCTGCATCTGTTGCGCCTGCTTTTGCGCTTGTTGCTGCGCCTGCTGGGATTGCTGCTGTTGCGATTGCTGCTGCTGCGCCATCTGCTGCTGCGCTTCCTGATTCTCCTTCTGCGCCTGCTGTTGCTGCTGCTGCGCCAAATCCTGCTGCTTCTGGGCCAGCTCCTGTTGCTTCTGCGCCAGATCCTGCTTCTGCTGCTCAGACGATTGCTGCTGGGCCTGCTGCTGCTGCTGCTGAGCCTGCTGCATCTGCTGCTCCGCCTTCGCCAGCATATCCTGCGTCTGCTGGGAATTATCCTGCTTCGCCTGTTCCTTGGCCATATCCAACTGTTCCTTGGCCAACTCTTCCTGCGACTTGGCAAGCTCCTTCTGGTCCACCGGCGGCGTCTCGGGCTGCTGCTGATCCTGCGGCGTCTGCGCCGCCTGATCCTGCTCCTGCTTCTGGGCGGCCGCAAGTTGCTCCTCCGCCGCCTTCTTCAGGTTGGTCTGAGCCTCCTTATTGTCTTCAAGCGCGGATTTCGTATCGGTGTTGCGCAGATCGTTGTTCGCTTTCTGCAACTCATCGATCGCTTTTTTCAAGCTCTCCGTGGCCGGACTCTTCCCCGCCTCTTCTTCCATCTTCTTCTTGAGGTCTTCGGCCTTCGCAACCAGATCGTTCTGGTCGCCCTGCAGTTTATTGTATTCCTCGTCCTTGGCAAGCTCTTCCTTCTTGCCGTCAAAGTTATCCTGTTTGTCGCTGATCTTCTTGGACTGCTCCGCGATTTCCTCCACCAGCTTGTTCAGGTCTTTCAGGCTTTCCAGCTTCTCCGCCGTCTTATTCGCATCCTTTTTGCCTTCCGGCAGGAGCGCATTCTTCAGTTGCTCCAGACTGGCGATCAAAGCTTCCTGCTTTTTCACCGACGAAATCAGGTTTCCCGCGTCAATCTCGACCGCCAGCGTGTGGCCGTCGCCGCTCAGCTTCTTGAGGGACGTGATCGCCGCATCCTTGCCTTCCACGCCCTTGCCGCCCGACTGCAGCTCCTTGCTGAACTGCATGATCCGCTCTGCCACCACAAACTGCTTGCCCGAAAGCCCGCTGCGGGAGGCGCTCGAAACCTTCCGCCCCTCCAGCTCGCCTTTTCCGGCGGCAAAGGTGTCCTCGCGCAGGGTCTTCTGATCCTGGATGATCTGCGTGATTTTTTGCAGCGACGCCTGCTGACTGGCATTTTCGCGCGCCAGTTGCAGCGCGGACTCCATCTGCGTGGCGGCCTTGTTATAGCCGGTCACCGCTTCGCCCAGCACCTCCGAGCGCGAACCGACGTTGTTCATCGACGCCATCAGCGCCCGCATCGCCGACGCCAGCGATTCATTGCCCGCGGCCTGCACGCTGTTGTAGATCTCGCCGAAGCGTTTCATCGCCGCCTCGTCCATAACCCCGGAATATCCCATCAGCTTCTGCAACTCCGCAAGCTCGGACTCCAGGCTGGTCACCTGCGCCCGGATGCGGGTATTCTCCGCACCCTGCTGCCGCAGGCGCTGCACCACATCATCGGTATTTTCCTGAGCGCCGGCGCATACCCCGAACATTCCCGTCGCCGCCAGAACCATAATGGAGAGACCACTCGTCATGCTTTTCATCTGCATCACCCTTTCCGGTTTTCCCGGCGTATGTCGAACAGACGGTCGTTCCCGGCAAGACTCCAGCCGCCACTTCGGCGGATCAGTCTATATGCTTGAAAAACCGGCAGTTATCGACACTCGCACATTATACCCCTGCATCAAGTACTTGTCAACTTACGGCAGGAAATATCCCACACCCCCATCCACAAAAAAATGTATCTTCCTAATACCGATCCACCCAATTCCCGCACCCGACCGGCTCCAAACCACTTATGCAACCCCTTATCTACAAAAAGGATATCACGAACACACCGCAGACCGTCCCCCTTCCGCTCCCGGCCCCATAGCCACACCCCTGCAACAATAGAACAACCCGAGCACATTTTTGTGACAAACTTTTTATCCGTCCCAATCAAGTCCCCCCAAAAGAATTGGCACGAGATATTATAGTTACATGTATTACAATATATACGAACGATGTTATGCCTGTCCGGGCGGAGCATGCCGAACCCAACCAGCCAAATTCCGGTATCAAGGGTTTCGTCTGGATTTCCAGATGTGCCGGAGATGTTCCTTGACAAAGATTTTTCCCGGTGTCATTAATATAGCTGGTCGGATTCGCACGAAATGGCTTTGCACCGGCTCCGCCCCGCAGCAAGCGGCCGGAATTTGGCAAATGACTCCGCACGTTTCCGGCGGGGCTTTCATTCGGGAGCATCGCATGTCCACCCGTGTTTTTTCAGCGATGGCGCTTCTGTTTCTTCTGCTGCTGGGCGCGGGGAGCGCTTGCCCCGCGGACGTGCCGCCGGCCAGCCGGCCGGTCAATGCCGGAGCGGGCGCTGCCGGGCTGCGGGTTCTGGTACTGAACTCCTACCATCAGAACTTCCTGTGGACCGATCAACTGGTGAGCGCGATCGAACGCACCATCAACGAGCAACAACCCGGCGCGGATCTGTTTCTGGAATATCTCGACAGCAAGCGCTTCGTGACCCCGGAGGCACAAGCCAATATCCGAACCTACCTATCGAACAAATACGGAACCCACCGTCCCGATGTAATCATCGTCTCGGATGATGCGGCCCTCACCTTCCTGAAAGAGTCGCGGGATGCGCTGTTTCCCGGCGTTCCGGTGGTGTATTGCGGAATCAACGACGTCGCCCAGACGGCGGGGCTGCCGAAGGACTTCGGCGGAATCGTAGAAACGCTGGACATCCACGACAACCTCGATCTCGCCCGGCGGTTATTTCCCGGCACCAAGATCATCGCCGTCATCACCGACGGCACGCCCACCGGACTCGGCACCCGGCAGGAGATCATCCGCGCCTCGGCCGCCTTTCCGGGGCTGACCTTCCGCTACTTCAACGGCGAAGAGCTGACCACCTCCGAGTTGCTGGAAAAACTGCGCGACCTGCCCGCAGAATCCGTAGCCATTGCCCCAGCCTGGTATCTGGACAAGGCGGGAACGGTCTACACCAACAGCGAGAGCTATCCGCTCATCTGCTCCGCCGCCCCCGTCCCAGTGATCGCCACCTCCGCCGCCAATCTGGGGCTGGGCGTTCTGGGCGGAAAGGTCAACAGCGGCGAAACGCAGGGAACGTATGCGGCGAACGTCGCGGTGCGGATTCTGAAGAACACTACCATTCCCGAAGATTTCACCCCCCACACGCAAAGCCTGAACGCCTACGTCTTTGACGGTCTGGCCCTGCGCCGCTTCGGGGTGAGCCGTGACCTCCTGCCGCCCGGCAGCCGTCTGATTAACCGCGAATACACCTTTTACGAGTTGTATGCCCGGCTGGTCTGGGGCGTCGGCGCATTTCTGCTGGTTCTGACGGCGCTATCGGTGACTCTGGTGCTCATCGTGCTGCGCCTGCGGCAGGCGCGCGGCAAGCTTGCCTTCAGTGAAGAAAACCTCCGCATCACCCTGAACTCCATCGGCGACGCGGTCATCATTACCGACACGCAGGCCTGCGTCACCGGCATGAACCCCGTGGCGGAGCGACTGACGGGGTGGACGATCGGGGCCGCTCACGGCCGCAAACTGACGACGATCTACCGTCTGCTGGACGCAACCGACCGCCAGCCCCGGGAATGCCCCTCCTGCAAGGTGCTGAAAACGGGCGAAATTCAAGCGTTGCAAAAACGTCTGATCCTGCTCAACCGCATGGGCCAAGAGTCGTATGTAGCCGACTCCTGCGCCCCGATCCGCAACTCCGCCGGCGACATGATCGGCACCGTTCTGGTCTTTCACGACTGCACGGAGGAGTACCTGTACGAGGAAAAACTGCGCCACAGCCAGAAGCTGGACGCCATCGGCCAACTCGCCGGCGGGGTCGCGCACGACTTCAATAATATGCTCGGCGGCATCATGGGCGGGGCGGAGCTGCTTTCGCTCTCCCTGCCGGGCGAAAGCCCGCTGCACAAGCACGTCAACACCATCGTCGCCGCAGCCGAGCAGGCCGCCGCGCTCACGGAAAAGCTGCTGACCTTCTCCCGCAAGGGCAAGGTGCTCTCAACCCCGACGGATCTGCATGTCCCCCTGACCGACGCGCTGGTGATTCTGGAGCGCAGCCTCGACCGAAACATCCGGATCGTGCGGGAGTTCACCGCAGACGAAACCGTCGTGATCGGCGATCCGGCGCAAATCCAGAACGCGCTCATCAATCTTGGCCTCAACGCCGGCCATGCCATGCCCGGCGGAGGGACGCTGACGGTCTCCACCACCCTGACCACGCTCGACGAGGATTACTGCCGCGCCTCGGCCTTCCATCTGGTTCCCGGCCAGTATGTCCGCGTGAATGTCCGCGACAGCGGTACTGGAATCGCCCCCGAACTCCTGCCGCACATCTTCGAGCCATTCTTCACCACCAAGGAAATCGGCAAAGGGACCGGCCTCGGCCTCTCCGCCGTCTACGGCACGATGAAGGAGCACAACGGCTGCGTGACCGTGTTCAGCGAGCTGGGCGCCGGCAGCACCTTCAGCCTGTACTTCCCTCTCTCGAACGAGCAGGTGCTGGCGCCGCACCGCGACGAGGTGATACGGGCGGAACGCGGCGGCTGCATTCTGGTCGTCGATGACGAACCTGTCATCCGCACCACCGCCCACAACATTCTGCAGGAGCTGGGCTATACCGTCATTCTGGCGATCGACGGCCGCGAAGGGCTGGAAATCTATCAGCAGCGTCATGCGCAGATCGATCTGGTCCTGCTGGACATGGTGATGCCGCGCATGGGCGGAATGGAGTGCTTCCACGAACTGCGCAAGGTCAACCCCGCTACGCGGGTACTCATCTCTTCCGGCTTCGCCCGCGATGGCGGCCTGCAGGAATTGCAGCAACTCGGCATCCTCGGCTTCATCAAAAAGCCCTACCGCCGCGCCGAACTTGCCCGCGCCGTCGCGCAGGCGCTACGCAATCCTCCGGCAGCCGAAAGCTCCCCGCCGCCGCAGCAATGACGTCTGCCCGCACTTTTTGCGCCTGCCCGCAGTGGCAGGGACTTTCCTGCCGTAGCCGGATCGCTATACTTGCCGCTGCGCTGGCGCTGGGCCGGCGAACGATTTTGCGGACGGACGCAACGCCTCCGGCAAGGAAACCGAATGAAAATTCTGCTGACCAACGACGACGGCATCTACGCCGAAGGCATGAACCAACTGGTGGAGCTGCTGCGGCCGCTGGGCCACGAGATGACCATCGTCGCTCCGCACAAGAACAACAGCGGCGCCGGCCACGCCATCACCCTCTGGCGGGAGGTCGAAATCCGCAAGATTGATCCGTTGCCCGGCATCCCCGAACGCTGGTACGTCGACGGCACCCCGGTCGACGCCGTCAAATTCGCGCTCGGTAACCACATCGTCGCGCCCGACCTTGTGGTCAGCGGCATCAACAACGGCGCGAACATGGGGCGCAACATTTTTTATTCCGGCACCGTCGGCGCGGCGCTGGAGGCGCAATTTCACAACGTCTGCTCCGTCGCGCTCTCGGTTCACAACTGGTCGGAACCGCTCTGGGAACCGGCTCTGGTCTACGGCCGGCAGATCGTGGCGCGCGCGCTGGAACTGGCGCAGGAGCGCAAAGGAGGCGCGCCGTTTCTTCTTAACGCCAACTTCCCCGACCTGCCCGCCGCGCAGGTCAAGGGCATCCGCCTGACGCGGCAGGGCCTGAGCGGCTTCGTCGAGAAATTCTTCCCCTCTAAGGGCGGAACGCCGCACCACTACTTTCTCGCCGGCGAACTCACCGCCCCCGACACTGCGCCCGAAATTGACACCGTGGCCGTCGCCGACGGCTACGTCTCCGTCACCCCGCTGTACCCGCAGATCACCAGCGAAACCGATCTCGCCGCCCTGCGCGATACCTTCAACGAATGGTAAGGAATCATGATCCGATTTTATCTCGTCCGCCACGGCCAGACCGAGTGGAACCTGAACAAGCGCATGCAGGGCTGGCAGGATTCGCCCCTGACCGCCGACGGCATCCGGCAGGCCGAAGCCGCCGCCCGCGAATTACAGCCGGTTGACTTCTGCGCCGCCTGCGTCAGCCCCACCGGCCGCGCGCGCCACACCATCGGCATCCTCCTTGACGGCCTCAACGCCAACCGCGCCGACTCACCCTGCCGGGGCGTCCTCGCGCCGGTCATCCATGACGGACTCGCCGAGCTCGGACTCGGCGCGTGGGAAGGCTCCAGTTACGCCGACGACCGCGAGGGCAAAAATCCCGACCCGTTGCGCCACGCCTTCTGGAACGCGCCCGAGACCTTCGACGGCAGCGCCATCGGCGCGGAGAGCTTCCAGCAGGTCACCAACCGTGTCCTGAACGCCCTCGACACTATCGCAGACTCCGTAAAAGCCGGCACGGTGCTGGTCGTCTCGCACACCATCGCCATCCGCTCCGTCCTCAACCATTTTCTGGGGCTGCCGATCGCCGATTTCTGGCAGGAACCGAGCATCCGTCCCTGCGGGGTCAGCATCCTGAACTGGCAGAGCCGCCGGCAGGCACAGGTTCTCACCTACGGCGACAAGATCATCACCGCCGAATCCTGATCGCCGCCGCAAGAAGCCGCCGCCAGCGCACAAAAATGAGCGGGGCGCGGAGGTTTCCTCCGCGCCCCGCTCGCCGCGCACGATGACCGTTTGCGGACCTGCCGATTAATGATCCCGTGCAACCTCGTACGCCAGCCGCGCGCCATCGGAGCCCTTCACCGAGACGGTAAAGACCAGCGCCCCGCCCTCCGGCTTTGCCGGCAGTTTCTCCAGCCGCGTGCCGCCGGTTGAGAGCGCCCACACGGAATACGCTTGCGGCTGCTCCAGCTCGATCCGCACCGTCGCTTCGCCGTTCTGTACCAGATACGGCAGCTTGCCCCACTCCAGCAGGGTCTGGCGCGCGCCTTCGCCGTAACGGGTGCCGGTGTTCTGCAGGTCGGTCAGATGCGTCACCAGCAGACGAGGCGCCTTGCGAATTGGCGTGCGGTCAAGACTTATCACAAACACCGTCGCGCCGGTCTTGATCCCGCTCACATGCACCCCGGCCTTGCCCGCTTCAATCGCTCCGCCCTCGTCGGCATAACCGCCGGCACTGCGCGGCGTGTCGATGGTGAGCGTCCCCTTGCTCCGGTCGATCCGCAACTCCGCCGTTTCCGCCTGCGTCAAGATATCGCTGGTTGCGCCCTGAATCCCCGCAGCCTCGAGGAGCTTCCGCGTCGCCTCCTGATCGGCCGCCTTGCCCTGCGGCAGTTCGACGGTCGCCTTGGGCAGCGCGGTTCCCGGCAACGCCGCTCCGATGCGCGTCGTCCACGCCAGCCAGGCGGCCTCATACGTCTTTCCGCGCTTGGGATTGTTCTCCAGATCCGCCTTTTCGATCATCGTCGCCACGCTGTGCGGCGCCGCCGCAAGATCGCCGCGCAAGAAGAGCGCTACCGCCGCCCGATCCGCCGTCATGTTCAACGGATCACGCGACAGGTTGAAGTAGTCCATGGGCGATGGGGTGGAAATTTCGGCCGAACCGTGGGCGTAAGCAAACCGCCAGAGAACGTCCCAATCCTGCAATGCACCCAGCGCGCCGGTCAGCATCCCGCCCACGCCGCGGTACTTGCCGGGGCCGGAGTAGTTGAATTCACTGATCGTAAAGGGTTTTCCCCATATGCGCAACGCGGCGCTGCCGGTACCGCCCGGTGCGCCTTCGCGCACGGGGTTGGCGTTGTCGCAGCGGCTGGGCAGTCGCCAATCCGCCTCGATGAACATCGGATGATCGATGTAAAAGTGATCGTCGACATAATCGAACCCCGCGCGCACCCCCTGATCGTAAACGGAGTTCGGTCCGCAGTTGTGATTCGTCAGCAACGCCGGGCACTTGATCTCTTCGCGCAGGAACTTCGTCATCTTCCCGACCATCGCCCGTTCGGTGTCGGCCAGAAAGATCTGGCACACCCGCGCCCGGGACGCGTCCGCCCCCAGATCGCCCGCGGGCAGCAATACCGTCGCCTTGGCAGGGTCCTCGCCGTCCTTCAGATCTCCCAACGCCTGCGCCAGTTCCGCGCGGGACGGATACTTCTTCGCCAACCATGCGTTCCAGGCGGTCTTCCATTGCGGCAGATTCTTGAGCGTCTGCCCCAGCGTCAGCGACCCTTCGTTAATCAGCGATATCCACGCCAGCGCCGGCTCGTCCGCCAGCCGGTTTCCGGTGTAGGGATTCACCCGCTCCAGCAGCTTCTTCGTGAAGGCCTGCCAATCCCGGTACGCCGGCTCGTGGATCTGCACCAACGCCTTGTAGACCTGCGGATCAATCAGCTTGTGGGAGTTCACATACGGCGCCGTGGCCGGCAGCTCCACTTGCTCGGGCGCGACGGGGCGCGAGACATACAAGTCGGTGGTCAGCCAGATCCCGCGCTTGGCGCAGCCGGCGATCAGATAACAGAGCTGGTCGAGTTTCGCATCGTCCCACTCCAACCCCGGCTTCCAATCGGGATTGGTCAGCCCCATTTCATAATGGTGAATGCGCAGCGTGTTGTAGCCCATACGCAGCCAGCGGTCCAGCAGCGCGTCCACCTTATCCTTGCTCAGGTAATGCGCCGTGAAGCAGAGGTTCGCGCCATAAAACCGCCGGGGCGTCGCCGGATCGTCCGCCAGAGCAAAATGCCCGTCCTTCGTTACAATCACCCGCCCCTTGGAGCCGCACGGACCGTAGGTCAGATTGTTCGCGCTGAAGTCCAGCGCCGACCCCGCCGCCACCTCCAGCTCCGCCTTGAGCGGAATCCAGTCCGCGCCGGCCTCGATCGTAACCGGCGAATCCACCTGACAGTTCAGTCCCTCGGGCGCGCGGACGTTCATCGCCACGGTGTAGTTCTCGCCCGGCACGATCTGCCCCATCGGACGGCCGATGCGGATGGTGAAGGTCTGCCCGCCCCATCGGCGGTTGTCCTGAATCATCACCGGCGTCAACTGCGGGAAGGAGAGCGTGAAATTGCGGTCATCGGAGGTCAGGAACGCGATCTCTTTCACCGCGCGGTTGTGCAGATAGGTTTCCCCGAACTGCGCGGGAAACACGCCCTCCCCCGCATCGGTCTTCCACTTGCCGCCCGCCAGCGAGGCGATGCTGATTTCGGCCGACACCGCCAGCGCGTTGTACATCACGCCCTTTTCGCTCGAGAAGCTCCAGACCGCCTCCCCCGCGCCGTCCTTGCCGGCCAGCGTTGCGACCCCCTGAATGCCCGCGCCGCACTTGAGCAGGAAGCCGGTGCCGGAAGCGGACTTTGCCGGCACCGGGCTGGTGAAGCGCCAATTGTTGTCCGCCGCCAGCGGGGTGAAGCTGCACAGATCCCGCCCCTTGAGCTTGAGGTGCATTCGCCCGTCGGAACCCAACGAAAACGAACCCGGCTCTCCCGCCGCCACGCCGCCGCAGATCAGCAGCGACAGCAGATACAACGCCAGCCGCGTCCCGCTCCCGAACCTCCGTCCGCCCCCCGCGACCGCAGGGGCGAATTCCGCTGCATACCGCATAAGATCTCCTTATTCCTGAGAATGAGTCATTACAACCCCGGCACGAGCACGCCTCCCGCGCCCCGTAAACATCCCCGCCCCCGACGTCCCGCTTGCCGGCGCACGCCCTCCGGAAGCCGCACATAGACACCGTTGCGCCAGCGCAACGGCAGGCAAATTCCCGCTGTTGCCACCCGGAACTTATTGGCCGTCCGCGAACGCCGTCACCAACCGGTTGCCGAGTGCGCGCGTCGCGGAAAGGTCCTGATAGGTTTCGGCATGGCCGTCGAGAAACACGGCGTTCGTCGCCCCCGAATGCCGGTAAGCGAAATTGAACAGCGACCCCGGCAGCGACCCGGTCCAAGGATTGGTCATCGGCTGATCGTCATACCAGCCGTACCAGGTGCTGCCGGCCGGCATCCAGCGCATCTCGTAGCCGTCAAGAAAATAGATCAGCCGGGTGGGATACCGGACCGTCGCCAGCCGCGTTGGCTTGGAGGTCGCGTTCGGGACGCTGATCCAGAAATTCATGCTGTAACCGGCCCGCGTGTAATACCCGGCCGCCGCATTCAACACCAGCCCGTTTCCGCTGGCCGTCGGGCAGCGCAGCACGGCGCAGCCCATATCAATCGCGCCGTCGTTTTTATTCCCGAGGTACTTGCCCAGCAATTTGGGGGAGAACCACCACGGAGCGCTGTTGTAAGTCGCGCCATACCAGTAGGGGCTGAGCTGCCCGCCGCACTCGTCGGCGTAACACATCGCCGCCAGATGAATCTGCCGGAGATTATTCTTGCAGGAATATGTCCGCGAAGACTCCAGCGCCCGTGTCAACGACGGCATCAGCAGCGCCGCCAGAATGCCGATGATGGCAATCACCACCAGCATCTCCACCAACGTGAAACCGCCCGCCCCGCTTCGTTTGCGGGGAGCCGCGCCGGGGCTTTGCGCCACCCGCGCCGTCGATTCCCGCACCACCAGTTCGCAGGGCAGCGTCTTCACCTGACCCCGCGGCCGCTCGGGAGTCTGGATCATTTCCAGCAACAACTGCGCCGCGCACGCCCCCATCTGCCGCACCGGCGACGCCACGCAGGTCATCGGCGGTATCGTCCACACCGACGGATACAGGTCGTCAAAACTCACCACGCTCAGGCGCTCCGGGACGGCAATCCCCAACCGCCAGGCGTCCTGCACCAGCGCCACCCCCGTAAACAGGTTGTAACAAATCATGGCCGTCGCGCCCCGCTCCTCCACCGAGGCGCGCAAAAACTCCTGCGTCGCCCCCCAGTCCTCCTGCACCGGTAAAGCCTTCAGCCCCCGGCGGGCCAGACAATCACGGTAGGCGCACAGACGCGACGCCACCGACGGATGCTGCGGGGACGACCGGCGGCTGGACTCGTGAATCGCGTATGCGATCCTCCGGTGCCCCAGTTCATAGAGATGCTCCACCGCCAGCCGCATCCCCTGCGCTTCGTCCGGAATCACCGCCTCCCCGCCCGCGCCGCATACCCCATTCATAGAAACATACGGAATGCCCGAAGCGTCCAGCCGGGCCAGCCGCTCCGGCGCCGGCGCCTCCGTAACCGCAACCCCATCGACGTTCCAGTCCGGAAAATACTCCGCCCCCCCTGCCTCCCCGCCGATGAAGTTCGAGCCGACGCGGTACCCTGCCGCCTGCATGACCGGCACAAAAGATTGCCGCATCACACTCGCCATCTCGTGGGCATAGGCGTTGCATTCCAGCAGCGTCACCAGCCAGGTCTTTTGTGCGCGAATGGTGCGCAAAATCGGATTCGGCGCATAGTTGCGCTCCTTGACCACCCGCAAGACGCGTTCGCGGATCTCCGAACTGACACTGAAATTATCGTAATGGTTGAGAATCCGGCTGACCGTGGAAACCGAGCAGCCGGCCTCCTGCGCAATCTCGCGCAGCCCCATCCTGCCCGTCCCTCCCGCCCGCACCCCTCCCGCCATGATCGTCTCCCCGCAAACAGACAATAGGAAATCTATTTCCATAGTACAGGAAATTGTTTTCCTAAGCTAATTCAATTTTTATTTCCTGATATATTCTTCCGTCTTTCTGACATTCATTCGGGGAGCGACAAAAGGAGCGAACAGGTTACGGCGCATGCTGTTCAGGTTCACAATACCGGCAAGTCGCGCTTGCGCAAGCAGAATTCATGCGATATACATAGGAAGATTTCGGTGCCGTGAGGGGCGGCCGTTGGCAAGCCCGTTCGAGAAACGCGGCCCGTTCTCCTGCTGGAGTTCCCTGCTATGCCGTCATTCGCGTCAAATGCGCTCCCGGATGAAGATGCTCCGGGGCTGGCCGCACTGAAAAAGCTGACGATCGCGGCCGGCACGATCCTCTCTGTCGAATTCAGCACCTCCTCCCCGGAGCAGACGCTGGAGCATCTCGCCCCCCGCGTCATGATCCGGCTGATTCTCAATCCGGCGAAAGGCTCCAATATCCACGTCGAACTCTGGCTCCCCCTGAAGAGGGCCTGGAACGGGCGCTTTCTGGGACTGGGCAATGGCGGCGCGGCCGGGAGCATCCGGCCGGGCAATCTGGCGGGGCCGCTGGAGCGCGGGTATGCAGTCGCAACGACCGATCTGGGTACGGCGCCGAATTCGGACTCCGGCATCGGCAACCCGGAGGTCTGGAAGGATTTCGGCTACCGGGCCACCCATCTGATGACCGTGGCCGCCAAGCAGATGGTGCAGACCTTTTACGGCGAACCGCCCAAATTCTCATACTTTCAGGGCAGTTCCACCGGCGGACAACAGGCGTTGCAGGAGGCGCAGCGTTATCCCGGGGATTATGACGGCATCGTCGCCAACGTCCCCGCCCACTGCCGTACCCCGCTGCACGCCTACTTTCTCTGGAACGAGCAGATCTTCCGCACCTGCCCATTTTCGCCGGCACAGGAGCAACACGTCATCACCGCCGCTCTGACGCATCTGGCCGGCCGGGAGATTCCGCAGACCGCCGGCAGGCTGATCTCGGACCCGCGCTGCGCTCCAGAGGACATCGAAGCCGTCATCGAACGCGCCTGCAAGAGCGACCCGACGCTGACCGGCCGGCACGCCGCCGCCCTGCACCGGTTGTTCGACGGCCCCAGACACGCCGTCACCGGCGAGCGCATCTTCTGCGGCATCCCCCTCGGCAGCGCCTTTGACATTGCCCACGGCAACCTCTATCTCTTTCAATGGGTCTTCGGTGCGCACCGGGACCTGTCGGCGATTGATTTCGGGAAGGACTTTGACGCCTACACCGCGACCCTCGGCCCATACCTGAACGCCGAAAACGCCAACCTTGACGCATTTGAAAACCGCGGCGGCAAACTGCTTCTGATCTCCGGTTCCGCCGACGCCTGCGTCCCCTATCACGCCACCCTCGACTATTACGAACGCGTCATCGCCCACACCGGTTCGCTGCGGCGGGCGCAGGAGTTTTGCCGGTTTTATCTGATTCCCGGCATGAGCCACAGCCTCGACGCCAGCCCCGGCATCAACCAATTGCCGGACTTCCTGAACCTCGTGGTCGACTGGCGCGAAAAACAGACCGCGCCGGACCGGATTCCGGCGCGGCGCGTGGTGGACGGGAAAACCGAGATCGAGCTCCCCCTCTACCCCTATCCGCAAAAAACCGGACAGAATCCCGCCGGCGAGTTGATCCCCATGCCTGCAGCGCGCGGCGGAGTCGCGCGTGTCGCGGAACGCTTTCGCCCCCCGGCGGCGGAGTAAGCCCGGCATACCGGCGCGGTCGAACTCCTGCTCCGCTCCACAGACGCCGCAAAAAAAATCCGGGGAGGATCGCTCCTCCCCGGACAGACGCCGATCCCGTACCGGGACGGGCCGCAGAGCCGTCAGCGTGCCTCAAACGGATTCTCGCCGGCATACAGCGTGGCCGCCGGCAGCGGGGTGCTGATGTCCTCGACGCCGAGGTACTTGAGCGCCTCGAAGAGCGTCTTGCCCGCACGGGCGAAACCGAACGCGCCGTGGTGCGGAAAGTTCTTGCCGACCAGAACATGACGGTAAAAGCGCCGGAAATCCGGGATTCCGAAGACGCCGATGGAGCCGAAGCTGCACGGGTCCATATCGAGAATGTCGCCTTCAGCAACGTAGCTGGTGATCTGGCAGTCGGCGGTCGACTGCAGACGGAACATGGTGGTCGCCCCGGGCTTGAGCTGTCCCTCCAGCGTGCCGCGCGTGATATCGGCCTTCTTGCCGCCTTCCATCAACCGGTTCATGATGAGCTGGTATTTCATCGTGCAGCCGGCCATGCACGCGGAACACGTGTTGCCGCAGTGGAAAGCCATGAAAAGGTCCGCCGGGTTCACGCCGCGCAACAGGGTCTTGTTCTTGGGCAGGATGTCGGCGGGAACGCTGTTGTTGATGTCCAGCAGCGTGGCGGGCAGACCGGTAGCGCACTGCACCATGTACTCGCTGACCGCGCCATAAATATCCACCTCGCAGGCGGCCGGGATGCCCCGTCCCGCCAGCCGGCTGTTGACGTAACACGGCACGAAGCCGAACGCCGATTCAAACGACGGCCAGCATTTGTTGGCGAAGACCGCGTACTCCGACGCGCCGAGGTTGTCCTCCATGAACTTCGTGAGGGTGTATTCAAACTGCGCCAGCTTCGGCAGAAGGTCGGGGTAGGTATTACCCTTGGCCCCCAGTTCCTTCGCCATGTCCGCCGCGATCGCCGCGATCTCCTTCTTCGCGCCCTTGGCATGGCCGTATTGCTGCAGCAGATCCAGTTCCGAGTTCTCCATCACCTCCAGCCCCAGATCATACAGCGGCGCAATCGGCGCATTGCAGGCGAAGAAATCCTGCGGGCGCGGCCCGAAGGCGAGGACCTTGAGGTTCATCAGCCCGATCACCGTCCGCGCCAGCGGCACGAAGTCCGCGATCAGCCCCGCCAGTTCCGACGGCAAACCGACCGGATACTGCGGAATATACGCCGCAATTTTGCGCAGCTTGAGGTTGTAGCTGGCATTCAGCAGGCCGCACAGCGCATCGCCGCGGTCGCTGGCGAGATTTTTCTTGCTTTCCTCCGCCGCCGCGCAGAACATCACCGGCCCGCCGAAGCGCTCTGCGAAGATGGTGGTCGGACCTTCCGGGCCGAAATTGCCAAGATACATCACGGCCGCGTTGACCTCCATGCCGCTCAATTCCTCCAACGCCGCCAGCGCATCACGCTCATTCTCGATGATCTTGTTGCAGCGGACCGCCTGCACCTTTTTCTTCTTGAGTTCCCCCATCAGCGCATCCAGCCGCTGGTTCGTAAGCGATGCCGGGAAGCAATCCCGCGACACACCGACCACGCCGATCTTGACCTCGGCCATATTTTGCAATTGCACCATGAAACGCTCCTCCTATAATGGGTTGAATGTGCGATGTGCGCCCGCGCATGCGGCAGCAGAATCCATCCTGCCGCCACGCAGTCCATTCTATATTCCAGATCGCCGCGGCGCAAACAGGAAACCCCGCCGTCCGGGGCTTTAGCAGCTTTATCCATATAAATGACCAAAATGCACAATCCGCTCCGGCCATTTCTTCTTCTGCTGTTGCTCTTGCCGCTGCCGGCGGCCGGAGGCGGACACGCGGCCGAGGCGCGCCTCAGCGCCCCGCTCGGCGCCACCTTTCATCCCGGCAACTGGCTGCCGATTTCGGCGCAGGTCTCCGGCGTCTACGGCACCTTCCGTCCTCTTCTGGAGCTCCGCCCAACCAACGATTCGCGTCTCTGCTACACTTGCACCCTGCCCGCGCAGGAGATCCGCGACACCGCCCGCTTCTCCTTCCCGGCCCTGACCGGCAACGTCGCCCTGACCGCCCGCCTCGTGCTGCAGCCCGCCGACAGCCAGACCGCACCGGCAACGTCCCCGTCGGCGCCGCCCCTCGCACTCGTTCCCGCCCCGCCGCAAGCCCGCGTCCAGATCTGGGCCGGAACCGACCGCAGCCGCGAGCCTTCCCTCCTCGCCGCCGCCCCCTCGCCCCTGCGGCAATCGTTCACCACCCTTTCCGCGCTCCCCGACGAGGACTGGCTGTACGAGAATGCCGATCTGCTGATTCTGGGGAGCCTATCCCCGGACGTCCCCGCCGGCGCGGACCGGCTGACCCCGCGGCAATGCGCCGCCATCGGACATTGGACCGGGCGCGGTGGAATCGTCATTGTTTTACAGCGCTCGCTTCTGGACGCTCTGGTCAGTCATTTACCGGCAGAATTGCAGGCGGGGCCACTGCAGCCGTTTCCGCTGGCGATGCCGCCCTATCCTCTGGAACGCCGTTGCGGCTTGGGGCGGCTGATCCTGCTGGACGCCGCCCGCCAGAACGCCGATCCCGCCTTCCGGGTCGCCAGCATCGGCCTGCATCTGGCGCGCGCGCTGCGCGAACAGAACCTCTTCCAGCCCCGCAGCGGCAGCCCCCGTTTCGCTCCAGCGCTGTATCAAGCCGCCGGCGACTGGCCGCCCCCGCCCGCGCTCGCGGCCTATGTCCTGCCCGCGCTTGCCGGAGGCTGGCTGATTTTCGCCTCGCTGGCGCTGCTCCTCTTGCGGCGGCGGTATGCTTACGCGCTCATGACCGCGCCGGCCCTGCTCCTGCTGGCCCTGCCCTCGCTGCGTCCCGCCGACGGCACGGTAATCCTCCAACAACTGCAGTTGCCCGCGCAAGAGGATCAGCCCGCGGAAGCCCGGACGCTGCTGTTGCAACCGCCCTTTCCCGGTCGCGCACCGGCCGGCGGCTTTCCCTCGCAGATCCCGCCCCGTCCGCTGGCGCGAACGCATGCCGAGATCGACGGAATGGAGTGCCGGCTCGAAAAGGCCAATGGCGGCTGGACGTTCTGCATCCCCTCCAATCGCGGCCAAAACACGCAAATCCTCTCCAGCGCCCATAGCGTCGCCCCTCCGGCGGTGACAAACCTGCTGGCCCGTCTTTCCGGCAGCGATTGCTGGCTGCAACGCGGCGCATACAGCCTCGACCTTTCTGGCTCACACGTCCGCGCTTGCGGAGCAGCCCTGAGCGTCACCGGCAACGCGCTCCCGGAGTCCCCCGAAAACAATGCCGCAACCCAGCGCGCCATACAGCGACTCCTCGCCGCTCCCGACAGCATGCTGCCTCAGGAACGCGCCCTGCTGATCTTCCGCCAGCCGCCTTTTTACTATGCGTTCTGCGCCACCGCCGCGCAAATTCTCCTTCCCGCCCCATCCGCACCCAGTATCCCGCAGGACGGAGTTGCCCCATAATCACAGGCAAGGCTCCATCGCACAACCGGAGCCATGCCCGCCCCGAGACCATCTTCGCGCGGACGGCAGCCCCGTGCGTACCCCCAGAGGCGATTCCAACTCCGAATGCTCTTTCGCGCGGACGGCAGATTCGTGCGTGCGACCCGGAGGCGATGCTGGGGTTGTCGGAGTTGCAGCGGCAATATGCTGCAACGGAGGCAACCTTTAAGCATCGTCGGAGGGCGCTAAGCGCGAAGATGCCGCCCGCCCAAAAGGATCAAAGCAAAACCGCCCTTTCGTCCTTCCGCACCTCAAAACCGGCCATTTTCTGCGAACCGGTTTCAAAAAATTCTGGGAAATTATCTCCCGCGCGCACAAGAGGTTAGCGTAGCGTGTTGACGAAAAAACTTGACCTTTTGAAAAAACGCATATAAACGATGTCCCTCCAGTACGAAAAAAACTGCGGCAGCGAACAAGCGGCAACAAACAAAAACCGGAGCGTTGACACGCCCCGGCAATCACGAATCCAGAAGTCTGCGACGGCAGAGCAACGGGCGCGGCATTCAACCCCGCAGTTGCCCTTCCCCCTCGACGATCCACTTGTAAGTGGTCAGCCCCTCCAGACCGACCGGCCCGCGCGCATGGAGCTTGTCGGTGCTGATCCCGATCTCCGCGCCGAGGCCGTACTCAAAGCCATCGGCAAAACGCGTCGAGGCGTTCACCATCACAGAAGACGAGTCGACGCCGCGCTTGAAGCGCGCCGCCGCATCGACATCCTGCGTGATGATCGCGTCGGTGTGGTGCGAGCCGTAGGTGTTGATGTGAAGGATCGCCTGCTCGATGTCGCTCACCACCGCGACGTTCAGAATCAGCGCCAGATGCTCGGTGCGGAAATCCTCCTCCGATGCCTGCACCAGCGCGACATTCCGGCCCTTGCAGGCGGCGTGCGTCGCTTTATCGGCGCGCAGCTCGACCCCGGCCTTGCGCAGTTGCGCCAGACAGTCGGGCAGAAACTTTTTGGCGATGTTTTTATGGACCAGCAGGGTTTCCGCGGCGTTGCAGGTGCCGGGACGCTGCGTCTTGGCATTGAGGATGATCCGCGTGGCCATGGCAAAGTCCGCCGCGTCGTCCACAAACACGTGGCAAATCCCGTCGAGGTGCTTGATGACGGGGATGCGGCTGTTTTCCATGATCGCCTCGATCAACCCGCGACCGCCGCGCGGAATGATAAAGTCGATGTGCTTATCGAGCTTGAGCAGCTCCTGCATCAGGGTGCGGTCGGGGGTGTCCACGACCTGTACGCACTCTGGCGGCAATTTCGCCTCCGCCAGCGCGGCCTGCAGACACTTGGCAAGGGCGAGGTTCGAGCGCACCGATTCCTTGCCCCCGCGCAAAATAACCGCATTGCCGCTCTTGATGCAGAGCGCGGCGGCGTCGATGGTCACATTCGGCCGCGCCTCGAAGATGATGAAGCCCACCCCGAGCGGGACGCGCACGCGCGAGAGGCGCAGGCCGTTGGGACGGGTCCAGCCGTCGATGATCTCCGCGACGGGATCGGGAAGCATCGTCACCTGCCGCACGCCGTCAACCATTGCGGCAAGTCTTTCCGGGGTGATGGTGAGGCGATCGAGCATGGCCGGCGTCAGGCCGGCGGCCTTGGCCTCCTTGAGATCCTTGGCGTTGGCGGCATAAATCGCCTTGGCCGCTGCTTCCAGCCCCGAGGCGAGCGCGGCGAGCGCGGCGTTTTTCTGGCCGCCGCAGGCGCAGGCGAGCGCGGGGGCGGCTTCGCGGGCGGCGGTCGCCATTTGCATGGCTTGCAGATGCTGCGTATTCATTTGCTACTCCCTGTAAACTTGAAACCCTTGAGCGAACGGCAGGCCGCATGTAGGCGGCCGCGCAGATGTTCGTTCAGACCGACAAACTGCGCGCCGATGGAATAGATTCGGGTCCCCTCGTTGGGCGCGCAACTGCAGACGCGCACCGGAAAACAATAGGCCCGCGACAGTCCCAGACGCTTGACCAGTTCCGCCGATTCCAGCACCACGATCTGATTGCGCCGGAGCGGAAAGTGCGAACGCAGACAGCAACCGCTGTCGGAGATATCGAGAATCGTAAAAAAGACCTTGGCGTCCAGCGAAACCGGCACCGATTCCTCCGTCGCCTCCTCCTCGGCCGAAACGACCATGAGCCGGCTGACCGTCAGCAGCAGTTGGCCCAGATTCACCGGCTGCGGCACGGCTGCGGTCGGTCCGCTCAGGATCAGGGCGTCATAGCGCGCGTCCTCCACCGGCGGCGCCAGAAGAATTACCGGCAGTTCCTGCTTCCACGCCCGCAGGGCATGCGCCGCGTCCAGCCCATCCGTACCGGGCAAGGCACGGTTGATGATCGCCAGAGCGACATCGGGGTTTTTGCGCAAAAGCTGCAGGCCCGGCTGCAGAGCCGGGGCATAGAGCAACTGAAATTGAAAACGCGACAACAGCCCCGCCAGCGCCTGACGCAGATCCTCGTCGGAATCAAGAAGAATGATCTGCTGGCGCTGCATACGGCCCCACCTTCGTCCCGGGATGCTTGCGCGTTTCTCGCCGCCGCACCGGTCGCACCGGTCGCACCGGTCGCACCGGTCGCTCCGGTCGCGCCGCGGGCAAACGCTTTTGCGTATCGACAGACCGCAGGACTGATTATCCGGATTTTTCCGGAAGTGTCAATCCACGGGATCAGGCGAAGGCGTGGCAACCGTTGCGATTTTCGACACTTCAAGCGAATCGCCGGGGCGGGAAGCAAAAAGGTTTCGGGGCGAAACCGGTATAGCCATGAGAAAAATCGGCGGGCATCCGGATTTTACCTTGCAAAAAATCGAAATTACCCGAAACTACCGGGTGACGATGGTCGCCTGAAGAGCAACACCGGGCGACGGCGCGGATGATCGGCAATGCGGCAGGAGGACAGCGCTGTGGCGACAGAAGGCGACATGGAGTTGATTCTGGGATTTACACAGGAGGCGCGGGACTACCTCGACGAGGTCGAACCGGCGCTGATTGAACTGTCCCAGCATGACAGCGACGGCAACGGCACGGACCCCGAACTCATCAACGGCGTCTTCCGGCTCTTCCATTCCATGAAGGGGAGTGCAGGTTTTTTGCAGCTCAACACCGTCGCGTCCCTGACGCATGAGGCGGAAACCCTGCTTGAAAAAATCCGCAAGGGAAAAGCCCACCTGACAAGGGAGATTACCGAGCTGCTCTGCCATACGCTGGACCTCTTCCGGGAGATGCTCGACGCGATTGAAGCGAACGGACACGATGGCGGTTTTGAAGCGCAGGCCCGGCAGATGTGCCTGCAACTCGCCGCCGCCAGCGGCGGCACTCCCGCGCACGCCGCAACGGCGGCAGTTGCGCCAACCCCACCCGCTCCGGCCGTACCGGCACCGGCAGCCACCGCCGCCCAAGAGAGCGAACCGGCGGGCGCGCCGCTGCTGCAGGTGGCGGGCATTGCGATCACCGAGGAGATGCGCAAGAGCTTCTGCCAGGAGGGCGGCGAACAGATCGACGCCGCCGAACAGGCGTTGCTGAGTATTGAGAACAACGGCGCAGACCGCAAGGAGACGCTCAACGAAGCGTTCCGCAACATCCACAGTTTCAAGGGCAACTGCGGCTTCATGGGGTTTGCCGACCTCGAACGCCTGAGCCACCGGATGGAGACCGCGCTGGATTGCATGCGCAGCGAGCAGATCGGGGTGGAGGGCGGCAATGTCGGGGTTCTTTTGAGCCTGATTGACGTCCTGCGGGAAGCTCTAAACGGCATTAACGCCGGCAGCAGCGGCGCCATCCAGTCGCTGGAGGTCTACGTTCAGCTCGTAGAAGAAATGCTGCCCGGCACCACGCCCCAACCCGCGCCGGCGACCCCGGCGGCACCGACGGCCCCGGCAACGATTCCGGCGGCGGAGAGTGCTCCGGCCGCGCCGGAGGCAGCGGCCGGGATTCCGGCGCCGGCGGTGGTTCCGGTCCGGCCGGCCGAATCCCCCTCGGCGGAGGAGGAGCGGGAGGCAGCGGCGCAGCGATCGACCGAACGCGCATCGAAGGCCGTGCGGCAGGACATTCGCGTCGATCTGCAGAAGCTTGACAGTCTGATCAATCTGGTCGGCGAGCTGGTGATTGCGGAAACGATGGTGACGCGCAGCCCGGCGGTGGAGGGCATTGAAGACGAAAACTATCTGCGCTCGACGCATCAACTGCGGCGCATCTGCGACGACCTGCAGGACATCGCCATGTCGGTGCGGATGATTCCGCTTTCGGGCGTTTTCCGGAAGATGATCCGGCTGGTACACGACCTCTCCAACAAGGCGCACAAGAAATTGCGGCTGAACATCGTCGGCGAAGAAACCGAGGTCGATAAAACCGTGATCGAGCAGATCGGCGACCCGCTGGTGCATATCGTGCGCAACTCCTGCGACCACGGCATCGAGCCGCCGGCGGAGCGCGTCGCGGCCGGCAAACCCGAAACCGGCACCATCACCGTCGAGGGGCGGCATGAGGGCGGCGAGGTCTGGATTCTCATCCATGACGACGGCCGGGGGCTGCGCCGCGACAAGATTCTGGCCAAGGGCATCGAACGCGGCCTGATTCAGGGCGACGGGCGCGACCTCTCCGACGAGCGGATCTTCCGGCTGATCTTCGAGCCGGGCTTCTCGACGGCGGACAAGATCACCGACATCTCCGGCCGCGGCGTGGGGATGGACGTGGTGAAGAAGAACATCGAAAAATTGAACGGCCGCGTCGACATCCGCAGCACGCCGGGCACCGGCACGACCATCATCCTGCGCATCCCGCTGACGCTGGCGATCATCGACGGCATGCTGGTGCGCGTGGGCAAAACCAAGTACACGATCCCGGTGCTGTCGATCCGCGAAAGCCTGCGCCCCGAGCGCAAGCGGATCACCATCACCCCCGACCGGCGCGAGGTGCTGCGCCTGCGCGAAGAGCTGATCCCGGTGGTGCGCCTGCACGAGGTCTTCGGCAAGGCCTGCGACTCCAGCAATCTCGAAGAGGGCATTCTGGTGATCGTCGAGGACGCGGGGGCGTCGGTGGCGCTCTTTGTCGACGAGATCGTCGGCCAGCAGCAGACGGTCATCAAGGGACTGTCGGAGTACATCGGCAAGGCGCGCGGCTGCTCGGGCTGCACGATCCTCGGCGATGGTTCGGTGAGCCTGATTCTTGACATCGGCACGCTGGTGGCGATGGCGGAAGAACGCATGACCGGCGAGTTTTCCGGCAACTACGCCACCAAGGAGGAGCGGGCGGAGGAAGCCCGCGCCAAGGCGGTCCCGGCAGAGTCCGGTCCGGCGGCAGCGGAAGACACGCTGACGCGGTAGACGATGGCGCGGCGCGCGCGGCGGGGAACGGGCAGCGCCCGCAGCGGCTGAAAAAAACATGGGCGGCCGTGCGCCGCGGGGCATGGTTCTACAGGAGTGATGCGGTGGGGAACGAGCCCCTGAGCAAGCGGTATTTTCTGGAGCCGGGATACGTCTGCGTCCCCAAGGAGCAGATGCACCTGGCGGCGGTGGTCGCCTCCGGCATTGCGGTGACGATCTTCGACCGCCGGCTGAAGCGGGGCGGCATGGGGGTCTATACGCATCCCCGGCGCTGCGACGACCAGTCGACGGCCGTCTTCGCCGCCCCCTCGATCGCTTCGCTGGTGAATTTGTTTCTGGACGCAGGTTCGCGCAAGGTTGACCTCGAAGCGCATATCTGCGGCGGCGCGGTCGACAGGCATTCGCCGTTCTTTGTGCAGGGCCAGAGCGAGGAGAACGTCAAGGTCGGGGAAGAGGTCCTGGACAAACTCGGCGTCGGCGTCAGCGGCTGCGATGTGGGCGGCCCGCGCCCGCGCAAGGTGGTCTTCAATACCGGCACCGGCGAGATCGTGATTGCGAAGGTGGCGAAGGTCCGCCGCACGGACTGGTATCCGCCGCACGACCCGCAGCAACGGAAAGCAAGGGAGTTGCGCAGATGAGCGGCTGGGGAGGAATGGACGACCTGCCGGCGGACGACCGGCCCGCCCGCAGTCGCCACGCGGCGGCGGTTCCGGCTTCGGCGCTGGACCGGGGCGCGGATCTGGGCGTCCTGATGACGATCACGGACGAGGAGTTTCAGGGCATCCGCAAGATTGTCTACGACAACTTCGGGATTAATCTGACCGACCAGAAGAAGAGCCTGGTGGTGGGGAGGCTGCAGAAGCTCCTGCGGCAGATGGGCTTCACGACCTTCCGGCAGTATTACGACTATGTGGTGGGCAACCCCGAGGCGCTCAACGAACTGGTGAACCGGATCTCGACGAACCACACGTTCTTTTACCGGGAAAACGAGCACTTCAAGTTCATGCGGGAAAAAGCGCTGCCGGAGCTGGTGCGCGACCATCTGGCGCGGCACGACAAGGATCTGCGCATCTGGTGCGCGGCGGCGTCCTCGGGCGAAGAGCCGTACACCATTATGGTGAGCCTGCTGGAGCATTTCGGCCGGGATTACGACCAGTGGGACGTGGGCCTGCTGGCGACGGACATCTCGGAGACGGCGCTGACGCAGGCGGTGACGGGGGTCTATCCGGTCGACCGGATGCAACTGGTGCCCGAAGGGGTGCGCCAGAAATATTTCCGGGAGTTGCCCGACGGGCAGTGGGCGGTGGCCGACCGGCTGAAGAAGGAGATCACCTACCGCCGGTTCAACCTGATGAACAAGAGTTTTCCGTTCAGGAAGCAGTTCGACCTGATCTTCTGCCGCAACGTCATGATCTATTTCGATCAGACCACGCGCGACGAACTGGTGCATAAGCTCTACGATTTCACCGTTCCGGGGGGGTACCTGTTCATCGGGCACTCCGAAACCCTCGGGCGGGACCGGACCCCCTGGCGCTACGTGATGCCGGCGGTCTATCGCAAGGAAAAATGACCCGCGGCCGGGGCGCGCGCTGCGTCCGGACGCGTCTGCCTATGGAGCGAGAATGCCGGTGGTTCCGATCCGAGTTTTGATCATCGACGACTCCGCGCTGGTGCGCAACATCCTGACCGCGGGTTTGTCGGCCGACCCGGGCATCGAGGTGGTCGGTTCGGCGTCGGACCCGTATCAGGCGCGGGACAAAATCATCGCGCTGCATCCGCAGGTGCTGACTTTGGACGTGGAAATGCCGCGCATGGACGGTGTGGAATTCCTGCGCAAGCTGATGCCGCAGTATCCGCTGCCGACGGTTATGGTCAGCAGCCTGACCGAACGCGGCAAGCAGATCACGCTGGAGGCGATGGAGGCGGGGGCGGTCGATTTCGTGACCAAACCCAAGGCGGATGTCGCCAACGGGCTGGAACAGATGATGTCGCAACTGCGAACGAAGATCAAAATTGCCTCGACGGCGAATGTTTCACACTGGAAGAACCGGCCGCTGCAGTTAAGCTCGGGAAAGGTTCTGGCGTACTCGGCGCTGGCGGAGTCGACGGACAAGGTCATCGTGATCGGCGCCTCCACCGGCGGCACGGAGGCGATCCGGACGGTGATCGAAGCCTTCCCGCACGTCACGCCGGGGGTGGTGATCGTGCAGCATATGCCGGCGGGCTTCACCAAGATGTTTGCCGAGCGGATGAACTCGCTCTGCCAGATGGAGGTGAAGGAGGCCGAGGACAACGACCGCATCATGACCGGCCGGGTGCTGATTGCCCCGGGCGGCAGGCAGATGCGGGTCGAACGTTCGGGCGGAGTCTATCGCGTGCGGGTGGCGCCGGGAGAGCTGGTGTGCGGGCATTGCCCGTCGGTGGAGGTGCTGATGCAGTCGGCGGCGCAGGCGGCGGGCGCGAACGCGGTAGGGGTGATGCTGACGGGGATGGGCCGCGACGGGGCGACGGGAATGAAAGCGATGCGGGACGCCGGAGCGCGCTGCATCGCGCAGGATGAGGCGACAAGCGTAGTGTTCGGCATGCCGAAAGAGGCTTACGAGTCCGGGGGCGCGCAGGAATTGGTGGCGCTGGACAAGATCGCAGCCAAGGTGCTCTGTTTGTTGCCGGGAGCGTAACGAGAATGGCGGATAAAATCATGTTGGGCGTTGGCGAATACGGATCGACGATCGAGGCCGGCGGAATCGTTCGCACGCTGGCGCTCGGCTCGTGCGTGGCGGTGATCTTCCTCGACCGCAAGACGCGCTGCGTCGGTATGGCGCACGTGGCGCTGCCGGATTCCAAGATCAGCCCCGAGCGCGCGAAGGAGCGGCCCGGCCACTTCGCGGACACGGCCATCCCCGCGCTGCTGGCGGAGATGGAGAAACGCGCCGGTTCGGTCTCGAAGGGCGCGGGACTGATCGTGAAGCTGGCGGGGGGCGCAAACGTCGCGGACCCGAACAACACCTTCAACATCGGAAAGCGCAACGCGCTCTCGATCCGCAAGGTTCTGTGGAAGTACGGGCTGGGGCCGGTGGCGGAGGATGTGGGCGGAAATTTCAGCCGCAGCGTGGCGATATTCCAGGAAAACGGCAAGGTCATCCTCTCCAGCCCCGGCCGGGCGGATTGGGAGATTTAGCGCGGCGCGCAAGCCGGGCGGGCGGCGGCAAGACGGCGAATTCGGCGGGAAGCGCAGGCATCTGGCGTTTGGGGAATGGCGGAAGCGGCGTAAGCTTTCAGGCGGGCGGGGACTCCCCCGCCACGGGAGGGGCGGCGGCATGCCGACGATTATCGAAAAGATCATGCAGCAGGTGAAGAAGGTGCCGCCGCTGTCCCGGACAGCCAGCGACCTGATCATGCTTCTTCAGAAACCGGAGCACACGCTCGACGACGTAGTGGCGGTGGTGAGCGCCGACCCGATGCTGGTGGGGCAGCTTTTGAAGATCGCCAACTGCGCGGCCTTCGCCCGCCGCACGCCGGTGGACTCCATCGGTGGGGCGGTGAGCTACCTCGGGGACAAGCTGGTGATCGGCATCGCACTCGGCTCAAGCGCGTCGCAGCTCTACGACGCGCCGCTGAAGGGCTACGAGGGCGAGAGCGGTGCGCTCTGGCTGCATTCGCTGCGCACGGCGATTGCCGCGCGGGAGATCGCGCGCTTTTCGCAGGGGCGAGTCTCGGGCGGCGTGGCGTACACCGCGGGCCTGCTGCACGACATCGGCAAAGCCATGCTCACGCTGCATCTGGAAAATCACGGGCAGGAGATTATGGACCTGCTGCAGAAAGACAGTCTGGATTTTCTGGAGGCCGAGCGGCGGGTCGCGGGCGCGGACCATTGCGAGGCGGGGAAAATTCTGGCCGAACACTGGAATCTGCCCGCTTCGCTGCAGGCGGCGATTGCGCTGCACCACACGCCGGATCTGGCTCCGGACGACGCCAAGCCGCTGTGCTACACCGTCCATCTGGCGGATATGGTGGCCATGATGGCAGGCATGGGCACGGGGACGGATACGCTGCGCTACGGCTTCACGGCGGATTATGAAAAGTACATCGCCATCGGCCGCGACGACCTCGACCGGCTGCTTCTGATGGTCGGGATCGAATTCGGCAAGGTGGAGAAGGCGGTGGACGGCCTGTAACGGGCCGTGTGCCGGGGGCGGGAACGCGGCGGCGAGCAGGGCGGGAGGTGCGGGGCGGTTTTGCGGGAAATGCATGATTTTTTCCGGGGCGGCGCGGACGTTAGCGGGTCCGGGCGGCTGCGGGTCGGGAGGCAGGAAATGAAAAGAGTGGTTATCGCGGATGATTCCGCGCTGGCGCGGATGTTCCTGCGGCGGTGTCTGGAGATCACCGGACTGTCGGAGGCGCAGTTTGTGGAGGCCGCCAACGGGGAAGAGGCGCTGGAACGCATGAAGGAGGCGCCCACCGATCTGCTGGTGACGGACCTGACCATGCCGAAGGTGGACGGGCTGGAGTTAATGCGGCGGATCGTGGCCAGCCCGCGCCTCAACGGCGTGCCGGTGCTGGTGGTGACCAGCGCGGGCAACGAACTGCAGCGCGATGAACTGCGCAAACTGGGTGTGGCGGGGATACTCTCCAAGCCGATCAGCCCGCCGGTCGTCGCGGATGCGCTGCTGAACATCTTCCCAGAGCAGGAGGGATAAGTGCCATGCTGGACGAGTCATATCTGAAAGAGGAGTTGTTCAACGCCCTGCGCGAGACCATCGAAACGATGGCGTTCGCGGAGGTCATGCCGGACGAGGACGAGACCATCGCGGAGGCGGCGGGCGGAACGGAGCTGGTCTGGGGCCGGGTGACGATTCTGGCGCAGCAATTGCGGGGCGCGGAGCTGGTGGTGCCGAAGGAACTGATCGCGTCGCTGACCGATACGATGTACGCCAGCGATACGCCGCAGGGGGCGGAGGTGTACCTCGACACCGTGGCGGAGCTGACGAACACGCTGACGGGCAAGTTCATGCTCAATCTGGGCGAGAAGGCGGGCGGCTTTGTGCTGCAGGTTCCGGAGATGGGGACGGGGCTGCCGGACATCACGGGCCACCATCTGGTCTGCCACTGCATGGTGGACGAGACCCACCCGGTGCGCGTGGTGCTGTTTCTGGAGTAGCCGCACGCGGCAATGCGAAGCGCATCCTTCGGCCAGCCTCTCGGCTGGCCGGTTTTTGTAGGCACGATCCGGCACCGTTGTGCGCCGAAGCGCTCCCGCACCGCCGCGCTCAGGCTGAATACACCCGGATCGCCGCTGACCAGCACCGCCACCGTCCCTGCCGCGTGCGCGACCGCATCCAAGAGCGCCGGCGTGCCGCCGTCCCCCAACGGCAAAAGCCGTCCCGCAAAATCGGGGAACAGCGCAAACAGGCGCGCCGCGCCCGCGATGGCGTCTGCCCGCGCCACCGCCGCCCGCGCCGCCGGCAGGACGTAATCCGCCCCGCCCGGTCCGCACCCAATGATCCAGATCTCCCCCGGCATATGCGTTCCTCTGCGGATTCAGGTGGAAAAGAGCCTTTTCAGGCCGGCTACGGCCATTGCCGCCTCGACGATGATAACAAAAAACCGTTCATGGATTCGCGCGGATAGATGCTTGCTGCGGAAAGGACGCCCGCCACAAGCGTCAGGGAAACCAGCCACAGTAACTCCACGATGGACGCCCCTCGTGCCTACAAAAACCGGCCAGCCGAGAGGCTGGCCGAAGGATGCGCTTCGCATTGCCGCGTGCGGCTACTCCAGAAACAGCACCACGCGCACCGGGTGGGTCTCGTCCACCATGCAG
>CAYWTJ010000053.1:0-124485 GCA_964460225.1 uncultured Planctomycetaceae bacterium | reverse complement strand
GGTTACGAGCCGAACTTCCATTGTCTGACTGGCGCTCCACGCCTGCAGCGTCTTTCGATCCTCTGTCGAACAATTCGGTTTTTGTGCATGCTTGGGCATAGGAATTCCTCCATGCCCGTCAAGCATACATATTATCATATAATAATGCAAGTAAACACTAGAGCTCGTCCCCGCCGCGTGAATGGCAGTACCCCATTGACAATATATTCCTCCAGAACATCATATCCCTTAAGAGGTTATGACGGAGAATGGCATGGCGTTATTTCGACATCGGCGGAAGAATAGTGAGGCGTCACCAATAATTAGCCGGGTTTGGTATGGTGAATTCACTGACCACACTGGAATAATTCGACGTTTAGCTCTGACCAAAGACAAAGAATCATCCGAATTTTTCCTTGAACGAGTAAAACGACTCGTCGCATACCGGCAAATTGGAAAATCGCCCAACGATGAGCTTTTGCTCTTCATCGAGGGGCTTCCCGAGAAAGCAAGAACCAAGCTAATCAGTTGGGGCATCATTGACAAACGTGATTACCAAGTAACGCTGTCAATCGATGAAGCGCTTGAGCGTTGGCGCAGGCTCCTTGTTTCCGCCCGTCGCAATCAGCAGCATATTGCCGAAACCATCCGGCACGTCAGAGCCATGTCCGAATCATGCCACATTCAAACCACCAATAAACTTGAGGCAACGCTTCTCTCCCTGTATTTGGGGCAATTGCTGGAGCAGGGAAAGAGCGCCAGAACCTGCAATGCAGTCCTAACTGCCTGCAAATCCTTTGGCATTTGGCTGACGAAGCAAAAACTGATTCCGAACAACCCTTTTCACTCTCTGTCGAAATTCAACGAGGATGTAGACCGCAGACGCTGCCGTAGAGCGATGAGTGAAGAAGAAATCAGCTGCTTATTTTCGTCCCTAGAAAACAGCGAACGACATCATGGGTTGTCAGCGAACGAACGCCGCATCCTCTATCAACTCGCGATTCAAACCGGCTTGAGGTACAACGAAATCTTTTGCCTTTGCAGGAATGATTTTACCTTTGAAGGGGATTATCCGTTTGTTCGGGTCAGGGCAGCGAGCGCCAAGAACAAGAAAGAGGACTACCTTCCCTTATGCTCGGAACTCGCTGGCTTGCTCAACGATTATTTTCTAGCCAGCCCCTCTTCCGGAGAGAGCAAAGTCTTCCCGAAGATGCAGAAGGACGCCGGAGCTGAAACGCTTCAGCGTGACCTGCGGAGGGCAGGAATTGAAATTGTCGATGATGCCGGAGAAGTCTTGGACTTCCATAGCCTGCGCCACACCTGCGGAACGCGGTTGGCGCGGAGTGGAGTTTCGCCTCAGATTGCTATGCGGATTATGAGGCACAGCCGAATGGAGCTTACCCTAAAATATTATACCCATTTATCCTTAAAAGATAAGGCGGAAGCCTTGTCGACCCTGCCGCAGGTCGGCTGCCTCCCACAGAAGCCACGTTCCCCCGGTATGACCATACTTTCTGAAGCCGGGGAGATTCCCGAGTGCGCCAAAGGGGACGGAATCCAAGTCCAAAAAGCACAGGAAAAAGCACAGGAAAACGGTCAAAATCTGGCTTTGCACAGGAAAAGCACAGGGAATCCATCGGATTACAGGAATGATGCTTCGGATAAAACAAAAACCGTAACCGCTGATTGCTCAGGCAGTTACGGCTTGTTTGATACTGGTGGGGAGAGATGGATTCGAACCATCGAAGACATAGTCAACAGATTTACAGTCTGTCCCCTTTGGCCACTCGGGAATCTCCCCGCTCGCCGTTTTAATGGCCCTCTAAATATATGATCTGTTCATCACGTGTCAAGAGATTACCCTGCCGTGAATCAATTTTTTGTGCCCCATCTATTTCATCCATTCATTCGTAGAACGTCCATAACGCAAGGCGGCATTCCGCGGGATTGCAAAACTCAGAACCTGTTTTCAAAAACCACCTCGCTTGAGTAGTATGTGAAGGTGCGAGCTGGTTCAGATACGTTCCTCCGTATCCCAACAGCCCCTTTTTCTTTGGAAACAGGTTCTTCTTGATATTTCAAAGGTTTCGTGCCAATGAGTTGAATTCCGCGCTAACAAGGCGCCATGGTGAGTCTATTTCTGCCGGGACATTCGTTCTGATCTCGAAGACTCCAAAGCAATAGAATTGCGGGTGTCCCGCCCATTGTAACGCTGCCGGTGATCTCCTTCGTACATCTTTTCCCATTTTAATTAGGAGCTTTCCTCGGGAGGGCAGATTGCACCCCAGACATCGCGACCAGCGGCAAGCTTGCGTATCAAATACGACAAAGATCGCCAGACCTTCCTGCGATTCCTGGAACCAGAGGACTACCGGCCGGCGGAGATCATGTTCGTTATCGCTACGCCGCTTTTCTCGCGTCCTCTTGAATCTGTCGCATCACAGCCCGTTCCTCGTGGGCATCATCTCCCCCCTGACGACGGCCCGGCGCGTGTTCCGCCAAGCAGATCCGGACGCTGGCGCAGCGTGGTTTCTCGGGCGCGTTCCAAGCGCCATTTCGTGATTTGCGCGTGATGTCCGCCGCGCAGCAACTCCGGCACGGCATGACCTTCAAATTCGGGCGGTTGAGTATAATGCGGGTAATCCAGCAGCGTTCCGTCTCCGGCTTCCAGAGAAAATGACTCCTCTTGTGCGCTCTGGTCGTCACCGAGGACGCCGGGCAGCAATCTTGCCACCGCATCTACAATTACTGCCGCCGCCAGCTCTCCGCCAGTCAGAACGTAATCGCCAATGCTTAGTATTTCTGGTTGCAGAATGTCAAAAATACGCTGGTCGAAGCCCTCGTAGCGTCCACAGACCAGAACAATCCGCTCTTCCGCAGAGATTGCGCGTGCGCAGGCCTGGTCAAAACGCTGCCCGTCAGGCCCCATGAAGAACAGCCGGCCGGGGTTTGTGTCCAGCGCCCGCACCGCGCGAACGGCCTCGATAACTGGCTGGCAGCACATGACCATACCCGGTCCCCCGCCGAACGGACGGTCGTCGACCCGGCGGTGTTTGTTGGTTGTGTAATCGCGAATATCATGCAGATGAACCTGCAACGCCCTTTTTTCTTGCGCGATGCGCAGCATGCTCTCGGCAAAGTAGCCGGAGATCATCTGCGGAAAAATGGTAAGTATGTCCGCACGAAGCATGTGCGATCTCCTCTTCGGTCACCCCGATTCCAGAATGCTTGCCGGAACAGTCAGACGACAGGGCGCGTGACATCTTTGTACCGTTCGGCCCGCAAATGTAAAGCCCCTATTCTCTGAGCCGATCAATTGGCCTTCTGTTCCCCGGAAAATGCATTCTTGGTATGCGATGGCAGGCTCATCCGGCAAGGTGCCATCATATGGATGCTATCATATCCAGAAATCAAAGGAAATCTGCCCGAATCAGCAGGGATGCCCGCATGAATGACCTTTCCCCATCGGCGGGGACCTTATTGTTTGTATAGCACCTATGCATTTTAGGGATAATCGAGTTATGTGATTTAGAAATAAGATACATCTGATTGCTGTATAAGGCGTTGTGCCGCTTGTCATTTGTCTTTGTATTGGATGTTCGGCTGGTGCATTTGACAACTGCTATGCATGTGATATAGTGAAGGGGAGCGCAGTTGCGGCGGGGGAATTTCCGGAAGCGAGGCGGGTGTATGGCGATGGGCAAGGTCATGCAGGAGCAGGAGTCGCAGCACAAGTACCAGCAGATCCGGGCGGAGCTGGCCGAGCATATCCGCTCGCTGGCACCCGGAAGCCGGTTAACCTCCGAGCGCGAGTTGGCCCGACGCTTCGATTGCAGCTTTCTCACCGTTCGCAAGGCATTGACGCTGCTGGTGGAGGAGGGGGTGATCTTCCGCCGGATGGGTAGCGGAACATATGTCGCATTTACGGATGGCGCTCCGGCTGACCAGGCAGTGTCTGTGGCTGCGCAACCAGCGACTTCGGGGAGGGCGATCGGAGTGCTGATCCATTCCGCCAGCGACAGCTATGCGCTGCAGGTCTTGGCGGCGCTGCAACAGGCGGCCCGAGCAGAGTCTATCCGCTTGTGTTGCCGGATCGTATCGGAAATGGACATGAATGCCCGCGAGCAGGTGGCGAATCTCCGCGCCGAGGGGTGTATCGCGGTGATTGTTCCGTGGTTTCCTTCCGGCGAAAGTTCGGGGGCGGCGACGCTGGTGCGGGAGAGTTGCCTGCCGGTCTGCCTGCCGGTGTTGTTGCCGGGACTGGAACGGAGCTATTTTGAGGTTCCGGAACTCTTCGGCCGGAACCTTATCAGTGGGATTGAGGATCTGGGGCTGTACCTGCGCGCCCTCGGCTGGCAGCGGATCGCCTTTTTGGGGCCGGATACTCCGGATTCGCTGATTCTGCAGAAAAACCTCTGCGGCTACGGAAGCTTTGTCTGCCGCAACGGTTTGCCGAGTCTGATCGGGCTGGTTCAGCCGGCGGCGGACTCCATGGATGCCACGGCGGGGCTTTGGAAGCAATACGCCCAAACGCTGGGTGTTATCAGTTATGATGATGATCATGCGCTCCGGTTTCTGACGGCGATGCACAAATTCGGGCTTGGCGCGCCGGCGGATTTCGGAATCGTTTCGTTTGGAAATTCCGGCGTGGCTTTGCTGACGGACCCGCCGCTGACCTGCGCGTACCACGATTTTGACTTTCCCGCCGGGTGGATGCTGCAAAATGCGCTGGCAATGGCGCAGGGGCAGGTAGCCCAGGCGACACAAGAGGCGGGCTTGCATCTGGTCGTGCGGCAGAGTTGTGGCGGAGTTATTCGGTTGGGCGACCGGCTGGAGGGGGCGATCCGGGAGATCGGATTTGATCCGGTGGTTGCCGGCAGGGTCCCGACAAAGAGCCAGTGGGCGTAGGAAGAGCAGGTAGCCCGGAGGATGCTTGGGATGGCGGTGCGCGGCGAAAAAATGAATTTTACCCTGACGGAGTTGCTGCTGGTCATAACGATCATCTGCATCGTTGCGGCGTTGCTCATGCCGGCGCTGCAAGGTGCGCTGGAATCCTCGCGTCAGGCATCCTGCGCCAATAATTTACGCCTGTGTGGGGTGGGAATCCGGTCATATGCGGATGACTGGAGAGGGCATTATCCGTTGGCCGGCAAGGGTTGCACCACATTCTGGACCTCGTATGCCTGTGGAACGACGGGCGGAACGGCGTACGTCGATCGGTCGGCGCTCTATTGTCCAGCCAATCCCCACTACGCGGTTTGCACCACCGGCAGCGGAGGAGGCAGCTTCCGGGTCGGGCCGGCCGGAACATTCGGCGGGTATGGGATGTATCAGGCTAATATCGACAACAAGTACGCTGCAAGAAAATTCGACTTTTATAGCACGGAAGGTACCTATCCCAAAGCGGATTACTACCAGTATTACGTTTTGGCGCGGGTTCGAGAACCGTCCGCGACTCCTCTGCTGGCCGATACCGTGAGCCTGAAGAACACCGACCCGGCGGCGTATGGGAGGATGGTCATTACGTTTTTGCCGAATTCGCACGCAACCTCGTACAGTTCGATTATCCAAACGCTGCACCGAGGACGCGCCGATTTGCTCTTTTTCGATGGGCATGCACAGGGGCTTGATCCCGTGGGGATGTACAACACGCGCCTGCATATTGATCACTACGCCGATCAATTTTTGAATCCGATGGATTTACCCGTTCCGAGGCTTTACTGATGAGCAAGGACTCCTGTCCGTCTTCCCGGCGCACCGTCAGGGAAACGGCGTTCACACTGACGGAGATGCTGGTGGTGGTGGCGATCATAGCCATTCTCATCTCCCTGCTGATGCCGGCGTTGCAACGGGCGCTGGACGCGTCGCGCAGCACGGTCTGCGTCAACAAGCTCAAGCAGATGTACGTCTTGACCAGCCTGTATCTCGACGGCAATTATCACAATGTCCCCTTTCCGGCGTGGACCTGGAGTTACAAGCTAATGACATACGATAACACGGTCAGTCACGTCGGAAATTCCGGGACGAATCTCTTTTATTGCCCCGGCGCGCCGGAAATCCCCAAGAGTCTGTACAACAGTAAAAACGGTTCGTACTGCGATACGAATTCCTCTACCCAACTGAATATGCTGCGCAGAAAAAACTGGAACACTTTGACGTGGATTTACGACTCGACAAATAATCCCTCCGATTATTATCGGGCGCCGGACTACAACGCCGGCGGGACTGGAACGCATCATCATGGCATACAGAACACCTTGTATTGGAGCGGCTCCGTTCGTCCGGTAATTAATCCCAACTAAGCGGGTAGCGAAGCGAGAATCCCATGAAAACCCGACGCGCAAACTTCACTCTGGTCGAGATGCTGGTGGTCGTGATGATTATCGGGATTTTGGCGGCGTTGCTGTTGCCGGCCTTGCAGAAGGCTCTGGCTACGGCGCGGCAATCGCTCTGCCTGAACAATCAGCGGCAGATCGGCGTTGCATACGACATGTACGTCAGTGATTGGCAGGGGCTGCTGCCTCCGCCGAATATGCAGCAGATGTCGCAGTGGCATTTTGACAACGGTCTGGAAAAAACGTTCCCGCACTTTCTGGGGCAATACTCCGGAAACATGGACTTTTTTGCGCAGAAATATGGGACTGCGGCAATCATTAAGGTTTTCAAGACTTCAATTTACTTCTGCCCCGACAACCTGTTGCCGGCGGCAAGTCTGACCATGTTCCGCGGCGGATACGGGGTCAACCCCCGCGTTCCGCAAAAATACCTCACCGGGACACTTCCGTGGGATTCCCGCGGCTACTGCGTTCGCAAGTCGACGGTTCCGCAACCGACCAAAGCGGTCATGCTGGGGGCGCGCTACTCCGATTATCTGGTCACACAGCCCACGGCAGCAAACCTCGGCACCAATTCCGGCGGCATTGACCTGATCCGGCACAACAGCGGCTGCAATCTGCTGTTTGTCGACGGCCACGCGGGCTGGTCAGACTCTTTGAAGCTGGTCACGTCTTTAACATTGGCTCTACGGTTGCAATAACGCGGCGGTTCTTCCCATACTTGACGAGTGACCGGCCGGAGACGCGGATGCGGTCCCGGGGGCAATCTGAATCATGCCGGCGGCGGGCGGGCCGTTTTGCCGGAGGAAAAGGAGAAACTATGAGCGGATCTTGGTTGGCGCGCGGATTGATCGGCGGCGTTTTGGGGCTGTTTGCCCTGACTGCCATTCCGGCGGCCGCCGCAGAGGACAAGGTGCTGTACGCCTATGAGGGCAACAACAACGGCTGGTGGACCTATGCGTCGCCGGATGCGAAGATGAGCCTTAGCGTTGAGGAGCCCGGAGCAGGCGGCTCCAAGGGGGCGCTGAAAATGTCCTTCAGTTATGGCAAGGGCGGGTCTTACGTGGGAGCCGGTGTGGAACCGAAGCATGCGTTGGGCGGCTCGGGATCGCTGGCGGCGTATGCCGGCGGGCATCTGGCGTTTGATCTCAAGAGTTCCGGCAGCAACAAGATCCGGATTGAGATCCGCACGCCGGAAAAAAAGACCTACAGCTTCATGACCCCCGCAACTGCCGCGGAATGGGGCCATTATCAGATTCCCTTCAGTGAGTTCAAGAGCAAGGAGGGCGCCTTCGACCCGGCGAAGGAAGAGGTTGCGCAGTTGGTCATGATTCCGCAAAAAGGCACGGGCGATACGCAGACGGTCAGTCTGGACAACGTTACGCTATCCGCGACGCCGGTGAATCTGAAGACCGAGGCGACGACCTTCTCGGTCGCGGGGCAGTTGCTGTGTGCGGGCAAGCCGGTGGCGGGCGCGAAGGTGACGCTCGGGCCGATGCTCGGCATTTCCGCGGTCGCGGAGGCTACCTCCGGAGCGGACGGGCGCTATGCGATGACGTATTCTCTGGATGTCCGGCGTTTTGTGGTAACGCCGGACTCCGCCTGCCCGGTGGAGATGGAGTATGAGGGTGCGTTGCAGGTGGAGAAGGACGGATTCACGCCGGTGTATCAGCCGGCGACGGTCAAGGCCGGAGCGAACAAGACCGATTTTGCGCTGACTGCGGCGGTGACAGTGCCGGAACTGAAGGTTCAGGGCAACCGGTTGGTCGACCCGTCGGGCAAAGAGGTCTGGCTGCAGGGCGTGTGCATCGACAGCCTTGAGTGGTCTGCCACCGGCGACTTTATGCTCCGCTCGACCGAGGTCGCCCTCCGGGAATGGAAAGCCAACTGCATCCGCTTGCCAGTGAAGGAGGATTTCTGGTTCGGCAAGAGTCAGTATCAGAAGGACGGCGGGGAGGGGTATCGCGCGCTGGTTGACAAGATTATCCGTCTGGCGGCCGCGCGCGGGGCGTACGTTGCGCTGGATCTGCACCGTTTTGGCGCGCCGATGCCCGAACATGTCGAGTTCTGGAAGGACGCCGCGGCGCATTACAGGAATAACCCTGCGGTATTGTTCGACATCTTCAACGAGCCCCATGGCATTTCGTGGGAGGTTTGGAAGAACGGCGGGTCCTTGAAAGAGAAGCATCAGGAAAATGCCGTTGTTGAAAATACCGAAAAGGTCAAAGGCGAAACGACGCCGGGAATGCAGGCGCTGGTGGACGCGGTCCGCTCCACGGGCGCGAAGAACATTGTTATTGCGGGCGGCCTTTCCTGGAGTTACGATCTATCGGGAGTGGTCAACGGATTTGCGCTCGACGAACGCGAGGGCGGAAACGGGATCATGTACTCGCACCACAATTATCCGTGGAAGATCGGGTGGCAGAAAGCGGTTCTGGACGCGGCGGAGAAATTTCCGATCTTCGTCGGCGAGGTGGGCAACATCCGTTCCTGGGAGGATTTCAAGTTCATCGGCCCCAAAGAACGCTACGAGGACTTGAGCAAGAACGAGTGGGCGCCGGACATGCTGGGCATGATCCAGAAATACCGTCTGAACTGGACCGCCTTCAGCTTTCATCCCAAGTGCGGACCGCAGATGATTCTGGACTGGAATTACACGCCGACGCCGTATTGGGGCGTTTACGCCAAGCAAGCGCTGGCGGGCAAATCGTTCACGCTCAATCGTCTGCGTTGAAGGGACGTTTGATCCGGAATAATGGGCACGAGGTGAAAATGATTGCGAGAATGCGGGCCTGGTCTACCTTTACACTGGTCGAGATGCTGGTGGTGATCGCGATCATCAGCATTCTTCTGGCACTGCTGCTGCCGGGACTGCGAAGCAGTCTGGAACAGGCGCGCACGCTTTCCTGCCTGAACAATCTCAAACAGATCGGCTCCGCACACCAGATGTATGTCGATGACCATGCCCCGTGGATCTGCCCGGCCCAGTGGAGGAATCAGGCGAACTGGAGCGGTATCTGGGTCCAGTGGGCGGGCGTTTTGGCTGGAGTCGGCTATCTGCAGGCGCCGCTGGCGCTCGATTCCGCCACAGCGCCACAAAAGGACGGCTCCGTTTTCATGTGCCCCACCGGGCTGGCCGATGCGTTTTCCAACAACCCCGCGGCGATTGACGATCCGGAAAACCTCCGGCCGTATATCAGCCGGGTGGCTGCTCCGGCCGCCGCGACCGCACCGCGCAACATTCATGTCTGGTACAGCAACAACGGCTCTTCCGGCTCCGGCGCTTATCCGAATTGGCGCGTTGCGCCCGACAACGATCCCTTCAACTACAGGGATCTCTCGCGCTACCGGGCGATCCGGAGTCCCTCGAAAACCGTCTCCGTATTTGACGGCTGTGCTGCGGTCAACAACAATGCGTACCGGATCAGTCGCCGGCACAATAACTGGAACAGCATCAACATTCTGTACTGGGACGGCCACGCCGCGACCGCAGGAGCATTGGACGTTCCCATGCCGGGGTTGTCGTGGAGCGTGGTTAATCTCAACAAGTGGAACCCCGACATCAAGTGGCTGCTCGCGCAATAAACGCGATGCGCCGCCGGCCGGCAGGAGTGGCTATTTCGCCGTTCCGTCCAGTCCCGGCAGGGTCGCCTGCAGAAATTCCGCGTATTGTCCGGTGCGGATTGCCACACGCGCCTCTTCGAGCAGACGCAGATAAAATCGCACATTGTGAATCGCGGCATACACCGGTCCGAGCATCTCGTCGGCAATGAAGAGGTGGCGCAGGTAGCCCCGGCTGACGGTGCGGCAGGCGTAGCAGTCGCAGCCCTCCTCGATCGGCTCCCGGGAATCGCGGTATTGCAGGTTGCGCAACTTGAGCTTGCCCCGGCGGGTAAAGACCTCCGCATGCCGCGCGTGCCGGGTCGGCATCACGCAGTCAAACATATCCACCCCGTGACCGATCGCACGCAGAATATCCTGCGGCCGGCCCACCCCCATCAGGTAGCGCGGCTTTCCCGCCGGCAGGAGCGGCGCGGTGAACTCCACCACCTTGTCGATCTTCTCCGGCGCTTCTCCGACGCTCACCCCGCCGATAGCGTAACCGGGCAGATCAAGGGCGGTAATCGCCTCGGCGCTGCGCGCGCGCAAATCCTCAAAAATTCCCCCTTGAACAATTCCGAACAGCGACTGCGCCTCACGATTGGTCCAAGCCTCCTTGCTACGGGCGGCCCAACGGGCGGTACGTTCGATGCTCGCGGCAACGGTGGCGTGATCGGAGTCGCCGGGCGGACATTCGTCAAACGCCATGAACATGTCCGCTCCCAGCGCCTGCTGAATTTGTACGGATCGTTCCGGCGTCAAGTACAGCTCCGAGCCGTCGATGTGGCTGCGGAAGCGCACGCCATCGTCGGTGATTTTGTTGATCTTCGCCAGCGAATAGACCTGAAAGCCGCCGCTGTCGGTGAGGGTGGGGCCGTGCCAGCCCATGAATTGCGCTACGCCGCCGAAATCGCGCACCAGCTCTTCGCCGGGGCGCAGAGCGAGGTGATAGGTGTTGGCGAGAACGATCTGCGCTCCGCAGTCGCGGAGCATCTGCGGAGTCAGTCCCTTGACGGCGGCGAGCGTTCCGACGGTCATGAAAAACGGGGTGTCGATCACGCCATGCGGGGTGGTTAGTGTTCCCGCCCGGGCTTTGCCGGAAGTCGCTTCAACTGTAAAGGTAATGGGCATATCCTCTTTCCCGGCATCTACTGCCGCACCAGAACGTTCTTAATAGTGGTTAACCATTTGGCCCGGCGCTCGGTTTCCTCAACCTGCACTTGCATTTTTGCCAGATATCGCTTGCCTTCCCCAATTCCCCGTTGGTAGCCATCCCGGTAAATCGGTTCGGGTGGGGCAAAGCTGGTTTCCAGTGAATACCCCGCAATGCCAGCGAACCAACCGGCGCGGGCGCCATTTTCATACCGCCGGTATTCCAATGACGCGACCAGATAAGGTGTATCAGTCAAGTGATATTCCGGGGGCATCACCATTGCCTGCGTCTGAGAACTACGTGCTTGATGCTCGGCACGCAGTGCTTCGTCGGCCAGACCGCATATGAGTTGCTCCCCGACGGGATAGAGATAATACCACCCCGCGCTGCCTGTAAGCACAAGAAACACTATCGCGGAAATCGTGCTATGGAGGTTCGTTTTTATAATTAGCACATCCAGGGGTTCATCCGTAACCGGAAAGTCGAGCAACATTTCGCACGTATAACCATATCTGCCGATGGCGGTTAGCGCAACAGGATGCCTGTGGAATCGTGAAAGGGCGAATTCCGGCGGAGGATCTGGTCGATAAGCGGGATAGTCTCTGCAGGATGATCGTAGCGATGAACGGACAGCGGCATAACTGGTTGCGAGCGGAGGCACTCGCTCTGCTGCTGATCCTTTCGGCCGTTCTCGCCGAAGGATGCGGCTGCATCAGCCCGATGGATATTCCGGCTTGGGTAGTAACCCGGAAAATGAATAAGATGGACCATGTCTACCGCCTCAACATGGAGCAGGCGGTGTTGCAGGTGGTCCAAGCGGTCGGCGACCGCGGAGGGTATGTCCGGTATGGCACAATTCAGGGCAACTGTCGGACGCTGTACGCCCGCGACCGGAAAGATGAGACGGTCATGATCTACCTGAGCGTGCGCGAGACGGACCCCTCTCTGGTGAATATCTCGATTGTCTATGGCCTTATGGGCGACCCGGTACGATCCGCGGATCTTTTCCGTGCCATTCGTGCAACTCCGGTTGAATAGTTTCGTTACATTATCGGACTCGAAACTACCTGCGATACCCTCCTCCCCGTTCCGGCGCATACTGCCGGAGTGGCCGGCACATCCTGTTTTTCCGCATGAAACCCCATTTCTGTGATTCTTTGTACCGACGTATTGACAAAATGTGCTGCCGGCATATGATCTCATCTTTGTCCGGATACCACCGCATTTGTTTTGGGAAAGTTGTTGAGAATTCGTGGAAAACCGGTAAATTGTTGGCATGATGCAATGTGACTTGACGCGACCGCTGCGCCGTCCGAGGGGTCTGCCGGCTGGTGGCGTACATTTAGGGGGTGTTATGAAAAAGATTCTCGCTCTTTCCATTTCTGCCGTTGCGGCGATTCTGGGCGGCTGCAGCGACAATGCCGACATGAACAATGTGGTGACCAAGACCTTCGTCGGTCCCAAGACCATGCCGATCTGGTTGGCAATCCGCCAGTCCAATGAAGCGCAGCAGAACTACGCCATGAGCGTGGAAGAGGCCGAAAGCGCCGTCAACACTGCGGTCGCCGCCACCGGTGGCACGGTTCGTTACACCACTGCGGTCGGTAATTCCCGCACCGTCTATGCCCGAACCAGCGACGAGCGTCACATCGTCATCGACATCGACCCGGCCAAGAAGGGCGAGGTTACGGTTGACGTCTGTGTTGATATGTACGGCAACAAGGCCGAGAGCAAGAGGATTCTGGCGGCAATTCCCGCTCAGCCGGTGGTCAAGGCCGAGGCGGTTAAGGTGGAAGAAGCGCCGGCTGCTCCCTGCCCGGCCAAGGGTTGTGACAAGTAGAATGTTCCGCTTCAGCCACGCTTGCGGGCGGGCAGGTGACGGAAGCATTGCGAAAAAAAAGACTGCGGGAGACGCCTGTTTGCGTCTCCCGTTTTATCTGTACGGGGAAAGTATGGCTGGCGGCGTCATTCGTGCGCAGGATCATGATGTGCGAAAGCCGGCATATTTGCCGGTTTTCTTTGTTGCATGAATCACCGGTAACTTTTATAATTCCTTCCTCCCGGCAACAGGCAAGGTGCCGCCGGGATTTATGGGCTTGGTGGATACCTGAGCGTTTTCACTGACGATTACGGAAAGGTTGTGCCGTGGCACTGCAGAAGTTCCGGGATAGACAAAAACTGATTTACTGGATTGTGGCCATCGTGGTGATCCCCTCGTTCTGCCTGTTCGGGTTCACGGATATCGTCGCCTATAACCCAGGCAAGGCCGTGATCGGCGAGGCGTTCGGTAAAAAGTACAGCCAGCAGGAGTTCAACGACTTTTTCGTGCGTCTGCGCGGCGTACATCTGGGGCAGCCGGTGTACTTCACCTTTGACGGGTATTCTCCGGCGTTTGGTGGGAGTCAGGCGGAGTCCGAGCGCATTGCGGCGTTTTTCAGCATGGTGCTGCGGGACGAAGCGCACCGCCGGAATATTGCGGTCACCGACGAAGAGGTCGGAACCTTTATCCGGCTGCAAATGAATTATACCGGCACCGACGCCAAGGAGTTGCAGAAGAAGGTTGAGAGCCTGATCGGCAACGTCATCCGCGTGGGCAGCGTTTGGGAGTACAAGCTCGCGGTTCGGGAGTGGCTGACGGTACGGAAGCTTCTGCAGGCGCTGGACGATACGGCGGTTGTTCCGCTGCCGATGGCGGATCTGACCTTCGCGCAGGAGAAGACGCAGGTGGCATTCCGGAAGTTGGTGATTCCGGCGCAAAAATATCTGGAGGCAGCGGACAAGGAATTGGGCGCGCTCAAACCGGCGGAGTTACAGGAGCGGGCGCAGAAGTTTTTGAACGCCAATCAGACCGCGCAAAACCGGGACCGCTATCCTTTCCTCTGGACGGAACCGAAGTGGGTGTTCGAGTACGTGAAGGTGCCGCTGGTGGTGCCGGCGCTGGAGCCGAAGATTACGGACGAGGTGTTGAAGAAGCATTACGAGAAGCGGAAGAGCTCCTACAAGACCGCCGACGGCAAGGAAAAACCGTTTGAGGAGGTCAAGCAGGACGTCGAAAATGATTATCGCAACACCTATCGCAAGGAAGAGGCTGAGAAGACGCTCTTTCGGGAACTCAACGGTCTGATCACCAAGCTGGCGAAGCAGAATCTGGGCGAGGCTGATGTGGAGGCCGCATCCATCCTGACGCTGGCGCAGATTCAGGCGGATCAGGCGCTGGCGGCTCGCGGCCTCAAGGCCGGTGTTTCGGGAGACAAGCCGCAGACAACGGGCGAAATCACCAAGAATGAACTCTTCAAGGAGTCCGGGATCGAATTCGCGCTGATGGACATTGATCGTCAGCTCCGGGCGAAGGAAGGCAAGAAGGAAGACTTTGACCGCGCGCTTACGGAGTACAAGCAGATTTTCCGTGGCTTTACGCTCCAAGGGCGGGAACTGCCAATCAGCGGTTCCGACGCGCTCTACCGCTTGCGGTTGGTGGACTATGTTCCCGGAGTCGCCCGACAACTGGCAGCGGCGGACGGCAAGGTGGAGGGAGACCTGCTGAAGGACATCCGCAAAGAGCTGGCGCAGGAATTGGCGATGAATATGGCGCAGGAAAAGGCGATTGCCGCCATGGCGCAGATGGACAAACCGGATTTTGAAGGAATTGCGATTACCGACGAGAAAAAAGGCTACCTCCAGATTTCTCAGCGCGGCAGCGAGGCGGAATTGCGCAACGCGGCGGTCGGACAGCCGCTGAAGCCGCAGCCGTCGGCGCGCATGGCCGGGTACGAGGTTCTGAAGGTGACCGGGCGGGAAACGGCGCAATTGACGACGCAGGATCAGGCGCAGCAGATCACGGCGCTCAATTACGAATGGCGCGGCAATTCCGAGTACGCTTCTCTTCAGGCGTTTGATCCGAAAATCAAGATTGGCCGGCGGCTGGGGACGCTGCTTCTGACAAGTTATCAGAGGGGCGAAATCCAGTATCACCAGCAGCTTTCCGGCGAGTAGCTCAGGCGCATCCGTTTGGAATGTGGATGGTCGGGGGCGGGCAGGCAGACAACGGGGAGGGGACAGATGTCGGCACACGATGACAGCCGGGTGTTTCTGCTGCCTGGCGAATACCACATCTCCCGCAGGGCATGTGAAATTGCAACATTGCTGGGCAGTTGCGTGGCGGTGACGCTGAAGCATGAAACTCTGCCGGCGGGGGCGATGAATCATTTCCTGCTCGATCAGGCCGCAGGGTCGTCGATGGATAAAGGGCGTTACGGCGATGCGGCGATTCGCACCATCATCTGGTTGATGCAGAAGATTGATCCGGATGTCTCCCATTACCGCGCGGGTATTTATGGCGGCGGGGCGGTGGTCAGCCATTTGATGAACAGTACCGGCGATATCGGGTTGCGCAACATTCAGATTGCGCGGGATGTTCTGCGCGAATTTAAAATTCAGGTGGTCGACGAGGACGTTGGCGGAAACCAGGGGCGGCGGATTTATTTCGACACCGCAACTGGCGCCGTGCAGGTTAAGACGATTCAGAAAACCGGAGAGGCCGAGCGATTGATGCAGAAGCGCGCGGACATCGCCAGCCGGAATACGAAGGTTCTGATCGTGGATGATTCGCCCTTGGTGCGGACGATCCTGCGGCAGGCAGTGGAGACGACGCCGGGCATGGAGGTCTGCGGTGAAGCGGGCGATGCATATGAAGCGCGGGATCTGATCATCAGCGAGGAGCCGGATGTCATCAGCCTTGACATCATCATGCCGAAGATGGACGGCTTGAAGTTCCTGCGCAAACTCTCCGAACATTTCCCGAAGCCAGTCGTGATCTGCAGTACCATTGCCAAAGAAGGTTCAGACATTGTTGCGCGGGCGATGGAGTACGGCGCGATCGATGTGGTTAACAAAGACGAACTTCAGCTTTACAAGGGGTTTGACACCGTACGATCGGTATATGTTCCCAAACTGCAGAAGGCCGCGCACCGGGTTGTCCGCAAACGTTGAACGGCAGATTGTAGATATGATCCGCATCATGCAAAGCGGGACGCCCGGAATGGGGGCGTTCCGCTTTTTTTTGTGGTTTTTCAGGATTGCCGTCAAAAACGCCGCAGCGTTTGGCAAAGGCAAAGAAAGGGTTAGCGGCCGGCCGCCAGACGCATGGCAAGAGCCTCGGGAAGGCCGCTGGCGAGGATCTTCTGGGCGGCGGTTTCGACGTCATAGGCGACACGGTGGATGGTGACAATATTCTTTTCGCTGTCGAAGAGGGCGAAGGCGGAGTTGGGATTCTCGTCGCGCGGCTGACCGACGGAGCCGATGTTCACGATGGTTTTTTCGGAGTGGTCAAGTTCGATTTCGGGGCCGAGGGTATAGGTCATCGGCTCGGTGTTGAAGAACGCCAGCGGCTGATGGCTGTGCCCCAGAAACAACAGCGGGGTTTCCATGGCGCTGAAGTTGTACTCGGCGTCCGCGATGGTCTGGACGTAATTGAACATCTCGGGCTGGTAGAGCGAACCATGTACCACGGTAAACCCGTCAATCTTGCCGGCCAGCGGGAGTTCCGCCGCCCAGTGCATAGTTTGCTCCGATACGTGGTCACGGGTCCAGAGCGCGGCGTCACGGGCATACGGGGTGAAGTAGCTGATATCGAGATTGCCAATTACGGCCGCTTCGTGGTTGCCCATCAGACAGATATCCGCCTGATCGCGGACAATTTGTGCGCATTCCTCAGGATTGGCGCCGTAACCAACGACATCGCCCAGACAGATCAGCCTGTCCGGGGAAAGTTCCTCGATCTTTTTCATGACCGTAGTCAGCGCTTCGAGGTTACCATGGATATCACTGATCAATGCATAGAGCAAAAACGGTCACTCCGATGGTACTGGACGCGCGGATTTCCGGCGCCGACCGCCGCGGTTGTCAGGTTTTTGCACAAACGCAAAAATGTTACATAACGATCCGGATAATCGTACCCGATCCCAGCGGATCATGCAAGGGACTTTTTTAGAATCAGCGGCAACCCGCTGACCAACAGAAAAACTTCTTCGGCTGCGGCGGCAATAATCTGGTTACAGCGGCCGGATAAATCGCGGAAGAGCCGGGCCGGTGCATTGTCCGGAATCACCCCCATCCCGACCTCATTGGTCACCAGAATCACCGTGGCGGCGGTGGCGCGGCAGGCGGCAACGACCTCAAGGCTCGCGGCGGCAATCGCTTCCTCCGTCAGTGTTACGCCGGCTTGCTCCGCGTGGTACATCCGGTTATTGATCCAGAGCGTGAGGCAGTCGATCAGAATGACCGGATAGTTCGGCCGGTCGCGCAGCACGCTGGCGAGCTCGGTCTGTTCCTCGATGGTGTCCCAGCACCGGCCAGCGCGGTCAGCGCGGTGGCGATCAACGCGGGCGCGCAACTCGGGATCGAGTACGGGGCAGGTGGCGATAAACAGTTTCTTCTCCGCCAGCGATTCCGCGAGGCGCTGGGCATAACCGCTCTTCCCGCTCCGGCTGCCGCCAGTGATCAGAATCATCTTCCCCATAATCTTTCGGTATTCCTTTCCGGGTACGAAGCGCCGTTGCGGAGCATAAATCCCTTTCTCACGCCGCGGCGTTACAAACTTCCGGTGATGGCGGCGGCCACGCCTTTGCGGATCAGCATGACGGCAATGGCGGCAAGCAGAAGGCTGGCAACCTTGGAGATGGTCTTGCTGCCAGTTCGGCCAAGAACCGCGGTCAGCGGGCGGGCGAAGAGGAAGACAATGCCGGCAAAGGCGATGTTGAGCAGCAACGCGAGCGTGGTTAATCGCATGCCGTGAGTGCTGGAAAGCAGCAAGCAGGTCGCCAGTACCGCCGGGCCGCAGATCAGCGGCACTCCGATGGGAACCGCGCCGAGGCTCTCCGGGTCGGGTTTGCGCTGGCGCTTCTCTCCGGTCAGGATATCACTGAGTGAAATCACCAGCAACAGCAGCCCGCCGGCCATCATAAAATCCGGGACAGTGATACCGAGAAATTGCAGCACCGCCGGCCCTGCCAGGACAAACAGCACGGCTACGGAGCCGGCGGTGATCACCGATTGCAGGATGATGCGCCGGACGCGGATGCGTTCCACGCCCTCCGTTAGCGCGATGAAAATCGGCAGCAGGCCAATGGCGTCCACCGCGACGAACAAAGGCACCGCGCATTTCCAGAATTCATCCACGTTATGTTTCCTTGCCGGCTGTAGGCAGTTGGGAATTGCGTATGTCGGCTGTCACATTTCGCCTATTCATGCTCCACCAGGCTGCACACACTGCATTTTCTTGATCGGAACCAAAACACATGAAGTACATGTCATAACGGGTTATGGTGCCGCTGTTTTGTCCGGTGTGCCGCTGACCGCTGTCGGGTGCAGAGGGTATCCCGATAGCTGGCGCAGACGGTCGAGATCGGCGGTGCGGATCAGTTCCAGAATCGGCCGGTCGTAGATGTAATGGAAGCCATAGCCGCCGCCGGTCAGCTCTGCGATCGCCTCTTCACGCGTCCAGCCGTCATGCAGAATGCGGTAAAAAGCGCACATGGTGCCGGTGCGGTCCGATCCGTGCTGGCAGTGCACCAGCGCCGGCAAATTCTGCGGATCAGACATTACCTTCAGAAATGCGGCCACCTCCTCCAACGCAATGTTCGTGGCGACGGAATCGATGCGGAAATTGCGCAGTCCCGTGCTTGCGATTTCGTCCTCGTCGGAATGCAGGCTGCGCAGGTTGATGATGCTTTTGATGCCCATTTTTTCGAGGGCCTGCATCTGAACGGAGGTCGGTTGGGCGCTGCGATATAGTTCCGGACCAAGCCGGTAAAAATTGTCCGGCGCATGGGCGGCATACACCTTGCCGGCCCAAGTGCGGACGGTGCCTTCCGGCATGAGACGCTCGCTGTTCTTCCAGTTCATCGCGCAATAATACGTCAGAAACAGGGATACCGCCAACAATGGCAGCAGTGACAACAGCCAGTGCCGGCGTGGTTGGCGCTTATGCAGACGGCAGAATAACGGATAGGCCGGCAGACCAAGAAGCAGTCCCAGCGACAGCAGACCGCTCAGCAGCACAAACCAGCCAAACTGTTCATTGATCAACGTACACTCCTTGTTGAACCTACCGCGATAATGTGTCGTTCAGATAAGCATTCAAGACGGCCGGAGGAAAACGGCAAGCCAGATCGTCGGATTTGCCGTGCGGGTAACGCGGTGACGGGCATGCGCTGGCAGAAAGATCTGATCGCCCTCCCGCAGGATTCTCCTTGCTCCGTCTTCGAATTCCAACTCCGCCTCTCCCCGCAGCACGGCGACCCACTCGTCGTCTTCCTGATCGTACCAGAACCCCTGGGGCGAGGATTGGCCGGTTGAAATGATTTTTTCCATGCGGCAGCCGTTCTGTTGCAGCAGAGGAAAAAAGCGCTCCTGCTCCGCACAGCCGTCATCAACGGAAAACAGATTCATCCCGAATGCCCCTTTGAACTGATCCGCCATTTCAAAAAAAGGTCGTCATCCGCATGACCACTGCCAGAATTTAACTGCGGCAATAAACGCGATAATCAAGATCCGGGAAGAGGTTGTTGCGCTCCTCCAGCCGCCGCAGATAGTCCGTGTCGATGGAGCCGCTGCGAACCATTTCGCAGAGCGCCTGAAAATGTTCCAGGTGATCCGTCACCCGCCGGCGGGCGTAGTCGGCCATGGTGTTGGTGGAAAGAATGAATGCCCAGTCGCTGGATTGTGCCAGCAACAGCTCTCGCGCCGCCTGATTGAGCGCTCGGCGCAACAGGTCGTCGGCGTGCCGGTGTTCGTGGGCCAGTCGGGCCATATCTGCGCCAGCTTCGTGCATCGGCGGATAAATCCAATCGTTGGAGCCGTTGAGCCAGTTTTCAAAATATCCATTGTAGCCCCAGCTTGAGACGCACGGCGTCTGGGGCTGAAGCTCTGGCGCCGCAGGCAGATAGCTCTCGGGGGTGACCAGTTCAAGCCCTGTTGCAGCAGCTTCGTAGAAAACGGCTTCAATAAAGTCCGGTCCCTCGTACCACCAGTGCCCGAATAACTCTGCATCGTAGGGTGCGACAAAGAGCGGCGCGCGGCCGGTTTTGGCGCCGAGATCGCGAGCATGCTCCAAACGCGAACGAACGAAGTGCGCGGCGTGCTCCTGTGCCCGCTGCCGGGCCGCCGCCGGGGCATACGGTTCCTTTCGTGCCAGATCGACGCGGCCGGTAATGCGATGGTACTTCAGCCCGAGATCGTGGCGCAAGTCGTGCGCGACCAGGTAACTCTGGATGTAGTCCAGCGGAGCATCCCAGCCAAGATCCCGGTAGAATTCCCGGTACATGCCATCGCCGGGATAACCGCAATCAGCGCTCCAGACCTGCCGCGAACTTTCCGGGTCGCGGGGGAAGGCAACCGTTCCGGCAGGAGTGCGCACCGGGGCATAGACTCCGAACTTCGGGCGGGGTACGCCGTGCAGCACAGCATGGGCATCGGTAATGAAATACCGGATGCCGTGTGCGGCCAGCAGTTCATCCACCTGCGGGCTGTAGGCGCATTCGGGGATCCAGAAGCCCTTGGGACGTGTCTTGAAGTAGCGCAAATGACTTTCAACGCCGATCTGGATCTGCGCCTCCATGGAATGACGGCTTTCCAGAAGCGGCAGGAGAGCGTGAGTCGCCGCGCAGCCGAAAATTTCAATGCGGCCAGTCCCTGCAAGCGCAAAAAAAGCCGCCGGCAGATCTTCCCGCAGTTCTTGTACAAAAAAGCGGTGCAGTTCGCAGAACCGCTGTTGATAGTGCAGCGCCGCGTCGTGGAATTCGCTGGCGTGATTGCGGGTGCGTTGAACCTCTTTGCCTGCCAGTTCGCATAACCCCTCCAGTCGCCGGCGATAGCGCCGCAACAGAACGGGGTCGGAGAGCATCGCGCAGAGAGTCGGCGTCAGGGTCAGGCTCAGGCGGCCGGGAACGCGCGCGGTTTCGAGCCGGCGCAACATGCGCAAAAGCGGCAGATAGCTTTCGGTGATCGCCTCAAAAAGCCAGTTTTCCTCCAAAAACGCGTCGAACTCCGGATGCCGGACAAATGGCAGGTGTGCATGGAGGACCAGCAGCAGGCAGGGGTGCTCGGACATGGTTTTCCTTCTATCGGGTTCGCCCGCTTACATCAGAATGACCAGACTGCCGGCGACAATCAGCGCGCCGCCGATGATTACCTTCGGGTCGGCTGGTTCGCCAAGAATCAGGATCGAGAGAAAAATCGTGATGGCGACGCTAAGTTTGTCGATTGGTGCGACCTTGGACGCATCCCCTTCCTGCAGCGCCTTGAAATAAAACAGCCACGACAGGCCGGTGGCGACGCCGGAGAGAATCAGGAAAACGAGGCTGCCGCGGCCGATCTCCCGGAGCATGCCGAATTTTCCGCTGCCGATGACAATGCCCCAAGTGATGAACAGAATCACCACCGTCCGGATTGCGGTGGCAAGGTTTGAATCCACCCCGGTGACACCTTTTTTGGCAAGAATCGCCGTTAATGCGGCAAAGACCGCCGAAAGAATTGCGTATGTTTTCCAGCCCAATGCCTGTCCTTTTCGTATGAACCGGGAGCCGCGTCAGAAACCGGTGGGGCGTTGGTCGGAAGCGCCGCCGAATTTTCGGCCCTCATCGCCCAAGAGCGACACCAGTTCCTGTACGCTCACCTCCCAACCGTCGGCGCTTTCAGTGGAAAAACTACCGCCCGGCAGGGAAACCGGCAGGCAGCGCCCGACGGTATGCTGCTCGGTCATTGTGTCCATTAGCCGCAAGGTAATGTCATAAGTCAGGCCAGGAATCAGTGCGTTGAAGTAATATTTCCCTGCTGCCGGATCGATCTCGACCTCCCGCCGGACCTGTCCGTCAACCGAGCGCAACTCCAGCCGCCAGCCGATAATCGCCCGGACATTCGCTCCCGGCTTGCCGCTCAGACGATCCGCGCCGAATGCGCCGGGGTTCCAGTACACAAAAATAGTCTGCGGGTCGCGGGCGATGGCGGTCAACCCACCCGTCGGATTTTGAGTATTCATATTCTCTCCAAGGCGCAAAAACTCCGTGTGGTTGCGGCGAAAGAGACGGTGGAATCTGCCACTCGCATTGAAGCACAGAGCCGCAATGCGGAAAATGATGCTCAACCCCCTTTCGCATCCTCAGCAGCCGGCCAGACCGCCGCGAACGCATTATAGTTCACAGAGCGGCGTTTGTAAAACGGCAAACGTCCACCCGCGGCCGGAAATTGCGCTCATCCGTCCGATGTTGCGGCGGTTGCAGAATGGGAGCGGGCGGGCTGTAAGACGGAGCGCTGTCAGGGCGTATGACGCGGAATGAGACTGCTAAAACCATTTGTTGCGGCGGAACAGCAGCAGCATGAGTGCGGCGATGCCGAACATGACCAGCAGGCAGATGAAATAGCTGAACTCCCACTTGAGTTCGGGCATATTCTCAAAGTTCATGCCGTACACTCCCGCGATGAAGGTCAGCGGGATAAAAATCGTTGAGATCACGGTCAGGATGCGCATGACCGCATTCATGCGGTTGTTGACGATGGACATATTCAAATCCAGCAGGCTGGCGGCGGTGTCCCGTTGCGCCTCAATGGTTTCGAGGATCTGCATCACATGGTCCTGCAGGTCCAGCAGATGCGTCTGCGACACGGCCGCAAATTCGGCGCGCGAATCGCGCAACATGCTCGTCAGCACCTCCCGTACCGGCCAGACCGCGCGCCGCACCTGCATTAATTCGCGTTTGACCTCAAAGGCCGGATACAAGGCTTCCGTCCATTCCCGGCTCTTGGTCGTGATGGCAAGTTCAATATCATCCAATTCTTCGCCGGTGCGGTCGAGGATGGCGAAATACTGATCGACCAGCACATCAAGGATGGCGTAGGCGAGGTAATCGGATTTCATGCGCCGCACCTTGCCTTTGCCTTGCCGGATGCGTTCGTAAAGAACACTCAGCTCCTCATCGCCCTCATCCTGAAAGGTGATGACCAGCCCCTCCTTGAAGAGCAGGCTGAACTGGCGCTGGCGCAATGGCTCGCCGGGCGCGACGGGCGGCAAGATTCGTTGCAGAATGATGAAATTGTAATTATCGGCGTCTTCAAACTTGGGCCGGTGGTCACGGTCAAAGATGTCCTCCAGTACCAGCGGATTGATGGCGAACTTGTCGCCGAACGCCTTGGTCCATGCGGCATTGGAGGGGAGCATCACATTGAGCCAGACCACCTCATTTTCCGGGTATGCCTCCGGCAAGGAACGAAAATCCGCGATCATCTCTTCGTGGAGGTCGGTCTGCGAGTAGCGCAGCAGGCGAATGGTGCCCTGGCCCGGCTGCGGACCATCCGGCGCGACCAGTTCTCCCGGCGGCAATCCGGCCTTGAAGGACAATCTGCGTTTGCGGTGCGTCCGGTTCTTACTCACGGCATGGCTCCTTGCCTCTGCGGGGAGGAGCAGCTACAGCGCTTTTTCCACCAGAAAGAGAGTCAGCCGCGCCAATTCATCAGTACGTTTGAGAATCTCACTGACTCTGGCGGTCATCTCAGAGCAGAATTTCCCGTCTTTGATGTATTTCAGGTTGACGGCGGCGTTGAGGCGCGCGCCGTAAATTCCTGCTCGCAGCATGAGCGCCGCCACGCCGGTGTCGGAAATCAGGTTTTGATTGCCGATTTCCGCAAGTTTCGGCAGCAGCTCCATACAAGCCAGCGCCGAGGACAGAATTTTCAACGGCGGCTGGAGCGCTCCGCGCAGGGTCTCCTGCATCCGTGCTTCGCGGGCGGCTTTCTCCTCTTCCGTGTCCTTTGGCATCGCATAGACCTCGTTGAATTTCAGGAATGCCTGCGCATCCTCGTCGATGCAGCGCTGCAAAACGGCGCGTTCTGCGGCCAGTTTTTGCAGGATGGTCTGGATTTCCGCCTCCACGCCGGCGTACTTCTTTCGGCCGGTGGTGAAATTCGCCGCCATTGAGGCCATACAACTACCGAGGGTGGCCGCGACCGCGCTGACGCTGCCGCCGCCGGGCACCTCTACCCCTGCCGCCGCCTCCTGAAAATATTCCTCCAAGGTCTTGTGTACAAACATGTAACCGTTCCTTTCCTCATACCTGTAAGGATTTCGTAGGAATCACCGTGCCAAACGCATCCGAACGGTGCCTCCGGCAACGCCGTCGCCGACAAAGGTCTGGACAGCGCCAGCCCGTTGACTATTATAGCAAGTAAGGTACAAATCGGTTGTTTTTTTTCAAGAATTTCCCGCCGGGTTTTTCGCCGGCATCGGCTGATTTCCGGTCTCACCGCACAAAGGACGCCCACATGGACTGCGAGAGCAAACATTACTGCGGCATTGCCGGGGTTTACGGTGTGCCTGACGCCTCGTCTGTCGTCTGGCTGGCCCTGCACGCCCTCCAACATCGCGGTCAGGAAAGCGCGGGCATCGTCGCTTCCGACGGTCAAAATATGCGTAGCGTCAAAGGAATGGGGCTGCTCGCCAATGCCATCCCGACCCATGAGTTGGCCAAGGTTCCCGGACACCTTTCCATCGGCCACGTCCGGTACTCGACGACCGGCTCCTCGAAACCCCAGAACATCCAGCCGCTGGTGGTCGATTATTCCGAAGGCCTGATCGCGCTGGCTCACAATGGCAACCTCACCAACGCCCGCACTCTCCGCGACGAGTACGAAGCTTGGGGATCGATTTTTCAGACCAGCACCGACAGTGAGGTCTTGCTGCATCTGATGGCGAAGCCTACGCACGTGGCGAAGAAGAATAACATCGGGCACTGTCTGAATCATATCTCCGGCGCTTATTGTTTTGTATTCATGAAGGAAGATGTGATGATTGCGGCGCGCGACCCGCAGGGTTTTCGTCCGCTCTGTCTTGGCCGGCTGGATAACGGCTACATGGTCGCCAGCGAGACGGTGGCGTTGGATCTGGTGGGCGCGCAGTTTATCCGCGAGATTGAACCCGGAGAGATGATTACGGTTGACCGTCAGGGGTTGCGCTCGGAGCGCTTTGCGCCCGAAGAATCCATCAAGCCCGCGCACTGTATATTTGAACACATTTACTTCGCCCGCCCCGACAGCAACATCTTCGGCGAAAACGTGCATCAGGTGCGTTACCGCCTCGGGCAGACGCTGGCGCGGGAATCCGCAGTCGACGCCGACCTTGTGGCGGCCATCCCCGACAGCGGCTACAGTGCTGCGATGGGGTATTCGCTGGAATCAGGTTTGCCGATGGATCGGGCCTTCATCCGTAACCACTATGTTGGCAGAACCTTCCTTGCGCCCGTGCAGAAACAGCGGGTGCGGGCGGTGAGCATGAAGCACAATGTCGTGCGCGACGTGGTGCGCGGCAAGCGGGTGATACTGGTGGACGATTCCCTGATTCGCGGCACGACGACGACCAACATGGTCAAGGCGCTGCGCGAGGCGGGGGCGAAGGAGATTCATTTGCGTATTTCCTGCCCTCCGAATGTCTTTCCGTGCTTTTACGGCATCGATTTCCCGACCCGTGAGGAACTGCTGGCGGCGAATCATACGATTCCGGAGATGGAACGGCTGTTGGGCGTGGATTCATTGCGTTATGTGTCGCTGGATGGGATGCTGAAGGCGGTAAGCATTCCGGGCGATCACTTCTGCGCGGCGTGTTTCACCGGCAAATATCCGGTCAAGGTGGTGGATGAAATGAGCAACAAGTATGGCATGGACCGTCCCGGCTGCGGCGATCAGGACATCGACCATCTCAAGATCCGCAACACGACCGAAAAAGGAAAATGTTGAGCGAAGGCGGAAGCGCGGCACGAACGCCGGTCTTCGGATGAATAACCTACAGGATGAATACAATCATGGCCAAAAAAGCGGGCTTGTCGTACAAGGATGCAGGGGTTGATATCGACGCGGGCGATGCGGTTGCCGGCGGCTTTCTGCAGATGATGAAGAAAACCTTCACCAAGGGCGTCATCCGCAACGATGGCGGCTTCGGCGGACTCTTCAGCCTCGCGGAGTTTGCCAAGTACAAGAAGCCGGTTCTTGTCAGCGGCACCGATGGCGTCGGCACCAAGTTGCAGGTCGCCCTCCAGATGGATAAGCACGACACCATCGGCATCGACCTGGTGGCGATGAGCGTCAACGACATTCTCGTGCAAGGTGCGCGGCCGCTCTTCTTCCTTGACTACCTCGTTACCGACCGGATCAACAAGAAGGTGTTGCTGCAGGTGGTTAAGGGAATTTCCGACGGCTGCAAAGAGTCCGGCTGCTCCTTGATCGGCGGCGAGACGGCCGAGCATCCCGACTGCTTCCCCAAGGGCGAGTACGACCTCGGCGGCTTCGCGGTCGGCATCGCGGAGGAAGACAAGCTCATCACCGGCAAGGCCGTCAAGACGGGCGATGTAATTCTGGGCCTCAGCTCCAGCGGTCTGCACTCCAATGGCTACACCCTCGCGCGGCGCGCGCTTCTGGTTGAGGGCAAGTTGTCTGTGAAGAAGAAGCTGCCGGAGCTTGGAATGACCGTGGGCGAGGCGATGCTTATGCCGACAAAGCTCTACGTCAAGCCCGTGTTTAAGGTGCTGGACAAGTACGCTGCCGGCAAGAACCCCGTGCATGGCATCGTGCACATCACCGGCGGCGGCATCGTAGAGAACACCCCGCGCATTCTGCCCAAGGCATGTAACGCGCTGATCAAGAAGGGAAGCTGGCCTGTTCCGCCGATCTTCGACCTGATCCAGCGTTGCGGCAAGGTTGCGGAGGACGAGATGTTCCGCGTCTTCAACATGGGCATCGGCATGATTCTGATCGTTGATCCGAAAGAGGCAGCCAACATTCAGAAGATTCTTAAGGGCGCCAAGCAGCAGGTGCAGGTGATCGGCGAGGTGGTACGCGGCAAGGGCGTGGTCCAATTCGCGTAATACGTTCTCCTTTTGGATGCGTCACGCAGGCAGAATTCGCCGGAAAAATCGAATAAAAAGAGAGCCGGGACGGCGTCCCGGCTCTCAGCTTTTGCAAGCGGTGGCTGGTCGTGGGGCTTATTCTTTCGAAACCCGGAAAAAGACCGCATAGAAGACCGGACAGACCAGTAGGGTTAGAGCCGTAGCAAAGGTCAACCCGAAGCAGAAGGTTACCGCCAGACCGCTGAAGAACGGATCGGTTACCAGCGGCGTCATACCCATCACGGTAGTTGCCGCACAGAGCGCCACCGGCCGCACACGGGAGACCCCCGCATTGATGATTGCATCCCGGATTGGAGTCCCCAGAGACAACTCATGCTCCAGTTCATCGATCAGCACGATCGCATCCTTGATCATCATACCCGTAAGCCCCAGAAATCCCAGCATCGCCATGAATCCGAAGGGGACGCCGGTAATCAGAAAGCCGATGGTAACGCCGACCATTGCCAGCGGGACGTTGAGCAGGATTACGATGGTCTTACGGACGGAGTCGTATAGCATCAGCACGATCAGCGCCATGATGAGGAAGGTCAGGGGGAAGGTACTCATAACGCCGGCGTTGGCGTTGTCTGAGCTTTCCTTTTGGCCGCCCCATTCCATCTGGTAGCCCGGTGGCAGGGGAATCGCTTCGATTTTCTTCTGGAGCTTATCCAGCAAGGCCGGCCCGGTGATCTGCGGAACCGGTTCGCATTGCGCGGTCAGGCAGCGCTTGCTGTACCGGCGGCGGATGATCGTGTCTTCCCAGCGGGTGGAGAAGCCGTTGACGATCTGTTGCACTGGCAGATATTTTCCCGCCGAGTCGCTCCAGACAGTCGCGTAATACACGTTGTCGATGCTGGTGCGATCGGTTGCGGTCGGTCGAGCATAGATCGGGATTAAATTGTTCTTCTCCCGGTACAGCCCGGCGCTGGAACCGACAAAGTTCATTTGCAAGGTGTTGCAGAGATCTTCGCGCGTTACGCCGGCATATCGCGCCCGTTCTTCGGAGAATATGGGCGTGACCACCTTCTCTCGCTGCCGCCAGTCGATGCGGACGTAGCGCGCCAGCTCCTCATTCGCCATGATCGACTTGGCCTGATTCGCCAGCCCCCGCAGGACCTCGGTGTCGGGGCCGATGAAACGGGCTTCAATCGTGGCAGGATAGCTGGCTCCCATTTTGAAGCGCTGGATCATGCCGAGTGCGTCCGGGAAGTGTTCGTCGATGTAGGTCTGCAACTGCGGGAAGACCGAGCTGCTGAGCGAATCATCCATCGCATCGACTTCAACCATGATGAAGCCGTAACTGCTGTTGTGCTGTTCCGCGCTGTAGGTGAGGGTGAAGCGTGGCGCACCGGAACCGGCGAAGGTCGAGACGAATTTGACGCGCGGGAAGTTCTTCTGTCCCGTTTTGGGATTGATACTGGTCAGGTGCTGCGCGATCTGCGTTATGCTCTGATCGACATAACGGATGTCCTGCCCTTGCGGTGCCCAGAAGTCCACGTAGAAGCGTGGCTGGCTGGATTCAGGGAAAAAGGACTGGTCAACGTAACGGAAACCATAGGTGGCCGACAACAACCCCAGTACCAGCGTGAGAACCGCCATCCAGCGATACCGGATCATGCCGCTCAGGATTCGCCGGTACGCCTTGTAAAACGGGTTGGCATACGGATCTTTCCGCTCTCCCTCGCTGACCTTTTCTTTGTAGATAAAGTAACCGAAGAGCGGCACCACGGTGATTGCCATGATCCAGCTCCAGAGCAGCGCATAGCAGATCACCCAGAAGAGCGAACTGCAGTACTCGCCGGTGGAGTCCTGCGAGAGGCCGATGGAGGCGAAGGCGATGATGCCGATGGTTGTGCCGCCCAGAAGCGGCAGCGTGGTCTGGTTGACAATCTGGTTGGCGGCGGCGATGCGCGACATTCCCTTCTGGATGTTGACGAGCATCCCTTCCGCAATCACGATACTGTCGTCCACCAGCATGCCCAGCGCGATGATAAGCGCACCCAGCGAAATGCGTTGCAACGTGATGTCGTGCAGATACATGCAGACAAAGGTGGCGGCGACAATCAACATCAGCATGGCGCCAATCAGCAGACCCGAACGCACGCCCATGAAGATCAGCAACACGCCGACGACAATGATGACCGCCTCAACCAGATTTTCCACAAACATACTGATGGAGGAAGCAACGGCATCGCCCTGAAAAGAGATGGTATTCAGCTCCATTCCATAGGGGCGGTTGACGTCAAGTTCCGCAAGCCGCTTCTTGATGGCAGCACCCATGTTTACAACATTGGCGTCTGGCCGCGCCGAGATGCAGACTCCCAGCGCCTGTTCGCCGCTGTAGCCTTCAATGCCGGCTGCCGCATCGGGTGCGATGTTGTACCGCAAAAGGTTGGTCGGCGGGGCGGAGTAAGTCTTGCGCACGGTGGCAAAATCGCTGATGCGGAAGGTGTTTCCGGACTTGGGGTCGCGGATGATCTGGTCACCGATCGCCTTGAAATCCCGGAATTCGCCGGTCGGAAAGATCCAGACGTAGTCGCTGCCGACCAGTACCTGACCGGCGGGTTTGACGAGATTCTGGCTGGAGATGGAATTGATGACCGCATCCGGCGAAAGCCCCATTTCCGACAGGCGGGAACGGGAGAATTCCAGATATATCATCTCCTGTTGCTGTCCCCAGAAGATGATTTTTGCCACGCCGTCGACCCGCAGAAGCTCCTTGCGCAGAAAGTCGCCGTAATCCTTCAGTTCACGCCAGGTGTAACCTTTGCCGGTCAGCCCATACAGGATGCCATAGACATCGCCAAAGTCGTCGTTAACCACGCTCTGCTGCGCGCCGGGCGGAAGTTGGTCTTGATTATCGAATACCTTGTTGCGCAATTGCTGCCAGATGCCGGGCAGGGTATGCTTGTCATACTTGTCCTGAATGGTGGCGTCGATGATTGAGAGGCCGGGGGCGGAGATCGAGTAATTCAGGTATTTCAACTGCTTGAGTTCCTGAATCGCGTTCTCCATCGGGTCCGTGACCTCCTGCTCCACCTCCTCGGCCGTTGCACCGGGATACTGCGTGGTGATGATCGCGTCCTTGATGGTGTACTCCGGGTCTTCCAGCCAGCCCAATTTATAATAGCTGATATAACCGGCAATGCTGATCACCAGAATGAAGACCAGCATGGTTATGCGGTGCTTGATGGCCGTTTCTGCGACGTTCATTTCCCCCCTCCCTGTCCGGCGGCGCCGGAGGTGGCCGGGGAAAACGGAGCTTGCGGCTTGGGGGTGCCGGCCGGGAACGTTGTTTCGGTACCCAACGACTGAGCCGCGCTGCCGCTGGTGGCGTTCTCCTGCAAAAAGACTGGCAGATCACGGACGAACATGCCGTTCTCCAGCCGCGCCGCGCCTGCAATGACAACCCTCTCCCCTTCCTGCAGGCCACTCTTGACGAGAATGCTGTCGCCGGTCAGTTCACCAACGGTGACCCGACGCTGTTCGACCTGCCAGACGGACTTACCTGCGTCGCGGGCTGCTAATTCCTTGACGATATAAACGTAGGGCTCGTCTTTCTTGTTGTCGCTGACCACCGCCCAGACCGGAAGCAGATATGCGGGGGCATCCTGGCGCTGCGGATTGACGGTGATGGTGACGCTGGCGGTCATGCCTGGAAGAATGTTGACGTGGGCGGTATCGGGGTTGTTGAGCATACTGAAACGTACCGGGTAGGTCCGCGTTTGCGGATCGGCTTCGGCGGAGAACTCCCGCACCTTCAGATTGATGATCTTGCCCGGTAGCGAATCGTATTCTGCCGTTGCTTTCGCTCCCTCGCCCATCTGCTTGGCTTTGGCGACCACCCATTCCGGAAAGTCAACCTCTACCTCAAGATTCGTCAGGTCTTGCAAACTGACCACCGGCTGGCCCGCGGTTACGGTCTGGTAATTGTCGACATACCGCTTGGCGATCACACCATCGAAGGGAGCCTTGAGGATGCAGTCCTGACGGGCTTTCTCCGCAATTTTCATGTTCGCTTCAGCAACCTTGAAGGCAGCGACGGCATCGTCAAGCTTGCTCTTCGGGATTGTCGCCGCGGCAAACAAGCTCTGCTGACGTTCGAGGTTGGTTTTGGAGTTGAGAAAATCCGCGTTCGCGGCATCAAGCTTATTCTGGTAATCACGCGGATCGAGGCGGGCGACCACCTGATCTTTCTTGACCAGATCGCCGGAATTGATGAGCAGATCCACCAGAGATCCTGAAACTTGAAAACCAACGTCCACCTGCTGGATGGCGCGAGTTTGGCCGGGGTACTTCAGATCAAAGGTCCCGTTGACCGGATGCACCACCAGCGTTTTCACCGGGCGCTGCTGGGCGGGAGGAATGACCGGCTTACGGCCGGCGAGATAGTGATTCAGCGCAAAGAGCAACCCGATCGTGACGGCAAGCCCTACTCCGAATGGAATCAGCATGGCATTGCCCGGTTTCTTGTTGCTTGCGTTTTGCTGCGCGCAGGAGCAGGTTCCGGCGCTTGGGGCCTCCGTCGCTTCTGTGGAGGGTTCCATATTCTCTGGCATCGTGTAATCCCCTTCCTGTCCCGCAAAGCGGGAAATGCTGCCTCTTATTTTTGGAAAAAATCCCAGTTCTGTGCGTTGGATGTGCCTTTGCAGCGAGCCCCGGCGTTCTGGACGTTGTTCCTTGACATCGGACGGACAATTCGGGAATTTTAAGATCGCCAGAGCGTTTGTCAAAGCAAAAAGGAGAGCGAGGATGAATACCAATCACCATCATGCCGGTGTTTCTGACGCGGTTACACGAAACAACGAGGATGCGGGAATCGTCGTCGGATCGCGAAGAGCGGGTCCTGATGCCTTCGGGAAATCTCTTTTTGTGTAGCTTTTCTCTCTTGGCATTCATACTATGCAGCGCAGAGGCGGACAAATAGGCGGGGCCAGATTTTCTTCGGAGAAATTGCGCTGAAATTCGCATGGGAGGAACCTATGGAATTGACCTTCTTGAATCAGGTGGCGTATTGCGGGTTGGCGTGCGTTTTTTGTAGTCCTGAAACGGGTTGTCCGGGGTGTCGCACCGGCAGCGGTTGCGGGCGCGAAGCCGTCTGCCTGCATAAAAAGTGTTGTATTACACGGGGCATCCATGGTTGCTGGGAGTGCGATGCGTTCCCCTGCAACCGCGATATGCACGCTCCGGAACGGGATGTGCGCCTGAAAGCGTTTGTCCGGTACATCCGCGAGAACGGGATTCCGCGTTTTGTGGAGCGTTTGCGCGCCAATCTTGCCGCTGGCATCCAGTATCATTACCACGACAGCCTTTTGGGCGATTACGACGGACTTGGCTCCGAGGACGCCGTTATCCGGCTGCTGGAGTCGGGGAAGCGCTAACCACGGATGGCCATGAAGATACGCTTGTTCATGGCCGGATGGGGCTGCCGCAATTGTTGAAATACGTGCCGGGAAAACGGGATGGCTGGCTTTGGCATGACGTTTTAGCGGCCGAAGCGGGCGGCGAGGTCGGTCCAAGAGAAGAATATGCCGGTCGGACGACCGTGGGGACAGGTCGGCAGGCCGCCATCCTTGTACTTTTCCAGAAGCGCTAGGCATGCCTCGGGCGAGAGGCGCGTGCCGAAGAGAACTGCCGCGTGGCAGGCCAGCGATGCCAGCATCTCCTCGCGGAAGCGTTCTACCGGAGCGTGTTCCAGATCCGCCAGAACATCCCGGATGGTCTGCTCAATGCGGCCGGCAGGGATAATTTCGGGGTGAGCAGTCACCCGCAGCTCCTGCCGCCCGTCGGCCTCCTCGCGTAATTCCAGATCGAACCCGGCATCCTTCAGCGGCGATAACGCTTCCTGCGCCACACCCTTTTCCGCCGGCGTCAGCTCCATTTCCACCGGAATTAACATCCGTTGACTGACCAGCGGCCGGTCTTTCTCGCGCAACCGGTCGTAATTCCAGCGTTCATGCATCGCATGCTGGTCGACCAGCAGCAGGCCGTCCGGGCGCTCAATTACCAGATACCGTCCTCCCGCCTGTCCCACGAAATGAAAGATTGCCGTCTCCCCCAGCAGTTGCTGCTGGATATGTTTTTCGCCGGCGGCTTCCGGTTGGGCGCACATCGGCAGGTCGGCAGCTGACGTTGCTTCCCCGGCGGGAAAAGGACTGGAGGATGGGGATTTAACGCTTTCATCCCGGTCATCGCAAGTGGAGTTCTTGCTATCAGGTTGTGCCGATGGTGCTCGGCCTCCATCGGCAGGGTCGGAGGAAAAGGACGCGTTCAGGCCGGGAACCGGAGTGTTTTCGACTAGCGAGCGGCCGAGGGCCGCATCCTGCGCAAAGGGGCTGACCCGGTTGATCCCGGTTGCAGGGCGTAGCAGCCGGAAGGGATTGAGGGGCGGAGTACCGGCGCGGAGTGAGGCTGCGGGAGTCGGGGATGGTGAGCGATTGTCGCTCCCCGCCGCCGTCACGGGAGCTGGATGTGAGCGGAGGTAACTGGCGGCCGCTTCAGCGGCGCCAGCCGACAGTACTTCCGGAGATTGCTCCGCATTCTGTCGGGCGCGTTCGACCTCGTTTAAAAATGACGCTCCGCGTAACGCTTCCTTTACCGCTTTATGCGCTGCGCCAACGATCAGCCCTTCGTTTTCAAAGCGAACGATTTCCTTGGTCGGATGTGCGTTGACATCGACCTGTGCGGGGTCAATATCGAGCAGCAGGACCGCGAAGGGATAGCGTCTGGGCGGCAGGCTGCCCTGATAGGCATCGCAAATTCCGCGGGTCAGGCCGGGATGACGGATCCAGCGACCGTTGAGAAACGTGTAGATGAACCGGCTGTTGGCGCGGCTTTCCGGCGGGCGGGCGACATACCCGCATACCGACAACTCCCCGTTATCTCCGCTGAGACGCTCCACCGGCAGGAGATTGAGCGATCGCCCGAAGAGTGCGCGAATACGGCTGGCCAGGTCGGGATGCGGGGGGAGTTCCAATTGCACCTTGCCGCCACTCTCAACGCGGAACGCGACGGCATGGTTCGCGAGTGCGATGCGGGTGACCGTTTCATTGATTGCGGCGACCTCGGCGGATATTCCTTTCATGAACTTCCGACGGGCGGGGGTGTTGAAAAACAGGTCACGCACCTCGACCACCGTTCCCTGTCGGGGCGCGGCGGGGGAGACGGGGTCCTTGCTCCCGCCGGTGATGCGCAGCTGATGTCCGCTCTCGTGACCGGGCAGCGCCGTGCTGATGCTCAGACGGCTGACCGCGCCAATGGAAGGCAACGCCTCGCCCCGGAAGCCCATCGTGCGGATGCGGAAGATATCATCGACATCCCGGATTTTGCTGGTGGCATGGCGTTCGATACAAAGCGCGAGATTGCGCTCCCCCATCCCCCGGCCATCGTCGCTGACCCGGATCAGGCGCAGTCCGCCTTCATCGATCTCCACGCCGATTCGCCCGGCCCCGGCATCAAGGGCATTTTCCACCAGCTCCTTGACCACCGAAGCCGGCCGTTCCACGACCTCGCCGGCCGCGATTTTGTTCTGGATTACCTCCGGCAGCAGCCGGATCTCCGGTTCTTCTTCGCTCATGAACACCAGCCCCCGCCTGCGGTTTCTCCGGCATAGCCATCGAACATCCGCCCGATTGTACCGCTGCCGGAAAAAGTTGAAAGAGGTTGCCTGCCGACGGATTCCATTCCAACAACCGGCAGACCTCCCGAAGCACAGCGTTTGCCTGCAATCGTGGCTCCGCAACGTGGACGCGGAGCAGTTAGCAACGCGTCTCTTAAAATAAGAAAACACATAACATGATTAATTGTATATGGTTGCGGATTCGGTCATAGTTGATGATTCGGATTTTATCAACTCCGGGCGGGTGGATAGCCGATAAAAGATGCGGGGATATTATCGGCCGCGTCCAGCGGCTGGATTTCCGTGTGATGTTTGGGGCGGGGAGCAGAGACCGTCGGGGTGGGGGCCGGTTATTCGGTCTGTCCGGCGGCGGTCATAAAAGGGATTGCCGGTGCATGCGGACCGGTTGGGATTTACGGAGGTTAGCTTGCAGATGAAACGCTCAATACTGCCGTTCTTGTTGCTGCCTGTCCTGTTGCCGGTGCTGGCTGGGGTCGGGCTGCCTCTGGCGCGTGCGGGGGAGGCCGAGGATTTCCAGTACGCTCTCGCCTTGATGGGGGAGCGGGAGGAGTTTACGCAGGCGGCGGAGAAGTTTGAGGAGTTCGCCCGCAAAAATCCCTCTCATGCCCTGGCGCCCAAGGCGTTGTATTACTTGGGCGGTTGTTATACGCGGCTGAAAAAAGATGCTACGGCAGCGGAAACCTATCTGCAACTGGTGAAGCTGTATCCCCAAGCGGATGCCGTGATGCGGCAGGAGGCATTGTCCTTCGGCGGCGATGCGTGGTTCCGGGCAGGGCGGTTTGACCGCGCAGCCCAGATGTACAGCGATCTTTTGACTGCATATCCGGCGGGGCCGTTTACAGAAATGGGCTTGTATTGGCGCGCGGAGTGCCGGGCGCGTTTGGCGGCGGCGGAAGGGCAGAAGGAGTCCAGTAAGGACGCTCTGGCGGACTTTGGTGCTTTCCTGGAAAAATTCCCGGCTTCCAAAATGCGCGCGGACGCGTTATGCAGCGCCGGGTACTGCGCTTATGATGCGAAGGATTATCTGCGGGCGCAAGATTTCTTCACCCGGTTCGCACGGGAGTTCCCGCAGGATGTCCGGTTGGAGGAGGCGCTGTACCATGCCGCCGACAGTCGCTACTGGCAGGAGGATTATGTCGGGGCGCGTACGGGATTCTCCGATCAGCTCAAGCGCTTTCCGGAAGGGAAGTTTGCCGCCGATGCCCGCTCCGGACTCGGCTGGTGCTCATATGCCAAACAGGAATTCGCGCAGGCGGGGACAGAATTCGCCCAAGCGGCTCTTCTTCAGAAGGATCGGTCGGCAGCAATTGCCGCACACTACGATGCCGGAGTGGCGTATGAACAGGCGACGGATGATACCGCAGCCGGCAAAGAGTTTTCGCTGGTGGCGGACGAGGCGGCGCATCCGCGGCAGGCGCGGGCGTTGGCGCATCTGGGCGGCATTGCGCGGCGGGCATATTTGCAGAATCCGCAACTCTCGGGTAGCGAGGGGTTGGCGAAGGCAGAGGGGCTGTTGAGCCGGGCCTTTGCGCGGATTGACGAGTGCGGGACCCCGGACGAGGCAGCGGGCGTTGTGGTGCAACTGGGCGAGACGCGGCTGGATCAGGCGCGATTTGCGGCGGCGGTCGAGGCATTTACTGTCGTCCCGGCAAAATGGCCGGAAAGCCGTTTTGCGGCGTATGCGCTGTATCAACTCTCCCTTGCGAATGCCGAGCAAAAAAAATATACCGAAGCGGCAGAGGCAATCCGGGCATTGCTCAAGAGCTATCCGGCCAGCGGATTGCGTCTGCAGGCGGCGTACGCGATGGCGGACTATCAGACTGCCTTGGGTGAGATCGAAAAAAGCAGAAAGGCCTATCAGTGGATTGCCGAGGCGGGGGTGCGTTGGGCGCAGGATAATCCACGTGAGGGTGCGGCACAGGAAGAGCAACTGGCGCGTGCGCGGGATCTGGCCGCTAAGTCTTTGTTGCGTCTGGGAGAATCTTACTATACCGCTGGTGATGCAGCGGGAATTGCGCAGGCAAAGGAATTTTTCAGCCGTCTGTCCAAGGAGTACCCGGCTGGAGCACATGCGCCGGCTTCTTGTCTGCGTTTAGGGGAAATCAGCGAGAAAGAGGGTGATTTTAGGGCGGCGGCAGACTATTACGCGCGGGCGGAAAGTCTTGGCGGTGCGCGTCTGGCGGAAGAAAAGGATACCAAGCGCCAGATCGAACTGACGCAGGTGGTGGCGTTCGGGCAATACCGCAGCGGTGTGGCGCAAGTACTCGCCGCGCAGAAGCTGCCGGCTGGCGAGGAGCGGGTACAGGCGTTCAACCGGGCGCTGGGGCAGGTGGATTCCTTTCTGCGCTCGGGCGGTAAGCAGAAGGAGAATACTTCGCTCGCGGCGCGCGCACGATATTACCGTGCGGAAGCGTTGTATGCCCTCGGCCGTAAGGCAGAAAGCGCGCAGGAGTATCAGAGTGCCTATGACGCGGAAACGGCCGGGCCGCTGGCGGATGCGGCGTTGTTCGGGCTGGCGTGGAGCCGGCGGGACACCGGGGACACGACTGGAGCACGGACCTGCATGGAAGAGTTGACGCGTCGCTTCCCGGCCAGCGAATATGTGCCCGAGGCGCTGCTGCTGCTGGCGGCGATAAAACGTGAATCCGGAGATTTGCCGGGCGCGTTGCAAGACGCCAAGCAGGTGACGTCCCGGTTTTCCGGGATGCGCTTCGGAGGGCGGGCGCAGGCGGAAGAAGCGCGCATTTTGTGTGCGTTGAACCGGCAGGAAGAAGCTGCGACACAGTTGGCGGATTACATCACAAAAAATCCGCAATCGCCGGAACTTGCGCAGCTATTATACACCCAGAGCTGGGCATATTGGGGACTTTCGGAGCCATTTTTCACCAAGGCGGCGGCGAAAGAAAAGGAGCTGCAGGCGCTGACTGGCGGAGCGGAGGACGCTGCGTTGACGGTGGAGAAGCGGACACAGGCGGCGCAGCTCCGCAAAGAGCTCAGCGATGCGCGGACGTCCGGGCGCGTACATGAAGACAAGATGGTGACGGCGCTGGAACGATTGGCCGTGGCCTTTCCCGGTTTTGCCGCGCTTCCGGAGGCTGCGCTGCGGATGGGTGAAGCGGCTTACGACCGGGGGGAACTGGACAAAGCAGCGGAGCATTATAAGACCGCATTGAGCAAGGGCGGCGAAGCGCTGGCGGACAAGGCGCGTTACCGTCTGGCCTGGTGCAGCCTGCGCGCATCGGAAAAAGCCGCAAAAACGGCGGCCGGCACCCTGCGGGCGCAGGCGCTGGAAAATTTTGCAACGGTATGCAACGATTTCCCCAAGAGTCCGTTGGCGGGGGAATGCGCATGGCGGGCGGGAGAATTGCTGCGGGGAGAAAGCAATTTTTCGCGGGCCCTGAACCTGTACGAAAAAGCGATGGAGCGTGGAGGCAATGAGGAGGTAAAGCTCGGAGCGGAGTATGGCCGGGCGCTGTGTCTGCTGGAGATGAAGCGCTATGCGGATTCGCTTACGGCGTTCAAGGAATTTCTGAAGGGACATCCGGCATCGCCGCTGTCGCATGAAGCCAATTGGGGGGCGGGTTTTGCGGCGCTGAACCTTGGTGCGGCGACGGATGCCCGCGATTATTTCAATGCCGCCAAGGAAGGCGATTACAATGGCGAAGCTGCGGCGAAAGCCCGGTATGGATTGGGAATGATCGCGCTTGATGAGAAAAACTACCGGGGAGCGCGGGAAGAATTTCGCAAGGTGGACGTCTTTCTTTCGCAATGGCAGCAGGTGGCGGCGTTAGCGTTGTTGAAGGCGGCGGAAGCGTCACGCAAGCTGGGAGAAGCGGATGCGGCGGCGAAAGACCTGGAATTGCTGCTCAGCCGGTATGCGCAGAGCGATCAGGCTGCGGCGGCACGGCAGATGCTCACGGAACTTAAACCGGCGACCCGATAACCGCCAATCATTCGGCGTGCGAAAAATCATAACGAGGCCCGCAAAGGGCAGGAGAAAGCGATGCGTATTCAGATAATGAAGTGGTTGGCTGGACCGGTTGTCCGGCGGGTATTGTGCGGCGGATTTGGCGCCGCGCTGGTGATGATTGGCGGACTCTCTGCGGCAGAGTCCTTGCAGAAAGCCGGAACCGCAACCGCCGCAACGGTCGCTGACACGGAGTCGGCAAAATCGCTGTCGGAGCAGACCCTTGCATTCTTTATGGATGGCGGTCCGTTGATGTGGGTAATTCTTCTTGCCTCCGTAGTAGGTTTGACCTTCACACTTGAGCGGTTGTTCGCTCTGCGGATGAAGGGGCACCTTCAGGCGGATTTGGAAGAGCGGGCGGATTGGCTGCTGGAGCATGAGAGCGCGGATGCTGCGCTGGAATACCTTGCAGAAAAGAAGTTCGCGCAAGCGAGGGCATTGCGGGCGGTGTTGCTGCATTGCTCTGGCAGCCGCAAAGAAATGGAAGAATCGCTCGAAGACGAACTGACCCGGGCGCTGTGGGACGAGCGGCGGAACATCCGCCCGGTCGGGATGGTGGCAACCGTCGCGCCTCTGCTGGGGCTGTTGGGGACCGTGCAAGGCATGATCAACGCCTTTCATGTGGCGGCCGAGACGGGCATGGATAATCCCGCACTCTTCGCCGGCGGCATATATGTCGCCCTGTACACGACCGCGTTCGGCTTGATCGTGGCGATTCCGTTCCTGATTGTGCACAACTATCTGCGCGGACGGGCGGAGCTGATTCTACGCCGGGTAGAAGACCAGACGCTGCGATACATAGCGCGGCGGGAATTTTCACCGGCAGAGTCGGAAGCAGCCTAAATCGACACAAGTTGCAGTGGACTGCCGGCGGAGGCGGACAACGGAAACAACCGGCGCGGCATGACAGGCGGAAACAACGCCTGCATGTGCAAGCGCACAACAAAAGGCAATACAATGAGGGCATTGGCAGAACAGGATGATGGTGCGGAGATTCCGCTTACCCCCCTGATTGATGTGGTGTTTCTGTTGCTGATTTTCTTTCTGGTGGCTACCTCCTTCACTCGACGGGAGCTGGACCAGAAGGTTGATCTGCCCACAGCCGAGGGCGGGGTGAAGAGCCAGTTCAATAAAAAAAATCTCGTGATCAATATTCGCAGCGACGGCACGGTGATAATTGCCGGCCGGTTGCTGAATGCCTCTGCGCTGCCGCAAGCGGTACGTGACTGGCGAGAGGAGAATCCCCAGATGCGGGTGCAATTGCGCAGCGATGGCCGAGTGGAGTACCGGCAGGTGATGGCGGTACTTGGGACCTGTCGCGCGGCGGGGGTGGATAAGGTAGACCTGCCGGTGCTGACCGATCATTGAACACGGATGATCTACGTGAGGCGGAATTTAGGAAGCACATCGCAAATCCAACATGGAAGACGGTGCAGGATTGATAAAGAAACTACTGACGGTCTTGCTGGCGGCAATGGTTCTTGGGGCATGGCCGGGCGCGGCGGGAGAAAACCGTCTGCAAGTGGAGCTGCTGAATACCGTAGCCGGCTCGCCGCGTGAGCCGGACAACCTGAAGGTCCGGCTGGACCTACCGTCGGCATGGGCGCAGGAAGCGATTGCCGGGGGCGATCTGCGTTTCTTCATTTATCCAGCCGGACTTGATCCGCGCCTCGGCGCGACGCCGCGCTACCAGGCCGCTGGCGTGATGCTCTGGCGGCAGGAGCGGACGGTATACGCCGATCTGCGCCAGCCTCCGCAGCAGGAGGCCGACGGGGATTATACGCTGCTGGCCGTGCTGTTGCGCAACGGCGTGGTCGCGCTATCCTCGTTCGGTTCGCGTCCGGTGACATATCGTTCCGGAGAGGTCGATGTTGCGCTGGTGATCGATAGCAGTCAGAGCATGGCAAAAAACGATCCGGCCAAACGCCGTGTCGCAGCCGCGCAGGCGTTCATCGACACAGCCGCCCGCGATGGCCGGATCAGCACCGTTGGCTTGATTCGTTTCAACGATGAAGCCGCGGTATTAAGTCCGCTTACGCCGCTTTCGCAGAAAGAAGCCTTATTGAAGCCGTTGGCCAAGATTAAAGCCGATGGTATGACCAACATCGGACGCGCGCTGGAGAGCGCCGCCGAAATGCTGGAGGGGCGCAAAAAAAATCGTCGCGCTGCGGTGGTGCTTCTCACAGACGGTAAGAATGAATCCGTGGCTTATGCCGATGAACATCGCATCTTTGCCGAGCGGGGAACTCCCGTTTATTGCGTCGGGCTCGCCAAAGAAGCGGATATGACGCTGCTGGAGAAAATCGCAGCGCAGACCGGCGGCAAAGTATTTCTGGCCGCCGATCACCGGGGGTTGATGACAATCTACCAGCGGATTGCCGCCGAGATCGGCCGGCGTCAGATGATATTCAGCCGGGAAGTTGCGGATGCGGAAGTCACGCTGCCGGTGCCGGTTGACGGGCATGTGCAGAATATCAGCTTCTCCGTTGATGCCGGTCCTCAGGAGGCAGAACTGACGCTGACACCTCCGGATAACCGTGCGGGGGCGGAGGACGGGCTTGCGGCGGACCGTCAGGCGGTGGAGTACACCCGAGATGGCTATCGGGAGTTGCGCGTCAACCGTCCTGCTCACGGGATATGGCTGGTTCATATCCGGCGGTTTTCGGGAAACGGGGCGCTGAGCCTGACGGTTAGCGGGGAAACGAAGTTGTTTCTCGATGTCTTTCCGCCCCGGCCGGTATCGGACGGGATGCAGATCGCCGCGACGCTGGCAGACCGACAACAGCCGCTTTCCGGCCGCAGCGTCGTTGTGCTGCCGTCGATGGGACTCGGGCAGACAGAGCTGTTTGACGACGGTTCGCATGGCGATGGCGCGGCAGGGGATGGCGTGTATTCCGGTCTGATTCTGGCGAGGGAGGCGGGCAAAGCCCACTTGCTCTTGCAGGCGACCGGAGCGGGAGAAGAAGACTTTCTGCGGCAGGCGGATGCGGGCGAGGCGTATCTGCCGATGAGTCCGCGCGCGAACACCCTGCCGTCAGCGACGATAACGTCGGCGCAGCCGGCCAGACAGGGACAGTCGCTGCCGGAACAGAAAGCAACGCTGGAGGCGAACGAGCTGGATCTGGGCGTGCGGATGCCGGGGCAAGTGGCGGAGGCGGAGTTCGTCATCCGATATCAGGGGCGTCCGGACAAGCTCCGTTTTCGCTGCGAGCGACTGGGCGCGGCGGGGAATAGTGCGATTGACCGCCCTGCCTTTCTCCTGACGGATGACCGCGAGGTCATGGCCGGCGAGTCACGGGTGGGAGTGCGCTTCCTTGCTCCGCAGGATGCGGCGCCCGGAGAGTATCGCGGGCAGGCGACCGTGCAAATCGGTGACGCGCTGACATTGACTCCGGTACGGCTGCGCATTGCGCCGGTGACACTTACCGCGGCTGATTCGAAGATGGATCTCGGGTTTGTGCGCAACGGCGAACCCCTGCGCTTTGGTGTGCCTTTGAATTTGCATGCGCCGGCGGCACTGCCCGTACGCGTAGCGGTGGCGGGAAAAGCACTGGCTGTGAGTGCGGCGGAGCTGGTGCTGCAACCGGGGCAAGCACAGGTGTTGCCGCTTACCGGGACGATTGTGGATGGTCTGGCGCCTGGCGAGCATTTCGTGCGCCTCACCCTAAGCGCCGGGCCGGCGCGGCGGGAACTGCAGGTGCGGTTTCTGATCCCGGAGAAGGGAAATACATACCAGTCGAAGCTCACGGGGCATGAGCTGGCGCTTTTGCTGCCCGGCAACATCCAGCGGTATGCGCTGCAGGTCCACGAAATGCGTATTCCGTACACCATGCCGCAAACGAGTGCCGAGCCGTCAGAAAAAGCGGCTGCAGAGGGAATGCCGACAGCCGGTACGGGCCGCTGGTTGGACGCGGGGTTGATTCTGCTGGCGGCTCTGTTGCTGACGGCATTGCTGTTGCTATTGCGTAAACTCAGCAAAAACCGTATGACCCGCTTTGCTCTGTTGTCGCTGGCGTTGCACTTGCCGTTGATTGCATTTGTGGCGGGATATCTGATGCTTTCCAGCCAGCCGGCGCAGGAAACGCCGGCGCCGGCTTTCACTGCCGCTCTTTCCGATGCGGGAGAGAGTGTTGAGGGCGGTCCCGGAGTTCCGGATAAATCTTTACTGGCGGGTGTTCCGGTGAAGGAGCAGAGCGCGACCCGGTTTTTAGAGCCGGAAAAACCTCTGGAACCCGCAAAAACCACTCCGTCGCCCGCAGTGCAGCCCGAAACGGAAAAGATTGCTCTTCCGGCGCACGCGATGGAACTTCCGCAACCATGCCTGCCACAGGTGGAATCGCAAACACTGCGTCTGGCCCGGAGTGAAACGTCAGAACCGCAAACGCGGCGGAGCCCGGTTCCTGTGAGTCGTACTCAGCCGGTTCCCGCAGTTACAACCACAACAGCCCGGCAAGCTGTGAAGCATGAAAGTACGCCTGCACAGGCGGCGGTGGCAAAGCTGGCGGTTCAACCGGTCGCCATGCAGCCGGAACGAGAAGCGGTCGGGCTCTCAAAACAATCGGAGCTTGCGGACTCGAACCCATTGCAGTTGGCCAGTGCGCATGACGTTGATGTGTCGCCGGTTGCGGAACGTGATCGTCCGCGTTCAGACAACCGGGCGGGTGTGCGCATGCAGCGCTCCGGGGCGGGAAAGTCCGCAATTGCCCAGACCAGCGAGCAGGCACCTGATCGACAGCAGGAGTTGCCGAAGGTTAGCGACCTTCCTGTTGCCGGACCGTCAGGAGGGGAAGGAACAGCGCGGAGCATTGATAGCTCAGTGGATGTTTCGGACCGTAGTCTGCGCACGCTGGTGGAAATCTCGCCAGATCAAGCCGGACAAAAGGGCACGGCGGCACGAGCCGATTCCGAGTCGCTTTCAGGAATGCAAGGGGTGCCGGAGCATCAGACGCTGGCGTCGGTTCCTTTGGTCGGGGCAACGCGTGACACAACGAAAACGGCAAATGGAGGCCGGACGGGTTCCGGGGCCAAGTCTCCCCAGCTACGATTGCTGCAGGAGCCGGCACAACCAGCGCTTTCGCCAGTTGCGAAGGGGGAGACCTCCTTGGGAGATGGGGTTGAGCGGGCGGAATTAATCCCTGCGGCGGCGACACCGGAGGTTCCAGCCCGGGTTTCCGGGGCCTCGGCCGGACAGGAAACGTTCACAGCTATGGTCGGTTCCGGTGATGCATCGCCGGCAGAAGTAGCCACGGAACGGACCATGGTGTCTGGGGTGAAGGTCGCACGCAATGCCCGAGAGGAGCGTGGCGGCCAAAATTTGCGCGCTTCACGAAGCGACGCTCCGCAGCAGCCGCAGCTTGCCATTCCGGCGGCTTTGGGTGCGCCGGTGCCGGCGGCGCAGGGCGGATGGGATGGTTCCGCAAAGCTGGTGGCGGAGCGGGATCGGTTCTCGGGCGGCGGAGGGGATCAACCGAAGCTGGCGGCTCCGGCGGGACCGAGCGTGCGAGTAGAATCGGCGAATATATTGTTTTCGGGCGATACGGCACGGCCGCAAGTGCGCTCGGCGATTGCCGGGGGAATCCGGCGGACGAGCGGCGACTCGGAACTGTCAGAGTCCGGAAGCGCCAATGCCGGCATGATTGAACTGACTGCAGGTGTGGTGGGAGGTCCGGCTGGCAATTTGTTCTCACTGGTGGGGCAGAATCTTCCGATACACCCGGTGACCGCCGAACTAAACGCAGAGTCTCTCTCACGCTGTCAGGTAGTGATCGTGACGGAAAAACATCCGTTAAATGATGCTGAACGAGTGGCGGTGGAAGGGTTTCTGCGCGAGGGGGGACGCGTCTGGTTCTGCGGCACGGCAATGCCGCAGGCCTTGGAAGGCATGGGTCGCATTCAGCGGGCTGGCGCGCAACACGCGTTTTTTACGGCGTGTTATGATCTGCGGCAAGATCTCTCTTCTGTCGAATTGTTGGATTGCGGTGGGCTGAGCGCCATTGCCACGCCGGCGGTTGCGGTGAAATCCCTGCCGGCGGTTGCGGCGAATGCGCTGGCGCTATTGCTTGGCAGCGGAAGCGATGGGGTAAGCTATGCCGCTCCGGAAAAATCTCAGAAGCAATATGTTCAGCGAATGTCCGACGAATCTGGCGTGGCGCTTGGGGGTTCAGCCCACAATCGGCCGGAACCCGCCGGCATAACTGGCTCGGGGGCGGGATCTTCCGCCGATGGCTTACCGGCGGGCTTACCGGCTGAGCCAGTTTCCGGTCCGGTATCCACTCTCCGGAAAACCATTCTTTGGCAAGATTTTTCGGGACTGGCGGAAGGCAAGCATGGCTGGAGTGTCGAAAATTGGGGCGATCCGGCGCGGCTTGGGCTGGCCGATGACGGACAGGGCGGTTCTGCTCTGCTCGCAGCCCTCAGCGGAACGAAGGGGAAGGCTGGGATTTCCTTTGTCGTGCCCGACTACGAGGGACGACGGATGGATATTCACACGCATCGGGAACTGCTTCTGGACGTGTATCAGGCTGGACGCGGGCAAAGCGGAATCACGCTTCTTCTGACCACCTACGATCCGCAGACGGGTTGGGATGAATATCAGACTTCGGAAGTTGCCTTGCGTTCGGGCTGGAATCGTGATGTTTCGCTCTCGCTGGTGGCGGTGCGTTCCCGGCGTTCCGGTGGTAACCCGGCGTTGTTGCAGGGGGCGGAACATTGTGCAAAATTGACGCTTATGTTGCGAGCTGCTGGCGGAAATTATCTGCTGGATAACTTGCGTTGGCGGGAATAGTCCTGGTTTTTGATGCCGTTTTGGAGTTCTGCGTCATATTGAACACGTCGCAGCCCAGTTGATGCCGCTTTTTACTAACTGCGAACTATTTTCGCAGCAAAATAGATGTCTTGTAGCCGCAGCCAAATCCGCAAAACATTATAAATAGGAGTTTCATAACCAGCCAATTCAACCAACACGAATAAAAATACGTAAACAGCAACAACCAAGGCTGCTTCGTCCTGTTCATTCTTGATCCTTTTGCAGTTGTTGCACGGACGGCCTAATGGATTTGCGTATTGCCCTTCATCGGTCTTTCTGTTGTCGGCTTGGCGGAGGAGGGAGAAGCGTTCCGCCGGCCGGAGGGCGAAATGATTGCTGCGGCGTAGGAAGTGTTTCAACCGCACACAAGGACTTTTCGCATCTGCACCGGGTTCATGCCGCCGCGCCGATCGTAAATGCCTGAATGCTGGCTTTAGCGAACCATCGGTTCGATCCACTGATTGACGGTCTGGCGGTGATTTGTCACCCAGTCGCGGACCGCCTCGCCGGGCACCTTCTCTTCCCGGATCTGCGCCAGCAGCTCCGACAACTCCTGCGGACTGATGCGAAATAGCCGCAGGCACTCGGTCAATACCGGGAAATTTTCAGCGAACGATTTCGATACGAACAGATGAATTTCTTCCCCCGCTCCGAACACCTCGCGCGGGTCGTCCAGCATTCGCAATGGATACTCCCCGAACAGCCAGTCCGGGGTCCAGGCGGCAAAAACAATATTTTTCTTCTCCTGAATCGCCTTCCGGGCCTGCATCAGCAATGTCCGCTCGTTCTGCTCCACCAGCGAAAAGCCTTCCAGCCCGTAGTCCTCAAGCGCCAGCCGGATCTTGCGGTTCAGGCCTGATTCGGGATCAATTCCGTAGATCACCCCCCCAAAATCCGCTGCCTTGATGTCCGTCAAGTTCTTCGCCGGAGCATATTGCGGCACCGCCAGACCCATACGCGCTCCGACCAGATACGGCCCGAGGTCGACCGTATCCTTTGCATAATCGCGCACCAACTCTTTGTGCGTTTCCGGTAGCCAGACTGACACGACAATATCCGCTTGATTGTCGGCCAGCAGCTTGAGCATGTTCTTCAAATCATCCTGCGGATATGGCTTGAAGATCACTTCAGAATTGAGGGAGTTGCGCAGAATCGCCCCCAGAAGCCGGGCCACGCCATCGGAACTTGACCATTCCCGGACAAATAAGATGCGTGCCAGCGGACGCCCCTGCTGGTGCCGGAAGGCGTCCTCGACGTTGGTCGCCACGGGGGTGTGGTTGAGATATTCGATGTAAACCAGCGCGCTTGCGGCTGGAACGGCAACCAGCGTTGCGCAGATCAGCCAACCGGGAATGGCGTTCAAAAAGTGCCACGCATAGAGAAAAGGAACCGCAATCGGGTGCAACTTGCGGCGCAGCCAGTGCGCATCCTCCGCCGGAGCAGCCACGACAATTTTCACCGCGTCGACCGGGGGCTGGCATCGCATCCGCAGGTATTCAAAAACCTTGCGCAGCTCTCCGCGCAAGGTTTCCCGGCCCTGCGGATCACTGTCCGGGGCGGGCAGGCGGGACAGAATCTTGTCGCAAAGCCAGACCGCCGGGTAACGCCACATCAGCGCGTCCCTTTGGTCGGCTTCTGCGGCGTGGTATCGGGGGCGAACTCCGTCCGGATTACCTTGCCCGAAGCGTCCTCGATGTAAATCCGCCAGTAGGCGCGGGCGCTTTCGGTTTTCAGGCCCTTGCCAGCCCAGAGTTGATATACCGTTGTCCCCTCGCCGAGTTTGCGGCCGAGAATTTTGGTGGAAAGCCCTTCTTTATCCGCCGGGCCTTTGTAACGCGCGCGGTTGAGGATCGGCAAAATGTCGCGAAAGAAGACGCCGGGGCGGACATAATTTGCCTGCAACCAGAGGCAGGCATCCAGCCGTTGTTGGGGATCGTTGCTGGAAAGTAGTTTCACATAACGGTCGGTGCCTTCCGGAGCGCCTTTGAGGTCGTTCTCCTGCTGGTTCTCGCGCGCGGCTTCCCGGTCGGTAAAATCACCGCCGGAAAGAACCCAGCGCCGTTCATGAAACTGGTTTTCCAACTTCCCCTTACCGCCGCATTTCTGGCAGGTCAAAGCGACGCCGGAGATTTTGGTGTCCATCAATGTCGGCAATTGCTTGCGTCCGGTGCCGTTACATACCGGGCAGACCTCATCGCGGTAAAAAGTGATGCAGAAGACGTCCTGCTGCTTGCGGTCAACCCAAGCGGTCAGGGTGGTGAAATTCCCCTTTTCATCCTTGATGCGCTCGCGGAAGCGTCCGCCGGTTTGCACCGTCTGGGTGATGATCGCCGCCGTCCCCGGCGTGTTCAGGCCAAACTCAGCGAGATACCCCGCTATCGCTTCCTTGGAAACCTCTGCCTTGCCGCCCGCGTTCTTGCCGGTATCCGCACAGCCGGCGATCAGCGCCAACACGCCGGAAACCAGCGCCGCAATACAAATAGGTCTGAAAAGAAATCTTGTACGCATCGTTTTTTCCTACGATCATTTCCGGCGAACAAACATGCCCTTGCTATCAATTATATGACTTCCGGAGTAATTCCGCCAGAGCGCAGGGCGGCGGGCCGGGGGAGAAGATTCCGTCGTCCGCTTGTAATTCAAAATGACGCTGTGCCGCGTGGAGCGCGGCTGTGCCCGCGCACATACGGAAAAGGTGTGTCGCGGCGCGCGCCATTTCCTTCCCGCTTCCGCACGAATCCTGAGTACAACTGTTGCGACGCAGATGCGCTATTTCGGGTCGGGGACAGGGTCAACGCCTTTGGGGTACTCAATCAGGGAGGCCCGGCGCAGCGATTGCACCCAGTCGGAAAAGGCTTTATCCTCATCGCCGGCCCGCACGGCCCGCAAGACCTCGTCTTGTACCAGCTCAAAGGGACGCAACTCCCCGCGCTGAAAATTTTCCATCTTCAGGAACAATACGCATCCCGGCATCGTCAGCGGCCCAGCCACCTTGCCGGGGGTGAAATCCGCCAGAAGTTTGCGCACCGGATGCGCGAGGTTATCCGCCGGGATCAGCCCCTCGTCGCCCGAGTTGCGCACCGCCCCCTCATCGTCACGGAACGGCCCTTCGGAGTAGCGCTTCGCCAACGCTCCGAAGTCAACCCCGAACTCGACCTTGCGCCGGATCTCGCGGGCGATCTCCTCCGCATCGCGCATATCCGGCCGGCCGGTGCGGTCGATGTATAAAACGATGGCGCGAAGCTGATAGCGGTCCGGGGCGGAGAATTGAAAGGGGTTAAGCTGGTAATACTCCCGCAAACCAGTCTCGCTATATTTACGCGGATTACCGCCATGCCGGCGGTGCATCTCATCAATCACAAGCTCTTCCTTGGCGGTCTCGTCGTTCAACTCGCCCCCGGAACTTTTGATGCGCGCCTCGACCGCTGCCGGCAGGGGGTGAATCCCTTCCTTCCTGCCCGCCTGAAGAATCAGTTCGTGGTCAATCAGGTCGTTGACGATGCGATCGCGCACCTGCTGGATTTTCGGGAGGTCCGCCTTGCCCGCACCGGGGAAATACCGGTTGAGACGGATGATCTCGTAATTGCGCCGCAACAGCCGCGATACCGTTGCTTCGGCGATCGGCACTCCGTTGACCCATACCGCTGGCCGCAGCGATTGCGCTGATGGCGCCAGCGAGTCCGGCAGTGGGTCGGCCTCGCGCTCCTCGCCCGGACGGGGCGCTACGGAGGGCGTCCCGGTGGCATTGCCGGCGGGATTGTTCAGCGAACTGCCAACCGCTTCGTCGGGCGTACCACCAGCGAACGCGGGCGCACTATATTCCTTGGTATTCAGCCCCGGCACCTTCGGCGCGGTCAGGACGCGCGGCCCCGGCTCCTTGATGACGGTGGAAGGCCCGATTTGCGGCCCGTCGGGGATACGGCCCTGTCCGGCGTTGCTCTTCGGGAGGGCGGTCGCTTCCGCCAGCGCGCGCTGCGCCAGCCCGCATGAACCGCATTTGAGCGGATCAAGCGGCTTCAAGCCATTGAGATCCAACCGCGCTCCGCAGGAGGGACAAATCTGATAGACCTTTACCTCCAGTTCGCTGTCAGGCAGGCGGCGTTGCACGCGCTCGCACTTGGGGCAACGCACCGCCGCTCCGGGGGCAATGGAGGTCACGACCAGCGGCTCGCGGCAGTTTTCGCAATATTGCAGCCGGCGCATCTCGATGGTGGGACTGCTCAGTTCAAAATCCGCCGCGCGCAATTGCACCGCGTCGCGCGTGGCCAAGACCAGCGCTGCTGCAACCAGCCCCAGAAGAATCAACCGCCGGATTCGCTTCATATGGAACGCGTCAAACCTTTCCGTCACTTTCCGTTCTTGCCGCCGCCGTCAATGAGGCTGTCAAGCAAGCCCTTCAACTCCCGCGAATCCGCATCCGCTGGGGGCACCGGTGTTTTGCCGCTCTTCGCGGCGGGCCGGGGTTGCGCCGTGGGAGAGGCCGGTTCCTCCAGCGCCGGCAAGGACACCTCCGCCGGCATAACCACGCTGTCCTGAATCGGCGGGACATCGAATTCATTCAGGTTTCGGATGCCTTCCGCGTGCGGCACCTTTCCAGCCGGAGCCGTCATCAGCAGATTCTGGTCGGTCGCTGCCGGAATGGCGGTTGTCGTCGGAGCCTTACGCTTCGGCTGCTCATCCTCAAATTCCGGCAGCGCAAAATCGTCTCCGGCTGTCGGTTGGCGAACCGGGGTAGTTTCCTTCCTGACCGGTGCCGGCTGACCGGCCGGCGCGGCCGGCAATGTTGCCATCCGCGAAGCCGGGCGGGAAATCGGTTGCCGGGACGTTGGCTGAACGACAACTTCCTGCCCTGCGGAACTGCCCCGCACCGTTTCCACCGAGGAGGGGAGGACTGTCGCAGCGTCAATCGGCGCAACGGGTGCCGGCGGCGCGGAAAACACCGACGCAGGAGCCGCCGAAATTCCAGAGGCGGCAGAGGGGACCCGCGCTGCCGCTTTGATCGAAGCGGGGGCCTGATCGGGGTCACCGAAAGCCGGCGGCAATGGCGGGAGCTCGACTCCATTCGGAGCCTTAAAGAATCCGCCAGCCGGCTTGTTTTCAACGGCTGGGGGGACGGCTGCGGTTTCTTTTTGTCCAGATGCCGCCCCGGACTTGGCCAGGGACTGGGCGGCGGGTTTCACCGGAGCCGCGACAATCGCTGGTTTTGCCGGCGCCTGTTTGGGTAGAACCGCCAGAATTCCATCCAACCCCAAACGGTAGCCGCGGAGTCCTTCGCGCAGCGGTACGGCACGCACCACGCAATCGCGTAGAGCATCAACTTCCAGCCGGTAATTGCGCAGGAACTCACCGGTCGCGGTTTCCTCGAAGAAGCGCGGCATCAGCCGGCGCAGATCCGCCAGTGTCAGCGTACCGCCGTTTTGCAGCGCCTCGCGCACCGGGCCATTGTCCCGCACCAGCCGCGTCAGAGCATTGCGCGCCGATGCCTCGGCTACGGCGTTGTCAATGTTTTGCCCGTCCAGAACCCACCAGCGACCGTCCTCGCGGATCAGCACCGCTTGCAGGAACATGCCTTTTGCGCCGTAAACCGGCACCGGGTCCGCCCCTACCACCGCCGTGCCGCGCGGAGACTGCCGCAATCCAAGCCGCAGGGTAGCGAGATCGCCGCTGATCCGGAATTCCGAAAATCCGGGCGGTGACAACACCTCTTCATATTTTAAGGAAAGCGGGTGCCAGGAGGCGCAGAAATCACGGTAGTTGATCTCTTCGCGGGAGGACGGAGCCAGTTGCGCATATGCCGCGCGCATCTGCCCGCAGCGCAGTCCCCCGACAAACGCATCCCAAACCGCCTGAACAGTCGTCCCTTCCGGAGCCGGAACCGCCGCTGCCCGGGAAGACGGCGCAATCGGCGTCACGCTCACCTTGGGCGCAGGGTCGGCAACCTTTATGCCATTCCACTCCGCCGCGACCGCAACCGGAACCAGCAGGCCACAGCACCCCGCCAGCAGCGCCAGCGCTCCCTTTATGCGCCGGGGAGATACCACAATCCCGTCTTCCCGTAACGGAAAGCGCGCCTCGCCCGTCTGGGCGGTATCATCGACGGTTGCCCGCCACTTTTGCATAGGACTGGTCATAGGGATTGCTCTTCCCGCACCGGCCCGTCCGGTCGTTCCCGTTCATCGGAAACAAAGCCCCGGAGCCGTGTTGGAGCAATTCTAAAAATGGTTGCAGGCGAAATCAAGGAATATTCAACTTTTATCGAAAAAAGTCTGGACTTGTTCCGAGGAAAACCGCAAAATCGGGTGACCTGACTCATTGCGAGGATGTTACGCCCATTATGCCAGACGCCATCCGGCTGGTTTGTCCCGAGTGTGACGCGGTGCATCGCGTCAAAGAAATCACCCTCGGCAAACTTTACCGCTGCAAAAAATGCAAATCCGGTCTCATTACCATGACTCCGGCGGTGTTGGTCTGTCCTTCTTGCGGCGCGACCACCCCGCCTTCGCACATTGAGGTTTCCCGTCTGGCGACCTGTCAGGAATGCGAGGATGCCCCGCTGATGACGGTGCGCTTCGCCAATTCCGGGCGCTCTACCCGCCTGCACCGCGATTCCGCCCGTGAATTTGTGCGTGACCAAAGCCGGGAAACCGGGGGTTTTCTGGCGGATGAGGCGGAAACCGGCTCTGAAGATCCGGCACCTGCCTCTCCACCGGCGGAAGTGGAATCTGCACCGACAGCCCGGGAACAGGGCGATGCCTTGCCGGAGCAGTCGGCGGTGTCCGCACCTGCGTCACCTGTCGCACCGCCGGTGCCGGTTCCTGCCGCGCCGATTCCGGTGGAAGACGAAGGCGTCACGGCCGCCTGGGAGCAGGAAAAGCCGGAACCGGAAATTTCCGCTTCGCACAAGGGGCCGGAAGCAACGGCAAATCCGCAGAAAGCGGTTTCCGAACGCGTTGCCTCGCTTGGCAAGGCGCAAGACCCCGTCAATCGGCTGGCAATTCCCAGACCGGCCGATTCACCGGCGGCACCGGCAGCGTCCGTTGCGGGGGGCACGCCGCCGCCGTCCGCAACTCCGGTTGTCCGTGCAACCACTGCGCCAGCGCCGGCCGCGGTAAAGACCTCTGCCGTGCAGTCCCCGGTCTCTGCCCATCAGGAACCGGCGGCTGTAATTGCCCCACAACCGGCATTTCCGGCCGGGCAGCGGGGAACCTCCAGCACCAGAGGGGAACTTGCCACGTCAACGCCACGGTCAGTCCCCGTTCCGGCCGCCGCACCCCAGCCGCCCGCCGTGGGGCGGACGCCGCCCCGCCGGATCAACGACACGGCGTTTATCACCCGGCGTAGCGAAGAACTGCTGGAACATGCCGAGAAGACCCTTGCCGAGTCGTTCAAAGAGGATCAGTCGACAACGGCGCAGGAGCCGGACTTTGACGCCGCCAGTCTGCCGATCGAGCTTCCGCCGGAACGCGCCCGTACCGAACCGCAGGCCGTTCCCGCGCCGCATGAGGCGGGACTGGACCTGCAGCAAATGCAGCAATTGTTGCTCGACCTGCAACAGCCCTATGTGCAGGAACTCTCCCGCAACCGTCTGAGCGTACCGGCGTGGATTCCGATTTCCTTTGCCCTGCTGCTCTTTGGACTCTTCGGCTGGCTGATCGGCTCAATTGACAGCCTCAAGGATGACCTCGCGCAGAAGAGCCGCGAATTGGAGAGCAAGGACCAGGAGATGATCCGACAGCAGGCCCGCCTTGACAATGAGCGTACCCGCCTTGCCGGTGACAACCAGCGCCTGATTCAGCTCATCCCGCAACTGCGGCAGGTACAGGCGGAAAAGACCCGGCTGGAAAACGACCTTGCCGAGATCCTGCACAAATATGATGTCCTGCAACAACAGCAGAAGAAGGTCGCCGGCTTTCCCGCCGGTCCCGAGTTGGGGCCGAATGAATGACGGCCGCGTCCCCGATGCTTCTGCGTGCCAGCCTGCACCGGAATATTCCATATGCGCAGGGACTGGAGTTGCAACGCGCCGAACTGAAGCGGATCGCTGAAGATCCGCAGCGGCCGATGCGGCTGCTTCTGGTCGAACATACGCCGGTCATTACCCTCGGCCGCTCCGGAACGGGCGAATACCTCAAACTCAATGAAGATGCCCTGCGCGAGCGCGGTGTGGAATTCTACCGGGCCGGGCGCGGCGGGGATGTGACATATCACGGGCCGGGCCAGTGGACGGCCTATCCGCTTTTGCGGCTTGATCCGCTCTGCAAAGATCTCCACCGCTACATGCGCCTCTTGGAAGAGGTGGTGATTCTGTATCTTTCGGGCCGGGGGGTGCAGGCCGGGCGCAAGGACGGCCGTACCGGAGTCTGGGTAGGACGCAACAAGATCTGCGCCATTGGAGTCGCGGTCAGCCGTTGGATCAGTTGGCATGGACTAGCGCTGAACATCAACACCGATTTGCGGCCATTCCGGGAATACATCACCCCCTGCGGCATCGCGCCGGAAGAGGGCGGAGTTACAAGTTTACAGGAAACCCTTGCAACGTCATGCGACATGGAGTCAGAAGCCGCCGCCCTCACCGCCGCCCTCTGCCAGATTTTCGCCCTGCAATCCCTCTGACGCCCCTCGGCACAACAAAAGCATACTACATCCGAAATTCTGCTATCTATAGTGGAACGAATCCATAACATTAAGTGCCTGCGCAGATGTACCGCAAGAATCGCGGGCAATTGGGGAATTGACCGTCTTGAACTCGACGTCTGGAACGAAAATCCCGAAGCGAAAGCCGCTTTCTCCCGTTGCGGATTTCACACTTTCAATGAAAAAATGGGACGGGATCTACATCACCGGTAAATGCCGGATTTCAAGGAGATGGTATGCCCTACAATGCAGCGGAGAGCCGATATGAAAAAATGACGTACCGCCCCTGCGGGCGCAGCGGGCTGCGTTTGCCGCCGATCAGTCTCGGCCTCTGGCACAGCTTCAGCCGTAGCGACAATTACGCTAACTGCCGCGCCATGCTCTGCCGCGCCTTCGACCTTGGCGTCACCCACTTCGATCTCGCCAATAACTACGGCGCGGGCTTTGCGGAGATGACTTTCGGAGAGGTTCTCAAGCAGGACTTGCGCCCCTACCGCGACGAGCTGATCGTTTCGACCAAGGCTGGCTATGAGATGTGGCCCGGCCCCTATGGCGGCAAAAACGGTACTCGCAAATACTTGATTGCCAGTCTCGACCAGAGTCTGCGCCGGATGGGGTTGGATTACGTCGATATCTTTTATCATCACGTGCCGGACCCGACCACGCCGCTGGAAGAGACTCTGCGCGCGCTCGAACAAGTCGTCCGCAGCGGCAAGGCGCTGTATGTGGCGCTGTCGAATTACTATGACCCGAAGCTTCTGGCGGCCGCGACGGAGATTCTGGAAGAACTCGGCGTCCCCTGTTTGCTGCATCAGGTCAGTTATTCCATGCTAAATCGCAAAATCGAAACCGAGGGGACCCTCGCGGAGTCCACCGCCCGCGGCGTCGGCACCATCTGCTTCTCTTCACTGGCGCAGGGGCTGCTGTCGGAGAAATATCTGCATGGCGTTCCCGCCGACTCCCGCGCGGCCGGTCCCAGCCCATTTCTGAGTGAGAAGAACCTCACCCCCGAGGTGCTGGCGAAGGTGCAAAAACTGAACCTCATCGCGCAACAGCGCGGCCAGAAACTGCCGCAAATGGCGCTGGCGTGGGTACTGCGTCAGCCAGGGGTGACCTCGACTATCATCGGTGCCAGCAAGGTGGAGCAGATCGAGGAAAACGTCCGTACCATCGAGAACCTGACCTTCTCCGATGATGAGCTGCGGGCGCTGGATGACCTTCTGGCTTGATCGCGGCAAGGCTTCCGCAATTCACAAACGCCTCCGGTCATCCGGAGGCGTTCTTTTGCTGCTAATATTCCATTCTTCACGGTGGGTTATGCGGCAGGAATAGGAAAACAGGCGTATGACTCCTGAGCCGCAGAACCTCAGACGGATCCAAACGAAGCGCAGGCAGCCGCCAGTTCCCGTCTGTAATCCAAACGCGGTAGGAATTCCTGCCCGAACCAACCGTCGTAACCGCCCGTAAGCGCCAGCCGGGCAATTGCGGCATAATCCGCCGTGCGCGAGTCTGCCACACCTGTCCGGTCGGGACAGGCGGCGCAGTGAAAATGTCCGATTAGAGGAAGATTCGCCCGAATGTCGGACATGAAATCGTCCCCGGCCTTCTCCATGTGATAGACATCATACAAAACCTTCACGTGCGGCGAGCCCAGCCGTTCTACCAGCTCAAATCCATAGCGCCCGTGTACGGCTTGATAATCCGGATGATCGCTGCCGTTCAGCATTTCAAAGAGGAGCCCCACGCCAGCGCAATCGCAAACCGGCAAGAGTTGACGCAGACCCGTTGCGCAATTGGCGATGCCCTCGCGATCGGACTGCCCCTCCCGATTGCCGCTGAAAACCACAATCCAGCGGATGCCGACCGCCGCCGCATCCAGCAACATCTGCCCGATCTGCGGCAGCAAGGTGGCATGATGTTCCAGCCGGTTGAGCCCCTGAAGCATTCCCGGACCGTCAAGGCTAATCAGTCGCAACCCGGCCGCGCGCGCGGCCGCCCGACGCTCCGGGGCGACCATCTCCGCCCCGGTGATGCCCAACGAACGGGCATGGGCAAAGAACGCTCTGGCATCGGGTTCACGGCCATTTTCAAAGCTGCACCAATCCATGACACTGAGCTTGACCCCCGCCATTGCACGCTCCTCCATCCAGCGCCGCCGCCCTCACCTGGCTGGCTGTTTTTCCCGCCCTGACGTCATACGCCGCGCCTTGCCGTCAAGCGAGATGAAAGATCATGCCCATCGTCTCGCCCCGGCGGGTGTTGGCGATGTGGTATGCTTCCTCTGCCTGGTCGAGGGAGAAGTGATGTGTGACAAGGTCGGATAATTTCAGCCGCCCGTCCCGGACGAGCGACCAGAAAATCGGCATTACCTGCTCATGTGTGGTAAGCATGTCGTGCGCGCCGACAACCTGAATGCCCTGAGTGATCAGGGCTGAGGTCAGGCGTTGTTCGCCGGGACTGCCGGTATCGCCCAACAGTACCAATTTTCCCTCGAGCGCACAGGCGTTGAGCGCCTCCGGGAAAACCGCCGCCGCTCCGGTGGTGTCGATCACGATCTGAGGCTTCCCGCCCAGCGCGGCCTCCAGCTCCGGCAACCCCTCCGGCAGTCCTTTGTTAATGCAAACATGCACCCCGCCCGCACGGGCCATGTCCAGCCGTGTTTGCACCGGATCGATCATTGCCACCGTTCCCGCACCGGCACAGAGCGCCCACCGCGCCGAGAGTTGCCCGATCGGTCCGCCACCGATGATGGCAACCTTGCAACCGAGGGTATAGCCAGCGGCACGAGCGCCGGTGTATGTGATTTTTGCAAGCGCAAACCAAGCCGCATCCTCGCTGTTGATATCCGCCGGAACCGGAACGCACTCATCCGCCTTGACTACCTGCTCGGTCGCGTGCCCCTTTCGCAGCGCTACCCGCTGCCCCACTTGCAGACCATTTTCTCCTGCGGTGCGGGTCGCGTCGGCAGAGATCTCCACCACTTCCCCAATAAAGGAATAACCGGGGTAAAACGGATACTTCACCCAATTATCCCAGTGCGTTCCGGGCGCAAAGAGCCGGTTGAAGACAATGCCTTCGGTTCCGGTACTGATAATCGAACAAATTCCCCGAACCCGGACCTGCCCCTGTTCCAGCGGAACCGGTTCAAAATTCTCGACCATCAATTGTTGTTTGCCGGTGAATGCGATTCTACGTGCCATAATATTGTCCTTTGCCTATATGCCGCCAAGAAGATATGGTTCCGATATTCCGACTATACGCTCCCCATAATCATGTGGCAATTTTCACAATCGGTGATAAAATACCGATATCCGGCTATTGCTTCATCGCCTTCCCCCGGCCGGAGCCGCGTTGGAAAGGAATGCATATGGAACTGGCCCGTTTCTCGCTCGGTGTTGCACACCCTGCTCCAGCAATTTGCCCGTTGCACGCGCACGGGCCGGAGATCGCCGAAATCGTGTACTACGAAGATGGCTCGGGATACGTCAACACCTTGCCTCCCGGCGAATCAGACCTCGCCCGCGCTTCGGTCTTCCGCTTTCAAAAAGGAAGCGTGCTGATTCATCCCCCGCTCTCCCTGCACGATCAGCACAACCGTACTCTCAGCCATGACCACTGTCTGCAGCTTGATGCCCGCGCACTGCCGGAGCATCCGGCGCGCACGCTCTTTATCCCGCGTCTGGGCGATGCCCGCCTGCGGCAGGAAATCCTTGCCTTGGCGCGCGTCCGCACCCTTCTGGACCCCGCCCGACAACGCATCTATGATTTACGGGCAACCGCATTGTTCTGCGAATTGTGTGAACTTGCCCGCGACCGCTCCGCCACCGGCACGGACACGCCCAGCCGGCTGGAGCAGGCCCGTCGTTTTTTGCAGGAAAATTTCGATGTCATCGGCAATGTGGCGGAAGTTGCCGGGCAGTACTCTTTCAGTCCCGATTATTTCCGCCATCTTTTCGCACAGGCCTTCGGCCTCCCGCCGAAGGAGTACCTGCTGCATCTGCGGTTGGAGCACGCGCAGAATCTGTTGCGCCAGACACCGCTGCAACAGAAAGAGATCGCCGTTCTCTGCGGCTTCGGCAATATCCGTTACTTCAATACCCGGTTCCGGCACTACTTCGGCTTCCCCCCCGGTCAGTTACGCAACAGCAAGGCCGGACAGGATTTCGCTGCTTCCCCGCGAAATGGTGTTTGACCGGAAACCGGAATGTATGATAGACTTCAGAGAGGGGCGGAGTGAAACGTGCCGGGACAGCGGGAAAAGGAGAACTCACGCGTAGGAGGGACGGATCATGGACATCGAACTGTACACGCAGGACGAGGTGGTCTGGGTAAAACTGGCGGGCAGGCTGGACATTGAAGGGACCGAGAAGGTTGAAGACGCCTTCCATTTGGCGATGCAAGACGCCTGGCGCGGGGCGGTGATCGACATGGAGGGGGTGGACTTCATCACCTCGATGGGCTTGCGCATGCTCATGACAGGCGCCAGTGAACTGCGCAAACGCGGCGGGAAGATGATTATCCTCAAGCCGCAATGGCGTGTGCGCGAGTCTCTGGAGGTCAGCGGACTCGACCGCGCGATGACGCTGACTGAATTTCCCGATGAGGTGCCGGCCCTGCTGATCGGGTGACGGTGCCGCAACGCCGCCAAGGCCGGAGCAGAGGTCGATCCGGCCTTGGCTCGGCGGCGTTTCGCGCGACATACATCACAACGAGTGATCTGTTATCGCGCGCGTCCCCCTTTGCGCTTTTTCCCCGGAATAACCGCCGGAACCAACGGCAACATCATTGCAGACACCAGAAACAGAAGCGCAAACACGCCATATAAAGTCTGATAGCGCGTTACGGCCCAATCCCCCAATTGCCAGCAGGAAGACAGGGCACCCCCTCCAAGTGCAAAAGAGGCCAAAACCCTTGATAGTCCCAGTCCGCTGTAGGTCAATGCTCCGGAGGCCGCGAGATCCACGGTCCGGTTTCTGTGAGCGGCAAGCGACATGGCTTCGCCTGAAGTAATAATGGAAAATGACGCGATGGCGAAATTATAAACGGTCAACAGCGCCCCGATTTGGAGGTAACACGACCAGTCGGGGCCGCGAACGCAACAAAAGCCGACATTCAGCAGAAAAAAGGCGGAATGCAAAGCCAGTATCATGCCCCGGATTCCCAGCCGTGATACCAGACGACTTGTCAGGGCATAGCCAAGAATCATCCCGGATAATGCAAGGGCCGAGAGGACTATGATGGTGTTATCCGGGGCATGGATCTCATTTTTCAGATATAGAATTGTCAACGGAATGGTCGCATAGCTGGCAAGATTGATGAAAAAGGCATAAATAGAAAAACTGAGAAGGGGGCGATTGCGCAGGGTGACGGCAATTCCGCCGACAAAGGAAAACTGTCGGGAACGGCTCAATGGGAACTGCGGAATTCGCGCAACAAAAATGAACCTTCCGACAAAGATAAGCGCGCTGATGAACAGTACCAGTTGCAGGTGCTGAATTCCGGGGTGACTTCCCAATGATAACCCGGCCAGCAGAATAAAGCCCGTGCCGCAGAGCTGATGCCGCAGACGCATCCTGCCGAAAAATCCGATGCGCCGCTCCGGCGAGAGAAAGGTGCCCAGCAGCGGGAACCAGCCGGCAATGAATCCAGCCTGAAACAGGGAAAACAGGAAAATGGAAAGAACCAACGTTACAGGGGCGGATTTGCCTGAAAACGGCGCTGCAACCGCAGAAAAATAGGCGATCGCTGCCAGCGCCGTAGACCAGAGCACCAGCGTTTTGCTGCCCAACCGGCGCGATAGCCACGAAAACGGGAGGACACACAGCCCATTCAACAAGGGAAGAAGTGCGGTAGTCAGCATGGTGAATAAATCGCCCGCGCCGAGTGCGGTGGCAAAGAGGATCATCACCGCACTATCCGTCAGCGTAACCTCGCCAAGGAAGCCGCAACAGGAGGAATGAATGGCCTGCCCTTCTGCGCGGAGTTCCGCAGATTTTTGCGACGCTAACGGACTTACTGCAAGGGAAGGCGCTGTTGCATTTGCGCGAATGGTTGACATTATATTTCACGATACAAAGCGGCGAGGGAACGGGGCTGCAGACGAATGGTTCCCGCCTGCTCCATGCTGGCGGCGCTGTTCGCGGGCAGCGCCAGTTGTAGATTTCGCACGGGAACCCGCTCGTCCTGCCATACAAGCGAGACATCGACTGCTTCATCATTGAAGTTTTCGAGGATCTCCCACTGCTGCCGGGCGGAACGGAAGAGATGCAAGGAGACCTTTGCCGGCGCACGCAGAGCAAGCCCCAGAGAAGCCTGAAAAAATTGCCGCAACGCTTCGAGTTCTTGCGGCGCAAGCGCCAGCATTTGCCATGCATCTGCCGGGGGATGGATTACCCCGATCCGGTCGGTCAGCCGCTGAAAAAATGGCAGCGGTTGGTCGAGATTCAGACGGTACAACGGCTCTGGCAATATTTGAGCGGCGTCACTCCGGGAGCGCATCCAACGCAGCAGGGATTCCGTTATCAATAGAGTGACATCCGAGGATCGAATGGTTTTGAGGTACTCAGGCAGCAACGAGAATCCGGCCGCCTGTCTGCCGAGAAGCACGGCCGGGGCATGGCGCAGATCTGCTGCGGCAACAACCGGTATTCCTGTCATACTCCAGAATCCGGGCAGATATGCCTCTTCCGGTGCGTCGTAACCGGGGGCTTTGGGAACAACAACCCCGAATGGCTGCATCCCGGCAAGACGTTCTGCAAGTTGTTGCAGCGCATCCGCCTCAAGGCGGAATGCCTCCGCATCGGCCAGACCGTTGCGAATCTCCAAATCTTTTCCGTGGATTGCCAGGCCAGGGGTTGTCGTGGCCAGATAATCATAACAGTGCAGGAGGCTTTCGCGCGCGCCGCCCAGAATGCTCTGGCGCGCCTGCTCCACAAAGGTCTCCGGCGAGGTGTCAATCGGGTCATACCAAGCCCCGCCGCATTTGCTTCCCGCCAGATCATTCAGCCACCCCTGCAGCCAACTGGCGGCCGTTTGCGGCCGGCGGCCGGCTTCCACGCTGTCTGGATCTCGGGTTTCGGTGCCGATCCAGACCTGATCGAAAAGCGCGGTTTCCGCCGAAAGAGGATAGCCATTTTGGTCATACGCCTCATACCAGTTAGGATATTTCAGGATAAGATGAAGCCGGGGATTGATGGCGCGCGCGGGTTGGATGATTCTCTCCGACGCCAGCCGGGGCATGAGTTCATTTCGATATTCTGCCCAGCTTCGCTTTCCTTTTTCAGCTTCACAAAATGGGCAGGAGCAGGCGTGAAAGAAAAAATCGTCAAAGATGATGCTATCAAATACCCTTGCGGTTTGCTCCACGATCGTCTGTAAACGGCTGTGTGTGGCCGGGTCGGAAAAACAGGGCACGATCTCGGGGCACCAGCTCTCCGATTTCCGTTCGCTGAGCTTTGTCGGGGTAATGCAGCCGCAGACAAGCAGCCCCACAGACTGGAAATGATCGCGAACTTTCCGAAGCACATCCAGATCGGCCATGCGGCCATGTCGATACGATTCCAGATACACTTTTCGGATGCGATGCCTGCGAAACCATTCAATCGCTTTGCAACGCTCTTCATACGTAACAAAGCGATCCATTACCGCATCCACCTTGCAGGTCATCGAAAACAGGTGCATTTGCCTTGCTCCAAAATGAGGAAAATTCCGGAAAGAAAGGTATTGTCAGACGACGTCATACGCAGGATCGCGGAATGATGGAACAGCGCACTCCATACCGAAGCGGCACCAGCCAATCAGGCGATGGTCTGGCGAAATCGGCGGCGAATTGCTGGTGAAGATAGAGGGCTATTGCGTACTGCCGCGGATGACCAGCTCCAGCTTTCGGCAATCCTGAATACGCTTGTTGCAGAAATCCGTCTGAAGACGGTGAAGCTGACGAACCGCATGGCTGCCGCTCTCAAAGTAATCTTGCCGGACCGTAGTCAAGTTGGGGCTGATAAAACGAGCGATGGGCGCGTCGTCGAAGCCGGTGACCTTTATATCCTCCGGAACGCGCAGGTAATGACTGGTCAGGTACCGAACGACCTGCGCCGCCAGCAGGTCGTTGATGCATACGACTGCATCCGGGTGGCTGCCTCCCTGCGACAGCAATGCAGCAAGCTCATGGGGCGATTGGCTGGAAAGGTCGAAGCCGGACAAGGTCAGCAAAACGACCTGAGAGGCGGGAACCTTCAACTCGCTCAGCCGCCGGACCGCCCCCTCGGTTCGCTCCCGGAAGGATGACCAGCTATTCGACGGCTCCGTAGTGACAATCGCATAACGCCGGCAGCCTTGCCTGAAAAGGTGGTCAATGATTTTGTTCATGGCGTCCGCATTGTCGACCGCCAGCCAGTTGCAGTTCTGCAGACGCTCCATGCCTTCAAGGAGGCAAACAACTCCCTTGCTCTCGGCATAATGAATATCCTCCGGACGGACATTCCGGCAGCGCAGCAACAAGGCGCCGGCATGAATGCCCGCAGCCAGCGAAGTCTGGTCGATCTGCTCTCTGAACCGTTCGTAGGGCATCACCAGCACCTGATAGCCGAGATCCTGCCCGGCACAGATCGCGCCCATAACCAGTTCGTGAAGGTGGGGAATTTCCTTCGGCGGACGTTCTACCACCAGAATCAGTTGCCGACGCTTCTCAAACGTCGCAACAAACGTACCCTTTCCATTCACCCGGAGGATGAGTCCCTCCGTATTCAGTTTCTTGAGCGCTGCGCGTATCGTCACACGACTGACTTCGTATTCGTTTCGCAAGACCTCTTCAGGCGGTAATTGCGACCCCGCTTTCATCTCGCCGGATAGAATTTTTTCGCGCAGCCGGTTTGCGACCTGATAATAGATCGGCCCCCGCTGGGGTCCCGTTTCGCTCTTCCGAAATCCACTCATTTGTCCTTCCCGCTTCATGCTGTATTATGCTGTATTATGCTGTATTATATTGCTCGATTATCGTTAGTCAAATAGTTGTTCTTTGAATTCCGCTACGGACATTTTCGGACAGATGACTCGGGCACGCGGAGTCCCTGCAGGCGTACATGGGGGGGGGGGCGTTGTCCGTGAGAGGTACCGATTCTTTCTTGGTTCACGCCTGATAGTTGCGTCCATCTGCGGATCCCGCATAATATCTGTGCCGAACTCCTCGACTTTCATCAGGCTCAACATACAATTACATTGTCTATCGCTATTATGGTAATTACAAACAAAGGACTTCCTATGTTGACGCAACTCGAATCTGCTCGGGCCGGCATTGTTACGCCAGAAATGAAAAAAGCAGCGGAAGGAGATTTTTTGTGTGAGGAGGCAATCCGCCTCGGAATTGCCGCCGGGCACATCGTCCTGCCCAACAATCCCGCCCGTCCCACCCAGCGTTGCGTTGCCATCGGAAAGGGTCTGCGCACCAAGGTCAACGCCAGCATCGGCACCTCGTCGGATATCTGCGATGTCGCGCTGGAGGTGCGCAAGGCGCTTGCGGCCGAAGAGGAGGGCGCGGACACGCTGATGGAGCTGTCGGCCGGCGGCGACCTGGACAAAATCCGGCGCGAGGTGCTGGCGGCCACGCGTCTACCGGTCGGCAACGTCCCGCTCTATCAGGCGTTTCACGAGGCGGCACACCAGTATCACAACCCCAACAAACTCGACCCCGAGCGGCTGTTTGATTTGATTGAGCAGCAGTTGGCCGATGGCCTCAGCTTCATGGCGATTCATTGCGGCATCAATCTGCACTCCATTGAGCGGCTGCGCAAACAGGGCTATCGCTATGGCGGTCTGGTCTCGAAGGGCGGGACGTACTTGGTCGCTTGGATGGACGCCAACAAGCGCGAGAATCCGCTCTACGAGCAGTTCGACCGCGTGTGCGCGCTGATGAAGAAGTACGACGCGGTGCTGTCGCTCGGTAACGGCATTCGCGCCGGCGCAATTCATGATAGTCACGACCGGGCGCAAATGGCGGAAATGGTTATCAATTGTGAACTGGCGGAATTGGGGCGCGCGCAGGGGTGTCAGATGATGGTCGAGGGGCCGGGGCATGTGCCGCTGGATGAGATCGAGGCGAATATTATTCTTGAAAAGCGCATGAGCGGCGGCGCGCCGTATTACGTTCTCGGGCCGCTGCCGGCCGACACCGGCGCGGGGTACGATCACATCGTGGCGGCGATCGGTGCCGCGACCTCGTCGCGCTTCGGTGCGGATCTGATCTGTTACATCACGCCGTCGGAGCATCTGGCGCTGCCGAACGAGGCAGACGTGCGTGAGGGCGTGCGGACGGCACGGGTGGCGGTGCGGGTGGGGGATGTGGCGAAATACCCGGACCGGCGCGAGGGGGAGAAACGGGCGGCGCTGCTGCGGCGGGATATGCGCTGGGACGAGATGCTCGGCTCGATGCTCTTCCCGGAAATTGCAAAGGGGGTTCGCGCGAGCCGTGCGCCGGCGGAGGAGAACACCTGCACGATGTGCGGCGAGTTCTGCGCCAACCGGCGGGGAGTGGAAATCTTCCAGAACGACATTAGCCCCGAAAAAACGCTATAAACGAGGCACCTCTTTTCAAAAATTAGCGGGGTTACCATCGCTTGCGTGTACTGTTGCACGCTCATTTTCCGGTCAGTCGCCCTCATATGTACCCGGAGAATCAGGATGCTATCAAATCTGCCGCTGTATCGCGGGGTTCGCTGACAATCTCGGTGTGGCGGCGTTGGTTTGTCCGCGCGAGTTGCCGTTGGGGGAACCGATCGTCCCCGCTGCGGCATACCTCCCGCATCTGCGAGGATTGCGTGGTTGCCGCCCCGCTGCAATATTCAATATTTGAATTCATTTTATGATTTTTTGCATAACACAACCATCCGTCAGGCCGTGACGAGAAGGTTGTGCTATACTTATATCCTGCTGATAAATAACAAGATGTAATATGTTTATGTATCTGGAACTGTCTTTGTTTTGTTGTCTCCGAACTTACGGTTCCGGAAAAAGGAGACGAGGGAATGAAGGCGATTGTTCGTTTGTGTCGGTGTTGGCGGTCTGTTCAACCTGCCTGGTGGGATGGCGAATGTGTCGGAGCGGCCGGGATGTTGGGCGGGGGATTGTTTTTGCTCTGGCTGTTGACAGTGTAGCCTGTGCCATGACGGGGCGTGTGTGCGCCGCCTTGCGAAGGATTTCCCGAAAAAACTGCCAGTAGCTTGAGGCTGGAGCAATCGCTCAGCGGCCTCTGCAAAAAGGAGGGTACGACATGACCGCGTGGAATGCAGACCAGACGAAACTTGACCTCGCGTATGAGCGGGTCATCCGCATGGTGGAGGAAAAGGATGTCACGCCGGAAACGGATCAGCTCCTGCAGCGTTTGGGGGAGGAGTGGAGCAGTGGGCGCAATTCTGGCGAGGCCCTCTCCGCCGCGATTCATTTTCTTGCACAATGCTGCGCCAGCTTGCCAAATTGCATCCAACGTATCGCCAGCCTGATGCAACACCTCAGCAATCTCGAGCCCCGTAAACGCCTGCGCGTTCTTGTTCGGGTGATTTCCAACGATTGCCAGACCCTTCAACCGAGTTGAACTTGCATCCGTTGCACAATCATCCTTTTTGTTGACAAAGCCACATCTCATTTCATATCAAATGGTTGCAGCGATTTATTTCGAGAAGTCATCTCTGCTGTCAAGTTAGGTTGTCAGAAAACAATAGGGGGGATGGTAATTTGTTTTCTTATAACGTCATTATTCATAAGTAGATAAAAAATATTTTCGATTTAGGAACACCTGTTGCTTGAAATGGATATGAAATAAGTAGAGAATACACATTATGAATAGCGGGTGAGGGATGCGCTGGGATAGTTGTGGCGAGGGCGAGAGATGCGCGCCAAGATTCTGGTGATTGAAGACGAAAGAGCCACCCGCGACTCCATCAGTTTTTTTCTGGCCGCGCAGGGATATAATGTGGTAACTGCGACCAACGGCAAGGAAGCGATGGAGGAGATTGAGAGATGCAGGGATGTCGGAAGTCTGATCTCGTTGTTGATCTTGGACTTGCGGATGCCGGTGATGTCCGGCGAGGAGTTCCTTTCGCAGGTTGCCCGGTATCGTTCCTTTCCGCCGGTGATCGTGATGAGCGGTTGTCTGGAAGAGTTTAAACTCGATACCCCCGGAAGTGTTGTGCCGGATGTGGTGTTGAAAAAACCGTTCCGGGAAGAAGATTTGTTACGCGAAGTTGGAAATTTACTTGATAAATGCAATTCACGTGTTACGATATAGGTGGGTTATTCTCTCAATGATGTAAAATTTTGCTGCGTCGGCGTTTACCTTCCCCTTTTCTTCCCCAAATGTCGGCGCAGCTTTTGCATTTCGAGCCGCTTCCTCCAGGAAGCGGCTCTTTTCTTTGCATTTTTGATGTTTCCGAGCTCCGGGAGAGCGTCAGCGAATTACAATGCGCCGCGCACCATGCTATCGGTCGGACAGAAATCATCGGTCAACACCGGGTCGTTTTCGCCCGCCGGGCTATGAGGAAGCAGGTTATAGACGGCATAGGCAATCGGTTGCCGGATCAGGGTCCCCTGCGCCTGTTGAAGCCGGGCAATCAACTGCGATTTTTCCAACGTCGCGCCGCCTGCGTTGGTTCCGACCAGAATGACGTTTCCGCTGCGAAAGGCGTTGCTGTCGCGGGGAAAGGCGTAGACGTGCGCGAACACCTGCTCCATGGTCCGGCAGACCGCGCGCAGCAACCGCCCGTCCCGGCCCTCCACGGCGCTGATGATGTTGCAGACCGCGACCCCGTCGGAATCCAGTTTTTCGGCCGCTACCTGAAAAAATTCCTTAGTAATCAGATGCTTGGGAATTCGCCCGCCGGCGGTATAGGCGTCAAGTATGATGTAGTCCCACGTCCGGCTCTCGTTGCGGATGAAGAGCCGCCCGTCCCGGACATGACTGAAAGTCACGCCATCGGACTGCGGATAGGGGTAGGGAAAGTACTTCCCGGCCATCTCAAAGACCATCCGGTCAATATCCACCACATCCACCCGCTGCACGCTGGCGGCATAGTCCTGCCGCAGCAAGGTTGCACCAACGCCGCCGCCGGCGCCGATGACCGCGATCTTCCGGGGGGCATGGCCGCTGACCAGGGCACCCAGCGACAGCAGCCGGACGTAACCGCAAGCGGATTCGGCCGGCATCTGCGGGCGTCCGCCGTCGGCAAGCAGGCAGCCGCTCTCGATTTGATTGTTGAACATCATATACCGCGCACGTTTTCCGGTGGCGAGCATATTCTGCGTGTCAAGATTGTAGCTGCTGTCGAAGATGTTAATCAGGTGGTAGGCCGATTCCCGCATGTCCAGATGTTTTCCGTCCTCAAGGGTGCGTTCCTGCTGGCTGGCGAAACCGACGGAACTCTGCTGGCGGAGTTGATCGGCGCGCTGGCTGCCGAACCAGCCGGCCCCGCACAAACCCGCCGAGAAAAAGACGATTCCGAGCGTCAGCGGAGTGAGCCTTTTGCGCTCCAGGCACAGGGCGGCGGTCAGCAGCAGCAGCGCCGCTACGCCCCAGGTGATGCTCATGGTACCGATGACCTCCGTCAGCACAAAGGTGACCAGAAAGGTGCCGGTGATTGAGCCGAAGGTGCTGATGGCATACAGGCTGCCGGCAACGTTACCCACGCTTGCCAGCTCACGTGCGCTCAGGCGGACGGCGAAGGGGCTGACCATCCCCAAAAGAAGGCTTGGGGCGGCATACAGAATGAGCGAACTGAGGAATGCGGCCAGACGCGGGTCGGGCACGGAGTCCGCGATCCCGGAGCCGATCTGGGGCGCGGCCGGCGGAATGGCGAGAATCCAGAGCGCTGCCAGCAGGATAATCAGCCCCAGCGTGCGCAGGGAGGGCGAACGGTCCGCCAGATGTCCGCCCAGAAAGTATCCCAAAGCCAGCGCGCCGAGGAAAATTCCGATAATCGCGCCCCAGACATAGATGGTGCTGCCCAGATACGGTTCCAGCAGACGCACGCCGGCCATCTCCAGCCCCATGACCGCAGCCCCGCAGATAAATGCGATCGATTTGATTTTCCAGAGTCCCGTGCCGCCTGTCATACTACCCCCTTTATCCCGAAATCCGTCAGAAGTGAACCATAAAACCGCCGTGATTTTATCCCCCATGCCCTGCGGGTGCCAGTGGTAAGCAGCAAACAACATGAGCGCGACCGTCTATCGTGGTCGGGAAGGCGAACCGGGGACCGTGCATGGCAATCCGGTTGCCCCGCGGGAACGCATTATTTGCGGACGCGCACCCGGCTGACCAGCAGGCTCAGGACAAACCAGCCCACCGAAACAAGAATTACGGTCGCTCCGGTGGCGGTGTGCGCCCAGTCCTGCGCCGAAATGAGGAAACCCGTCACCGCCGAAGTGAGGCTGATCAGCAGTGCGTACCAGAACATGCCCCCTGCGCTGCGGGCGAGATTGCGCGCCGCCGCCGCCGGGACGATCAGCATTGCCGTCACCAGCAATACCCCTACTGCCCAGACGGAAAAGATCACCACCAGCGCCAGCAATCCCGCGAACACGTAATGATACGTCCCTACCCGCACTCGGTGCGCCTGCGCCAGCACCGGATTCAGGCCGAGGTAGAGCATGCGGTTGTAGCTGCAATACTGGAAGAGCGCAAGGACGAGGAAGAGTGCCAGCAGCCAGCGGATTTCCGTGCGGCTGATGGTGAGGATGTCGCCGTACAGGAACTGTTGTAAATTGCGGGCAACCCCGGGATCTCGGCTGACAATGGCGAGGCCGAAGGCGATCACCCCCGAGAAGAAGACTCCGATCACGGTGTCGGAGGAGAGGGCGCTGCGTCGCAGCAGGAACATGATGCCCAGCCCGACCGCCACGCCCAGAGCCGGCATCGACCAGTGCGGGTTGAGCGAAAAGAGCAGGCCCAGAGCCACCCCGGCGAAGGCCGAATGGCTGATGGCATCGGCAAAGAAGGCCATGCGCAGGTTTACCACCTGCACGCCCATTGCCGCTGTCAGCGGAGCCAGCAGCAGCAGCCCCAGCAACGCCTCGCGCATGAACGTTGCCTGCATGCAGTCAAAGGGCAACCGCCCCAGAATCGAGCAGAACGTGTCGAGGTCAGGCATGGTCATCCCCCTTGCAGGAGCAGTCCCCGTCGCCTTCGCAACGCGAGGAGGCGCTAACGGAGCGCTGGCTGCCGTGTTCGCAGGCGCAGCAGGCACCCTGGCAAATTCCGGGCGCGGGCATTGCGCCGCCGGGCAGCGCGTCCGCACGCAATAATCCCATATGCAGCCCGAATACCGCCGAGAGATTTTCCGGAGTTAACACCGCCTGTGGCGCGCCTTCTGCCGCGACGCGGTGGTTAAGACAGATCACATGATTGGCGTGATGGGTCACCGTGGACAGGTCATGACTAACCATCAGTTGCGTAAAGCCCTTTTCCCGGCGCAGACCATCGAGGAGCTCGCAGAAGAGGTGTCCGCCGCGCACATCCACCCCGGCTGCGGGTTCGTCGAGAATGAGCAACTGCGGCCGTTGCTGCAGCGCCAGAGCCAGCAAAACGCGCTGCAATTCGCCCCCGGAGAGCGCCCCCAGCCGCCGCTGCGCCAGCTCCGCCGCCCGCACCGCCTGCAGGTGTTCCAGCGCCCGCGCCCGGACCTTGCGCCCGATGCCCAGCCAGAGCGGCCGGCGTTGCGCCCCCAGCGCCATGAATTCCAATACCGTCAGCGGCAGTCCCGCGTCGAAGTTGAGTTTCTGCGGGACGTAGCCGATGCGCGGCGCGCTGCCGTCCGCCGTTTGCAGGCGGATGCGTCCGCTATGCGGAACCTCGCCCAGCAGGGTCAGCAGCAGCGTCGTCTTGCCGGCGCCGTTGGGTCCGACAATGGCGGTGCAACTACCGGCGGGAACGCGTGCGTTTACGGCTTCCAGAATCGAAACACCGCCCAGAACGACGGTGACCTCCTCAAAGGTCACCGCCGCTCCGGCCGGTTGGTGCATGGATGTTTCCATGCGGGCCTTTCCTGAACGGGTCAGCGCGCGCCGAGGGTCTGCTTCAAGGTCTGCAGATTGGCGCGCATGACGGTTTCATAATAATCCAGTGGTGCGTTCTCCGGACCGCTGGCGACGGGATCGAGCGTAGCGGTCTTGATGCCGGCCTCGCGGGCGATGGTCTGCCCGATCCTGGCCGGGTACTGCGGTTCGGTGAAGATCGCCCCCGCTTGCTCTTCCTTGATCTCTTTGAGAATGTCCAGCATCTCAGCCGCCGAAGGTTCCTGCCCCGCGTGTGCGGCTACCACGGCCACTACCTTCAGCCCCATATCGGCGGCAAGATAATCGAACACGCCGTGCTGGGTGACGATGCGGTTATTTGCCAGTGTCGTTCCGGCTGCCGCGCATTCTCCGGTCAGCACCGCCATCTTTGTGGCATACGCCTTGGCGTTTTTTTCGTAAAGCGCTGCGTCCGCCGGATCGGCCTCAGCGAGGGCTTTCGCGATGGCAAGTCCCATCTGCCCGTACAGGCGCGGACTGGCGAAGAGGTGCGGATTGATTCCAGTGTGGGCATGTCCTTCGTGTCCATGCGCCTGAGCGTGTTCCTTTGTTGAGGCTTCCGCCCCCGGTTTTTCAGCGTCCGCGGAGCCCTTCGCGTGATCGCCCTCGTCGGCATGATGGCCGTCGTTGTACTTCAGAAGCTGTGCCGCCGGGATGTCATGCGAGGCGTCGACGAGTTTCAGGGTTTCGTTGGCCTTCTTGAGCGGCGCACCAAGGAACTCTTCCAGACCGAGGCCGTTGACAACCAGCACCCTGGCGGTGGCGAGTTTCTGCATATCCTGCGGGGTAAGCGCATAGTCATGCGGACAGCCCATCTGCGCCGCGATCAGCAGTTTGACCTCGACGCGGTCGGAGCCATGCGTGATATTGCGCGTCAGCAGCCAGACCGGGAAGGTCGTGCAGAGAATTGGCATCTTCCGGGGCGTATCGGCGGCGGAAGAGGACGAGACGCAGACAAAGGAGAGCAGTGCCGCCAGAAGCAGACCGGCGCGCAGCCGGAGTGTGTTTTGAGTATTCATGCATATTCCTGTCTTGTTGCCGCAGGGGGTATGCCATGCGGCGGTGGAATGGTTGAAAAGGCGCAAACGTCGATTCAAACCATTGCCGGTGGTGCGCGCGGCCGGCTGGCCGGGATGCCCTTGCTGCCGAAGACCTCCGGCCGCATCATCGCAGAAACCGGAACCGGCGTCGCGGCCGGAAGCAGCGTCGCCGCTGGAAGCGCGGCCGCCGCGCCGGCAAGGACTGAATACGCCGCGCAAAGCGGGCAGTCGCGCGCGTCTGCGGCAAAGAGTGCGCATGGGGCTTGCGCGTGTTCCGCCCCGGGACAACCGGCGACGGAGCGGACCGGCGCCGGGTGCGCGCAGCACGGCCCTCTTTGCGATGATTGCGGGCCGTGGCAGACGAACAAATGCAGAGCCTGCCACCCGGGCAGCGCCAGCAGGCAGAATACGGCCAGCAGGCCGCCGAAACCGCCGATCCGGTTTGTTCGAAACATCATCCTCTTTCGGACAATTGTGCGGGGAACACGGCATCGTTTGCGCTGGACGTCATGTATATGCGCGACCGGGCGGCTGTCAAGCAAATTTGCCCCATCCGCCCGCATGGTAGCGGTGAGTGACGCCGGGGATTTGTTGCCGCTCAGGGCTGATTCTCCGTTGCGCTGGCGTGGGGGAATGGGGTAAGCTGACAGGGGCGGGAGAAATGGAAGGCGGCAGGGGGCGGCCGGTTCCGGTGCAGTTTGCGCCCGGTTTTTGCCGATATACAGGCGTTGGCCTTTTGCCGGAATCTTTTCCGGCGAAAGCTCTGTAACGAAAGGGCGTAACATGAAGAGCGTAGATCATTCCGGCGAAGACGATTTCCGTAATATGGACCCGTGGCGGATGTTCCGCATTATGGCTGAATTTGTGGACGGCTTCGAGCAGATGGCGAAGCTCGGGAAGGGGGTGAGCATCTTCGGCTCGGCCCGCACCCCCGAAGGGCATCCGTATTATGAAATGGCGAGAGAGACCGCGCGGCAGCTCGCGCAGGCCGGTTTTAATGTCATTACCGGCGGTGGACCCGGCATCATGGAAGCCGCCAACCGCGGGGCACACGAAAGTGGAAAGGGCGTCACCGTCGGTCTCAACATCGACCTGCCCTTCGAGCAGTCCTCGAATCCGTATATTCAGAAGCTGCTGACGTTCCGGTATTTCTTTGTGCGGAAGGTGATGTTCTCGAAGTATTCGCGGGCGATTGTGACCATGCCTGGCGGTTTCGGGACGCTGGACGAATTCTTTGAGAACCTGACGCTGGTGCAGACCTGCAAGGTGCCGCAGATGCCGCTGGTTCTGATGGGCAAGAAATACTGGCAGGGTATGATCGACTGGATCAAGGACTCGATGGAGGGGCAGGAGCGGATGATCTCCCCCGGCGACCTCGATCTGATCAAGTTCACCGATGATCCGGCCGAGGCGGTGGCGTACATTGTGGAAAATCTGAATCTCGACAAAGGGCAGAGCGCGCACCGCGCACCGGAGGAGTGAGGCCGGCCTGCGGAGTAGGGATATCCAAAAAAACGGACGGGGCCAGAATGCCCCGTCCGTTTTCGTTTGGTCATGTCGGTTGTTCTGCTGGCAGCTTATTCGGTCGGAAGCTTGAGGTCCATTGTCGAAACGGCCGAACCCGCAATCACCCCTGCCGCGACATTCAGAAGAATGCTTACAACAATGGCGATGGTCCAGATAACCATAATCTTCTTGTTGTCATATTCTTTGGATTTTACCCAGCCATAGATGAAGGCGAAAAGGCCGCAGATGATGCCGACAATGCCGAGGCCGACACTTTCCTTGAAGATCTTGATCAGCGTCATGATCCAGCAGACAACGCTGACGATGCTGATGCCGATAACCAGAATGCTGAGAAGCGTTGCAACGATAGCCATTTGATCTCTCCTTCACCCGAAATATAGAATTATAAAAACAACAGTGCCGCCCGCACCATGCGAACCATACTGTAACCGATAAACATCGCCAGGATCAGCGCGTGCAATCCCGTTTGTTCTTCTACCCGCACCAGTTTTGCCGCCCAACGCGCACGCCGGTGCCGACTGAGCGCCAGTCCCGGCAGGCAGAGCAGCCCCAACACCAGAAAATAGGGCGCAAACGGATGCGAGTGCGCCATCTCCAGCCATTCGCCCCTCATCAACGCCAGAAAGGCGCGCGTCATCCCGCACCCGGGGCAGGGCAACTTCGTCAACGAATAAAACGGGCACGGCCAAGGATTGTACCCGCATTTGCTGAAAAGCAAGAGAAAAAAAACGCCTGCCGCACAGGCCGCGCCCACCGCCCGGTTGCCTGCCAGCACCGGCAGCATCCGGCCGACCGAGGCCCGATATTCGCGAAGAATGCGCTGAAGGCTCATCCGGAGATGGCGGCGACGAGAAAGATGCCGAGGCCGACCGTGCCGAGGGTGCCGGCAATCAGGCCGAAGACCGCGCGCCCCATGCCGTGCCGGTCGGGGTGGCGGCGGATGTCACGCACCGCGAGAATGCCGAACAGGACCGCCAGCGGGGCCGGGAAAAGGACTAAGGAGAAGAGGCCGAAATAACCCGCCAGAATCGCCCAGACCGAGCGACCCACCGGCAACAGCATCCGCAGGCCGGCGCTGCTGCCGTCATCGCAGGCGTTTGCCGGGCGGTTCGTGTTGGGCACGCCGCAGTTCGGACAGAATGGCTTGGTGTTGATAAACTTTGTCCCGCAGTTGCTGCAGGTCAATTCCACGCTTGCTTCCGCTGACATCGCTTCCCCTTTGCGTCTTCCCCGGACGGATTAAATCGGATGCCGGATTTCGACCCAGCGCCCTTCGTTGCAGCTCTGGTAGACCGACAGTACGACCGCGTTGGTGTGCGCCGCCGATTCCGCCGGCACAAACGCCGGCCGGCCGCAGCGGATGGCGTCAATGACATCCGCGATCTGGGCGGGATGGGCAAAGCCGTAGTGGTCGGCTCCGGCGGCGATCTGCCGGTCTTCGCGGGCGGCGGTGAATTCCCGCAGCCAGGCATCGGCCTTATCCTTCATGCGCGACACTACCTTCAGTGGCATGCCGTCGCGGATTTCCACCGAGCCGTCGGTGCCGTGTACAAAGAGCGTCGCCTCCCAGTTGATGTGGCTGGAGCAGGTCGCCTCCAGCGTGCCGATGGCGCCGCAGTTGAACTTGAGGACCGCAACGGCGGTGTCTTCGGTGTCGATCACGCCCTGATGGGTCTTGTTCTCGTAGCGGCCGCAGAGCGAGGCCACCCCGCCGGTGATCCAACAAAGGCTGTCGATGAAGTGGATCGCCTGATTGATCAGCACGGAGCCGCCCTCGCGTTCCCATGTGCCGCGCCAGGCATCGGCGTTGTAATACTCGTTGGTGCGCACGCAATGCACATGCACCCCGGCGGTCAGAATCTGCCCCAGTTCGCCCGATTGCGTCAGCCGGCGCAGCACCTGCATCGGCGGGTCGAAACGGTGCTGGAAGATGCCGGAGAAGATCAGGTGCGGACATTTTTGATGCTCCGCCAGCATCGCGTCCAGCCCCGCGAAGTTGCTGGAAAGCGCCTTTTCGCAGACGACGTGTTTGCCCGATCGCAGCGCCGCGATGACCAAATCACTGTGGCTGGCGTGATCGGTGCAGATTGACACAATATCGACATCCGCCGCCGCGAAGACCTCTTCCGCGCGTGTGGTGCAGCGCACTTTGCCGCCATATTTTTGCGCCAGCGCTTCCGCCTTCGGCAGCTCCAGATCACAGAGCCAGGTCAGCTCGACATCGGGGATGCGGGTGTAGGATTCAATGTGGGTGGGAGCGATGACGCCACATCCGATTACGGCGGCGCGAATCTTGGCGGGCATGGTGCGACCTTCACGAAAAAGAGCCAGACGGATAAGAACACCGAGGGTAACGCTACGGGTTTGTCCGGAGCTGTCAAGAGGCTCCGGCCGGTTGTGCGGCCGGTTCCGGCGCGGGCGCAAGCGTCAGACGGCTGAAAATGTCCTCCAGCCGGACCGGCTCCAGCGCCATTTCCTCCACCAGCCAGCCCTTTTCCGCAACCAGACGGCTGATCTCCCGGCGGGGGTCGCCCTGACAGGTCAGCAGCAGCCGGCCGTCTTCGCCGGCTTCCACTTTGTCGACGCCCCGGACCTTGAGCAATTCCGCGCGCGGGGCTTCGCCGCCGCCCAGTTGCAGATGCAACTGGCGCGGACCGTCATACCGCTGGCAAAGCTCGCTGGTCTTGCCGCGGGCAGCCACCTGCCCCTGATGAATGATGATGACCTCCTGGCAGGTCAATTCGACCTCGTGGAGGATGTGTGTCGAAAGGAAAACCGTCCGCTCCTGCCCCAGCCGGCTGATGAGCTGGCGGGTCTGGCGGACTTGATTGGGGTCGAGGCCCACGGTCGGTTCGTCGAGAATCAGCAGCTTCGGGTCGCCCAGCAGACAGTCCGCGAGTCCCACCCGCTGCCGGAAGCCCTTGGAGAGATGGCCGATGATGCGCTCACGCACCTCCGTCAGCCAGCAGTTTTCAATGACTTTGTCGATGGCCGTGCGGCGGGCGGCGCGATCCAGCCCCTTGAGGCGGGCGCGATAGGCCAGAAATTCCCGCACGCGCATATCCGGGTACAACGGCGTGCTTTCCGGCAGATAGCCCAATTGCTTGCGGGCCGCCACCGGGTCCTTCGCCACATCAATGCCCGCGATGCGCGCCAGCCCTGAGGTGGGCCGGATGAAGCCGGTGAGCATTCGCATGGTGGTGGACTTGCCGGCCCCGTTCCCGCCGAGAAAGCCCACGGTCCGCCCCTCGTCGACAAAGAACGAGACATCCCGGACGGCATGGTAGCCGCCATAGTATTTGTTGAGTTCCACCGCTTCGATCATCTTCTGACTCCCGTGCCGCTTGCCGGCCGCCCCGGACATTATAGGATTTGCGTCCCCCTGGAGCAACCTTTATTCAACGGCGATTGCTCACCCGGCGTCACCACAGTCAATTCCTGCGGCGGCAGCCGGTCAACCCGTTTTCCTGCGTCAGGGAACGTGCCATAACCGGCGATTGCGCCGAGACTTGCAACGTCTCCTCTATCTGGTCGCAGATATCCGCCAGTGTGCCGGCAATCCTCGCCATGCGAGCGCCGACGGATTGTCCGCCACTGGCGCGGGGCTCCTCCTCTGGAATCCGGCACTCCATAAGCAGCAGGTCTTGATACGCTTCCGTCAGACGCAGCAACCCGGAAATGGCCTGTGCGGCTCGGGTCTGCTGCACACGGGCGATATTCCATTTTTCGCATAAAGGTGATGTAACCATTTGTCCCCCTTCTGATAACACAGATTCATAATTTGCAAGAACTACGCCATGTAGTTTATTGTAATGAATAGTTGTGTCAATGAGCGGAGTCGTCATTTCCGGTATGCGGTGATGGACGGCGCAACAATTGGCGTGACGGAAAAGCGGGGGGGCGGCACAGACGTTTCGTCTGCTTTCCGGTTATGGTTTCTGGTATAATGTGCGCAGCGGGGCGAATGGGAACCAAAAAAAGAAATTCTCGAAGGATAGGAGCGATAATGGCGGACGATATCGACGGGTGCGGCACACCGGGGGCCGCGACAGCCCATGAAAAAGGGGAGGCGAAGGGCGCGGAAGGCGTTAAGCGGCCGGGAGTTGTGCGGCGGCATCCGGTCTGGACGCTCCTGCTGGTTTTGGTCGTTGCTCCGCTGACGGCGCTGGTCGCGGAGTGGGCTCTGTTGCGCTTGACCACCAAGCCGGCCATCGTCGACGAATTGCACGCGATGGGACTGCCCGCCAATGGTCTGGAGTTGGAGACCTGGAAGCATCCCGCCGACGATGGCCGCAAGGAGATGCTCGAGGCGTTGACGATGTTGGACCAGCTCCAGAAACGCATGGGGGACGAAAAATTCACCCGTCTGACACAATATCTCATGCCCAAAGAATTCACGCAGAACCGGTCCGATCTGGATGTTTTTTTTCAGGAATTCCAACCGATTCGCCAGAAGATGGAGCAGGCCAGCCAGCATGCCGATATTACCTTCGGCATCGCATATCGGGGCGGCCTGAGCAGCAAGATCACACCGGTTCTCTTGTTCCGGCAATATATACAGGCCCTTCGTCAGAACAGCCGGTATGAGGCTCTGCTGCGCCACGATCCCGCTGCTGCTCAGAAAGTGCTGCAATCTGGATTCGCATTGACTCAGCGTTTGCGCAGTTACACTTATATTGAACATTATATCCTACTCGCCTGTGATGGTGTCCTTGTGAAAACAACGGCCGAGATATCGGAGTTTGTCCCGCCGGCAGCAATGTTGCGCCAGACTGCAAGCCTGTTGCTCAATCCTGTTGCAGGTCAGCAGCGAGACGGGAGTCTGACCATTGCGCTTGCGGGGGAATTGGCAATGCTGCAGGATATTGTTCCGGAGATTGGGCGCGTCAATCCGGAGGCCGGCCTGAGCCGAGGCTCTAGCTTGGATATCTGTTTGGGGTGGGTTTTGCGTGATGTGGAGTACCGGGCTTTTTATGAGTTGCGAAAGCGTTTTTATCTGCTGACCCGCAAATCCTTTCCGGAGGTTGCGGACTCGTTGACGGTGTTGCAGCATGATTGGCTGGAATTCAGGAAGCGGTCGGTCCTATGCCGTCTGGCGTTGACTCCGGGCATGGTCGTCACGGAGTCCTCCAACGATATCAATGCTTTTCGCTGGCACAACAATATGTTGGCGCAAACGTTGCAGGCCGGGATTGCGTGCGAACTGGCGGCGGACCGGCTGGAGGGCAAAGATTGGCCGAAGGACCTGAGCGATGCGCGTTTTCCGTCCGATCCCTTCACCGACCAGCCATTCAAGTTGCTTCTCACCAAAGAGGCTGTTTGGATCGTCTCCGTCGGCATGGACCGGAAAGACTCCGGACTGGCCGAGCGCTACAACAAGACCGGCGTGATGCCGAATCCGCCTTGCGATGAAGACGGCAAATGGGGCGGAGACAACCCCTTTCAGAGCGCCGATGATGTGGTCTTCCGTCTGCCGCGCGCCCCCTACGAGAATGCCTCCAGATAAGGCGTATGCGTGTGCCGGCTCGTGGTCTCAGCTCCCGGCAGGCGCTTCAGGCCAGCGGGTCCCAGGCGTGACCGGCGGCGCGCAGCAGGTCGTGCGCACCGGCGGGCATCTGCGGGCCGGGGCGGTAAATTTCCGGCTCCCGCTGTTGCTGCCACTCCAGAGCTGGAGTGATGTAGCTCCATGCCGCTTCCACTTCATCGTTACGGGCGAACAGCGTGGGGTCGCCGTTCATCGCGTCCACCAGCAGCCGCTCGTAGGCTTCCGGCATCTTCCGTCCGAACGCTTTTTCATAATTGAAGTCCATCACCACCGGCGCGGCCGCCTCGCGCCCGTCGGGATTTTTGCAGACAAAGGCAAGTTGAATGCCCTCCTGCGGCTGGATGCGCAGGCGTAGGACGTTGGGCTTGACCAGCGCGCAGGCCTGCTCGTGTCCGAAGAGGCAGAGCGGCAGGCTGCGGAAGTGGATCGCGCACTCGGTCAGACGCGCGCCGAGGTTCTTGCCCGCCCGCAGATAAAACGGCACCCCCTGCCAGCGCCAGTTATCGACCATCACCCGCAGCGCGGCGAAGGTCGGCGTGCGCGAGCCGGGCGCAACGCCCTGCACCTGCCGGTAGCCTTCGTACTGCCCCGCGCAAAGCGGAAAGCCGTCAGCCGCGAGCGGACGCAGGCTGCTGAGTACCTTGACCTTTTCGTTGCGGATGTGCTCTGCGGCAAACGACACCGGCTGCTCCATCGCCACCAGCGTCAGCAGTTGCAGCAGATGGTTTTGGATGAAGTCGCGTATGACGCCGGCATGGTCGTAGAATCCGCCCCGGCGCTCGACACCCAGCTCTTCGGCGGCGGTGATCTGGACATGATCGATGTGCTGCCGGTTCCAGAGCGGCTCAAAGATCGCGTTGGCGAAGCGAAAAAAAAGCACGTTCTGTACCGTGTCTTTGCCGAGGTAGTGATCGATGCGGTAGATCTGCTCCTCGCTGGCGAGTTCCCGCAGCAGGCGGTTTAAGTCCTGCGCCGAGGCGAGGTCGTGGCCAAAGGGCTTTTCGATGATGATGCGGGCGTAATGGTTGCCCGCCTGCTTCAGCAGACCCGCCGCGTGGAGGTTGCGCGCCACCGGCGCGAAGGCGTCGGGGGGCGTGGCGAGATAGTAGAGCCTTCCGCAGCCGGTTCCGGCGGGACAACAGTCGCTGCCGCGAGACTGTGCAAAACGACGGAACGCGTCGGCGTCATCGTAAGCGCCGCTGAAGTAGTCAAGCCGGTTGGCGAAGGTCTGCCAGGAATCGGGTGTGAATGCCGGCGAAAAGGTCTCCGCTGCCTCCCGCAGCGACGTGACGAACTCCTCACGCGGCAGCGGACTGCGTGCGAAACCGGTGATGCGCGTCCGGGCGGGCAGAATATTCTGGTGGTGCAGGCTATAGAGCGCCGGGATCACCTTGCGGCGGGTGAGGTCGCCGGAAGCGCCGAAGATGACGATCTCGCAGGGCGCGGCCTTCACCGTTCCGGCAGGAGGCGCGGGCTGCGCGGCGGTGGCATCAATTTGCATGGGCATCTCCTGATCGTTTTTACATGCGCTCAGCGTAACACAAACGGGGTTACTGCGCAAGCGCAAAGCCGGTGCGCCGTCGCCGGGCAGGTACGCTCTTGTGTCCGGGAGCGGAATCGGGATATTTGAGGCCGTTGTCCACCCGGCGAGGAACGTGTATGCAGGCGCTGCAATTAATCCCGAGTTTTGATTCATGGCGGCCGGAGCATCCCGCCAACGCCGTCGCCGTCCTGATGAGCGGGGGCGTGGACTCCTCCGTCACCGCGCGGCTGCTGATTGAGCAGGGACGCGACGTGGTGGGCGTGACCATGCGCATTCCCAAGGCGCAGGGCGGCGATCAGCCCCGGCCCTGTTGCGGTTGGGAGGCGGCGCAGATCTGCCGGCAACTGGGGGTTCCGCATTATTTCGTCGATACCGATGCCGCGTTTTATGAGTGCGTGATCGAGCCGTTTCGCCGTGCTTATGCCTGCGGTCAGACTCCCAGCCCGTGCATCGATTGCAACACCGTACTGAAGTTCGGCAGGGTGCGCGAGGTTATCCGGCGGGAACTGGGAGTCGCGAACATCGCCACCGGACACTATGCGGCCATCACGCAGGATGCGCAGGGCCACTGGCGGTTGGGGCGCGCGGGGGACGATGCGCGCGACCAGAGTTATTTCCTGTACGGCATCTTGCGCGACGATCTGCCGCATACGCTGTTCCCGCTGGCGCAGATTACCAAAGACGAGGTGCGGCGACGGGCGCGGGAGCTTGGACTCTCCAGTGCCGACCGGCCGGACAGCATGGAGCTTTGTTTCGCCGGCGAGGGTGATTACCGCAATGCGCTCGGGCTTGCGCCGGCGGAGAAAAACGGGGCGAGCGCTGCGGATCGCACGGGGAAGTTGAGCAAAGAGGAGCGGCGCCGGTTGCGGACGATCCCGATCAACGAAGAAACCGCCGGACCGATTCTGGATGAGAGCGGCAGACAGCTCGGGCGGCACAACGGCATCTGGAATTTCACGCCCGGTCAGCGCAAGGGCATCGGCGTTGCGGCGAAAGAACCGCTATACGTGCTGTGGCTGGACGTGCCGCGCAACGCGGTCATCGTCGGTTCGCGGGCGCAAGCTTTCCGCGAGATCGTCGTTGCGGAACGGATCAACATTCTCTTCCCGCCGGAACTGGCGGCGGGGGCAATCCTGTACGGTCGCATCCGCAATACCGGCATTCCCGCACCGTGCCGCATCGAACAACTCGACGTTGCGGGCGCGACGATGCGGGTGCGGTTTGCGCAAGAACTGTTCGCTCCGGCCGCAGGACAGCATCTGGTGCTGTACAACGAGCACGGTCAGATTGCCGTCGGCGGCGTGATTCAGGACGAATCCGCTCATTAGCCCAAGAGCGTTTTTCTTAGCGAATATTCATTTCGTCTGCTCCGGTCTTGCCCGCTTCCGTCGGCCAGACGGGGGGGCTGGAGAATTCCAGTTCCAGCACCGCGCAGGTGTTTGCCAGATCGTTTACGGGGAGACCGCAGATCCGCAAGAAGCCCCTATCCTCCTGATGTTGCGAGGGGGTAAGGTCGTTGGCGCAGCGCAGCGTAAGGCCGGTATTCAGCAGTGTTGCCCGTCGGGGCAACTCCCGCAGGGGGCGCACAATCACATCCTCGCCCGGCAGATCGCCCGGCAGATGCAGAAACACCCGGTTGCCCTTGCACACAAGTTTGCCGTCCGGAACGCCGGGCAGCTCCCGGACCTGCGCCGGGCCGGGAGCCAGCCGGTCGGGGAAGGACTCCTGGACCAGCCGGTACCACGCCCCGAGCCGCCGCAGGATGGCGGCGCTTTTTTCGGGAATTGTGCCATCGGAGCGCGGGCCGACGTTGAGCAGGTAATTTGCCCCGCTGCAGAGGAAACGATCCATGCTGCGCAGCAGATGGCGGTCGGAAAAATAGCTTTCCTCCCGGCGGTATCCCCAACTCTCCATTCCCACCGATTGGCAGGCTTCGACGGGTTTTCCGGGTACGCCGTCGTGATCGGCCCAGTCGCGCTCGGGGGTGCCGAAGTCGCCTTCATCCATGCCGCGGTTGTTGATGACGCAGCCGGGTTGCAGTTGCCGGATCAGAGCGTTCACAGACGGATCGCGCGTGCCCTCTACGTTCATGTCCCACCAGAACGAGCAGAGCGGTCCGTAGTTGGTGCAGAGTTCCCGGACCTGCTGCTTGAGATAGGCCTGGTAACGCGCCATATCGGGTTGATCGCCGGGTTGCGCAGGCAGTTCGTGATGCCGGCCTTGATTGGGGTAGTTCGGATGCCGCCAGTCCACGACGGAGTAGTAGACTCCGAGCGGGAAGCCGCGCCGATGGCAGGCCTCGGCGAGTTCAGCGAGAATATCGCGGCCATAGGGGGTGCGGGTGACCTTGAAGTCCGTGTGTTGTGAATCAAAGAGGCAGAAACCGTCGTGATGCTTGGTCGTGAAGACCAGATACTCCATTCCGGTTTCTTGCGCGAGGTCGAGCCAAGCGTCGGGAGCGAACCGCTCCGGGTTCCAGCGCAGAGCAAGCTGTTCGTATTCTGCTCGCGGGATATGCCGGCGCGTCTGATCCTGTTCGTGCCAGCCTTCCAGTGCGTACAGTCCCCAATGGAGGAAGAGCCCCCGGCGTTTACGAAAAAACCAGTCCCTCTCGTCACCAAATGACATGGTTGAAACTCCTGTCGGAAAATGACCCGGTGAAGACGGCGCTCAGGCGGGGTGCGCCGGAGCATGGATGGTTAGCGGCAGCGCGACCGCTGGCAGAATTTCCTGCGGATGCTGGATCTTATACAGCAGCATGTTTGCTGCCTCTTCCCCCAACTGCTCCAGCGGCAGCTGCACCTGGATCAGTTCGCGTCCGAGATGGCGCAGGGTAGAATAGCCGAATCCCGCCAGTTCGATCTTTCTCCCCTCCGGCAGACCTTCGCAGGCGAACAGGGTTGTTTCCAGCATCTCTTCGTTGTAGCAGAGCGCCGCCGTAATGTGATCCTGCGCTAGCCGCTGGCGCAGGTACTGCACGCAGTTTTCGGGATGAGGGGACTCCAGCGGCATGGAATAGCGCAGTTCGGGCAGACGCGCCTCCTGCATTGCCTGCGAATATCCGGCATGGCGGTCTTGATTGCTGTAGTGAAAGTAGGCGCTGGCCAGAGCAAGATTTTCGCTGGTGTTGATGTAGGCGATGCGGCGGTGTCCGCGCCCGATCAAGAAGCGGACGCAATCCAGCGCACCGTTGAAGTCGTCAAAATAAAGGCAATCGGCATTCTTGCGGGAGTTGACCCAGATCACCGGCAGATGATGGCGGCGGATTAGTTCCAGCGCTTGGGGGGGGACGTCGTTTCCAACATACCCGATCAGTAATCCGTCGGCCATAATTTTGCGGAGAAGTTCGGCGGTAAAGGTATCGTCGGAGAGCTTCTGGAAGTCGATGGTCGTCAGTCCGAGCTGATATCCCTCGACAGACAGCCGGCGGGCGGCGGAGCTTAGCACCGGCCAGAAGTTTGAATTATAGCCGGGGGTATTCGAGCAGGCGTAGTGGACGGTGAAGTACCGCCCGCCCGAGCGGACCCGCAATGCGGCAATGTTGGGGCGATATCCCAGCTCCCCGGCGAGGGCCAGAATCTTGTCGCGCGTTTCCGGACTGACCCGGGCGGAGCCGCTGAGTACCCGGGACACCGTCATCTGGTGAATGCCCAGCCGCTGGGCGATATCATGCTGCGTGACGCGATGCTCCGCCGTCCCTGATTTTTTTCGCATCGTTTCTCCTGCCGTGTAGGGCCGGTCATGCCCGTGCGGGCAGCGGGAACTGCCGGGCTTCCGGGGCGTATGTCGGGCCGGGAATCGCCGCGTAATACTTGACTTGGGCGAATTCTGTGTTATGGTATGATAACGTATGCTCAAGTATTATACAAGTCAAATTTCGATTTTACCGCTCTCCGGGTCGTTCTAGTTGGTCCGGTTCGGGCGGTGATGATCGAGTGGGAGGAGGTTGCACGCCTGTGCCGGTAGTTTCGGAAGGGAATTGGTCGTCGGCCGGGACGATTCAGGCGCAAGGACGGTTTTTTTCAGGACGATGAGCAAAGGACCGGATATGAGCGGGGTGGCGGGCGATCTGGCGGCGTATGAGACAAGGGCGGCAGTGGAGTTTACTCCCAGAGGTGGTTTACCGAACTTTTTTGCGCGAGCGCAGGAGGGGGAGGGACTGCGCATCGGGTATCTCGGGGGCAGCATTACGGCGCAGAGCGGCTGGCGGGTAACCAGCCGCGAATGGTTGCAGAGGAAGTTTCCGAAGGCGCGGTTCGAGGAGATCAACGCCGCCATCGGCGGTACGGGGTCCGATCTGGGGGTATTCCGTCTGGAGTTTGATGTGTTGCGCCATCGGCCGGATTTGCTGTTTGTCGAGTTTGCCGTCAATGATGACAATGCCGAACCCGGATGTATCCGGCGGGCGATGGAGGGAATCGTCCGGCAGACTTGGCGCGGACGGCCGGAGTGTGATATCTGTTTTGTGTACACGCTGACCTGCCGGCATACCCAGACGTTGCAGAAGGGGTATTGCACCCGTTCGCAGGCGGTGATGGAAACGGTGGCGGACCATTACGATATTCCGAGCATCAATCTGGGGCTGGAGGTGGCGGCGCTGGAGAAATCGGGCGCATTGCTCATGAAATCGGAAGACGCGCATCTCGAGCGCGTATCCGGCAACGAGCTGAATCTGCAGGCCGACTTGCCCCGCGATGCGCAGGGGCGGATTATCTTCTCCAAAGATGGCGTCCATCCATACCTGGACACCGGGCATGCGTTGTATATGGCTGTCATCGCCCGCTCTCTTGGGCAGCTCCCGTTACAGGGGAAGAGCGGGGCGCATGTGCCGGTACCGCCGTTGGACCCGGCCAATTGGGAGACGGCGAAGATGGTGGCGCTGGAGCGTGCGGGAGTGCTGACGGGGGCGGAACAACTGAACGCTGACAATAACCCGCTCTGCAAACAGTTTTGTACCCGTTTGCCGGGGCTGTGGCTGCTCAAGCCGGGAGCGGAGTTCCGGTTTCGCTTCCGGGGCAGCAAGGTGATGATCTATGATCTGGTGGGGCCGGATTGCGGGAAGCTGGAGGTGACGCTGGACGGGCAGGTCTCAACCCCACTGCGGATGGATGCCTACTGTACCTATAACCGCTTGGCGCCGCTGCCAATAGGCGAGCCTCTGGAGGAGGGGAAGCATTCGGTTGCGATCCGGGTGCTGCCGGACGCGGTGGACAAACGGACGATTCTGTTTGAGCATAACCGTGCCGATTTTGACCGGAATCCGCAGCGCTATCGGGAGCAAAACTGGTATGCGGGGGCTGTACTTCTGGTCGGCGAGATCCTTCCGTCTTAATACGAGTTGGGGCATTTATGTGTGAAATGGCCGACCACATACGCGGGTCGGCCACATTGCCAACGTTCGTACAAATGCGTCTTCTGGTCAAGGAGTGTTGCTCGACGGGGGCGTAAGATCATAGAGCTGCCCCTCGAGCGCGCACTTCACAACCATTTTTTGCGGGGTGGGGCTGCTGATGCGGACCGGTACCTTCAGGGTCAGTTCTTCCCCCGCCCGCAAGAGGCATTCCACCGGCTGCAGGGCGAATATCCCCTCGCCCCGCAGGCCGACCCGGAGGGACTGCGCCTCTGTGCAATGATTGTGGAGCGTGAGGAGGGCAACCCCGTCCGGATCGGTTCGCTGGAGTTGAATCTGCTTGACGGTCACGGGGATTTTCGCTTTGACCTCGGCTTGTCCCAGCAGCGTTCGGATATCTTCTGCGGTATGTTTGGCGGGCAGCATCAAATAATACGGTTCCGGTCCGAGCGGCAGGGACTCTCCGGCCTTGGGCCGCGGCAGGGCGTTGCCCAGCAGGTCGAAAAGCTCCGCCTCGGCGGGCAAGGCTGGAAGTGTGACCGCCAGTTTGCTGTCGTGTCCGTAATGCCAGAAGGCCGCAATCAGGCGGGAATCCTTGCGGTAGAGGTAGCAGATCGAAGCCGGAGTCCAGCGTACCGCTCCCGCCGGGCGGGCGCCTTCCAGAAACCGCGCCAGTGCATTCAAGGCAAGCAGCTTGTTGTTTGGTGAATACTGCGTAGTTTGCGCAATCTTCTGGTGCGGCGTCAGCCGGGAGGCCCAGAGTGAGTCTGCGAGCGCGAAGGGGGCCTGTCCTACGCCTTCGGCCAGATCCACCAGAAACCGATGGGCAAGTTGTGCGGGGGTAAAATTCGCTTCCTGTCCGAAACCATTCTGCTGGTCGCCCGGATAATACAGTTCGGTATTCCAGAGCGGCTTGTCTGCTCCACCGGCCTTGCGGACGATCTCGTTGAGCTGCCGGATCTGGGTGTCTGCGGGCAGAGCCGAGGCAAGGGTGCGGGCGTTGTAGGGATGAAAACTTACGATGTCGGCCAGTTGCAGCCCGCCTTGTCTGGCGCACTCCTCCAGAAACTCGGTCGGTTTGCCGCCCAGATCGCCCGTGACGCAGAAACCGACCACGCGATTCTCCGCTGAGGCTGTCCGGAAGATGCGCGACGCCGCCGCAACGTATTGCAAATATTCGCCGGCATCCGTGAGGCGAAACATCAGATTCGGCTCATTGAAGACCTCGTAAAACCGGATCTTGCCCTTATAACGGTCGCCGATTGCCGTAAGCCAGCGCTCCCAGTCCGCCATCGGAGGCAGGTAGATGCAGCCTTTGGCATACTTCGTCTTCAGCGGGAACTCCGCCCGTACCTTGCTGCGCTGCTGCAGCCACGCCGGCAAGGTCTCGCCCCAGCCTTCCTTGCGGTCCATGAAGTCCATCTGCCCGATCTCGCTGAGCAACTCCACGTCGTGCTTGCGCGTGACGGATTCAACCCAGTCGGGGTAGGCGAATTGGAACTTCTCCGCCTCCGGCTGTGTGCGGTTCCAGGTGATGGACCAATCCCGCAGCAGACGCAACCCGCTCTTGCGCATGATTTGCAGGTAGTCTTCCGGACCGGCGCCGAAGGCGCGGAAACCTTCTTCCGCCTTCGACCAGTTCGGGCGGTACGGCATCAGAGTGCCGTTCAGTCCGATGCAGAAATCCTTCAGCAGTTGCAAGGGCTGCGGCTGATACGCGCCCAGCACCGTGCAGAAGTCCGTGCCCCGTGCCGCCGCGAGCCGTCCGGCATCGGCCGGCTCCTGCCATCGGTCAAGATCGGGGCGGATGGCGTAGGTGTCCAGTACAGGCGCCGTGAACTCCACCGGAATCTGCCGGACCTCGCCCGGTTGCAGCGTGAGCGGGATGGCCTTTTCCCCTTGGTTTTCCGGATACCGCTCCGGCAGCAGGCGCAGGGTCAAGGCGGTTGTCATAACCTGCGGTGTGTGGTTGACGACCAGCGCCTTTGCCCGGATGACGACCGGTTCCGTTCCGCGCACCAGCACCGGCGCGTCCATAATCACCGCCGCCTCTACCGCCGGCCCGCTAGAGTTCGGGGCCGGAGTCGCGGCCGGGGAAACCTGCAGTTCATCCAGCCAGACCTCTGCCGGCTCAACGGCTTCGCCGAAACGCAGGCGGAAGTAGTAAAATTCGAAGGCCGATCCGGCGGGTGTCGTGAACTTCCACTCATGGCGCGTCCAGGAGGTCGCGCCCTCGCAGGGCTGGGAGAAGACCTTCCAGTCCTTGTAACCGACTGAGGCGATGCTGGCGCTGAGGGGGTATCCGGCGCGGCTGGTTTTCAGGTAGAAGGAGCAGCGGTACTCCGTGTCCGGTTGCAGCCGGAACTCGCGCGAGATCAGTTCGTATGCCTCTGCGAATTGGTTGGAAATTCGCAGCGAAGAGCGCCCGGCCTGTTTGTTTGCTTCATCCGCTTGCGGCGGAGCGTATTGCATCTGCGGATTGGTTGAGAGCCGCAGATAGCGGATCAGCGCAAACCCGGCGGCGCCGAGTTCAAAACCGCCGTTGTACACGACGCAGGTTTCGGCTGACGCGGGAACTTCACCCGCGTGCAGGCAGAGCGGCAGACACGCTGCCGCTCCCGCCGCTCCCAGCCGCAACCGCTTCCAGAGTCTCTGCATGTTTCTTCTCCTTCAGATCTGCTTGCGTGACCGGATCGGCCGGCGTTTACGGCGCGTATTCCGCTGCACGGCGTGTGTGGGGGGAAGTTCATTTCGCCGGGAGAATCTGCTGAAAGCTCAGATCGTCAAAGAACACCTGACCGGCTTTGTCCGGCACGCCGCGCAGGGTGATGGTCACCATATGCTCCGCCAGATCAGGGTATTCCGAAATGTCTGCCGGCACGGGAACCTCGAATTCGTACCTTTTCCAGCCTGTGCCGATGACGAAGGATTTTCCTACGCGAAAGAGCTTTTCGCGGTGGTTGGGCAGCCAGATGCTGACCCCGGCGTTGACGGGATAATCCGCATCGGCCTTTGCCCAGAAGCTGCAGCGGCAGATCTCGCCCGGCACCACCGGCAGATAACGCGAGACGATTCCGGACGCTCCCTTTGGATTGGCCGGGAATACCACCGCCAGCGAGCGTTCCCCGGCCAAATAACCCTCCGCGCTGCCGATGCGGATGTCGCTTGCCTGCGCGCCGGGGTAGGGCAGCCAGAAACCGGGTGCGCCCCGGCAGTCCTCCAGATCCGGCTGCGGTATCCGGTTCGGTGCGGAGCCGTCGGCGTTGACAGGCGGGCAGAGCATCAGCCTGATCCGGCGCACCGAGAGCGTTTGTGCTGCCCCCGGCACCGGGAAAAGCCGTATCTGCATCGAGCCGTCGGTCTTGCTGTAGAAGTAGGCGGAGTAGGAATTCCATTCCTCTGCCAGCGGGTAGCGGGCTGAGGAGGGCGCACCGTTTACGTTGACGCTCAGGGCGGCGGCGGCGTGGACATCCGTACTCCGCATCTGCCAGTCGAGGCGGTAATAGCCCTCTCGCTGCACCGGGGGCTGCAACGAGAGCGCGGCGCGACTCTTGCCGTCGCTGGTCAGGCGATAGCCGCTCTCTTCTGCGGGGGAGAGGCTCTCCCATCCTTTTTCTGCCTTGATGGTCTCTCCCGCCTGAAGTCCGATCCAGCCGCCGAACGCCAGCAGGGTGCCGAGAATGCCCTTTCCAATCCGGATCATTTTCCACTCCTGTTAATGCCCTCTGTCCGGGCTTTGCATTTGGATGTTGTGTGCTGAAAACGCTTGGAAGTCATAACGGGCATCCTTCCCGCGTGTTGGTTGTGCGGGTGTTGCGATGGGTGCAGATTCTAAGGCGAAACGGAAATGAGAGGGTTTGTCCGGCCGCTGGAACGTTTACTCCAGACACGGGTAGCCGTTCCAGCCGCTGGCTCCGGGCAGGCCGCTGCCGGTCGGTTGCGGGATGTCTGCCAGATCCTCCGCCTTCATTCCCCGTGCGCTGCCGTCTGCGAACCAGCAGTTGGCGCGCTCTCCGTGCGCGAAGTAGACCACACCGGAGTTGATGGAGCTGGCGCTCCAGAAAACTCTGGAATTCTGACGCATTCCGCCGCCCGTGGTGTCGAACGCAATGCTGTCCGCGAGGTACGGGGCTTTCCGGTTCAATGCGGTCAGTTTGGGAATCCGGTAGGCATCCCAGACTTCGCCCCGGTAGTAGGTACCGTTGTTGGCGCGCAGGCCATAGCTGTTGGTCGATACCGCATACCCCGCCGGAGCGGCGATCAGGTTCACCCGTTCCCAGGGCGCGGGCGGCAGAACCGGGCAGCGGGTCGGATTGTCCGCCGGCGAGATGGACCAGACGACTGCGTTCTGGTTCAATACCGACTGCTGGGTCAACAAACTCTGCGGCAGGTAGTTCAGGTACATCAGCAAGGTCGGCCAGTGTCGCGCCCGCGCGCTATACAGAATCACCGTCGCCGAGTCCCCCGTCGGCAGCCAGTCGTTGTAATCCGAGGCATACATCAGCAAGGCGAGCCCCGATTGCTTCTGCTGGTTCAGGCATACCACTCCGCAGGCACTGCGCCGGGCGTTCTGGAGCGCCGGCATCAGCAGCGCGGCCAGAATCCCGATGATCGCGATGACAATCAGCATCTCGATCAGGGTGAACCGGCACCGCATTCGCGCGCAATCATTTCCGTCCGGTTTCATGCGCATCCTCCCGATTCAGCGACTTCCGGAACGGAATACCTCCGCACCGCTGCCAGCATCTTCGCCCGGTACCCCTCCCGCTCACCCTCCGGCAGATCCGGAGACTGGATGGTCAGCGTTCCTGCAAACCTGCCGTCGCCATCGCGGTACGGGAAACCGATCCGCAGACAGGTTTCGCTACGATACGGAAAAAAGACATATCCCTCCTCCCGTGTCTGTCGGAGGGCGTCCTCCCACCGTTGTCGGCTTTCCCACAGGGCCAGCCCGTAGATAGCAAAGGGATACGCCTGTTCGAAAGACTCCCGGCGGGACTGCGGCCAGTAGGCGAGGTGGATCAGCGAGGTCAGTGAGATGTAGGGCGGCATGGCGCTGCTCATGCCCGAGGCGTATCCGCCGGGCGTGTGATCTGTCGCCTGCCGGGTGACCTGAATCTCCAGCCCGTGCGCTTGAGCGTAGTAAATTTCTGATCCGGGGAGCTCCCTGCGCAGCTCCTGCATGATTTGACGCAGGTCGTCTTCCAGATCCCTCCGGCCGCGTTGCTGGGCCAGACGGCTGACCGCCGGCCCGAGGAGGTAGCGCAGGGGCTTTTCGACCCGCTGCAAAAACCCCTCCGCTTCCAGAGTACGGACAAGGTGGTACGCCGAAGCAGATGAGCAACCAAGGTGTCCGGCAATATCCCGGAGATTGCTGCCGGATGGATGGGTCCCGATAAATCCGAGGATGTGCAAGCCGCGCTGCAACGACATGATGGTTTTATGCTGGTTCATATCCCCGCCTCCGGTCGGATTGAACTATAAACCACAATTCTGCTTACGCAAGCATAAAATTTTATAATGAAAAATAACAATGTATAAATCACGAATAATTCTCAATGAATTAGCGATAGGCTAATAACTGGCGGGTGTGTTTCTTTTGGAATTGTAAGTTTGTCGAGGCACTTGCCGTTGCCGGGGTATTGCGGTTGGAAGGGAAGAGTGGTGGGTTTTCACAAAGTTTCAAAAAAAGTATCAGAGTAATTTGATTACGGTGTAATATGGTTTATTATTCAAGTGATTACGTAAGCATTCGCGAGGTGATTGTGGGGTTCCACGAACAGCAAGGGATGAAAAATGGCCAAGCCAGATGAAATTGCATTTGAGTTGCCGCCGGTGGATATGCTTCCTTCCGCCGAGCACGAACGGTGCTATGATTTCACCGAAAGTCCGTTCCGGAATCATCCGGGATTTACAAAAATCGGTGATATGCCGTATCTGGAGAGCCGTCAGATCCGGAGTTCTCCGGTCGGGATCGGTTATGAGACCCTCGATCGCAGCACCTTCGATCCGGAATTCACATATCGGTATATGGCTGCTTCCGGGGTGAAGTGGGCGCGCCTGCAGTCGGGGTGGAATCGTACCGAGCGCGTGTGCGGGGTGTATGATTTCGGTTGGCTCGACAAAATTGTCGACAATCTTCTGGCGATCGGCATTCAGCCCTGGATCAGCGTCAGCTTCGGCAACCGCCTCTACACGCCCGTCGCGGAGTATGAGGAGTACATCAGGGAGCATGCCGGGGAACCGATTCCGCCGCATATTGAGCAGTATGTCGGAGAGGTGCCGCTGTATCATGGCGCCGAAGCGGTGCGGGGGTGGGAGAATTACCTTATCGCTCTGGCGACGCACTATCGGGGGCGTGTGCGGCACTGGGAGATCTGGAACGAGCCAAACGCCGGAGGAATGGAGGGGGGCGGATTCTGGCGGGTGCGCAACCGGCCGCAGTACCGGGAGCTCACTTCGCGCCAGCGCAGCGCGCAGTTTGCCGCCGATTATGCCGAGCTGGTCCGCATCAGCGCCGCCGCGCTGAAGAAAAACGGCGAGCCGGCGGTTATCATCGCCGGCGCCATCACCAACGGCCACGAGCCGTGCGATTACATCATGTCGCTGGCGAAGAGCAGCATTGCGGAAAATGCCGATATCATCAGCTATCACCCCTACGGCCTGACGCCGGAAATGGGGGTGGAGCCGCGTTGCAACTTCATCCGCAACAATATCGTCAAGAATGGCCGTCCCATTGAGGTCTGGCAGGGAGAAGCCGGGCGTACCGCCGGCACGCCGCGGGAGGAGTATTCGGTCATCGCTACGGAGTACAATCAGGCGAAGTATCTCTTGCGCCGCTATTTTACCGATATCAGGCTCGGTTGCGGGGTGAGTTCGTACTTCATGGTGTGCGACATGGGCGGCGGCTATCTGCCCGATGGAGATTACGAGTTCGGGGTTCTCAACCGCAAAAAGCAGCAGCCGCGTCTGGCCTATTATGCGCTGCAGGCGGCGGGATATCTCTTTGCCGAGGTAACGCAGGCGCCGGATCTCTACATCCGTTATCTCAAACCGGACTTCCGCATCTGCTCAAGCAATCAGCGGTATCAACTGGTGACGGGGCAGTTCCGCCGTGCTGGTGTGCCGCTCTTCGGGATTTATTCGCCCGAAACGCCCGACCTCGCCACCGAAACGGTACAGGTCGATCTGCGCCTCTATACGCAGGAGGACGACCATTTCACCGAGCCGGTGGTGATCGATCCGCTGCGCCGGCAGGTCTTCCGGATCAACGATCTCTCTCGCCCCGACGATCGAGAGGGGGGCATCAGCGGCATCTGGCGGGTGAGCCATTTCCCTGTCACCGATTATCCGCTGTTTATCACGGATATTTCCGCTTTACAGAATCCCGGAAGCCGGGCATAACCAACATTAGGATGCGAAAGGATGACGATGCGGACCTTCCTTACCGGTTTGACGGTGTTGCTGCTGCTGGCGTTGCCGGGGCATGCGGCGGAAACCGGGCAGCAACAGACGATAAAGTTCAACGATTGGGCGCTCACACTCGATGGCAAGCGAATCACCTTTGAGCGCGGAGGGGTGGCGCTTCATGCACTCTGGTTTTTCCAGTACGGTATCTCATCATGGGAAAAGACCGGCGAAAATGCGTTCACCGCACAGCTCTTTCCCGGACGGAACGCGAACGCCGGGGAGTTTAAGGTGGATGTCGTTCTGAGTGCGGAAGGCAAGCTGAAGGTCTCCTATGCGCCCTTAGCGGGGAAAAATGCGAAAGGGCCCACGGTTCTGCTGTCCTTCCCTTCCCTGCTGGCTGGCAGTGTTGTGATGATGAACGATAAGGAAAGTACAGTTCCTCCGACCTGTGACCCGCAGCAGCGGTTTTATCTCGGCGGCAACGGGGCGCGATCCTACCAGTTTTTTAAGGATGTGCCGACTAAGCGGCTGGGGATCGCTGTCTCGACCTGCGCCGACAGCACCTTGCGCGACAAGCGTGCGGGGCAGGAGGGGATGGATCAGGGCAGCTTTGATTTCGTGTTCTACGTTCACCCCGACAAGCAGAGCAATCAGGCGGCGCTGGAACTGGACCTCAGCCTCGTCAAAGGGCTTGGCGAGCAGGCGGCGCTGGGAGTGCGGGCGGGCGGAAACGATCCGGTCATGCCGCAATACCCGGCCGGGCAGAATATGCTGACCAATACTACCTTTGCGGGCGGATTGTATGCCTGGCAATTCGCAAGCATCGGGCAGATGGTCGACGGCGGCGGATGGAGAATCACGCCAGAGGGCGGGCGAAACGGCGGGGCTTGCGCGGAGTATACCTCGGTCAAGGGAAGGGCGACGCCGATGCTGGCCTCTTTTCCTGTTCTGGTGGAGCCGGGGAAGGATTACACACTCTCGTTTTATGCCCGTTGCGACAATCCCAAAGCGCAACTATATGTCGTGGCGCAGACGGCGGAATGGCCGGTTTTCGCGGGCAAAAAATTCTTCAAGCCCGGCCGACAGGGCAAGGATTGGGTGCGTTATACCTTGCCCCTGAAGGCCCCCGGCTCTCTGATGCGCGTGAACTTCGGCGATCACTGGAATTCGGCGCTGCCCGAAGCGGACGGGATGAAGATTTATCTCGATGATGTGCAACTGGTGGCCGGGGCGGATGCGGGGGCGTTGCCGCAAGCCCCGTTGGTTTGCGGTACGAAAACCGCCGCGAAAAACGATGTGTTTTTTACCGGAGAGCCTGCGCCGGTGGATGTCGTGCTCTACAATGCGACTGCGGCGGAACTGCCCGCGACGGCGAAGATCGAGGTCCGTGATGTCTTCCGGCGCGTGGTGCAGACGAAGGATTTTTCCGCGACCCTGCCCGCCAACGGACAAGCGCAGACGACCATCGACCTCGCCGCGACCGGTCTGAGCGGACTTTTCAGCATCCGGGTGGTTGCGACGGCCGGGGCGTTTACGGGCGAATTTTTCGGCCGGGCCGTGCGGCTTGCGCCGGTGGACAAGTCTTTGCGCTTCCGGTATATGTACCACATCGAAGGACAGCCGTCGGTCGAAGAGGTGCAATGGCGGCAGCGGCTGGGCTACCGGGGGACGCTGAGCTTTCAGATCATTAGCGACCCCGCGCTCTTTCCGCAGTACGAAAAACTCGGCTGGAAGCATATCACCAGTCTGCTGGAAGCCGATCGCACGGTGCCGGTGGAGCTGTTTCAGCAGAAGATGACCGAAGCCGATTGGGACAAGCTCTTTGCGTGGGGCGACGAGCGGATCGCGCGCTTTCCCGGCATGCCCAACTGGTACAAGAGCATGAACGAGCCGGAGATCCCGCGCCGCACCTGGACGCCGCAGGAGCATGTGCGCATCGTCAAGCATCTGCATGAAAAGGTCAAGGCCATCAGCCCGCAGGCGGTGGTACTCTCTCCGGAGCCGTGCAGCACCACTACCTCCGGACGCGACTGGCTGGATAAGTTCTTTGCTGCGGGCGGCAATCAGTGGATCGACGGGCTGGGCTCGCATACCTACCGCGCTCGTCCGGAGTCGCCGGATCTCGACAAGGACATCGAGCAGTTGAAGCTGTTGAAGAAGAAATACGGCATCGAAAGCAAGCCGATGTATTTCACCGAAGGCGAGGGTTTTACCACTTATACCGTCCCCGCGCGCAACATGGCACCGTTTAATGGCAACATTGACTTCCGGCTGGGAATGCTCTCGCTAGATGTGGGGCCGTCGGAGACCGCCGCTGCCGCGCTGCTGGCGCGCACGCTGCTGGTCTGCCTGAAGAATGCCGACGATGTGCGCAGCTACCTCACGTGGGGGGATGATTTTGAATGCGGCCGGCCGTGGGCGATGATCGCTTCGGCGAACTATCTGCTGGCGCGTGCCGGCGATGCGGAGTTCGTCACCGAGCGCACTGTTGGCGATCAGTGCCGCAGCTATGTCTTCAATTCCCCCACGCAGGGACCGGTGGCTGTTCTGTGGTGCCACGATCTGGCGGTGGAGAAACTGGAGAAGGAAAAGCCGCTGGCGGCGCTTTCCACGCTGGGGCATAAGCTGGAATTGCGCGACATGGATGGCAATGTCTTTGCCGCGCAGGAGCAGGGCGGCAAGCTCTGCTTCCCCCTCGGCAGCCACCCGGTCTACATCGGCGCGGCCTCCGGCGAAAAACTGAGCGCCGAGGATTTGACGGCGGTTCTGGATGCCTCGCAGGTCGGAAAAAACGGCGTGCAGACGGTGGAGCTTTCCACCCGGCTGGCAGGACTCAACCAGTTGCAGCTCAAGCTGGGCAATCTGCTGCCTCGCCCGGTTTCGGGTGAATGGAGCGCCGCAATTGAGGGCAAAGAAGCGGCCCGCGGGTCGGTGGAACTGCCCGCCAAGGGCGAGCGTACGGTGACGGTCCCGCTGCCGGGCAGGGCGGATGCGCTCAATTGTGTTCCGCTGACCTTCGGGTTTGTGCAGAAGAACGGCGGGCACTTTGGACAGGTGCTGGATTACCGCTGGTTCGGGTTCCACCGTCTGGGCAACGATTCGACGGGCACTGGCGAGTGGTGGAAGGACATCGCTCCGATACGCATCGCCAGCGCCGTGGCGATCGTCAACGGTAAGGCACCGTGGGGCGGAGAGGGGGATCTGAGCGCCGCCTGCTGGTTTGCCTACACCGATCAGGAGATGCTGATCCATCTGGAGGTCAAGGACGATGTCGCGCAGTTCCCGGCCGACAGCAGGAGCTTCTGGCAGAACGACTCGGTCCAACTGTACATGGACCTCTTTGGCGACGGCCAGCAGAAGGCGGGACAGGGCTACGATTCCAACGACACGACCTTTTGGATTGCGAAGGTCGGCGGGCAGGATACCATTGTCCGCGATCGTGCGCCGGAATGGCAGATCTCGTTTGTCAAGCCCGGCCCGGTTTCCGGTGCGAAGGTCTCGATCGTGCGGCAGAATGAACTGACGGTGTATGACATCCGTTTGCCGAAGGATCAGGTTTCGCCGATTGCCCTGAAGCCGGGGGCGACCTTCAACTGCGCTCTGGTGATTAACGATGCCGACGCGCTGGGCACGCGCAAGCAGTCGCTGACCTTCACCAAGCCCGGCACCGAGCCGCACCAGCATCCGGAATTCTGGCCGCAGGCGGTGTTGCTCGGACAGTAGTCGTGGGGGTAGAATGGAACTGGCGGCCGGCCGGGAACTCCGGCCGGCGGAAGGAGGGGCGATGACTACAACCGGTTCAACCGCACTTCGCTGCCGGCGCGCGGGCTTTACGCTGGTGGAGATGCTGGTGGTGATTTCCATCATCTCTATACTCGCCGCCCTGCTGATGCCTGCGTTACAGAGGTCGCTTGCGGTCGCCCGCAGCGCAACCTGTCAGAACAATCACCGGCAGACCTGCATCGCCGTCACGGCATATGCCGACAGCAACAATAATTATTTTCCGGTCGGTAACGGCCCGCGTTGGACCGCATCGGTTTGCCCCTATGCCGACAACAGCTACGGCATATTCTATTGCCCGGCCGATAAACGCACTCCGAGTGATTATATCAATCTCGGCAACAACTATACCTCCATCGGCTATAATTTTTATACACTGGGGACCAGTTCCATCGACGGAGTAACCACCTCTCCCTGGAGCATTCGGACAACACAGGTAAAGCATCCGGGGCAGATGATCGTCGTGACGGATTCCTATCGCGGCTCGCTGGGGGCCGGGTATTTTGTCGTGTCCTCGTACGACGCCACCTTTTTGCCTTCCGACCGGCATAATCCTTATTGCTACATCACCGGCGTCGCGGACAACCATGTGGAGGTCATGGGCTACGACAAGATCTTCAGGCGTAACGGCACGGCTCGCGATACCAATAGCTGGGCGTACTGGGGAGCGAACCCCCGCAATCCTTAACGCGCGTCCGTCATCGCCGGGAGAACCGCGCGCGACCGCAGAGTCCGTTTCGCGCTTGCCTGCGGGACACGCGTATGTTCAAATCATGACAGCAGGGAGTGAACGATCATGTTAACGGCGGATCTGACCGGGATTTCGTTTCATGCGCCGGATGTCTTCCGGTTGGAAGGATTTCATTGGCGCAAAAAAGGCGGCGCGTTCCGGCGCTTGCCCGTCAACTCGGCCGCGCGCGCCATTCCGGCGGAGGTCGACCGGTTGGCGGATTTTTCTGCCGGAGGACAAGTGTATTTTCGCTCGGACAGTTCGCGCGTCGTCGTGCGGGCCGTGTTTTCCGCCGCGCATAAAATCGTCCGCATGGCGCTCACCGGGACGATGGGGTTCGACCTGTACACCCGCGAAGGGGCGGACACCGTATTTCGCGGCGTGGCGAACTTCGACTTTGACGCGATGGAATACTGCGTCGAACTGAGCAACATCGCCGAGTACGGCATGCGCGACTACATCCTGAATTTTCCGCTTTACGCGAAACTCGAACGGCTGGAGATCGGTCTCGATCAGGGCGCAAAGATTCTGCCTGCCCCCGCCCGGCCCGATTCGCGTCCGATTGTGGCGTATGGAACGTCGATTCTGCAGGGGGCGTGTGCGACCCGTCCGGGCCTGTGTTACACCAACATCCTCTCGCGTTTGTTGGATCGTCCGGTGTTGAATTTCGGCTTTGCCGGCAATGCCCGCGGCGAACCTGCGCTGGCGCGGATTCTGTCGCAAATCCGGGAACCGGCTTTGTTTTTACTGGATTACGATGCGAACGCCGGCGCGGCTGGAGTTCGGAAGACCCTGCCGGAGTTCATCGGAATCCTGCGGCAGCGGCACCCGCAGGTGCCGGTCGTGACGGTTTCCTGCGTTCCCTTTCCAGCGGACTATCCCAAAACGCCGGCCGCTGTCTGCCGGAGCGGAAAGATGGTGCAGTGCCGGGAGGCGCATGAGGAGGTGGTCTGGAACTTGCGTGCGCAGGGTGATGAAAACCTCCATTATGTTGACGGATTTTCACTGCTGGGGCAAGATTACTGGGAATGTTCCGTCGATGCCTGTCACCTCTCGGATCTGGGGTTCTATCGCATGGCGGCGGCCCTCGGTCCGGAGTTGCGGCGGATTCTTGGGGATGCGAAGCGGTAGCAGGTTGCGGCTGATGTGAGTCGGTGCCGCACAATCGATAAAAACATGTATTTGGGCACCGTCCGGCGGCCAGAAGGCACCGGCGGGCTTTTTCGTTTCTATGTATTGTGCTATGATGTTTCGTCATCGTTGGTTGTTGCGCTGTGCGGCCGTGTCAACATAACCCCTTTCTGTATAGGGGCTAAATATCGTTTTCTCGGTTTTCATGCATTTCTGCACACCCCTTTTCGGGGGAGTCAGCGCTGGTTCTTTGTTTGCCCTCGGGAGTGGAGGTATATAAAGAGTATTACATAAACTGACGGTCTATTTTATCTTGTGGAATGACCAGTAATATCATTTCGATTTGACTGAAAATCTAAAAAAAAGAATGGTTGACAATGCCTGTCAACCATCAAAACATTACTTCCTGACTTCTCAATATGAACTGGAGCCTGTTGGTGTTCCCCCAAATTCCAATTGATTGGATACTGTACTCGTGGTGCCTATATGGTCATTGTAACTGGGAAGAAATCCCATGTAATCGCAGGCATAGCTGTGAAAAACAATCCCAAACTGCCGGAGATTTGACTGACAGCTAGTCGCCCGGGCGCTGCCTACCGCCTTGTTTAGTGCCGGCATAAGCAATGCGGCCAATATTGCGATGATCGCAATGACGACGAGCATTTCAATCAGCGTAAAGGAAATGAGCCTCTTATGTATGCACGTCTGCACATATCTATACATGACTACTCCATTTCATTGATAGGCCACGGCTGAGAGCGATTGTCCGCTTCGAGACATGGGTTATCTTGACCAATGCCCCATGATGTCTCCGGTATTCGCCTTAAAGTCATAGAAGAATACCGATTGGCAATGTCCATCCATCATCAGCGTGTTGCTTGCAAGGCCATCTACGTGCTTCGGGGCCTGATTGTGTTCCCCGTTGTTCCAGTTTACGGGATAGCATTGTGAGCAGTAACCATCCCACGATGCATTCTTCCCTCCCCAAGCCGTGTCCCATACATCCGACATCAGGTAGCGCAGGCTTGGCTTTTTGTACTGTCCCAATCGGAGGGATTTTCGAAACCAAAAGCAATGTGAGGACTCCGTGACACTGATTCCGCCAAAGGTACCGGTCTGGCTATCCAGGAATGCCGGACACCGGAAAATTCCTTTTTTATAAAAACCCGTCGCGGGGTCGATTCCAAGATATTTGCCGGAGGTCAGCAAATGAAACCACCATTGGCTTCCGGGGTGAGCCGCGTCCGTACCATTGTTGAGATATGGCAGATAGGTGTTTTGATCACTGGCATAACTTTGAAATGCAACGCCGAATTGTCTCAGATTGGATTGGCAACTTGCTGTATGAGCTGTGGCTAACGCCTTACCAAGTGCCGGCATCAGGAGGGCGGCCAGTACGGCGATAATTGCCAGGACTACGAGCAGTTCAACCAGAGTGAAGTTGAGCAAGGATGAAGATTTGCACATTTGAGCCGTCCTGTTCTTGCCCGCAGTCCCGTAGTATCCAAATTATTACCAGAGCTGAACTGTGATACCTACTTCTGTTCAGCCGGTTCTTTGGCATTTCGTTCCATGTATTTTTTAAGGACTTGCCCGCGATCGGTTATTGTTTTAGCGGAAACCGTTTTCACAAAATCGGACTCATGCTCAGCACTCCAAACCGGGCTTTCGCGGAACGCATGATAGGTCCAGTCCCAACCGAGCGATTCAAAAATTTCAATATTATCCTTCAGGTAATCCGCTGCGTTTGGCGCCCAGCGCGCAACACCGAATTCCCCAACGTATACCCGGACATGATTTTTCTTTTGAAACTCGATGATCGGAGCCAGTTCCTTGAGCAATCGTTCTTTGTCCCACTTTCCACCGCCGGAATCCCCGTACGTTCCCGGCCAAGGCTGGTTTGTTTTCAGGTATGCCTTCTGCAAATCGGTGTTGGCAAGATTGGAAATGCCCTGATGCGTATAGGATTGCGGCTGATAATTGTGAATCGAATAGATAATTCCATTACCTTTTAATGCCGGCAGATTTTTAAACCCCCAATTCAGTGACCCCGTACCGGATTCTACCACAATTTCATGTTTTTCGTCAATCTTGCGAATTTCATTAATCATAGCCTGCGCCCATTCCGGCCACTTGTGCGCACAGGCTGGTAAATCATTCCAGTCAAGCGGCTCGTTCAGAAGGTCGAACCAAATGGTTTGGCTTCTATTTTTGCACATCTGCGCAATCTCTTTCCAGCAATTGATAGCTGTCTGCAGTTCACTCTCACTACTCCAAAATATCTTGCAGTTCTCTTTTCCATCTTTCCCCCACTTGATCGGTGTTACGTTGGGAATTTCATGCAAATCTAAAATTACTGCAATGTCCAGTTTGGCGGCTTCATCCAAAAATTCCGGCAAATACTTCATCAGGTATTTCCATCCATCGGTTCTGGTGGGAAGTCCATGCCGGTCTTTTTCAAAATTCGGGCGCAGCATCACCCGCACGGCATTCCCGTTCCAGTCGTTACGAATCGCGCGCAAATTCCCCACACTCGGAAAATCCATCGTGAACCCGCGGAATTTCGGAGGCACCACGGTTTCAGCGGCGGAAGTTGCAGAAATCAATGTCAGCAGGCAGATACATAGAATCCTTACCATCCCCATATCCTCTCCTCGTTTTGTGTACATCACAACCGCCGATGCAACGGTATTGCCCGTCGCCAAGAACTTCATGGCCCTCCGGGCTTATGCTTTTACGTGGCAGCGCACGTGATTCCGCGAATAAACTGCACCGGAAGAATACAGTTCCCGGCCGAGCGGGAATGTTCCATTATTCCGAAGAGGGCTTGGATGGCTTCCTGCCCCAGTTTTTGATCGTCGACCTCAATGCGAGTGATCTGCGTTCGCCCTTGCGCTTCTCTGGCTGTACAATCGCAACAGGCCACTGACAGATTTTCAGGAATCCGCAATCCCCGCGCATTCAGGATCATCAGCGCTCGCAATGCCAATTCATAATTTGGAAACAGGAGTCCGGTCACTGCCGGTTGCGTGTTCAGCAAGGGAAGGAGCATGTCCTCCAGCCGATCCGTGCTGTAGTTGGTTTCCTGCTGTAGCCATGCACTTGTCGGAAGCCCTTGCTCCGTGAGCGCCCGAACAACGCCACGTTTTACCTGCTCCTCAATCGTTATGCCCGCACAACCGCAGAACCATCCCACCCTTCGATGTCCGCTGGCGAGCATAGTTGCGGCAACCTCGTATGCGCCCCGTTCATAGTCATGCATACAGTGAGGATGCGTACATCCGTCGTCTGGCTGATTTCCAAGAAAGATGTAGGGGTAGTGTTGCTCATGCAGGCCGCGCCAAAACGAATGCCCGCGCTTGGCGCCCCAGATCAACAAGCCATCAACCGCATTGCTTCTAAATAACTCGTGATATCGTTCGTCCTCGGCAAACGCGTCATCCTGAAATATCAGGAGTAAATTTGTGTGATTCGCAGACAGCCCTTCCTCGATCCCGCTTACAATCCCCGCGATATGCCGGTCCTCGAATACATGCGATCCTAATTGCTGGTGGGAAGGGACCACAAGGCCAATCACCCCCGCCCGCTTGCTGAATAACCGCTTGGCATTAATATTCGGGGTGTAATGATTTTCCTGCGCCACGGCAAGAATCCGCTCCCGGGTTTCCTTGTTCACCCGGATCTTGTCGCTTTTTTGATTCAATACGGCCGAAACCGCTCCGGGCGATACTCCGGCCAGACGGGCTATTTCGCGGATGCTGATGGATTTCATCGCTATACCTCCCAAAGATAAACATGTGTATCCTTAGGATATCATACATCCCCCACAGTCAACAGGAAGGAGTTGTTGCTAAATTTGCGCCTTCGCGTTTTGAAGGGTTTATGTTGCGGAAACTTGCTGGGGGCGATTTTCCTCTTCGACACAAGATAGCAATGCGCCTGAGGGTTTCATCAGGCAAGCTAATAAGTTCCAGTTTAAGAAACCGCTTCCCATCAGCCCTTTTCCGGATTCAGGACTGTAATATTCATGCAGCTCTCCGTTCTCCCTCAAGTCGCGAATTAATAGCGTGATCATGTTGTCGGCGAGGGTAACCGCTTCCTTGTGAAAGCCGTAACGATTCAGTCCCGTCCACACCATATAGTTGGATATGATCCAAACCGGACCCAGCCAATTGCTCGGGTTGCCACGGGGCTCTTCCGGCGAATACATCTTCTCCGACGCTGATAGCGAGCGAACGCCATAATCCGTCCAAAACCGGCCACGGTCCAGGAGATGTTCCTGCACCATGCGTCGTGCGAAAGTTTGTTCTGCAATTCCGCACCAGAGGGGCATAAACGACACCCAGCAGGCGACCTTAACCGGCAGGCAGTTCCAGAACGGGGTTAGGTTTCGATTTAATTCTCCCAGTTGCGGATGTGTGCGGAGGTTTTGCCGGCATAGAACGTCTACAGAGTAGTACAGCCCGTCGCGTTGATCTAAACAGTACTTTTCGATCGCGACGGTGAGCTCGTGCCGTTGCTCACGAAGCTCCACGGCAAGCGGCACTTCTGCCGCCGCTTCAGCCAATTGCAACGCCGCGCACAGATCCTGATAGAGCAGGCAGTTCAGAAAAATTGATGCGCTCGAAAAGTCGGGACGTCCCCAAGTAGCCGGATCGTCATCAACACCAATGGCGACATCATTGGCCCACGTGTACAACCCCGTCGCCTGATTTTGATAGCGTTGCCGATAGCACCGGTAAAAGCGGGCCAATTTCTCGACAATCGTTGTGAGTTCCGTATTCGTAAAGGCTTCATGGGCATTGAGCAATTCGCACATCTGGCCGAGAACCGGCTTAGCCATATTCTCCTGATTCGAGCGGGTGGAGCCGAAAAAATCTGGGTTGTCAGGCGTGAGCATGATGGGGATGCTCCCGTCTTCCGCCTGATGTTCCATAAAATTAGCGATCGAACCCCGCAGGTGACGGAGTGTTTTCGCTTTCAGTTCAGGCGCAGAGCATCGTTCGGATATCCCCAGAACCGCAGTCGCGGCCCACAAGGAGTCCCAGTCCCAGAGATTCTTCGAATACGGGCCACTGGGGTCCAGATACGGATGCCGCAAAGCCCCCTCCGGCTCCCGAAACATTCTTGTACAGTGCGTGAGGCAATAGTGGAGAAACAGCTGCCAGTCTTCTTCGGTGTACATTCCGCTCTTCCTTCAGGCCTCCACGAACACAGGCAACCACAAGAGCGTTGCACCGTCGCCGACACCGACCACCCACTCAATTTCGGCTTCCTCCGCCCTCCGAGCTACCCCGGCGAGCAATTCATGAGTTCCCGCGTCGAGGGTAACATCCGTGAATTGATTCAAGGGAGCGCGGTGAAACGAGGGATACATACCACCACCGTCACGCCCGAAGGCATATTGACCGTCAAGCCAAACCCTCGAAATCGCGGGCGTGTTAAACAGGATTCGGACCTTTTTCCTCTCAGGAAGGGCAAACGAAAAACGCATCATGTACAAAGCGTCCTGCGGCACCTCTGAGGATGCGATCCGCCCCATGTTGCCAGAGAAGGTACGCTTGACGCTTTTCGTCGGTAGTTTGGGCGTGAATTTACCGCAATCCTGCACAAACCACGGTTGGAACACACCACACTCAGCCGTAAGCCCCGCAGCAGCCTTGCAGCTTGTACTTGATCCGGCGTCCTCTTCCAAGGAAACCACCTCACGCAACCGGATGATCTGATCCGTAAACTCATCCAGCGTGGCCGGATGCGTAATTCCAACGATCCCTTTGTTAATGATGAGCTTGCGTCCGATCGGCGCCAGCCACTGATCGGGAATGTTGCCCGAAGAAAGAATGCCCATGATTGCTCCGGCAGTCGCACCCGTGCAGTCTGCATCATAACCGCAATTGACTGCAAGACAGATCGTTCGCCCGAACTCTCCGCCCCCCAGCAACAGGGCGAGAACCACAAACGGAATGTTCATCACCACGTCCGTAAAATTCTGGCTGCCATAATGTTCCAGAATCTTTGCACGCACGGCCAGCCAATCGGATGTCTCCCCGCACCACTCCATTGTGGACCGGATTGCTTTTGCAAGAATGCAGTGACAGGGGATGACCGAAAGCCCGGCCTCAAGCAGGCGATATGGATCGCTCTCCACAAAGGCCATGCTTTCCAACGCCGATAAGAACTGCTCGGCATACAGCCCTTCTCCGGCATGATCGACACACGCATCTTCCCGCGCATAACGGGCAGCAAGGACAGAATCTCCCGGAGCCAGACAAGCCCAAATTTCGCTGCGGATAGCCGCTCCCAGTCCATTGGTAAACCAGTTGTCGTACCTGCCGCTCTCGGGCGCAGGAATGCCTGCCGAGAGATTCCGAAGTGCAATGCCGTATTCATCCCAAGGGAAATGAACATGTTTCAACCACGCTTCAGAAAAATTCCGGCGGTGAATCAACGGATTCCGTTCAAGGGCGTAGGCCCACAAAACCTGCAGATCGAGGTCATCGTTGGGCAACATATCAGAAGGAACCGGATTGTAAAAATCGAGACTCAACGGTCCTCGGCTACCCTCGTATGGGGCGCCTAACGTCCCCCCCACCGCTTTACCAAGCCAACAACCAAGAATTTTTTCTCTGTACATGCTATTCATGAAAATCACCTGATCGCCCAAAAGAAAGATAAACATGTTTATCTGTAATCTACACGAATATTTTGATTATGCAAGATATAATTAAAAAAACTTCAGGTGAGCTGAGGGGGCCGGAAATTGTGCGCACGTTCGACAACGGAGCGTTGGAGCCATTTTTTGAAGCGAATCCGACAGCGAGCGGTGTTGCGCCGCAGGCGTGGACCGAGGGGATGAGGTTAAATCGGCGATTCACTATCGGATTTACGTGCGCTTCGCGTTCAGCTCCCGTCGTTCCGTAGAGGTGTTCAAAATTTCATGATTCATTGCATATTCTTGCATCCAATAGGAGCATTATCGTGCAGATCATAATTGCCAACTACCCTTCCGTAAAATCCTATCGCGATAATTTCACTAAAATTTTGGCTATCGCCCCTCGTGTCTGTCCCCACTGTGGCGGGAGACTGAAGGGGCACGGGAGACGAAAGCGCTGGATTATCTGCTCGGAGGGAACCATTCGGATTTCGATCCAGCGGATGCTTTGCATCGCGTGCCGCAAAACCTTCTCGCTCTTGCCTCGAATATTTCAAGCAAGGCGCGCCTGTGTACGGAGTCTCCTCTGGCAGATTCTGTCTCTTTGGGACATAGGGAAAATAAAGATGTCAACCGTTCGTTATCAAATGCTAAAGGCATATCCGGCGCTAATTCTGCCGCTTGCCACACTCTACCGCTGGGCCGGACACACAAGCTGAGACGGCAAATCTTTGCCTTGGCAGGGTACGCTGCATAATCTTGCGTATCGGACTTCATACATCGATGAAATGATCGTGAAGCCAAGTGCGGTTGTGTTGACGCCTGCTAATTGTGCGGCGGCGTATGCGAAAATTATATTGCAACTTGAAAAGGCAGGCAGATGGAGTGGTGGAACGAGGAAGATCGCAAACCGGAAGAAGTAGAAAAAATCAGGGCCGTCGCATATTACCGGCACTCGGCTCAAATTGGTCAGGAGAACTCGGTCGAAATCCAACAGGATAATGTGGAGGCGTTTGCTGAGAAGCATGGTCTATGCATCATTCATGAGTTTGCCGACCGGGGTAAAAGCGGTCTCAATGCCGAGGGCCGGCCGGAGTTCAATGAAATGATGACTTGGGTGCAGACGCGGGAGGACTTTCGCTATATTTTAGTTCTGGATGTAACACGCTGGGGGCGGTTCCAGGATATGGACCTTTCCGCTCACTATGAATCGCTTTGCACCCAGCATAACAAGCAGGTGATCTATACGCATATCGGAATGCCCAAAGAGGACGATCAGCTCATCAACCATTTACGGAAGAGCATTGACCGTTATCAGAGCGCGGAATACAGCCGGGCGCTCTCGAAAAAAGTATTCGAGGGTTGCGTCAAGGTTGCAACGCAAGGTTATCGTCCAGGCGGCGCGCCGCCCTACGCCTTTTATCGTATGATGCTGGACGAGCAGAAGCAGCGCGATCGAATTTTGAATCCCGGCCAGCGGAAATCGTTGCAAAATGGCCGGGTTATTCTGGTTCCGGGGAAAGAACAACATGTGCGTACCGTACAGGAGATTTTCCTGCTATTTGTTGAAAAACAATATACCGAGCGTCAGATCGCCGGGCATTTGAATGCCAGGCAAACACCATCTCCAGGCGGCGTCAACTGGAGTGCAGAGATGATCAGGCATATTCTGACCAATCAGCAATACGCCGGGGCGGTAGTGTATAACAAGACAACACAGCGTCTGAAATCAGCCACCCGTAGAAATCCAGAAAATCAATGGATTGTTAAACCGGGCGCATTTGAATCTTTGGTTGAACCGGATTTATTTCAACGAGCCCGCCTCATGATTGAAAACCGCAAACGCCGCTATAGTCCGGAGGAAATGTTAAAAAGACTGCGCGAATTATACTCCGAATATGGAATCATAACCTCAAAGCTCATTCAGTATGACGATCAGTATCCATCGCCTGGTAATTACGCCACCTGTTTTGGCGGCTTGAACGGAGCTTTTCAGGCGATGTTTGCTGAAATAATATCCCGCGCCAAAAAAGAAGTTTTTAACGCTATTTGCGAACAGGTGCGTTTGGTTGACGAGCACGATAACTTTATGGTAGTCAACGGTGATTTTTCAGTATTGATACAACCATCAATTCCCAGACCCTGCGGATATGGCGAGTATTGGACATTCTCGCCTGATCCAAGGCCAACCGTTGATATTACGCTTGGCGTTCCGTTGTCGCAAGCCGACAATCCGGAAATTATGGGCTACCTTGCCTTGCCTCGACTTCTTATGACCGACAAGCAGATCCGTCTATCTTCATCATCCCATGGCCTGCTCGAATTACAAGCGCATAGTGGGCTGGATTTTATCCGTAAATTAGCCGACAGGAGTTGAAGATGGATGATGAACTTGTCGTGCGCGACATGTGCGACCGCGACTACCGGATGATTCCGGTCGACAGCATAATCGTAGTGAATTCCCGAAATCGGGAAAAGAAGCAATTCGATGAGAATATTCGCAGCATCCGTGATGTGGGGCTTTACAAGCCGATTGTGGTGAATAGCCGCAATTTCCAAGCGCTCGGTAAATATGAATTAATCTGCGGCGAGGGCAGATTAATCGCGCACCGCTCACTCGGCATAACAGAGATTAAGGCCGATGTGTTGGATATTGACGAACAGAAAGCGCACCTGATGACTCTGGGTGAGAACATCGCCCGCACGCCTCCGGCGACGATTGAATTCGCCAGATCGATTAAAGAAATGAAGGATCACGGTATGAGCATTAAGGAACTCTGTTCCATTACCGGGAAGAATGACGGTTACATCCGCCGGTATTTACAACTCATCGAGCAGGGTGAGGAGCGGCTTATCAATGGCGTGGAGAGTGGCATACTGACCATAACTTTTGCCATGGATGTTGCCAGCTCCAAAGACTCATTATGCCAGAATATTCTGATCGACGCATTCGATAATGGACTGGTAAATTCTTCGAATTTTGCGCGAATAAAGCGGATAATCGAAGACAGAATAAAAATTGGCAAGCAACTTGGCGGCCGAAGAAAAGTCATTACCGAGTATAGTGTTGATCATCTAAAACGCGATATTCAGCAGATTACCAGGGAAAAGGAATCCTATGTTTATGAAGCGAAGCAACGCGAAAACAGGGCTGTCCGAGTGATCATTACATTTAACAAGCTGCAGCAGGATCCAGTATTCGCAAAACTTCTTAACGAGGCTGCGTTGGATGAAATCCCCGCTTTGGCAGGGAATTACGACAATATTTAAAGGATGGGTATATGGATACGCAAATCGTCGATGGCGCTGATATTCCGATTGTTAAGCTCATTCCAATTCGTAAACGAACCATTGATCCGAAAAAGTACCAGCGATTAAAGGCCAACCTGCAGGCCGTGGGCCTTATTGAACCCCTGTGTGTTTGCAAGGAAGGCAAAGACTATTACATTCTTGACGGTTATATCCGCTATCAGGTCTTTCTGGAGATGGGCATCCAAAGCGTTCCCTGTCTTGTGTTGAAAACGCGTGATCTTTACACCCCAAACCGCCAGGTAAACGGCCTGTCTGCAAAGGAAGAGGTCAAGATGTTGCGTAAGGCGTTGGAAAAGCTCGATGAAAAGACGATCGCAAAAGCGTTTGGTCTGGAAGCATTAGGAGCCAGACTTAATTGCAATATGTATCGAGATCTGCATCCTAAGGTGCTGGCCGCCCTGAATGAAAACAAAATTACCCAGCAAACGGCCAAAGAACTGACATATGTGATCGATAAACGACAGGAAGAAATTTTAAACCTTATGGAAAAATGTGGTGACTGCAGCCATGCATTTGTCACAACACAGATTTTGAATACACCTGCCAGTCAGCGGACGAAAAAGAAAAAACGCAACCCTTGGGACTTGCACATTGAGAAAAAAAGGAGTTTAGCCACCAGGCTGGCAGAGGCGGAGAAGCATCACGATTTTTACAGTTCTCTGTATCGAAAATACATGGCGGACATATTAAAGCTCTCCATCTACATCCGGCAGATTGTAAACCATCCAGTACTTCAGAAATACCTTGAACAAAATCACCCAGAGCCGCTGCAGTTGTTTCGGGCCGTACTATTAGAAAGCGAAGGCCGAATCGACAAGAAGATGCTGAATACTCAAAATGAGATATAGCGCCGGCGGCAAGCCATCGCCCGCAGAATCGCATCAAGAACATCCGGCAGGCGGCGGCCAACGTCTTCAGCAAGAAATCGCAGAACGAACCAGCCGTTTTCTTGCAGCAGCGCATCCTTTCTGCGGTCGCGTCGATAGCAGTCCGCATTCCCCATGTGTTGCGAACCGTCAATCTCAATGGCAATTTTCGCTTCCGGGTAGGTCAGGTCCACCTCCATCTTCCCGCAACCATCGAACGGAATTGGGAAAGGCTGGTTTAGGGAAAAGCGCCCGGCGGCTTCGGGCAGTGATTCAAGTCGCCGAAATAAAAATGCTTCACTCGCGCTACGCGCCCGTTGTATGCCTTCCGCGTTATCCGACCATTCCCGCGCCGCATGAATAAACAGATTGGCCAGCGGCGCATCAACGCCGTCGCGCACCATCCGCTGAATGCTGGCGGCATAGTCGCTTTTCCACGCCGGATCAACCGGCAGAGGGACATCGACCGGCCATCCCGAAACAGCGCTTGCCGGAAGCATAACGGTATAGCCGATGGATTCGTAGCTTTTGCAGCGCTTGTCGAACATTCGCGCCAGCATCGGTGCGCCAAGGTCGGCGTAGTCATGAATGACGACCTCACTCTTGCCTTCTTTTAGTCGGTGAAGTCGTCCGGCATATTGGGCAATGGTGCCGCGCCACGATACTGGCAAGGTCAAAAACAGCGTGTCCAGCCGCGCATCGTCAAAGCCTTCTCCCAAAAACCTTCCGGTTGCCAGCAAAACGCGCTCTTCCCCGGGCGGGATGGCTTTGAGCTTTTCCTGTGCCGCAGCGGAAGCTTTCTTTCCCATTCCGCCTTGCAATACGATGACATGTTGAACTTGTGGACGTAAAGCCTCTGCCAAAAGCGTGAGATGTTCCGTGCGTTCCGTCAGAACCACCGGTGATCGCCCTTCCCGTACCGCCGCCAGAACATCCTCAATGATCTGCTTGTTGCGATGCGCAGCCTGAACCAGAGCCTCGGTCAGTTCCTGAAAGCGCTGACGCGGGTCGTCGCTGCCCTCAAAGGGCGGGAGAAATCCAGTCGGGTGCACCTGCACGATGTGCGCGAACGGGTGCTGCTGTGCCTGCTCTTTTGCGTTCACCCGGTAACGGATCGGCCCGCACTGCATGAAGATGATTGGATGATGGCCGTCCTTACGAGCAACGGTGGCGGAAAGCCCGACCACATATTTTGCCTGAACACGGCGGGCAATCGCTTCGAAGGATTGGGCGGGCAGATGGTGGCATTCGTCGAAGATCAGCTGGCCATATTCCGCGACGCTGTCATGCACCACGCCCTTGCGCACAAGGCTCTGCATCAGAGCGATATCAATCCGTCCAGTTGACTTTTTCTTGCCGCCCCCGAAGCGACCGATCTCCTTGGCGGGAATTCCCAGAAAGAAGGACAGACGTTCCACCCACTGTTCCTGCAGCGGCTTGCGGTGAACGACGACCAATGTGTTAACGGCCCGCTGTGCGATGAGATAGGCGGAGACCACGGTTTTTCCGAAAGCAGTGGCGGCGGCGAGAACGCCAGTGTCGTGAGGAAGAATCGCCTCGACGGCGGCGCGCTGATCCGGTCGAAGTTCCCCCTGAAAATCAACCGGCAGAGGAACGCCTGCATTACGCTCGTCCTTGAGGACAGGCTTGATATTCAACCCGGTAAGGAGTGTTTGTACTTCTTGCAGACAGCCGCGCGGCAGACTGAGGTGCTTCGGGTGATCTTCGGCGCAGGCAATGATGCGGGGAATTTTGTAGGTGGGCAGCCGGATGGCTTGTGCGCGATAGAATTCCGGATTCTGGAAGGCCGCCAGCCGGATCAGGAGGTTACGGAGTTCCGGCGGAACATCCTCCTTGGCGAAATAAATCTGGTCGCCAAGCGTCAACTGCAGTTCATCGGGCAGCGGAGTGGTGATCGGCGCATCTTTTTTTTGCCGGGAGGGAGGCAGCGTCCACGGATCGTCGGCATTCTCATCGGAAAGCGCGAGGCGAACGCCGATTGTGCCACCTTTTCGTTCCGCTTCGCGGATGACTGTTTCAACTTCAGCAGGTTCCATTTTGTGGATCGAAGACAAGAAGGCCCATTGATCAGGATACGGCTGAAATTCATCGTTCAGGAATTCGCTGTTGTGGGCTTGTCTGGCCTCGTATTGCAACGGCAAGGCGATCAGATTTCCGAAGCCACCGGAAGGAAGCGTGTCCTGATTTGGAAAAAACCGGTCATAGGAATCAAGGCCGATCTCCGGGCGGCGTTCCATGGTGCGGGTCAGCAGGAACGAACCGAGCGAACGGGCCTGCGTAGCGGGAATGGCTTCGGTGAAGAAGATCCAGAGGTGCCCCCCATTGCCGGAACGAGAGCGCTCCAATGAAGCAGGCACGGCATACTCGCGGCAGGTTTCCAGAACGGCCGTGCAGTCCTGCTGCCATGTCTTTTTGTCAAAATCAGCAGCCAGAAAGAAGCAGGTCTCATCGAGTAGCATGGGGTAGACGCCGCAGACGAACGGCTTGCCGGAATTGTCCTTCCCGGACAGGTGTTGTCGGATCACGTCATCGGTGACAGGAAGGAGGCTCCGATGCGGACACGCCGCGCATTTTACGCGTGGCTTCTCGCATAGCCCGCGCTGCCACTCATTGGCGCAGACGGGAGAATACCCGGCCTCCCCGGTTTTGCGTTTCACAAAACGATGCGGGTACACATCCTCTCGTCCGCGGAACAACGAGCGGAACAGACAAATTTTTTCCTGAGGTGAGGTCCGATAGTTCACCGTCATGTCACCATCTCAGTGGAGGAGAGCAATCCAATATAGCCGGAAATATTCCACCGCTATATCCCTTTTGGGTATTCCCCACAATAGAACGCAATTATAGGCAGAGAGTGCTCGAATGGAATATATAACCGTTGACTTCGCTGGAATGACAATTTGTGCGGCGATTTCCGCAAAAGGCCATATTGCGCACTGAGCCGGGCATGCCACAGATTGAAACGCGAGTCAGCATAGCATATAATTGCGGCAGGAACCGGACGATAGGCATCAGCGCGGAGTCCAGAGAGCGGAAAGCACATCTCTTAAAAATGGCTGGCGACGATTGTTCCGGTCAACTGAATGCGATAAAGCATTGCGAATAAAGGATTCATGCAGTAGCTGCGACTATCCCTTATATAAGGTATGAACTGGCATGAGCGCTGATCTATTAAAAAATGAAGACTACCGGGCTTTTATCCGCGATATCAAGCAGCGTGTGCAGGCTGCGCAGCTTAAAGCCGCAGTCGCAGTGAGCAGCGAACTGATACGGCTTTACTGGTATCTGGGTGAGCAGTTGGCAATTAGGGAAAAGCAGGCGGTCTGGGGCGGCGGCTTCATCAAGCAGATGAGCAGTGACCTGCAGGCGGAATTTCCGGATATGAAGGGCTTTTCGGTCTCGAACTTGAAATATATCCGGCAATGGCACGGCTTTTGGTCAAATTCGGGCGAAGCAACCGCCTCAATCGGCCAACAGGCTGTTGGCCAAATTGCTCAAATTCCGTGGGGACATAACCTTGTCATTATCAGCAAGTGCAAAAAGTTTGACGAAGTCGTATTCTACGTCCAGAGCACGCAGGAGAACAACTGGTCGCGGGCGGTGTTGACGCACCAGATAGAAAACGGTTTATTTGCGCGAAAAGGCAAGGCAATCAATATGCGAAAGTTCAAACGCTTTGATCGCCAAATCGGCCAGTTCCCGGCTCTGGCAATGACCACCCTCCAGTTCCAGCTTGAGCCGCCGCCATTCCGCCTCATGCTCTTCGTCCTTCGCTGCGTACATCTCCTGCCGGATTTGCCCATCCAGCCGCATCACCAGCAGTTCCTTGCGCTTCTGCTCCAGCTTCTTCATCTGGCTGCGCGTCTCGTTCTGCGCCTGCGTGTACTGATCTTGCCCGTACTCGGATTTGAGCCGGATAATCTTGCGCACCCACTCCGCCGTGTCCGTGTCGGTCTTGAGGCTGCGGAAAATCTCTTTCATCGTCGCGTAAAAGCCGTCTCGTTAGCTCGGTGACGGGGATGTCCTTTCTCCGTATGAACGTAACCAGAATCGCGGGCTTTGAGCTGTAAAACAACTTCGGCGGATCAAAACTGGCGGGAACCTCTTTCTGCAGGTCCGGTTTTTCCGTGACAGCGATCATGTGATCCAAAGAGACCAGAAGCTCTTTCTGGGCAAAGACGACGTTACGGACCAATGCTTCGCCGGAAGCCTCCCGCTCCCTAGACGCTTGCGGAAAGTGAACCTTGGTTATCTGCAAGTCGGAAAGAAGAACCTTGCGCTCCTCCGTGTTCACCTTTGTTTTCGCTTCCAGATAAACCGCGCCGAACAGGGCATTGGCATCGCCTGCGAACCGTACCTCGACCGCGCAACGCGCACGCAGCACGGAATACGCCTGCCATTCATCGATCTGAGGCTGGTAAAAGGTAACCCGGTTATCGCCATTCTGGAAGGTCTTGGGCCAAGTCAGGACAGGGGCTGGCGCTTGATTTGCGGGCGTACCCTCTCCTCCGAGGGCGCAGTTGCTTATCAATGGCAGGATAAGAAGCAGGGCGAAAAGGGAACGAATCGACGTGCAAATAAATCATACCCGGTCACCATGGGCTTCCCCTTCATAAACAATCACACGATGATTTAATGTAATCCAACGGCATTGTAATGCGTTGAGCCTGTAAATTCGTGGTATTTGCATGTGTTTGGCTACTGCTCTGACTTGCCTTGCCCCACCGCCCTGCCGACATAGTACATCGGGTTTGAGGCATTCTTTGCGAATTTTTAGGCGCTGTAGGCCTTATGCCCCACACCATCGTCTTGCGCCTGCTCATTTTCAGAGGATAAAGCACATCCGCAGCAAATACGTAAAACGGCAAGAACACCAAAGATGCCGAAATTCTTTAGCCACCGATTCCCCCGCTTGTGAATCATCATGATGATGATATCCCATTGTTTGGTCCGCATACAATAGTAGGGCAGGCAAACACAGATTCACATTTAGCGTTCTTCCAAACGCGGAGCCTTGAAGAATAGAGCGTAGAGCACAGGGCAAACCAGGAGAGTCAGTGCGGTTGCGAACGTCAGGCCGAAGCAGATGGTGACCGCCATGCCGCTGAAGAACGGATCAGGGATCAATGGCATCATGCCCATCACGGTCGTTGCCGCCCCAAGCGCAACCGGGCGCACGCGCGATACGCCGGATTCAATAATGGCATCAAGAACCGATTTCCCATTGCGTATTTCACAATCGATCTGATCCACCAGCACAATTGCGTTCTTGATCATCATTCCGGACAAACTCAGAAAGCCGAGCATCGCCATGAAGCCAAACGGTACGCCGGTCCAAAGCAACCCGACAACAACACCGATCAGCGCTAACGGGATATTTAAGAAAATGATGGCTGATTGCCTTAGCGCGTTGTAGAGCATCAGGACGATGATGCCCATGGCGAGAAAGCTAAGGGGTAATGTCTTGGAAATGCCCTCATTGGCATTATTGGAGCTTTCATACTGACCGCCCCATTCCAGCGTATATCCGGCAGGAAGGGGGAGCGCCTCGATTTTTTCGTGAATGTTTTCCCATAGGGTCGGGCCGGTTACCTGTACCACGGGTTCGCATTGGGCGGTCATGCACCGCTTTCCATAGCGACGACGGACAAGCGTATCCTGCCAGTCGGTTGAGAACCCGGATACAATCTGCTGGACCGGGAGGTATTTGGCGGCGGATTCACTCCAGATCATCGCGTGATACAAGTTCTGCACCTCCGCACGATCCGCTTCCACCGGGCGGGCATAAATGGGAATCAGGTTGCTTTCTTCCCGGAACAGGCCGACTTCCTTTCCAATAAAGTTTGTCTGCAGCGCATGGCACAAATCGTCACGCATAATGCCGGCATATCGCGCCCGTGCCTCGGAATAGATCGGGCGAATCACCTTTTCGCGCTGACGCCAGTCCACACGGGCATAGCGCGCCATTGTCTCATTTGCCATGATGCTTTTTGCCTGATTGGCGAGGTCACGCAAAACCTGCGGGTCATCGCCAAAGAAGCGGGCTTCGATAGTTGCTGGATAACTTGCGCCCATTTTGAAGCGCTGTACCATTCCCAGCGCATCCGGAAAGTTCTCGTCAATAAAATCCTGCAAAACAGGAAACACTTCCTCGCTGAGAGCGTTATCCATCTTGTCGACTTCCACCATCAAGAAGCCGTAGCTGTTATTGTGCTGTTCCGCACTATAAGTCAGCGTGAAACGGGGAGCGCCGGACCCGGCATATGTAGAGACAAACTTGATGCGTGGGAAGCGCTTTTCTCCGGTTTTCGGATCTGTCTGCGTCAGAAATTGCGCGATCTTGTTCAAATCCTGGTCGACCGACCGGATGTCATATCCTTGCGGCATCCAGAAATCAACATAGAATCGCGGCTGATCGGATTCCGGAAAAAATGATCGATCGACGTATTGGAAGAAATGCACCGCAAGTAGCAGGGCGACAGTAAGCGCTCCGACAGTCAGCCAGCGAAAACGGATAAGCCCCGTAAGCAACCGGCGGTAACTGCGATAAAAAAGTGTATTGTACGGATCGACGGCTTGAGCCGAGTCCTGCTTCTCGCGAAAGATCATATGCCCCAGCAGCGGAACGACCGTAATCGCCATGATCCAGCTCCAGAGCATCGAGTAGCAGATCACCCAAAAGAGCGATGAGCAATACTCGCCGGTGGAGTCCGGCGAAAGGCCGATGGCCGAAAAAGCCAGAATGCCGACAACCGTCCCTCCCAACAGCGGCAGCGTGGTCTGGCCGACCACCTGCTTCGCTGCTGCCAATCTGCTGAGGCCTTTATTAATATTTACGAGCATGCCGTCGGCAACAACAATTCCGTTATCGACCAGCATGCCGAGCGCAATAATGAGCGCGCCCAAAGATATTCGTTGCAATGTGATATCGTGAAGGTACATGCAGATAAACGTCGCGGCGACGATCAGAACCAGAAGAATGCCGATCAAAAGACCGGAGCGCAGTCCCATGAAAATCAGCAATACGCCGACCACGATCAAGACGGATTCTACCAGATTAACGATAAAATTGCTGACGGCCATTTCTACTGCGTCACCCTGAAAGGTAATTGTCCGCAGTTCCATTCCCATCGGACGCTGGTCGTCCAGCTCAGCGAGTCGCTCTTTGATCGCCTTACCCATGTTGACGACATTGGCATCGGCACGGGGGGCTATCCCTATTCCGAGCGCTTCCTCGCCCGCAACGCCCGCAACGCCGTTTTTGAGATCGGGCGCAGAACTGTAGCGCATCAGATTCACGGGCGGGTCAAGGAATGCTTTCTGCAATGAGGCGAGGTCGCTGACTTTGAAGGTCGCGCCCGTTTTTGGGTCACGAACAATCTGATCGCCGATGGCGGAAAAGTCTTGAAACTCGCCGGTTGGAAAAATCCAGATGTAATCCGTGCCGACTAAGACCTGCCCCGAAGGATTCACCAGATTCTGGCTGGATATTGCGCTTACGATTACGTTCGGATCAAGTCCGAGCTGCGATAAGCGGGAACGAGAGAACTCCAGATAAACGATCTCCTGTTGTTCCCCCCAAAAAACCACCTTGGCGACGCCGTCAACCCGCAACAGCTCGGTGCGCAGAAAGTCCGCATAATCCTTGATTTCCCGCCACGTATAGCCCTTGCCTGTCAGCGCGTACAATACGCCGTATACATCGCCGAAGTCATCATTGACCACCGTCTGCTTCGCGCCAGGGGGGAGCTTTTTTTGATTGTCGAAGATCTTGTCGCGCAACTGCTGCCACACGCCGGGAAGCGTTTTCCGGTCGTAGCGATCCTGAACCGTAGCATCGATAATCGACAGGCCGGGCGAGGATATGGAGTAATTGAGGTGCTTTAATTGCTTGAGTCCCTGCACCGCTTTTTCCATCGGATCGGTAACTTCCTGCTCGACTTCTTTTGCAGTCGCCCCGGGATATTGCGTGAGGATAATGGCGTCTTTGATCGTATATTCTGGATCTTCCAGCCAACCCAAGCTGAAGTAGGAAAAGTACCCGCCGATGCCGATCACGACCAGCAGCACGAGCATGGTCACATTCTGCCGGATCGAAAATTCAGCTAAATTCATGCCAGTTCCTTTTTTTCGTTCGAGGCGGTCATAGCGTGCAGAGTCGCAAAGAAACTACTTCGTTTCTGCCGGGGATGTTTTCGCCTTGATAAACAGCGGCAAATCGCGCACTGCAAATCCGTTTTCCAGATTTGATGCGCCAGCGACAATTACACGATCGCCTTCTTGCAATCCCTCTTTGATCAACACGGAGTCACCCGCCATTTCTCCGAGCTTCACCTTCCGTTGGATCACAGTCCACGGTGTTTGCTTTTCATCTTTGACAATATATACGTAGGGCTGTGTTTCCTTGCCATCGCTGACCACCGCCCAGACTGGAACTTGAAATACCTTGGGGCTGCCCTGCTTGGGCGTAAGTACGAGTTTAACACTGGCCGTCATGCCCGGAAGAATGTCCGCCTGCACGGCATCAGGATTTTCAAGCATACTAAAACGAACGGGATAGGTCCGCGTCTGCGGGTCGGCTTCCGCGGCAAATTCGCGGATTCGCAGAGAAATTGTCTTGCCCGGCAAAGAATCGTACGTCGCGGTGGCGGTCGTACTCTGGGCAATACTGCGCGCCTTCGCAACCAGCCATTCAGGGAAGTCGACTTCTATCTCTAACGAAGATAGGTCTTGCAGACTGATAACAGGTGCGCCCTGCGCGGTGCTTTGGAAGTTGTCTACATATCGTTTCGCCACCACGCCATCAAATGGTGCCTTCAAGACGCAGTCTTGCCGAGATTTTTCGGCAATATTTTTGCTCGCTTCCGCGACCTTGAATGCGGCTACAGCATCATCAAGTTTGCTCTTGGGAATCGTGGCTGCGGCATACAATTTTTGTTGCCGTTCCATATTAATCTTTGCATTCAGGTAGTCGGCATTTCGAGCCTCAAGCGTGTTCTGAAAATCACGGGGGTCCAGCCGGGCAAGAACCTGATCTTTCTTGACGACATCGCCGGAATTTACAGCGAGGTCGACAAGCGACCCGCCGACTTGAAATCCGATCTCGACTTGCTTCGCCGATCGGGTCTTTCCCGGATACTTTAGCGTTAGCGCACCATCCACCGGCGTTGCGACAATCGTCTTCACCGGACGGGGCTTGAGCGGTGGAATATCGGGCTTCTTGTTCTTGAAGTGCCCGTCCAGCAAGAGAACAAAAACAAAGGTTGCCAGCATGGCAATGGCTATGGGGATAAACACCCCCGATTTGCGTGGCTGTGGCCTTGAAGAACTCGTTGTTGCCTGAATATCTTCACCTTGCAGATTCTGCTGCCCCGTAGTCTGTTCCTCTTCTGCCATTCCACATTCCTTTATTACGATGAGCCAACCGCATGCCAAGGTAAGAATTCTTTGGTATTTGCAAGCACGATACAAGTGATTAACGCGGTAGTGCATATCCGGCGAAGGGATAGCCCTCTTCGAGTATCCAAATATTATCTTTATATTCCCGTAGCGGGCGGCCGTTTTTACGTCCCGGAACAAGGTTATAGCGCAGAAGAAGAACTATATCGGAACTCACGGACGGACTTTCGAGGTAGTAGGAATGGTTGCTCCAGCTTCGCGGCTCTGCATGTGAAATAACCATGCTAACGTTTTGAAACAAGCTGACTGCCTCGAGACTGCTTGCCGGAATTTGCTTCAAGTTCGTCTGGCCAAGCCGGTTAATGCCGGAGCGCAGCCAGCGTGAGAGGATAATGGCCTTGTCGTTCTCGGCAAGGTATACCGTAAAGTGCCGGGGCATATCGAGAACGTTATTGGCAATCACGCGCTGTTTGAAGAAGTTAACATCGACATCTGGCGCAAGCAAAAGGATGTTGTTCAGTTTTAGGCCGTCACCGGAGGGCTTTCCTTGCGCATTGTTCGCAACCGCAAGTTCTAAAAGCGCGCGCGACACAATATCACACCCTCGGCTATGTCCGACAATGCTGATTTTCTCAACCGCTGCATTTTGCGACAGGCTTGCAATTACGCGCTTTAAGTATCCGCTGGATGTGTCTCCGGCATCCGAGTCGACAAAATACGTCTTCAACCCATTTCCGCCGGAGGGCCAGGAGAAAATCAGAGGAACGCCTTCGCGCCCGAGGTAGTGCCAGATTTGGGTCCAATCGCACATGCTCTGTTCAAAGGACGTATTTATACCGTGAACAAAGACGAAGATCTCCCGGCGATTACACTGGCGAAGTTTATCCGTAAGCGCGCTGTGAAGAGCTAGGTTCGATTCTGCTTCGGCTTTGGCATAGGTCTGCGGATCGCCGGTTTCCTTAGCCATTTGGGGCTCATAGATTTGACGGGGAGAACCAGGGGACACGGTGATCTGGTGGACTGAAGCAACCGAAACCTGAAGGCTTTCATTGCTTTGTTGTCCGGTACAGCGGCGGGAGAGAGCATCCCAGCTCAAGTTCTTCCCAATCTGAATCGTTGCTTCGCCGAATGCCAAATGAGTATTTCTGGCCGATCCGTATACAATATTCCCTGTCCTATCCGTCTTTTCAATTACTCGATCCGTGATATAAAACACGGGAACGGGGTTGCATTGATAAATTTTTGGCAGATCTGAATAAGGGGAGACTCCTACGCCTTGCACATATAGATTCGGACAATCCATCAGTTTTGTCGTGAATGACCCAAGAATGGATGCCTGATCACTCGCACACCCTGACAAGAGCAAGAATGATAAACCCGCCAAACAGTAGGTAAAAACACGACTACAAATCATGGAATACTCCCGTGTGCAAGCCCATAGTTTTGAGCGCATCAGATTCTATTACATCTTTTGAGAAAGCAACGGCAAAAAGGCGGCTTTACCATTAAAGTTGCAAACACTTAGTGTCGAGTAGACGGAATTTCTTTCTTGCGAGCGAGAGAAAAAGATGATAGGTACTGAGTGATCTACTACCGTCTTTATCAATAGGCGTTCGAAGGGGGGGGGATATGTCTGCCGAGAGTATTGATGAACGTGTCAGCCGCCAGAAAGAAAAGTGGGCTATGGGAAAAACACTTCGTGAAAAAACACCACGAAGTTCACAAAGTGCATGGGTACCCTCTCCGGATCGTGACCCCATTTCGCTGATTGAGCATTCCAACAAAGGACGAATGTCGGATTTGTTGCCGATCCGTAACGGGCGCATGGCTCGAAGCCCGTTTGCCTTTTTTCGCGGCACGGCCTCCCTCATGGCATACGATCTTGCACAAACACCGCAAACCGGCATTCAAGTTCAAGCGTGCGGGGACTGTCATGCAGCGAATTTCGGTATTTTCGCCACTCCGGAAAGAGATCTTGTTTTTGATATCAATGATTTTGACGAAACGCACCCGGCGCCTTGGGAGTGGGATGTCAAACGTCTTGCGGCAAGCTTGGTTCTTGCCGCAAGAGAAAGCGGCTTTGGAAATGGAACCGCCCACAGTCTGGCAACTGGGTGCATTCAATCCTATAGCAAGAGGCTAAAGGAGTTTTCTGCGCTGAGTCCGCTTGAGATCTGGTATTACCAGCTGGATCAGGCAACGCTCCTTGACGCTGCTCCGGATGAGGATGCCCGAAAACGGCGGAAGACTTTATTCAAAAGGGCGGCGGAAAAGACCATTGACTCCTTGTTTCCTAAAATTGTCAACTCCACGGGAGAGACGCATCGAATTAAGGACGCGCCACCGCTCCTCTTTCACCCGGTCGACAGTGAGGCAGAGGAATGCATTCAGCAGGCGCTTGCTGATTACCGGACATCCTTGCCTGACGAGCGGCGCACATTGTTCGATAAATACAGGCTGGAGGATGTCGCCGTAAAGGTGGTTGGTGTTGGCAGCGTGGGCACCCGCTGCTTTGTCGCTTTGTTTTTTGATGAATGCAACCATCCTCTGATTCTGCAATTCAAGGAAGCAAGGCGTTCGGTGCTTGAGCCCTATACCCAAAAGTGCAAGTATACAAATCAGGGACAACGCGTTGTGGTCGGACAGAGGCTCATGCAGTCAACCAGCGACATTTTTCTCGGCTGGTTATGCAGCAAACGGGGGTATCATTTCTACGTCAGGCAATTACGTGATATGAAATACTCCATTCCGTTTGCGGGTGCGCCGGCAGACCAGTTTATGCAATATGCCTATACATGCGGGTGGGCGCTTGCACGGGCGCATGCAAAATCCGGTGATGCAGCAATCATAAGCGGCTATCTCGGCGAAAGCGATCGATTTGCAACATCAATCGCAGACTTCGCTGTTCTTTACGCGGATCAAACGGAAAAAGATCATGCCAGACTTGTTGCCGAAATCAAGGCGGGACACATTATGGCTTCCGACGAGTAGGTAGTGAATTCAACGTTTACAAGGGGAACATCATGGATATGCTGCCGATCCCTGCTCTTTTTCTGCTGTGGATAGTTTTAATTGTCGTGTTTATCGAGATCGGGTACCGGATCGGGACGCTGGTTCATCGCCATACCGAGGACGAAAAAGAGTCCCCGGTTTCTGCTATTAGCGCCGCGATACTTGGTTTGCTTGCTTTTATTCTGGCGTTCGCTTTTGGTATCGCAACAGAGCGTTATGATTCACGGCGGGTGCTGGTGCGGGAGGAAGCAAATATCGCCCGGACGGCATGGCTGCGCTCTGAGTTTTTGCCTCAGGCGCAATGCGACCAAGCCAAGGAATTGATCCGGGATTATGTCCAAACGCGAATTGATGTCGTAATCGCTGCGAATCTGGATAAACTGCCAGAAGCGCTTACCAAGACCGCCGCCATCCAGCGTCAATTATGGGACATCGCCAAAGCGAATGCGAAGGCCGACATGAACTCGGATGTCGGTGCGCTCTATATCGAATCATTGAATGATTTGATCAACGTACACGCGACAAGGGTCAGCATCGGTGTCAATACCCGTATGCCCTCTGCGATCTGGTACGTGCTCTCCATTTTAATCGGTTTAGGAATGTTTGGCATCGGGTATCAGACCGCTATTGCAGGCTCAAGGCGCTCATGGGAGAAGCTGATTCTTGCGGTATCCTTCTCGATCGTACTCTCACTCATCGCTATTCTGGATCGGCCGACGAATCCGTACATTCCTGTCTCTCAGAGGCCCTTAATGGACTTTCTGGAGTACACCTCAACCAAGTAGCTTCCGAAATTGCGATTGCAAAAAAAAAAGAACGCCCCTTCCGGGATCCCGGAAGGGGTGTTCTGCTGGTTATCAGACCGTGGAGTTAACCCAGAATTGCCAGTGCTATATTCACGACCAAGGCGTTCACGACATCCACAAAGCAGGTACCGACCAGGGGAATAACAATAAACGAACGCGGACTCGGGCCAAAACGGTGGGTAAGGGAGGTCATATTGGCGATGGCAGTCGGAGTGGCGCCAAGCGCCAGACCGGCGTACCCGGCGGTCATTACGGAAGCATCATAGCTCTTGCCCAGAATCCGAAAGACAAATGGAGAGACAATCACCGCAATGAAGGCGATTTGCGTAAGGCCGATCAGCAATATGGGGCCGGCCAGATCAATCAACGAAGAAAGCCGGATACTCATCATGGATATCACAAGAAAAAGATTCAGACACCCTTGGCACACCAGTGCCATAAATGGCCCATTGCCCGGCCATGGGTTAACGCGCGGGAATGCCCCGGGAAGAATATTGGTCGCGAGAATGCCGATCATGATGCAGGGAAGGAAGGCGGGAACCGTTATCCCGGCAGAAGAAAGCAGCCGTTGGACAAAAATCCCCAAGGCAACCACGCAGGTTAGTAATAAAAGGCCATTCATGACGCTGCGGTAAGTGTATGACGACTCTTCAGCGCGATAATCCTGCCCTACGCTGTTTTCCGCTCCGATCTTATCGACTTCTTCCGGCGTCAATTTATAACGGTCGATGAAGCGCCGGCCGAGCGGGCCGCCCACGAGGCCACCAGCGACAAGGCCGAGCGTCGCACACGCAATCCCCGCCTCCAGCGCCCCCGGAATGCCAAGCTCTGTATATGTCTTGCTCCAGGCAATCGCGGTCCCGTGTCCTCCGCTCATGGAGATCGAGCCGGCAATCAGCCCCATTCGCGCGTCAAGCCCCAATGCCCATGCCATGGAACAGCCGATGACATCTTGAAAGACGACCACAAACATCGCGACCAAAATCAGCAAAACCAGCGGAAGTCCGCCCGCGCGCAAAACGGATAGGCGGGCAGAGAGACCAATGATCGCAAAAAAAACAATCAACAGCCCATCGCGCAAATTTTCATGAAACGCGACTTTGATACCGCAGGCGTCAAGTCCCGCCAAGGCGACGGCAGCCAATATTCCCCCCGTAACAGGTTCAGGAATATTCAGTCTCGACAAGAGTGATACTCTTCGGGTTAGCCATTCCCCCAAAAACATGACCAGAATAGAGACAATAATCGTGTACGATGCGGGAAGGTCGAACGTATGCATGATTTCATTCCTTCAAAACAAGCGGTATTTAGTTTGCCCCGTGTGCGCGGTCCATCACCTTGCACAGTTCCTTCGCCCAATTAAGAAAGGCCGAGTCAACATTTCCCACTTGGTACGGAAGTCTGTGACCATGTGTTTGATACCCGAATTTTCGCCTGATTTGGTGGCCATGAGGGACCGTTGCCTGTAGGTATTTCCAGCGTGCGTGTTCCGGAACCCAGAAAACATTCCGTTCCTGATAATAGTCGCGAATTTCGAGTTCGTTCGTAATTGCCTGCTCATACTCCACGTCCGAGGCATAATCTTCCCGGGGCATGGCGTAATCGTGCTTCGGGTCCCGGAACGCCTTCCGCAGTTCATTCTGCCGCTCTTCGAAGGCATCCGAGACGTACTTCAGGAAAATCAGCCCCAAAACAGATTTTATAGTTCGCAGCGTCAAGGTTGTTCCGCAGCTTGTTGGCGGCCTTCCAGCGTTTATCATCAAGAGCTGAAAGAAATTCATATTCCTGGTTCGACATCGTTGTTTCTAACTAAGCTGCGGCGTGCATCATAATGAGAGCGCACCGATAAGATTACTGGATTATGCTCACATGAAATAGCCGTGGGATTATATGCAGGCCTCGCCTATTTTCCACACAAAGCCGTACACATCCGGAGAAATATTTGCTCGGTGACCGGAATTGTCCGCCTATTATACAGAGACGATTCTGAAGCCATGTCTTTACATATTCAAAGAGCGTGAAAGGGCATCCCCGCCACCGCGCCAATGAGATGGCCTTCGATGCGACGATGAAGGAACTCTTCCGCAGCCTCAAGACCGATCCTGAAACGGCGGAATGGGTGCGCAAGATTATCCGGCTCAAATCCGAGTACGGGCAAGATCAGTACACGCAGTCGCAGTGAGCAGCGAACTGATACGGCTTTACTGGTATCTGGGTGAGCAGTTGGCAATTAGGGAAAAGCAGGCGGTCTGGGGCGGCGGCTTCATCAAGCA
>CAYWTJ010000052.1:0-29503 GCA_964460225.1 uncultured Planctomycetaceae bacterium | reverse complement strand
CGTGGTCGTCGCCAAGCACGGCAACCGTTCGGTCTCCAGCAAGTGCGGCAGCGCGGATGTGCTGGAGGCGTTGGGCGTCAACCTGACGCTCGATCCGGAGATCGTCGAAGAAGCCGTCAATTCCCTCGGCATCGGCTTTCTCTTCGCGCCGAAGTATCACGCCGCGATGAAGTATGCCGCGCCGGTGCGCAAGGAACTGGGCGTGCGCAGCATCTTCAATATGCTCGGGCCGCTGACGAATCCGGCGGGGGCGTCGTGTCTGGTGCTGGGGGTGTATTCCTCCGCGTTGACGGAGATGTTCGCCAGCGCGCTGCGCCTTCTGGGCGCGCAGCGGGCGCTGGTGGTGCATGGACATGACGGCATGGACGAGATTACCGTCACCGCCGCGACGCGGATCACCGAACTGCAGGACGGGCAGATTCGCACCTACGACTTCCGGCCGGAAGAGTATTTCGGCGAGGTCGCAAACGCGCAGATGCTGGTCGGCGGCGACGCGCAGGAAAACGCGGCCATCATGCGAGCCGTGCTGAGCGGCGAAAAAAGCCCGCGCCGCAACATCGTTCTCGCCAATGCCGGTGCGGCGCTCTTTGCGGCGGGCAAGGCCGAGGATGTGCGCCGTGGCATCGCGTTGGCGGCGAAGTCCATCGACACCGGCGCGGCCAGCGCCAAGCTCGACGCGCTGATTGAGTTTACGAAGAACAATGGTTGATTGCCGGTAAAAAACGGTTACTGCCTGCGAATTCGTTTCGTGGACATTGGGAGCAATATTTTTCGATTACGTGCGTGGGGCTACCCGCCTCATAAGTTTCTGAGTCTTGAACTCGTTCGTCCTGATTGGGTTGTTGGAAGGAAGTTTCGACTTTGGGAAGGCCGGTATATCGCGGAAGGCAGTATGACTGCTGTATGCGCGTAGACACACACAACAATAGGCTGCAGGGAGAGATGGTGGCGGATTTTCTGACAAAGATAATGGAGCTCAAGCGCGCGGAGGTCGAGGAGGCCAAGCGCACGGTATCGGAAACCTCCTTGCGCGTGGCTTCGGGGGCGCGGGAGGATTATCGCTCGTTTTATGATGCGCTGACTGGCGCGGGCGTGAATATCATCGCGGAAATCAAACGCGCTTCGCCCAGCAAGGGCGAGATTGATCCGAATCTTGATCCGGCGGAAACGGCGAAGCTTTACGAGCAGGGCGGTGCAGCGGCGCTGTCCATCCTGACGGAGAAGAACTTCTTTCAGGGTTCGCTGGAGGACATGAAGTCGGCGCGGGCTGCGTGCAATCTGCCGGTGCTGCGCAAGGACTTTATTTTTGACCCGTATCAGTTGTATGAAGCGTCGGCGGCGCATGCGGATGCGGTGCTGCTGATTGCGCGCATTCTCGACCGCGAGGAACTGGGCGATCTGATTGCGCTGGCGAACGCGCTGTTTATTGACGCGCTGGTGGAGATTCATGACGAGGACGATCTGGAGAAGATTCAGGGCCTGGGGGCGAAGATCATCGGGATCAACAACCGCGATCTGAAATCGTTCTCGACGAACCTCGACGTTGCAAAATGTCTGGCGCAGGAGTTGGAGGAAGGGCAGATTGCGGTCGCCGCCAGCGGCATCTTCAACCGTTCCGACATCGACCTGTATCTGCCGGACGTCAATTGCTTTCTGATTGGCGAGAGCATCGTTCGCGCTCAGGACAAGGTGAGCTTTCTGACGCAACTGCGCGGGTAGGCGTTGGCGCATGGCGGCCGCCTCATTGCGGCGCGGCGATCATTTCACCCCGGCGGAGGGGAATGCGGATGGTTCAGGTCAAAATCTGCGGGTTGACGGACCCGGCTCAGGCGGCGGCAATCGAGAATCTGGGGGCGGATGCCCTCGGGATGGTCTTCTATCCGCCGAGTCCGCGCAACGTGACGCAGGCGCAGGCGCAGGCCATCCGCGCCGCGCTGACGGGCCGGGCAAAGCTGGTCGGCGTGTTCGTCAACCACGATCCGCTGGCGGTGGTGCGGATGGCCGGTGCCTGTTCGCTGGATGCGGTGCAGCTTCATGGCTGCGAGTCGACGGACGAGGTGCGCCTGCTGCGGGACGCGGGATTGTTCGTGGTGAAAGCGCTGAAAGGGAGCAACTTCCGGGCGGCGGCGGAGGCGTACGCGCAGGCGGGGGCGAAGGCTTTTTTGCTGGAGTTGGGCAAGGGGCCGCTTCCCGGCGGCAACGGGCAGGGGTGGGACTGGGCGCAGACGCGCGGTTTTGGCGCAGAGCATCCGTACCTGCTGGCGGGCGGGTTGACGCCGCAGAATGTCGCTGAGGTTCTGACCCTGACCGACCCGCAGGGGGTGGATGCAAGTTCCGCCCTTGAGAGCGCGCCGGGGGTGAAGGATATGGGGAGGGTCGAGGAATTTCTCAACGCTGTCCGGTCGGTACAGGCGGCGGACAATCTGGAAAGGATCTTTGCATGACGGCGATTACCAATTACGCGGAACCAGACGACAACGGACACTTCGGCCAGTTTGGCGGGCGTTACGTCGGAGAGACGCTGATGCCGGCGATTCTGGAGCTGGAGCAGGCATACAAGCGTTTTGTGGCCGGGAAGGATGAGGAGTTCTTCGACCGTTACAACTATCTGCTCAAGCATTACGTTGGCCGTGAGACGCCGGTGTATCATGCGCAGCGGCTGTCGCAGGAGATCGGCGGCGCGCAGATTTACCTCAAGCGTGAGGATCTGACGCACAGCGGCGCGCACAAGATCAACAACACCGTCGGCCAGTGTCTGCTGGCGAAGTACATGGGCAAGAAGCGGGTCATCGCAGAGACCGGGGCGGGGCAGCATGGCGTGGCGACGGCGACGGTGGCAGCGCTGATGAACATGGAGTGCAAGGTGTTCATGGGCGTGGAGGACATCCGCCGGCAGGCGCCGAACGTGCAGCGCATGAAGCTGCTCGGCGCGGAGGTGGTGCCGGTGGCATCGGGCAACGGGACGCTGAAGGACGCCATGAACGAGGCGATGCGCTACTGGGCGGGCGTCGTGGAGGACACGTTTTATGTGATCGGCACCGTGGCGGGGCCGCATCCGTATCCGGCGATGGTGCGCGATTTCCAGCGGGTCATCGGCGACGAGGCGAAGGCGCAGATGTATGAGATGTGCGACCGGCTGCCGGATGTGCTGGTGGCGGCGGTCGGCGGCGGCAGCAACGCGATGGGCTTGTTTTATCCCTTCGTCGGCGAGCCGGTGGAGATCGTCGGCGTGGAGGCGGCGGGTGAGGGCATCGAGACCGGCAAACACGCGGCGTCGCTGGGGCATGGGCGGGTCGGGGTGCTGCACGGCTGCAAGACCTACTTGTTGCAGGACGAGCACGGGCAGGTGGAGGAGGCGTACTCGATTTCGGCCGGGTTGGACTACCCCGGCGTCGGTCCGGAACATGCGCTGTTCAAGGACTTGGGGCGGGTGGCTTACAAGCCGATCACCGATCAGGAGGCGCTGCACGCGTTCAAGACCTTAGCGCGGCTGGAGGGGATTATTCCGGCGCTGGAGAGCTCGCACGCGGTGGCGCAGGCGATGAAGGAGGCGGCCAGGCGCGAGCGCGACCGGATCATTCTGGTCTGCCTCTCGGGGCGAGGCGATAAGGATCTCGCGCACGCCATTGCGCATCTGGGCGGCATCTGAAATTTTGTTTGAGAATGTTTTCCGTGTGAGACGCTTTTGAATGGTGCTGTTCCGATTTTCGTTATGTCGTAAACAGCGGAAGGGCGATCATGACATGGATTCAACGCGCGGCGGTGCTTGGAGGTGTTGGTGTCCTTGTGGCTTGGCTCGGATATCGATTGATCTGCCTTCCTCATGGATGGTATGCGTTGGGTGATTACCTTCTTGTGGCTGGGACGATTATTTGTGTTTATCTTGTTCCCTTTGTGTGTAAGCGGACGGACTCGACACAGGATGGCGACAAAGACAGTTCGGATCGGGATAACCATAATCAGTAATTCTGAATGAACGGGATAATAATCGATGAATAGAATCGAGAAGCGGTTTGCGGATTTGAAGGCGGCGGGGCAGAGTGCGCTGGTGGGATTCATTACCGGCGGCGACCCGGATCTGGCGCGGTCGGCCGACATCGTCGAGGCGATGTGTCGGGCGGGGCTGGACGTGCTGGAGTTGGGCGTGCCGTTCTCCGACCCAACGGCGGACGGGCCGGTCATTCAACGGTCGTCTCAGCGGGCGCTCAAGGCGGGTACGACGCTGGCGGGGTGTTTCGAGATCGTGAAGAAGGTGCGGGCGAATTATGACCTGCCGATCATTCTCTTCAGCTATTACAACCCGATCTTTTCGTATGGCGCGGAGCGCTTCTGCGCGGAGGCGAAGATTGCGGGCGCGGATGGCTGTCTGGTGGTGGATTTGCCGCCGGAGGAAGCGGGAGAGCTGGCGGGCAAGTTCAGCGCGGACTTCCCGGTCATCCGGCTGATTGCGCCGACGACGCCGCAGGAGCGGGTGCGTTACATTTCGCACGGGGCGGGGGGATTTCTGTACGTGATCTCTCGCACGGGCGTGACCGGCACCGGGGGCGTGGACGAGGTGGCGGTGAAGGAACACGTGGCGTCGATCCGGGCGGCGACGAAGCTGCCGCTCTGCGTGGGATTTGGAATTTCGACCCCGCAGCAGGCGGCCGCCGTGGCGGGCTTTGCCGACGGCGTGGTGATCGGCAGCGCGTTCGAGAAGGTGATCGAGGACAATCTCAAGGCGGTCGATCTTCCGGACATGGTCTTTAGCCGCGTCCGCGAAATCAAGCAGGCTATGATGCGATAGTCTCCAGCTTGGGGATGGTGGGGATAGGAAGAAATACGCGGCTCAGATTCTTTATTCCGGCACACCATTTCTGCTCGGTTGGAGTGATACCTTTTTATCAATGATACATTTGAAACTGATGAACAGTCTCGGGAGATGGAAATGAAGCGGTTGAAATTGGCGATTAAAACGCCGGAGCGGCAGAAGACGACCTTCAAGGTCGGGGACGTTACGGTGGGCGAGGACTTCGTTGTGGTGGGCGGGCCGTGCAGCGTGGAGTCGGAAGAGCAGATCATCAAGACCGCCGTGGCCGTCAAGGAAGCGGGCGTGGACATGCTGCGCGGCGGCACCTTCAAGCCCCGCACCTCGGCCTACGAATTTCAGGGGCTGGGGCTGAAGGGCCTGAAGTTCCTCAAGCGCGCGGGACGCGAGACGGGCTTGCCGATCATCACCGAGGTGATTGATCCGCGCGACGTGTCGTGGGTCTGCGAGTACGCGGACGTGGTGCAGATCGGCGCGCGCAACATGCAGAATTTTTCGCTTTTGCAGGAAGTCGGCAAGGCCGGAAAACCGGTGCTGCTCAAGCGCGGAATGTACTCGACCATCGTCGAGTGGCTCAACTCGGCGGAGTACATTCTTAACGAGGGCAACCCGAATGTGATTTTGTGCGAGCGCGGCATCCGCACCTTCGAGACCTATACGCGCAACACCCTCGACCTCAGCGCGGTGACGGCGATCCAGGAGAATTCGCACCTGCCGATCATGATCGACCCCTCGCACGCGACGGGCAAACGAACCTTCATCGAGCCGATGAGTCTGGCGTCGGTGGCGGCGGGCGCGGACGGGCTGCTGATTGAGGTGCATATCAACCCGTGCGAGGCGCTCTGCGACGGGCCGCAGTCGATGGAGCCGGAGCCGTTCAAGAAGCTCGTCAAGAAGGTGCGCGAGCTGTATAAATGCGTCAAGGCGCTCAAGGATTAACGGCGGGCAGCCTCCGCATGGCGCGGGTGCGCCGGCGCGGTTACGTTGATACAACCATCAGACAGGACGGATGAGATGAGCGATAAAAAAGATAAGATAGACTTGGGGTATGTGCGCCGGAAAATCGACCAGTTGGACAACAATATTCTGCAGCTTCTGCAGAAGCGCATGGAAATCGCGCGCATCTCGGCGGTCTTCAAGGGCCCTGACAAGATTGACGACCCCGGACGCGAGGCGCAGGTGATCCGCAACCTCACCGAGCGGGAAAACGCGCTGCTCAACGCCGAGTTCATCAAGGAGGTCTACGGCAAGGTCTTCATCGAGAGCAAGCGCATCCAGCGCGAGACCTCGGTGCTGGCGGCCTTTCAGGGCGAGCACGGGGCGTACAGCGAGATCGCCTGCCGGACGTGGAACAGGACCTTTGCCCCGATGCCCTGCGACGAGTTCGCGGACATCTTTCAGGGCGTCGAGGACGGGATCTACGATTACGGCGTGATCCCGGTCGAGAATACCCTCGGCGGCATGGTCGATCAGGTCAACGGCCTGATGCTGCGCTCGAACGTCTTTGTGGTCGGCGCGATCAAGCTGCCGATCCATCACTGTCTGCTTGTCACGCCGGGCACCGATTACCGCACCATCCGCCGGGTGTATTCGCATCCGCAGGCGCTCTCGCAGTGCCGCGAATACCTCAAGCGGCAGAGCCTTGAGCCGATGCGATTCTTCGACACCGCGGGCGCGGCGAAGATGATCTCCGAGACCAACCCCGCTTCCAGCGCGGCCATCGCCAGCCGGCTGGCGGCGAGCTATTACAACCTTGAAATTATTCATGAGGACATCGAGGATCTCGACACCAATCAGACGCGCTTCATGATTATCGCGCGCGAGCCGGTGAAGGGCGACGGCAACAAATGTTCGATCTCGTTCTGCACCGCCAACCGCGCGGGTGCCTTGTTTGCGGTCTTGCAGGTTTTTGCCGATCACAAGGTCAACCTGACGCGCATCGACTCGGTGCCGGACGCGCCGGGCGAATTCGCGTTCTTCCTCGACTTTGACGGCAGCCTGACCGATCCGAACATTCAGCAGGTCCTTGAAAAAGCGGAGAAGGCTGCGGACAACTACCGCTTCCTCGGCTGTTACGAAGAAAGGAGCGCGCTGTGAAAATTTTCATTCTGGGCGCGGGCAAGATGGGCGCGTGGCTGACCGAGGAGTTCTGCCTCGATCATGAGGTGGCGGTGTATGATCGTGACCTGACGAAGCTGCGCTTTTTCTTCGAGGTCACGCGCTTCTCGGCGCTGGAGGAGGTGAAGGCCTTCCAGCCGGATCTGGTCATCAACTGCGCGAGTTTGCAATACACCCGCGAGGCGTTTGACAGCGTGTTGCCGCTGATTCCGGCGAATTGCATGCTGGCCGACATCATGTCCGTCAAGGGCGACATCGCGGAGTACTACGCGAAATCGGGGCATCCGTATGTGTCGGTCCATCCGATGTTCGGCCCGACCTTCGGCAATCTGCGCAACCTCGAAAACGAGAACGGCATCGTCATCAAGGATTCGTGCCAGAAGGGCAAGACGCTCTTTCTCGACCTCTTCCGCAAGCTCAAGCTCAACATCTTTGAACTCGGCTTCAAAGAGCACGATGAGATGATGGCGTACAGCCTGTCGATCCCGTTCGCGGCATCGATGGCGTTCGCGGCGAGCCTGCACATGACGGCCGCGCCGGGCACGACCTTCCGCAAGCATCTGGCGATCGCCAAGGGCGTGCTGTCGGAGGATGTATACCTGCTGGCGGAGATCATGTTCAACCCCGAGACGCAGAAGCAACTGGAGAACATCAGCAACAAGCTCAGCTACCTCTGCCATATCATCAAGGGCCGGGATTATGAGGAGATGGCGAGTTTCGTGGAGCGGCTGAAAAAGAATCTGGAATAAGCCCTCCGGCCGCCAACGGCTGGTGATGGCAAACGGGGTCGCCTCCAAGAAACTGGAGGCGGCCCCGGATTTTTTTCGGTTGCGGGCGCGACAGCGAGGGGCGTTTGGCGCTCCGGGCGTTGCGCGCCGTCGTGGGACGGAAGGGGACGGAAATCAGGGCCGCTCCGGCGCCTTTTGCAGGCGGGCGCAGATCCGGCGCACCAGCCAGTAGAAGAACGGCACGTAAAACAGCGCGAGCGAGGTCGCGGCGATGATGCCGCCGATCAGCCCCGTGCCGATGGAGTAGCGGGAGTTGGCGCCTGCGCCGGTGGCAAACAGCAGCGGCAGCGCGCCCAGCACGAACGCGAGCGAGGTCATCAGAATCGGTCGCAACCGCAGCCGGGCGGCGGTCAATGCCGCCTCGGAAGCCGTAAGCCCCTCGCGGAATTTCTGTTCGGCGAATTCCACGATCAGGATCGAGTTCTTGGTGGAGAGGCCGATCAGCGTAACCAGTCCGACCTGAAAATAGACATCGTTGTTCATCCCGCGCAGCCAGACCAGCAGCAGCGCGCCGAAGATGCCGAAGGGCACTACCGTCAGCACCACAAAGGGCAGGGACCACTGTTCGTACTGCGCCGAGAGGATCAGGAACACCATGACCAGCGCCAGCGCGAAAATCAGGACGGTCGTGTTGCCCGACTGCTTCTCTTCCAGCGCCAGCCCCGCCCATTGCCCGGTATACCCCTCCTGAAGATGGTGCTTCGCCAGCGCCTCCATGGCGGCGATCGCCTGACCGGAGCTGAAGCCGGGGGCCGCGTCGCCGGTAAGCTTGGCCGCCGGGAAGCCGTTGAACCGCGTCACCATGTCGGGGCCGGTGGTGAAACCGGTGGTGACCAGCGCCGAAAGCGGCACCATTTCGCCGGTCTTGCTCTGCTTGACGTAGATGCGCTGAATATCGTTGGGGCCGGAGCGATACTGGGGCTGCGCCTGCATGATGACCTTCCAGACGCGGCCGAATTTGCTGAACTGGCTGACGTAGAGGGAGCCGAACAGGGTTTGCAGCGAGTCGTAGACGTCCGCGCTCGGTACGCCGAGGGTCTCGGCTTTTTCGCGGTTGATCGAGACGCGCAGCTGGCGCGAACTGGCGTTGAAGGTCGAATTCACGCCGGTCAGGGCGGGAACATCCCCGGATTGATCGATGAGCGTCTGGGTTTGTTTTGCCAGATCAGTCGTCGTGCCGGCTCCACGGTTTTGAAGCCAGTATTCAAAGCCGCCCTGATTGCCCAGCCCCGGAATCGCCGGCGGGTTGAGGGGGTAAATGACGGCTTCCTTGATCGCTTGAAACTGCGGCCACAGGGCGCGGATCACGCCGTCCGAGGAGAGATCGGCCCCCCGGCGCTCCTCAAAGTCGCGCAGCACGACGAAGATCGTCCCAGCGTTGTCCTTGAACTGCCCGTCCATCAGGCTGTACCCGGCGATCTCGGAGCAGTCGCGCACGGCGGGGTGCCGGCGCAAAATTTCCGTCAGCCGGGCGGTCACAGCTTGCGTCCGGTCGAGGCTTGCGCCGTCGGGGAGGAAGGCGGCGATCAGCAGGTAGCCCTGATCCTCCGGCGGGACGAAGCTGGTCGGGATGCGCAGGAAAAGCAGGTAGACTGCCGCCAGCATGGTCACGAAGAGCAGCAGGGCCGTCTTTTTCCAGCGGATGACCCCGGCGACGCCGCGCTCATAGCCGCTTGTCAGTGCGGCAATGCCGGCGTTGAACGCGCGGAAAAACGCATTGGGGTGTTCCGCGCGCGGCCGCATCATCAGCGCCGCCAGCGCGGGGGTCAGCGTGAGCGCCACAAAGGTCGAGATCGCTACGGAGATGGAGAGGGTGACGGCGAATTGCTGGTACAGCATTCCGGTGGTTCCGCCGACAAACGCCACCGGAACGAAGACCGCGATCAGCACCAGCGAGGTGGCGATGCACGGTCCGGTCACTTCTTTCATGGCCTGGAACGCCGCCTCCAGTCGCGAGAGCCCGCCTTCTTTCATGTTCCGGTCGACGTTCTCCACGACGACGATGGCGTCGTCGCACACCGTCCCTACCGCCAGCACCAGCCCGAACAGGGTCAGCAGATTGATGGAAAAGCCGAGGACCTGCAGCCCCGCGAACGTACCGACGATGGAAACCAGAATGGCGATGGTCGGGATCAGGGTGGCGCGCCAGTCCTGCAGGAAGAGGAAGGTAATCAGGATCACCAGCAGCGTTGCGATGACCAGCGTCTCGACCACCTCCTGAATCGACGCCTTGACAAAGTCGGTGGTGTCGAGGCTGATTTTGAAATCCAACCCCGCCGGAAAGGATTTCTTCATCTCCCGCAACGTCTGTTCCACGCTCGCGGAGACTTCAATGGCATTGGAGCCGACCTGCTGGTAGACCGCAATCAGGGTGGCCGGCTCGCCGTTCAGCCGGGAGCGCAGAAGATAACTTTCCTGTCCCTCTTCGACGCGGCCCACATCCTTCAACCGCACCAGCGCCGTGCCGTCGGAGTCGGCGCGCAGGATGATATTTTCAAATTCCGCCGGGCGGCGGAAGCGCCCCTCGGTGACCACCGGCACGGTCAGTTCCACCTTGCCGCCGGTCGGGGACTGATTGAGCCGGCCGACGCCGAACTGCTGGTTTTGCGAACTGACGGCCTGTTGGATGTCCGTGGCGGTCAGGCCGTAGCCGGTCATCTTGGCGGGATCGAGCCAGATGCGCATGGCGAGATCGGGGACGCCGAGCACCTCGGCCTGATTGGCTCCCTTGACGCGCTTGATGGCGTCCAGCACATAGACATTCGCATAATTGCCGATGTATTTTTCGTCATACTTGCCGCCGGGGGAGGTGAGGGCCACGATCATCAGAAAACTCGAGGAGCGCTTTTCGACCGTCACGCCGTTGTTGCGTACCACGTCGGGCAGTTGCGCCGCGGCCTGACTGACGCGGTTGTTGACCTGCACCTGCGCGGTGTCGGGATCGGTGCCGATCGAGAAGTATACAGTCAGCGTGAGCATGCCGCTGGAGGAGCAGGAGGACTGCATGTAGAGCATGTTGTCGACGCCATTGATCGCGGTTTCCAGCGGGGCGGCGATGGTGTTGGCGACGGTTTCGGCGTCCGCACCGGGATACTGCGCGCTGACGGTCACCTGCACCGGGGTAATCTCCGGGTACTGCGTCACCGGCAGCGTCTTCACGCAGGCCGCGCCGGCAATCACCAGAATGATCGAGAGGACTGCCGCAAAGATCGGACGTTTGATGAATACGTGTGAAATCATGGCGCTTCTTTCTTTTGTCCGGCGGCCGGTCCGGCTTCGGATGCGGCGTCTGCCTGAGCGGCGGACGGCAGCGGCTCAAAGCGATCGATAATCACCGAATCGCCGGGGGAGAGCTTTCCGGCCCCCGCGACCACGACGGTTTCGTTGCCGCGCAGCCCCTCATCGATGAACCATTGCGTATTTTCATACCAGTCGCCGGGCGTGACGGGACGGGCGCTGACCTTGCCGGTGGCTTCGTCTACCAGCCAGACAAAACTTCCGGCCGGACCTTGCAGCACCGCGCTCTGCGGCAGCAGAATTGCGTTCGGGCGGATGGCGCCCAACAGGCGGATGCGCACAAATTGCCCCGGCCGCAGCTCTTCCTTCGGATTGGGAATGGTGGCGCGGATCAGAAAGGTCCCCGTCGTCTCGCTCAGGGAGGCGTCGGCAAAGGTCAGTTCGCCGCGATAGGGGTAAACCGTACCGTCGATCAGCACGATCTCCACAATGCTTTTGCCCGTGACTTCCTTGAAAAAACCGCGTTGCGCATCGTCGCGGGCCTTGAGCAGCATGTTTTCTGAGACGCTGAACTCCACCCGCATCGGATCGAGCTGGGCGACGTAGGTGAGCAGGCTTTTGTCGGTGTTGTTGATGTAGGCGCCGACCTCCTGCTGGGCAAAGCTGGTCAGCCCGGAGATGGGGGAGGAGATGGTGGTGTAGCTCAGCTCCAGCTCGTCCTGCCGGACCTGCGCTTTGGCCATCTCCAACGAGGCGAGGCTGGATTTGTAGCTGCTGACCGCGACATCCAGATCTTTTTTGGCCGTGACGTTGTTGCCGACCATGGACTCCACCCGGTCAAGGTTCACCTTGGCGTACTGCAGGGCTGCTTCCTGCGCCTGCTGCGCGGCCCGGCTGGATTCGAGCGCGGCGATAAACGGTTTCTGATCCATCTGGAAAAGAACCTGCCCCTTTTCCACTTTGCTTCCCTCTTCGTAGAGGCGCTTCTCCAGGAATCCGTCCACGCGGGCGCGGATTTCCACCTTGCTGGCGCTCCGGGTCTTGCCGATGAAGTTGCCGGTCAGCGGCACATCGCGCGGTACGACCTTGAGCACCGTGACCCTGAGCGCTTCCGGAGCAGGGGGGGGCGCCGCCTGATCTTCTCCGCGCAGCAGCAGCAGGGCGGCAACGGCGGCGATTACGAGAAACAACAGGGCGATCCAGATTGTTCGCCTGGACGTTTTCGGTGGCAGCGGGTCGGTCATCTTCGGCATCCTGAACAGGTCATGGCGTTCCTGCGCGCGGCGGTGAGCGCCACCCGCACCGGGCGGGTCGGAACTCAAGCCGAGCATGATGGTAGCACCGAAGGGCCGTTTCCGCAATCAGAATCTTACGGACGATGCCTTCGGAGCGCCCCCGCAAGCGCCGGGCGGTGCCGTTTCCATTCGTTCCGCGCCGCGATCCGGCAGAGAGACCGGCGCGGAGATGCCGGAACCTGACCGGGATGGTGAAAAATGACGGAATCGTACAAGAGAAAAGGCGGATACGCCATCGCTGCCGCGAGAAACGTCGGCTACAATGAGAGGATTCCAGTGGTCTGGTTGCGGGAGAATCCCCACAGGTGAGGGCATGGCATGGCAAGGCAGGTGGCGGTTCGCGGGAATCCGGTAAAACACTCGATGGCAAAAAAGGCGGCTTCTTCCGCGACGAAAGCACCGGCAACCCCGGCGGGCTATGATCTGTTGCGTCGGGCGGATTGGATCTGGCCCGAAGGCTATATGTATCTGCACAATCATTTCGCCCACTTCCGGTACGACTTCGTGCTGCCGGCCGGAATGAAAGGGGTGCCGGCGCAGACTCCGCTGTATATCACCGCCGACAAGGGGTACCGGCTCTATGTGAACGGCAAGTCCGTCTGCCGGGGGCCGGCGCGCGGCTATCAGGCGCACTGGCCGTATGACGAGGTGGACGTGCGGCCGTACCTGCAGCCGGGCGCGAACTGGTTTGCGGTGGAGGCCTACACGCCCGGAATCAGCACCTTTTCCTATCTGCATTGCACGAAAGCGGGGTTCCTCTGCGCGGCGGACTGGGGGGTGGCAAAGATCGCCTCCGGCCGGGACTGGCTGATGCGCCGGAGTCCCGCCCACCGCCGTGACACGGCCCGGCTTTCCATGCAGCTTGATTTTCAGGAGCATTACCACGCGGCGCAGGACGACCGGCGCTGGATTACCGATGCGACGCCGCCGCAGGGGTGGAACCGGAACCTCTTTGAGAACGGGCAGAATATTACGCAGTTTCCCTTCGGGCAGCCGCCGTTTGAAGATGTGGAGGCGCGGGGCATTCCGCTTTTGCGCGAAGACCTTCTGGTGCCGTCCGGCGTTACGGGCGAGGGCGTGGGGCGCAATGCCGAGGGCTGGCGCGGCTGTGAAAATGTGGCCTGGCATTGGATGGACCGGGAGTTTTCGACCGTGGAGCAGTGGCGCGACGGCAAGGCGGTCAAAAGCCGCCGGACGGCGCAGGCGCTGGAAATCGTGATCGATCCGGCGGCTGCGGACTCGTTCCGCGCCGTGACCGTGGATTTGGGGGAGATCTCCGTCGGTACGCTGAACGTGGAGGTGGAGCGCGCCGAGGGGCGGGAGAGCCTTGATTTTCTATACCACCAGTGCTTGCGGAAAGGGCATCCGGAATACCTCAAGCCGGGGAACGGGTGTCATGTCGCGCTGGCCAGCCGTCTGCTGCCGGCACAGGGGCGTTGCGCGCACGAGTTTTTCCACATCATGGGAATCCGGCACATTACGATCGTCGCGCGCGACCTGAAAGCGCCGCTGACGTTGCGGCTGAACTGGCGGACGGCGTTGTATCCCTTCGCCATGCGCGGCGCGTTCGCGTGTTCCGATGCGGCGCTCAATGCGATTCATGCCGCCTGCCGCCGCACGCAGCAGATTTGCGCCATCGACGCCTATGTCGACACCCCCTGGCGGGAGCAGGCGCAGTGGTGGGGGGATGCGCGGGTGCAGGCGCGCAACACCTTTTATCTGGACGGTGATGCCCGCCTGCTGGCGCGGGGCATCCGTTCGCTGGCGGGGCAACGGGCACCGCAGGGGCTGACCTACGGACATGCGCCGACCTGTTCCGGGTGGTGCATCCTGCCGGACTTTGCGCTGACGTGGGTGATGACGGTCTGGGATTATTACTGGCAGACCGGCGATCTTACTCTGTTTCGGGAGCAGCAGGCGCGGATGGAGGAGATCTTCGCCTACTTCGAATCGCCGCAGGCGCGCGGGAAGGACGGGTTGTTGACCTTTGATCCGCGGTTCTGGCTCTTCGAGGACTGGGCGGCATTGGCAAAGGAGAATATTCCGACCTTCCTGAACCTCTGGCATCTGTACACGCTGGAGCATTACGCGCGGCTGCTTGAGGCGGCCGGGATGCGGCCGCAATTGGCGGCGCGGAAGAAGGAAATCGCCGCCCGCCGGAGGCTGCTGGTGAGGAAGCTGTTCGATCCGAAGTCCGGTTTGTTCCTCAGCAATCTCGGAAACAACGGCAAGCCCACCGCGGCCCCGAGCGTGCACGATCAGGTTTTGGCGCTGCTGCTGAATCTGACGCCGCAAGCCAAGGGCGCCATGCTCGATCAAATTCTGCTGCCCTGCATCCGGGAGGAAAAACTTGCCGGGGCGCAGCCCTCCGCGTTTTGGGCGACCTACCTCTTCGATTGTCTGCGCGAAGCCGGGGAGGGGGCGCTTGTGGTGGATTATATCCGCCGCCATTGGGAGCCGATGCTTTCCACCGGCACAACCTGGGAGGGCTATCACTGGAATGAGGGCGAGGGCGGAACCTGTTCGCATGCATGGACGTCCCATCCGTGCTTTCATTTCGTGAATATTCTGGCGGGGATTACGCAAACGGCGGTCGGCTGGACGCAGGCGCGGCTGGCGCCGGTCTTCCCGCAAGGGATGGATTTTGCGGAAGCCACGGTTCCCGCGCCGCAGGGGGAGCTGGCGGCCCACTGGCGCAGACAGGGTGAGACGATTGCGGTTGCCGTGACGCTGCCCAAGGGAATCCGGCTTGAGGTGGATTTGCCGGGGATCGCGAAAACGCTCACGAAGGCCGGGCGCTATGAGTTTACGGTGACCGCCGGCAGCGTCCCCGCACCGGGAAGCGCCACGCCCGCGCGCCGGAGAAAGGGCGCGGCGAGAACGTGAACGGCCACTGCTGCTTTCTGCGGTCTGGCGGCCGGGCGCGGATCAGAGGTCGGTTGCGCGCGCGCAGGCGTCAAGCTCCAGATCGCTGAAGCTTCCGGCCTCATACAATTCGTGCGCCCGCACCGCGATCATGACCGCGTTGTCGGTGCAGAGCTTCATGGGCGGAATCGCCACCCGGCAGCCGGCTTTCTCCGCTTGCCGGGTCATTTCTTCGCGCAAGGCGCGGTTGGCGGATACGCCGCCGCCGATGGCGATCCACTTCACCCCTTTGTCCTTCGCAACCCGCATCGTGCGGTTGACGAGCGCGCGCACGACCGCGTGCTGAAAGCTCGCCGCCGCGTCCGCCACCCCCTGGGCGTCCAGCAGCAGCGGCCCCTTGCGGCCGCCGGCCTGTCCGCGGGCGGCGTATAGCACTGCGGTTTTCAGGCCGGAGAAGGAAAAGTCGTAGGGATTGTGGCGCGGCAGGCAGGCATCGCGCCAGTCAAAGGCCAACGGGTTGCCGCTCTTGGCCGCTTTGTCGATGGCGGGGCCGCCGGGGAAGCCGAGGTCCAGCAGTTTGGCGGATTTGTCGAAGGCCTCGCCTGCGGCATCATCGAGGGTGGCGCCGAGGCGTTGATAGACGCCGCGTTCGGGGATGTAGTAAATGTTGGTGTGGCCGCCCGAGACGACCAGCGCGACGAACGGATGCGTCATCTGCGGCTCTGCGAAGCAGGCGGCGGCGATGTGGCCTTCGATGTGGTTGACGCCGATCAGCGGCTTGTTCCACGCATACGCCAGCGCCTTTGCCGCCGAGACCCCCACCAGCAGCGCACCGATCAGGCCGGGGCGGTTGGTGACGGCCACGGCGGACAAGTCCGCCGGCCGGACGCCGGCGTCGGCGAAGAGCTTCTGCACCCCCGGCAGCAGGCATTCCATATGGGCGCGGCAGGCGACCTCCGGCACGACGCCGCCGAACTGGCGGTGCAGGTCGATCTGGCTGGCGACGAACTCGGCAAGAACGGTCCGGCCGTCTTGCAGGATGGCGCCGGCGGTCTCGTCGCAGGAGGATTCCAGGGCAAGAATCAGGGAACTCATGTTTTCCACCTTTACTTCGGCCAGCGGCCGGGTTATCATCAGTCTTTCCATCATACGCGAGGGGCGGACGGAATCAACGGGGCAGCGGGGACAGGAGCGCGCGGCGAAGCGAATGGGGATGTTCTTCCGGATGTTTCAGGATGATCTGACCGACCGGGTGGTGGAGATCTGGAACCGCTCGGCCTCAGACTGGCACGGGTTTTACCCGCTTACGCCGGAGTTGTTCCGCGCGCACATCCTGCGCAGCGGCCGCTTCCGGTCCGAGCAGTTCCTGCTGCTGGAATATCAGGGACAGGCCGTCGGCTGGGTGCATTTCGATATTGTCAACCAGTCGCCGTATCCCAAGTGCGGCGTCATCTGCGCGCTGGTGGTGCTGCCGGAATTCCGCTGTCAGGGACTGGGCGGGAAGTTGTTGCAGGAGGCCCTGTACCGGCTGCAATTGCAGGGAATCCGGCAGGTCAGCGGTCTGGGCGCATGGCCGTATTCGCCGTTTTATGCGGGGCTGATTGACGGCTCGGAGCGGGCAGGGGTGCCGGATACGCAGCGGGGCATGCTCTGGCTGCTGGATAAGTTCCACTTCCAGAGGGAGCGCAGCAGCTTTTGTCTGCGCGCTCCGCTGGCCGGGTTCCGCGACGGGCTGCGTGAGGGGGAGCAGGCGTACCATCAAAGCCGCGCGGGAAAGGACACCTGGCTGGATTATGTCTTCCGGCGCTGGGATTTGATCGATCATGTACTGCTTTCCGCCGGCGGGGAGGTGCTGTCCCGCGCGATTTACGCCCGCATGAACGGATACTGCGAGTATGCGGGGAATGAGGTGTACGCGGTTTTCGGCGTGAATACCTCGCCGTCGCTGCGCGGAAAGGGATATGCGCTGCGCAACTTGCAGATTCTGTTTTCCCGGTTGAACGCCGCCGGCGCACAGGAGGCGGAGGTTCACGTCTACACCGACAACGCTCCGGCGTTGCGCCTCTACGACAAACTCGGCTTTCAGAAGGTCGGCACCTGCTACGATCTTTTCCTCCGTTAAGGCGGGGGCGGTCGTTTTTCGTCCATCAAAGCATACCCGCCGGACCATGGTCCGGCGGGTATGCTTTGATCCATAGTATGCAACGGCCGGCTTCAGCGCAGGCGCGCGCCGGGGATGCTGTGGGCGAGCTTCTGGAGCAGCGCGTCGCGCAGAGCGTTCGCCTCATCGTCGGTCAACGTCCGGTCGGCCGCAAAGTATTGGAAGGAAAACGCCACGCTCTTGGTTCCCGGTTCCAGTCCCTTGCCGCGATAAATACTCTCCAGATGCAGCATAGCGGGGTTTTGCAGCTCCGGGCAGACCACATCCGCAATCTGCTGCCAGCGCACCTCTTCCCGGACCACCAACGCCAGATCGCGGCGGATGCCGGGGAAACGCGGCAGGGGCTTATACACCCGGTCGCTGCGCGGCAGTTCAACCAGCGTCGCCAGTTCAACCTCCAGCACGGCCGGCTGATTCTCCAGATCGTGCAGCTTGGCAACTCCCGGGCTGATGCGCCCGGCTACGCCCGCGTCGAGATCCTGGAGCAGCACCCGCGCCTGACCCGCCTTGTCGAGGTGTTCGTGCTCCGCCCCGGTATTTTCCGGCGCGAGCCTCAGCGCCGTCCCGGAAACGCGCAACGCCGCAAGGGCCCGCTCAAGGCCGCCGCGGACGTATTCCACGCCCCGGTCGTCAAGAAGCGCCAGCCGCAGCGACTCGGTGCGTCCCGCGACGTTGCAGTAGGAGCGGTTGATTTCAAAGAGCTGCACGCCGGTTTCGTGGCGGTTGACGCGCCGGACGTCCAGCAGCGACGGAATCAGCGAGCGGCGCAGCACCGGCCGGCCGCTGTCGACGGGATTGAGTACGCGCACCGCCTGCCCGTTTTCCTGCCATTTTTCGCTGATGAAGGGGTCGGTTACGCACTCGTGATATCCGGCGTCCGCGAGGGCGCGCCGGATCAGCTTCAAACCGCTGCTCAGCGGCGTTTCATGCGAACGCTCCACCCGCAGCGTTACCTTCTCGCTGATGCGCGCGTAGCCGGCAATCCGGGCAACCTCTTCGATGAGGTCAATTTCCCGGATCAGATCGCGCCGGACGTTCGGGACCCTGACGCAAATGCCGACGGCGTCGTCATGCTGTATCTGCAGCCCGAGGCCGGTGAAAATGCGCTTCACCTCGTCCTTGCTGTAGGTGCAGCCCATGACGGCCTCCAGCCGGGCGTACCGCATGGTCACCTCCCATGTCTTTCCGGCATCGGGGGCGGTGTCGATCACGCCAGACGCCAACTCGCCGCCCGCGATCTCGAGGATCAGCTCGCACGCCCGCGCGCTGGCGCGTTCGACGCCCGCGATGTCCAGTCCGCGTTCGTAGCGGAAAGAGCTGTCGGAAAGCAATTTCAGGCGGCGGCTGGTGTGACGGACCTGCAGCGGCTCGAAGTAGGCCGATTCCAGCAGGATGTTGGTCGTATGGCCGGTCACCTCGCTGGCGAGACCGCCCATGACGCCCGCAATCGCCACCGGCTGCTGCGCGTCGGCAATGACGAGCGTGTCCGGGGTGAGAGCGCAGGCCGTGCCGTCGAGGGCGGTCAGTTTTTCGCCCGCCTTCGCCCGCCGCACGACAATCTCCCTGCCCGCCAGCTTGTCCGCGTCAAAGGCGTGCAGCGGCTGATTCCTCTCGAAGAGAATAAAGTTGGTGATGTCCACCACGTTGTTCACCGGGCGCAGGCCGATCGCCTCCAGCCGCTGGCAGAGCCAGGCGGGGGAGGGGCCGATCTTGACGCCCTTGATGAGGCGGGCGGTATAGCGCGGACAGCCGGTCGTGTCCTCTACCGTGACCTTGAACTGTCCGGCAATGCCCGCGCCCTTTTCGGCCGGGGCAATGACGGGGGCGGCAAAGGGCTTGCCGGTGAGGGCGGCTACCTCGCGGGCGAGGCCGAAGTGGCAGAGCCAGTCGGGACGGTTAGAGGTGACCTCCGCGACGAGTTGGAAATCCCCGCCGGGCATGGCGTGAACCTCACCGACCTCAATGCCGGCGGCGGTGAGACGGTCAGCCAGTTCCTGCGCGGACAATCCGCTCGGCACCAGACTCTCCAGCCATTGATACGATATATTCATGTGCATTCCTTGCGTTGCTGAAACTAGTTCGGTAGGGGGGCTGTCGTTCAAACAAACTGGCGCAAAAAGCGCAGGTCGCATTCCTGAAAACGCCGGATATCGTCCACCCCCGTCGTCAGCATCGTGACGCGCTCGATGCCCATGCCGAAGGCAAACCCCGTGTATTTCTCGGAGTCATAGCCCACCGCTTTGAACACGTTCGGGTCAATCATCCCGCAGCCCATGATCTCGATCCAACCCGATTGCTTGCAGATCCGGCAGCCCTTGCCCCCGCAGAAAATGCAGGTCACGTCCACCTCGGCGCTCGGCTCGGTGAACGGGAAGAAACTCGGCCGCAGCCGGATTTTCGTCTTTTCGCCGAACATCTCCTGCGCGAAAATATGCAGGCAGCCCTTTAAATCCGCGAAGGTGATTCCCTCGTCCACCGCCAGCCCCTCGATCTGATGGAACGCATAATGGTGCGTCGCATCAAGCGCGTCGGGACGGTATACCCGGCCCGGCGACAGAACCCGCAATGGCGGCTGCTGCGCTTCCATCGACCGCACCTGAACGCTGGAGGTCTGCGAGCGCAGACGGCCGCCAAGGGAGTGGCCGAAGGTTTCGGAGTCCTCGCGCGCGGGGTGATCGGCGGGGATGTTCAGCGCCTCGAAGTTGTGGAAGTCGTCCTCCAGCTCCGGTCCGTCCACGACCGAGAAGCCCATGCGCTCGAAGATCGCGCAGACCCGTTCGCGCGCCTGCAGCAGCGGGTGCAGCGTCCCCGGTTCCTGATCCGCAGCGCGGAAGACCCCCGGCAGGGTCGGGTCGAGCAGGGGGCCGCTGGCTTTCGCCTCGCCGCCGACCACTTTTTTCTGCTCTTCCAGCAGGGCTTCGAGTTCTTTTTTCACGTCGTTCATGGTCTTGCCGAAGATCGCCTTTTCTTCTTTGGCGACCTCCTTGATGCGGCCCATGATATCGTTGAGCGCGCCGGAGCGGCCGAGGTATTTCAAGCGCACCTGTTCCAGCGCCTCGCCGCTGACGGCACTCTTGAGGGCCGAGTGCGCTTCCTCACGCAAGTTCTTCAGGGTATCCAATAAACTCATTGTGCAATTCCTTGTCTCTCGGGTGGGGCATGAAATCCGCCGCCGCTTCAGGAAATGAAGCGGATGCAGAGCGGGTAGCGGTACCGGATGCCGTCGTTGGAGTTGACCGCGGCAAGGATCATGACGATCAGTCCGAAGATGCCTACCGCCGGCAACAGCAGGAAACCGATAAATACAAAACAGAGCAGGAACGAGGCCATGACGTAGATGAACATGGAAATCTGAAAGTTGAGGGCTTCTTTCGCCTGATCGTCGATGAACGCCGATTCATCCTTCTTCACCAGCCAGATCACCAGCGGCGCGAGGAACCCGACCGCCAGCGGCAGAATATGCGCCAGAACCGCCAGCAATTTCTCGTCCTTGGTGGGGCCTTCCCCGGTGGACTGGGGGGCGCTGGCGGCTTGTTCCGCCTGCGGCACCTCTGTATTCTGGTCGTCGTTCTGAATGCTCATCGTTTCCCCTTTCGAATCCGGCGGACAACCGCCCGCGCGCCCAACGGGTTGCCGGTCTCCCGTGCCGGCAACCTCCGTCCGCGATTATACCCGCTGCCGGAAAAAATGCCAAAAAGAAAGAGCCGGAACCAGTCTGCTGTGCAGACCGGCACCGACTCTCACATAGCCTCAAGAAAACCATTTTTCACCGGGTTTCCGCTTCTGCGCCCCTGCGCCTGTTACGCCTTGCGGCGCTTTCCGGCGGGAGGACAGCGGCGTTTCCGCTGAAGAAGGATCGCTCGTTTCTGTGGAACTTAGGCGAGCGCAGCCTTGGCCTTTTCCACCACCGCGGCGAAATCGGCGGGTTGGTGAATCGCCATTTCCGACAGGGTTTTGCGGTCCAGCTCAATGTTGGCCTTCTTGAGGCCACCGATAAATCGGCTGTAGCTCAGCTCGAACGGCATCAGAGCGGCGTTGATACGGACGATCCAGAGCCGGCGGAACTCCCCCTTGCGGGCGCGCCGGTCGCGGGTCGCGTAAATCTCGGCCTTCAAAACCGAGAATTGAGCCGCGCGGTACTGCTTGCTGCGGCCGCCGCGCATCCCCTTGGCCTTGTCCATCAGCCGTTTGTGCTTGCGGTGACGCGCTACGCTATATGCTGCCTTAGGCATTTATTATCTCCTTGCTGTGTCTGTCTGGTGCGCCGGGTGCCGCTTGCGGGCGGGCGCGGTTCTTCGTGGAAAGGGCCGCTTGCTGGGCCCGGAATTTACCGCTCCTTAGACGCAGAGCAGTTTGCGCAACTGACGCGCGGCCGTGGGGTGCAGGGCGCGAATCCGGCGCAGACGACGACGCTGCTTCGGGGTCTTGACGACACGGCGGTGAACGCTGCCGCAGGACTTGCTGACTACCTTGCCATTCTTGGTCACCCGGACCCGACGGCGCACACCCTTGCTCGGTTTCTGCTTAGGCATCTGATAAAACTCCTTTCTGTCGCGTAAAATGTGACTTGCTTTTCATATCCTCTCCGTCCGCCGCCGGCCGTTGGCCCCAGCGCGAACCGGTAGCTTACTCTTCTTCGGCGGCCAGCTCCGCGGAATCGTCTTCCGGCAGAACCTCGGTTTCGACCTTGCCGAGCTTCTTGGCCTCCGCCTTGCGCTTCTCGATCTGTTTGAGCAGCGCCGGCAACGGAGCCACCGACATCGTCATCCGCTTGCCTTCCTTCCGCGGTGCGCTGTCGAGCTTCGCAATGTCCGTCAGCGCCTTGAAGAACTTCTCCTCCAGCACCGCCCGTCCCAGTTCGGGATGGTCGTTCTCGCGCGCCTTGAACATCATCGTGATCAGCACGCGATGCCCGGCTTCCAAGAACTTGCGGGTGGTCTTGAGCTTGATCTCCAGGTCGTGCGAGTCGATCCGGAAGCTCTTGATGCGGATCTGTTTCTGCTCGACATGCTGGTGCTTGCGGAGATTGTCGTGCTCCTTCTTCTTCTGCTGATAGAGGAATTTGCCATAGTCCATGATGCGGCAGACGGGCGGCTCCGCTCCGGGCGAAATCTCGCAGAGGTCAATGTCCTCGCTCTTGGCCTTCGCCAGCGCAGCCTCGAAGGGAAGCACGCCCAGCATGTTTCCGTCCTCGTCGATCAGGCGAACTTCCTTCACGCCCTTGATCTCGTCATTCAGACGCATCTCTTTCTTTTTGCTAATGGCCGTTCCTCCTTACGGATGTCTTGTTCAAACCGAAGTCGCACCGTCGCCACCGGCCGCTTCGTTTTTTTTCATGCTCGCAAATGCGGTTACGCCTTGGGCGGAAGTGCGCGCGTCCTGATTTCCTCGGTCAGCTTTCCGCCCAGTTCGCTTACGCTCAAGCTGCCCAGGTCGCCCTGCCCGCGCCGGCGCACCGAAACGGTCTGCTCCTGCGCTTCCTTCTCGCCTACCACCAGCAAATACGTCACCTTCGCCAGTTCGCCCTCGCGGATCTTTGCGCCAATCTTGCTGCCCCGGCTATCGAGTTTCGCCCGGATGCCGAGCTTCTTCAGCGTCTGCGTCACCTCTTTGCCGTAGGCGATCGCCGCGTCCGTGACCGTTAGCACCCGCACCTGCTCCGGCGCCAGCCAGAGCGGGAAATCGCCGGCATAATTCTCGGTCAGTACGCCGATGAACCGCTCCAGCGAGCCGGAAATCGCGCGGTGAATCATCACCGGCCGCTGCTTCTGCGAATTCTCGTCGATGTAGGAAATGTCAAACCGTTCCGGCATCGAGAAGTCCACCTGAATGGTGCCCATCTGCCAGCTCCGGCCGATGGCGTCCTTGAGGTGGAAGTCGATCTTCGGCCCGTAGAACGCGCCGTCGCCGGGATTGAGTTTGTAATCGATCTTGAGTGTCTTGAGCGCACCCTCCAGCGCGCCTTCGGCGTTGGCCCACATCTCGTCGGTGCCGGTGGACTTCGCCGGGCGCGTCGATAGCTCGATGTGGTCGAAGATCATCCCCGTGGTCTGGTAGACCTCGAAGATCAGGCTGATGCAGTGGCGGATCTCTTCCTGCAACTGCGCGGGCGTGCAGAAGATGTGCGCATCATCCTGCGTGAAGCCGCGTACGCGGATCAGACCGTGAATCTCGCCGCTGGCCTCGTAACGGTGTACATGCCCGAACTCCGCCCAGCGCAGCGGGAGGCTGTTGTGGCTGTAAAGGCCGTCTTTGTACAGGATCACCGCGCCGGGGCAGTTCATCGGCTTGACGCCATACTCCTTGCCGTCCTTCTCGCTGGTGTAGATCTTGTCGGCATAGTTCTGCCAGTGGCCGGAGATTTCCCAGAGTTCCTTGTTCAGAATCTGCGGCGTGCGGATCTCTTCGTAATCGTGCATCTGGCACAGCTCGCGCAGATACCCCTCCAGCGTCCGGAAGAGCGTCACGCCATTGTTGCGCCAGAACGCCATGCCCTGCGCTTCTTCGGGGTGGAACTCGAAGAGCCCCATCTGTTTGCCAATTACGCGGTGGTCGCGCTTCTTCGCCTCTTCAATGCGCGTAACGTGCGCCTCCAGCTCCTCCTGCGTTGCGAAGGTCGTGCCGTACAGACGGGTGAGCTGCTGCTGCGTCGCGTCGCCGTGCCAGTACGCGCCGGCCACGCTCATCAGCTTGAACGCGCCGATCTTGCCCGTGCTCGGAACGTGCGGGCCTCGGCAGAGGTCCTCGAAAGCCCCCTGACCGTAGAAGGAGATGACCTCCCCCTGCGCGCGGGCGATGTTGTCAAGCTTGAACTTGTCATCGGCGTACTTCTTCTCGGCCTCAGCGCGGGTCATCTCGTTGCGGACGAACTTCGCGTTCTCCTTGACGATGCGCCTCATCTCCAGCTCTATCTTCGGCAGATTGTCCGCCGAGATCGGGGTCGGGCAGTCGATGTCGTAGAAAAAGCCGTCGTCGAGGGCAGGGCCGTATGCGAACTTGGTGCCGGGGTAGAGCCGCGCTACCGCTTCCGCCATCACGTGAGCGGCGGAGTGGCGCATCAGCTTTAGTCCCTCGGGCGTTGCGGGAGTGACGATGGAGACGGTCGCGTCGCCGGTCACGGTGGTCGTCAGGTCGCGCATCTCGCCGTTCACAATCCCCGCAAGCGCGGCCTTCGCCAGCTTGCTGCCGATCTTCGCGGCGACGTCAGCAAGGCTGACCGGGCCGTCGAATTCCAGTTGACCCCCATCGGGTAGCGTGATTTTAACCATGATCCACCATTTTTCTATTAGTCTTGTCCGCCAAATACCCGGCGGGAGTTCATTTCCAGGTTCGTCTGCCGCTATTTACCCGTTTCAGCGGGTGGTGTCGCGGGCAGCACGTTCGTTGTTTTGCCGGTCACCACCTGCGGCGGATTGTAATCCCCGCCGAGAACACCGACATCCTTCTCAAACCGCGCGGAATGCAGGTACCATTTCTGGCCTTCCACCGTCGGCTTGAAGACCCGGAACACCCACAGCCCCGGCCCGCGATCGGTCAGCGACAGCACATACACATCATGTACCGCCGGAAGATAAGCGCGGTACGCGGCAAAGCCGCAGAACATCAGATTTTTGCGCGGCCAGTGGCGCTCCTCGCAGAGCCGGTCGACGTACCCGTCGGGCAGCTCTTTGGGGCGGGCGCTGAGCCCTTCGATCATCGAGGCCGCCCGTTTTCCTTCGCCGTTTTCCAGCATTCCGGCCAGCGAGACCAGCGTCTGTCTGTACTCTTCGACGTGCAGGATGGGCATCGCTTCTTCGCCACCCCAGACGCGCGCCGCCGCACCGAGCACCAAGCAAGCCGCCAACAACCTTGCGCAAGCATTTCCGCTTCGCCATCTCTTCGCTGCTCGCATCGTCATCCCCTCCGTGCGATCCGCAAATCAGCTTTCTCGCGTCCAGCCGCCGGTTGCGCGATACCGCGACAGGCAACAGGAAAAACTGCGCTCTTCAACCGGGCGGAGCATATCCCCGGAAAGAGGAGACCATCGGGTTCAAAGTTCGGGAAAGGATCGCGCGAAGCCGCTTGGAATGAGAAAAGGCGCCGCCGCTGTCGCGGGACGGACCTTTTGTGCATACCGCTGGTATCGCGCCCTTTCTGTGGTTCCCGCGCCGCTGCCCGTCACCGGGATTTCTTGCGGCCGCTATCTTTTGCGGAAGGGAGGGCGCTCCCACCGCAAATTTCCCGTTCATGCCGGCGTCGCCGGAGCGGGCTGAAGAGAGAAATTCCTGACGCGTTGCGCCGGTTTTCCCTTTCTTATATAATGGTGGGCGATACTGGGCTCGAACCAGTGACCCCCAGCTTGTCGAGCTGGTGCTCTAGCCAACTGAGCTAATCGCCCCTCTGTTTGCCTGTCGCAAGGTCGCTTTCAGGCAGGTGTGTTACTATATTGTAAACGCCTTCCGCGTCAAGAGACAATCGCTCTTTTTTCACATTTTCACTTGGTCTTTCCTCATAAAGGGCAGAATTCAGGCGTCGCTCCCATGCGTAGCCGGCCGCGCGTCCGGTGAATTGCCCCGAAACAAGCGGTGAACCGCGTCTTCAGGGGCCGGCGGGAGCGGAGAGTGCGCGAATTCAGAATTTGCAAGTGGTTTCACGTTCTTGTGCAAAAAATGCTATTCGTCTTGACAGATGGAGCGTTGGGGGAAATAATCGGGGGTATCGCTTTCGTTGGCGCGGAACGTGCGGCGGCGGCGGAGCCCGGTTGCTGATACCGGGATTCTTCGGACAGGATTGAGAAATCGGTCTATGGACGAGCATAAGGTATTCATGAACTTTCCCGACAGCTTCATCTGGGGATGCGCCACCAGCCCCACCCAGATCGAGGGTGAGACCGTCAACGAATGGGCAGACCTCTGCGCCTCCGACGGCACGACCCCGGACGACGGCAGCAACCATTGGCGGCGCTACCGTTATGATTTCCGCTGCATGGCGGCCATGAACATCAAAGCCTATCGTCTGGGCTTTGACTGGGCGCGGTTGCAGCCCGGCCCCAAACAACCGTTGATCCGCGACGTGAAACTGCGCTATATGGAAATGCTTGCGGAATTGCGCAGCCACGGCATTGAACCCTTCCTGACCCTCTTCCACCACGCCTGTCCCAAATGGTTCGCCGAAGCTGGCGGCTGGCTGAATCCCGAAAGTCCCGAACTTTTTGCTGATTTCGCCCGTCGGCTGGTGATTCTCACCGATGGCGAGGTTCGCAACTGGATTACCATCAACGAGCCGCTCTGTTACGCCTTTCTGGCCTATATCGCCGGCGTTTTTCCGCCCAACCATCGTTATCGCCTCGGGTTATACTATCAGGCAGTCAAAAATCTTGCCCGTGCGCATGAACTGGCCTACCGCGAAATTCACGGTCACCAGCCCGATGCCGAGGTCGGCATCACCAGTCTGATCAAACGTGTCAGTCCCTCGCGGGTCTGGAATCCGTTGGATTATCTCAGCGCGCACGCGGTGTCGCGCTTTTTTTCGCTCGATACGTTTGACCGTTTTGTGCTTGGGCGGGACGGCCCGTGCGCGGACTTTATCGGTGTGAATTACAGCGGGCGCGTCCGAACTTACGGTTTGCGGGCCTTGTCGCCTCTGTTTGTGCAGCGGCACAAGCTGCAGGAACTGGGCGCGAAGTGTGATGACATGTGGGAGCAGGACCCGCAGGCGCTGGGCGAGATTCTGCGCGAGCTGGGAAAACGCTACAAATCCCTGCCGATCGTCATCACCGGGCATGGGATTTCCACCGAGGACGAAGGATTGCGGGTGCGGCTCCTGAAGGAGCATTTGCAGCAATGCCATCAGGCGATCGCGGCCGGGGTCGATCTGCGCGGCTATTTTTACTGGTCGTTGTTGGACAACTTCGACTGGAGCGAGGGGCTGTCGCAGAAGTTCGGGCTGGTGGCGGTCTGTTTTGATGATCCCGAGCGCCGTCGCGATATCCGCCGCACCGGCTGTATCTACGGCGAGATCGCCCGCCATAACGGCTTCAATCCGCTCTGATTTCGCTACGCGGCCGGGTGGGATTGGCATCGGTAAAAGAGGGGGGAGGAGGCCGTTTCGGCTTGCCCCCTTTTTTTTATGCTTGTCGCAGCGCGCGCAACGTGTGGTGTGGACAGAAATTTCCGATGTGCGGATTGCTGCAGGATTTGTGTGCCGGAAAAAAGTTCTGGCCGCAAGGACTCAGCCGTCGAGCCGGGTGAGCGCATCGTCGGCATAGAGGCTCCAGATGCTGTCCTTGCCACGTTTGCTGCAGATCTGCAGAATCTGGCGCGCTTGCTCGATCCGGCCGGCCTGGTTCAGCAGCATCCCGACGCCGGTCAGCAGGCGCACATCATCGGGAATCAGTTTTGCGGCATGCGTGATTTCCTTGAGCGCCTCGTCAAGATCCCCGTCCATCCACGCCAGCAGTCCGAGGCGCCAGCGCGTTCCGGAGCTGTCCTTCGCCGTCTCCGTCTGCCGCCGCAACTGCGTACGGATGATGTGACGCGCCTGCGGGGTTAAAAAACGCAGCTCCAGCGGCGCCAGCGCGCCGGCCGGATTGTCGTGGAGATCCAGTCCGACCAGCTCCTTGAAGAAACGCAGTTTTTCCTCCGGCATCGCCCCGGCGCTTCCGCTTGCCACCTCGCAGAGCCAGCACCGGTAGTCGGTCTGAAAGTCGCGCTGGAAATTTGCGGTCGGAAAACGCTTCTTGTATTCGTTCTTCAGGTTGCCGCCCTTCTGCAGACTGTCCACCAGCATCGTATAGTTGGCGGCGGCGTTCGCGGCGGACTCGGCCGGAGACAGTGCGGGGGTCAGGCCGATCACCAGACTGTCCCGGTCCCACTCGTAAATGCCGCGTCCCCGGAACGGCGCGATCAGCACCACCGGCGCGACCGTGAAATTACGGTCGCACAGTCCGGTATTGGCGAGCATGCGGGCGGTGTCGGACTTGGTGACGCGCGGGCCATCGGCGGTCAGAACCGAACTCGGGCGCAGTACGCCGCCCGCGAGCGCGCCCAGCGGAAAGAGGCTGCGGGCGAAGCGCAACTCCGCCAGCAGGTGTTTGGTGGCCCGTTTGCGCGCCAGTCGCACCGAAGCCTCGCGCCGGGATCGGTTTTTCTGCTCCAGACGTTCTTCATTCGTCATCGGATTGCCGCTGCGCAGGTCCTCGTAGACGCTGCGCCATTCCATCTGGTACAGATTATCCAGCACGTCAAAAAACTTCAGTTCCCTCGGATCGTTGGTGCGGGCACGCGCGCGGGAGAGAATCTGCCGGCGCATGTCCCAGAGCCGGTGGCGGATGCCGAGCTCCCGACGCAACCGGTTGCCGAGGAGGTTCGCGCCAAGGCTGATGATCTGCAAATCCAGCCTGCCGCTCAGGAGGGCGCTGGCGGCTTCGGGGGTTACACCTTGCAGCCCTTCCAGCAGCGGCGTCAGTTTTTCCAGAATTTTCCGGCGGGAAAGCTGGAATTTCGATCCGGATTTGTCGTCATCAACCGGCGCCGGTTCTGCGGCGATGGCGACATTCACCCGGAACCGCTGGTAGCGGTCGGCAATCCACTCGGTGAGGTAGAAATGGTTCACCATGCCCTGTTGCCGCAGTTCCGCCAGCAGGCGGTCGGTCAGTTGCGGCTGCGCATCCTGTACAAACGCCTCATCCAGAAAGCCGGTGTCGATCAGGAGCCGCTCGTTGTCGGTGAAGGTCAGCGTCTCCGCGTGTTCGACCGCCTTGCGCTCCAGTATGTGTTCGACGCAGCGCCAATACAGGCCGTCCAGCACAGCATCGAAGCGGGCAAGGGATTCGCCGGCTGCGCGGGCGGCCGTGTACTCGGCCGCGAGGGCGGCCTTCTCTTGCTCAAGCTGCGCCCACCGCTTGTCCGGATTGGCGGTCTGCTCCGCAGGCGCGGGAACATCTGAAGCAGGGCGGTTGTCGGCGCTTCCGGTCATTCACATTCTTCCCGTTGTTGGAGTGTTGCAGGCCATCGTATTACGGTAGCTACCTCGGCTGAATGGAGTGCGCCGAACCTCGGACTCCTGGCGCAGAACCCTTCTGCCGGCATTCCCAGAAAGCCGCTCACCGTGATTATACAAAATGTCCGGCCGGGTTTCTCTAAAAAAAAGCCTCCTGCGGCTCAACCCGCAGGGCAATCGCATTAAAAAACCAAAAGAATAAATCACATAATTGCCGCCGCATTAGATAGTTAACTACGAACTGCAACTGCCA
>CAYWTJ010000051.1:0-27748 GCA_964460225.1 uncultured Planctomycetaceae bacterium | reverse complement strand
CGCAGCCCCGAGTGGTGCACGCCAGAGTTTAGCGAATCGGTCAGATGAGGAACCGTGTGCGGTAATCCCGCTCGCACGGATCTGTGGGAGGCCCGGGATGCAAATCCCGGGTCCACCCGGACGCACGGGCGACAACGGAACGCGAACGCTGCTGGCGGTGGGAAAAACAAAACCAGCAGCGCACCCCAAATAGAGTATACACCATGCAGGCGCTATAATAGGCAACTACTACATGTAAGCTTTGGGCGTGTTTCATGAAATTTTGCTGGTTGTTTACCAACGCGTAAATTTCAACTTATCGAATGCCGCCGTGACCTCGGAACGATTTGCTCCACACAGATAAACCGGAATGCCACACAGACGGCCTTCAGGTTTTCCGCTTTGGCCCGGCAGCGGGTTTCCGAATACGTCCAATAAGCGCACGCCTTGGGGCAACTCCCCCCAATCCAACCGGACGCCCCCCTCTTCTTCAGCCAGCGCATTCATGGCAAACAGAGCCGCGATATATTTCTTGTTGCCCTCGAAGTGATAAACCCGGACGCCCGGCTCCCGATTGTCGCTGAAGGCAAACGTTGTGTTTTGGAGCAAATCGGCAAACACCGCCGTCGCAATGTAATTGCGCGACGGGATCAGTCGGTTGCGGAACATCGCGACATTCCGCTTATTGTTGCAATGATCGTTGATTTCGTTCTCGACAAATGTCTGGCCCTGTACCAGAATGGAGGCGCGAACGCCATAGGCCGCATCCAGAAGATATCGCCGCACGAGATAGCCCGCGTGATATACCAGTCCGTTGACATAATCGCTGCCGCTTTTGGTTTTTGGACTCAGAAAATACAACTCCGTATTCCATAGCGGCATCTCGGGGTACTGGTTGCGCTTCAGGGACTCGCGCATGGCAGTGAATACGACGTCGCCCGGACTGGGACTGTCCTCAAAAATATTGTTGTACGGATGGAAGGACACCGCATCAATGAAATCGCCGGCTTTCTTTTCCAGTGCGTTATTGACAAAGGCGATGATGCCGGCGTTGAAGTCCCCGGTCGCACAGATGCCGATGACCTTTGCCGCAGGATCGGCCTGCCGGATCGTCGTGCGGGCATTTTGCAGATATGGCAGATAATCGGCCGCCGAGATGCACAGATTCGGCTCGTTCATGATCTCGTACATCCGCACCTTTCCCCTGTAGCGTTCGGTGACGGCCTTGACCATGCGCTGCCAGTCTTCCTGTGGCGGGTAGGCGATCTTGCGCTCCAGCTTCCGCACCCATGCCGCATTCGACTCTTTGATGACCGATTTCTGATACAGCCAAAGTGGAAGTGCATGCCCGGTCGGCTCCTTATTTCCAAAGGGCTTCACATCCGGGTACGTGAACAGCATTCCGCCCAGAACGGGGAGAAGATCCAGATCCGCCCGGTTGGAGTTTTCCACCAGCGGGTCAGCCAGCTTCCAGTTGAAAACACCGTCCTGCGGTTCAATTTCGCGCCAGATGAACGGAGTTCCCGAGTCCCAGGCACGGAGAATTGAAATGCCCGCGCCGGTGAAGTAGTTCAGCTCGCTGACCGCAGGAGCGCGCAAATTCCCCGGCGTGATTACGCCGTTAACCCCCAATAACACCGGCAATGAACGCCGCCCTTGGCGAACCTCCGGCGCGACCCCGATCTTAACCGTATTGACAAAATTATGGCCGGAAATCGTCCCTTGCAGCTTCAGCACCCCAAAATAGGGGGGCGTGGCAATTGCCAGTTCTTTTTGGGAATGCCTGGGGCGCACCGTGAGCGACTCGTTTCCGCTTAAGACATCCTTGCCGGTATCCGGATCACTCAGCGCCCACTTCACCTGCGCACTCTTTTCACTGGTGGAGCGGTTCATCAGATCCAGTGTGACGGGGAGGCGTTCTCCGGGTGAAAAACGCAAGATATCGCTGGTTGTCAGCAAGGCGGCTGTCAGTTCCGGCGCGGGCGCGTCGGCAGCGGCAGCTTCGCGGATGCTCAATTCCGCCAGCCAGAGGGTTGTCGAAACGGAGGTCGTTTCCGCACGGTTTTGCAGGCGGAACCCGCTCCAGCGGTCCTGATCGGTCTTGAATGTGAAGTGGAAGGTCTGCCATTGCGCGGTCAGCTCCGCGTTGAATTTGCCGTTTACGCCGGGAATGCGCTTGTCCCACAAGACATATTCCGCTACGCCCAGCGACACGGGCGCGGAACTCTTCGCCTTGAAGGACAGGCTGTATTCCTTGCCCGCCTGAAACAACAATTCCGGAAGATAGAGGCCGCACATTTCGCCCTTATCAACGCTGAAGCGCAGAGCGTTGCCCGCCGGGGCGGGTTCGAGGACATATTCCTTTGGCGCAGACCGGTCGTCACGCACCAGAATACAACCCGCCAGACCATGCTCGAACATACCGTTGGGAAGGTCGTTCGCGAAGGAGCCGATCATTGGCAAACTGAGAAATGCGATAGCGAAACAGAGTATGATGCGCATAGGAGTTGCTCCATAACAGCCTGCAGGTGAATTGGGAATGTAAGGCGAACCAGGAAATGTGGCGATAAATCAAGATCCGGAACAATCGCTGTGCCGCAAATTACCGGCAAGACGGGTGCGACACATCAGCGGATCGGAATATATTCCTTCTGGACGAAGCCGTTCCCCATGGGATAGTGCTTCAAATGGCCGTCTTGAAAAATGAAGTTTGCGCTGCCGGAGTGGAGGTTCCATGCGGGTGCCGAAGCGCTGGTAAAATCACTGTTGGCGGCGGTATTAAACAGTGTGCCGGGCTGATTGACTTGACCGGTGGAGTGATAAGCGCTGACACTGCAATAATTCGACTCCCCCATGATGACGCTTCCCGACAGGATCGAGACCAGTTTGCGCGAGGGAAAAACACCGTCGGCAATATTGTTCAGCCAGCAGCCGCTGGCGGCGGTTGTGTAGGGGGTTCGGAGCGTAGGCATGTAATTGGGATAATAGTAAACGCCAACGGTTCCCCCCGACCAGGACGGCGATTCGGAAGCATTCTCGTAAAGCGCCGGGCAATAGGCGGAATTGCCGCCCGGTTTGTAATTGGTCGGCCCCATGGAATAGCAACCGGCATACTTGGTGCTTTTCGTGGTGAGAACCCGGTCAAACGTTTGCTGCAAATACAGGTTCAGATACGTGAAGTGCTGTGCGTTCCAAGTGGTCCCGGGAAGCCAGCCGGCGTTATCATCCGCGTACATGGCGATGGCGTGATATATGCCGCGCAGATTGTTGGCGCAGGCCGTGGCTCTGGCCTGCGCCAGCGCCATAGACAGAGAGGGCATGAGAAGCGCCGACAACGCCATCACAATGGTGATAACCACCAGCAACTCAAGCAATGTAAAACGCTGCCGGCTGACCGGTTCGCCCCTGCGCAGTCCTGATCCCGAACAATGGATATTCATAGGCTTTTTCCCAGAATAACAGGTGAAGATTGCGCGAAGGCACACCCGATCAAGGTCGGTTACTTCTCTGTCAGCGTAATTTCCGAAAGGGTCAGTGTCGCGCCGGGAACCTCTCCCAAATGGATGCGCAGAACCCGAGGCGAATCGTATTTTCCATCCGGTCCCTTGCCGACTTGCAGAGGGGCATCGTACACATTTTCGCCGGGAGTGATGCGGATTTTTGTCGAGCCGTAAGTTGTGCGCGCACCGGTTCGCATGCCGTATCCGACGACGATGGTGCCCGGTTTATCCGACGCAATCCTAACCTTCAGCGAATAGGTCTTATCGGCCTCGACATCCAGCGGCCGGACAAGTTGAAGTTCGGAGAACTTCGGTTTTTCCTGATTGGGGACGGATACGACAGCCTTGCCGTCCTTAAACTCGGCTTTTGCACCATCGGCGGTCATTTTATCGCTCAACCAAACCAGCCAGCCCGATTCCTTATCGAGGGTCATTGACGGAAGCCTATTTTCGCCGGAAAAAGCGCTGCCCCCGAAAAAAGCCATCAATGCCACAGTAACGCACATTTTCCAAAACATGTCAATCCTTTCCATAATAAGAAGATCGCGTATCGCAGGGCGTCCGCACAATCGTGATGCATTCAGCGGACTACGAGTTGGCATCAAATACCCGCACGAAATCCACTTCAAAATAATCCGGCAAGACTGCCTCGTTCAAGAGAGCGCAGGGCGTCCCCGGCCGATGTCCGGCGGGAGCGGTAAAACCGGGGCCGCGATAGCCGTGACATTCCGTTGAAACCAGAAGGAACTGCTCCACCTCCGAGACGGGACCCGCAACGCGCCCGACCTCGGCGCCGTCGGCGTAAAAGACGTATCCATTCCGGCTCCAATCCACACCATAATGATGCCAGCCGTCCGCGCTTTCCACGAAGGGGAAATGAAAATGCCCATTTCCTTTGCAATCGGCGCCGTAACCGTTCCAGATGTTTCCGCAGATGATCTCGCCGGAGGAAAAAAGCTTGTAGCTCTCCATGATATCGCACTCCACGCCGCAAAAGCGCGGATCCGGACTGGCTCCAATGGACGGAGCCTGCAACCAGAAAGCGGCATGCCAGCCATCGCATTTCGGCATCCGGCAACGGATTTCATAGTAGCCGAAGCGGTGCATGAACTTGGCCTTCTGGTATGGCCCAAAAGGCCAGATCCCATCCTTCTCTTTCGGGATGTCGTAGGTCAGGGAACCGGTCTGAAGGTGCGGGGAGCTGAACTCGCCATCCCGACGCAGCAGGTGCAGCCGCAGGTGGCTCTGGCCATCAAGCTCCACCCCTTCGTCGGTAAAGGCCGGAAAGGGCTTTCCCCAGAAATTCCGCCGGAAGCCCCATTTGCTGGTATCAAGGGCAGTCCCGTCAAACTCATCATTCCACACCAGCGTCCAATCCTGACCCTCTGGCAGCAAGCTCGCAGCGTGCCCTTCGTGGCAGTAGTGCATCATGGTGATTCTCCCATCGTAAAATATATGATATATCGCTTATCAAACTTATAGACGCCGGTGCCGCTGTGCGGTACTATTTCTATTTATAGTTGAAATATACAATGGAAGATCGAGTTGCAGCGATAGGATAAACAGCTTAATATATATGATATCATGCTATTTTGGAGTATGCCATGATCCAGCATATGGGGGTAACAGAAAGCAATGGCGCGCCCTTCCTGTACCGTTGTCCGGGATTTGGCGCGTCCTGGACCGCCAGCTTCCTGATGGAAGGCTCTCTGAGAAAACAGTTTGCAACGGGGGAGGAGTGTGTGATTACCGCCCCGAGTCTTTCCGTGTATGACAGCGACTCGCGTCATATCTTTTCCAGCCAACCGCCGGCGCACCATTTGCGGTCCATCTGGTTGATCTTTACGGCACCCATTTTGAATCCCGACGGGGTGTTTCCTGACCGGGACGCGCCGGGGGCATGGTCGATCCAGCTACAGGACAAGGCGATAGCCGAGCAATTACGGCTGCTGTTTCGGGAGATGCTGGAGCATTGGCGAAGCCGCCGTCTGTATTCCCGGCAATTGGCGGACAATGCGCTGGAGCGCGTGTTCCTTTTGCTGGCGAATGAAACGGCTCGGGAGGGCGTCTGGCTGGACCCCAGGGTCCGGAAGGCACTGGATTTCATGCATGCGAATATGCACCGAAAGTTGACGGTGGCGTCAATCGCACGCGTGGTTAATCTGTCTGTTTCGCGTTTTTCACATCTGTTTGCTGAAATGACCGAGTGTACTCCGGTCGAATACCTGGAGCATATCCGCATCGAAGAAGCCAAGAATATGTTGCTCATGCAACCGGTCAGCGTTATGGAAATTGCGGCGCGACTGGGATTTGATAACCAGTTTTACTTCTCCAACCGCTTTCGCAAACGCTGCGGAGTCAGCCCGATGCAATTTCGCAAGCAACATGGAACCGCGTAAGCAAGCCCCCCTGCGGATGCTGGCGAAGACGACAGGAGGCAGATCACCACTACCCCTGAGCTGCGCCGGGGATGGCGTTCCCCGCGTGGCGCACCTCGCTCCCGGGCAATCGGCAGAAAATAAGGGATTCACAAGAAATACGGCCGGAAAGGAGGCATGCTCCTTTCCGGCCGTGTATGGTGATGCATCGTTTGGTGCGAACGGTTAAATCAGACCTTGGTCAAGCATGGAATCGGCAACCTTGAGGAAGCCGGCGATGTTCGCACCCGCCAGCAGATTCCCCGGCATACCGTAGTCGGCCGCCGTGTCGTAGCAGTTCTTGTGGATGTTCTGCATGATGGCGTGCAGCCGCTGGTCCACCTCTTCCCGCGTCCACGAGAGGCGCAGACTGTTCTGCGACATCTCCAGCCCCGACACCGACACACCGCCGGCATTCGCTGCCTTGCCCGGACCGTACAGAACGCTGTTCTTGATGAAGAGTTCGACCGCGCCCGGCGTCGAGGGCATATTCGCCCCTTCCGCGACCAACTGGCAGCCGTTATCGAGCAGTGTTTTTGCATCCTGCTCGTCCAGCTCGTTCTGGGTGGCGCAGGGGAACACGCAATCGCACTTGACCTTCCACGGCTTGGCGTTCGGGATGAATTCTGCCCCGAACTTCTCCGCATACTCGCTGATGCGGCCGCGCTTGACGTTCTTCAGATCAAAGACGTACTCCAGCTTTTCCTGCGTGATGCCCTTGCTGTCGTAGATCGTGCCGGATGAGTCGGAGAGCGTGACCACCTTCGCCCCCAACTGCAACAGCTTTTCAACCGCGTATTGCGCGACGTTGCCGGAACCGGAAACCGCGCAAACCTTGCCGCCGAGATCCTGTTTGCGGGTCTTGAGCATCTCCTGCGCAAAGTAAACCGCGCCGTATCCGGTGGCTTCCGGACGGATCAGCGAACCGCCCCAACGCGGATTCTTGCCGGTCAGAACGCCGGTGAACTCATTGCGCAGGCGGCGGTATTGCCCGAAGAGGTAGCCGATTTCCCGTCCGCCCACGCCGATGTCGCCGGCGGGAACGTCGGTGTCCGCCCCGATGTGGCGGGAGAGCTCGGTCATGAAGGATTGGCAGAAGCGCATGACCTCGTTGTCGGATTTTCCTTTGGGATCGAAATCGGAGCCGCCCTTGCCGCCGCCCATCGGCAGCGTCGTGAGCGAGTTTTTGAAGATCTGCTCAAACGCCAGAAATTTCAAAACGCTGGCGCAAACGGAGGGGTGGAACCGCAGGCCGCCCTTGTACGGGCCGATGGCGCTGTTGAACTGAATGCGAAACCCGCGCTGGATGTGAATGATGCCTTTGTCGTCCTGCCACGGAACGCGGAACATAATCTGCCGCTCCGGCTCGACAAGACGTTCAACAATCTTGTTCTCGATGTACTTCGGGTGGCGCTGCAACACCGGCGTGAGTGAGGTCAGGACCTCGGTTACCGCCTGCAGGAACTCCGGCTCATTGGAGTTGCGCTGCTTGACCTGTTCCAAGACCTGCGAGATGCAGGAAGATGCCGCCATGTGCGATGATAAAAACTTCTCGTGTACCCCTCCAAATGTGCTTGTCATGCAAATCCACCCTGTAGAAAAGAGACGCAAAAGAAAACCATGCAACCATCAGGGCATTTTATCATCCAAATGATGTATGTGGAAATAATCCAAAAAGGCTATTTTTGCAGAATGAAAGGGTGGTTTTCGACTAACCCGCAGGGGAGGGGAACGCTCTCAGACGGTAGCAATTCCTTCGCGGATCGCGTAGCGGATTAGCTCCGACTGCTTGTGCAAATCCAGTTTCCTCATTAGACTGTTTCGGTGGGCGTGCACGGTATTGGCTGATATATGCAGAACCTCGGCAATCTCCTTATTGCTGTTTCCTTCGGCGATCAGTTGCAGAACGCGAATTTCCTGCTTGGTCAGCGGAGAGCCGGAGGCAGGAGTGCGCTTTGCCAGAAAGCCTTCCACCACGACGCTTTGAAGCCGGGGGGAGATGAAGTAGCCGCCGGCATGGGCGGTTCTCACGGCTGCAGTGATTTCCGTTGCGGCCTGTTCTTTCAGAATATAACCGTGCGCGCCGGCCTGAATCGCCTTTTCGACAAAGGTGCGCGAGTCGTGCATGCTCAACACCAGCGACCGGCCGGTGAGATGCAGAGCGCGCATCTGCTTGATCGCTTCAATGCCGTTGAGGTCCGGCATCGAAATATCAATGATATAAACGTCCGCCGCCGTGTGCTTGACCAGCGCGAGGAGTTCAGCCCCGGTTGCGGCCTCCCCCACAATGCCAATGTCCGGTTCCAGATCCAAAACGGCCCGGATGCCGGCGCGGACAATGGAATGATCGTCGGCCAGAATCACCTTGATGTTCATGCCAGCTCTCCTTGCGTAGCGGTTTGAAGCGGAAAAAACACGGATATTTCCGTGCCGCGTCCGGGATGGGAATCGATCCGCAGCGTCCCCCCGAGATAGGCGCTGCGCTCCTGAATGCCCTGCAGGCCGGTCTTGGCCCAGATCGTGTCGGTCGTGGGCAAAAACCCTTTTCCGTCGTCGCGGACACAGAGGCGGGCGTTCTCATCCTGAAGACGGAATTGGACCCGGATTCGTTTCGCCTGCGCATGCTCAATCGCGTTGTTCATTGCCTCCTGAGCGATCCGGTAGACCGTAATGGCCTGCTCTGCTTCCAGCCGGTTGGCATCGGCGGGCGACATGATCAGCTCCACCGGAATTCCGGCTTCCGTCCCGAGTTGGTCGGCCAGCTCCTCCAAGGCGCCGTGCAACCCCATCGCCTCGAAGTTCGGCGGACGGAGGTTTTTTGCCAGTTGCTTCAGGCTTTCCACCGACAGACGGAAAGAGTCGCCCATATCCGCCAGGCAGTTCAACAATTCCCCGCGTCTGCCGCTTTTTGCCTTCATTTCCGCGACCTTCAGTTTGCTGCCCAATGAAACGGCGATCGACCCCAGTTCATCGTGCAGCGTATTGGCGATGCATTTGCGTTCTTCTTCGCGCGCCAGAAGAATCCTCACGGAAAACGCGCGGATGGCCGCCTGCGAATCCTCCAGCATCTGCTGGTGACGCAACAACGCCTCTTCCGCCTCTTTTTTTGCCAGTTGCTCCCCGATATGCTTGCCGATGGCATCGATCAGATTCCGCTCCTCGCGCAAAAAAGGCCCTTCATCCGCCGGTGGGCATGGTTTCAGATAACAGATCTCCAGAGTGCCGACCGCTTTTCCGCTGCAGAGGATTTCCGCCTGCTGAATCCACGGCGTGCGCTGAAAGCCGGGGGAGGCGTACTCTTCGCCGGGCAGCGCAATCCGGGCTTTGGCCAGCGTGGCGTATTGCCAACTGCGGGGAAGGAAGGATAACAGCTTATTCAGAAATTCCGGCCGGGTGAGGTTGCGCCGGTCAGCCAACTTGGAAATCCGGTAAAGGCAGTTCAATTCCTTGATGCGTTCGCGCAGATCATGCGTCTGTTCCTTTAGCAGATCCTTTGTCTCGCGCAATTCTTCGTGCAGACTGGCGGTCTGCCATTCCCGCTTGAGGATCATGGGCAGGCGCCACAGTTCCGCGAGCGAAATGAGATCGTATGCCCCGGTTTGCCGGGCCCAGACCCCGGCGAGGCTATCCGCTTGTTCGCTGATGACCATCACCGGCACGCGCGTTTTGTCGAGGAGAGACTGAAGGGCGGCGGTTTCCTGCCTGCAGAAAGGATGCTCCAGCAATATGGCGTCGCAGGCCGGCTGCTCTCTCAGCAGCGCGTCCAACCCACGGCAGGACTCCGTGACCTGCATGGACGGCGTGATCTGCTCCGCGGATAAGGCCGCGGAAACGGACTCACAGGTAGAGCGGGATACGCCGAAATAGATAATAGGACTCGTACGGATCATTCGTTCTCCCTGTCCTTGCCGATCGGTGGTTCCAAATGGGGGCGCGTGCAGAAGGTCCGGCACTGCGGCCCTGCCCACCCCGAGCGGTCAATGCCGCAGTCTTGTGATCCTACAAAAGGGAAGGTGCAGCGCCATCGCTGGCACCGCATGAAGTTATACCGTCCCGCCGTCAGAAACACAACAAGCTTTGAAGCCTTTGTCGTCTGGGTTCGCCGTAGTTCCTCCTGATTATCGGCGCAGGGGGAGGTGATAGGGAAGTCCATGCAACACGCGGCGAAATCATTCTCACCCCGCTGCGACATACGCAAGGATTCTCTTGTCAGCCTGCGGCAGAATGAAGAAGCGCGGTTGGAGGACTCTTTCCTCCGATCAGAACAACACGACCGGCCGGGGTGCGGGAGGAATCCGTGGCGGGGGAATTTTCTCTGAGGCAGGGAAGGGAGACATTGCGCCCAGCATGTCGTGGCATTGGCCGCCTGATCGGAGGCGGAAGAACCGAGGCTCCGCCGCAGCGGATCATCCGCCGCCGTTCCATTCGCTCTTGACGAAAGCATCCGCCGGCTACGGCGGATGCTCCAGACAGCATTCCCGGTGAAGGGCAGACCCATGAATCCGGGGAAATTATCCATTTACCTCGCAAGAGATCAGTTCCGCCTCCTGATTGCGAAGGGTGAGGGTGAACCCTCGCAGGCGCAGCGCAATCGGGTCGTTCAGCGGCGCCCGGCCGATCACCTGAAATTCGGCTCCCGGGATCAGGCCCATGTCGCGAATCCGCCGCCCCAGCTCCCCGCGTGCGCTGATTTGTTTGATGACTCCCGTCTCGTTGATTGCCATACTGCGCAAGGCTTTGACCATGGTCGCCCCACCTCCTGCTTGTACGCGAAAACGAAATACTTAGTTGTCACTAATTTACCCGAGCCGCAAGCAAAGTCAAGGCTAAATATTAGGGGCAACAAATATTTTCGCCGTTTGTTGTCAATAATTCTGCAACTTATTTCTCTGATTGAGGATGCATGTCCGATTCTTTTTATTGCGGGAGGCGATTTTTTGCCGGCAGGGGATGCGGAAAATTCCGGAATGTAGGGATTGATCGCGGGCAGAGGCAGGCAGAAATAAAACGCCTTACGGCAAGCCGTAAGGCGTCGTACAATCTGGCGTCCCGGAAGGGAATTGAACCCCTACCCTAAGCTCCGGAGGCTTATATCCTATCCTTTGGACCACCGGGACAACATTCTTACAAAACAAAAGCAGCGGCAAACCGTCCGGATCGACCCGAACTGAGTCCACAGGCAGGACTCCAGTCACCAAAGGAAAGTTTATAAGCAACGTGCGTTCCTGTCAAGCCCTTACTTGCATGCAACCGCTCGTATCCACGGTTATCGCATTCTGGCTTGGCGGTCGAAATGCGCGCGAGCATCCCGCTGGCGGTTGCCGCCGGAACTCTGGCGGACTTCATGCCGCTGGCGCTTGAACCTGTTGCGGGAGAAAGGCGTGCCGCGCCCGGCGTTGCAGCCCCCAGTTCAGAAGCAACGCGGAATTTACCACCACCGCCACGGAACCGGCGTTATGTACCAGCGCCCCCAGAACCGGAGTCAGTATCCCGGTCATCGCCAGACCAATGGCGACAAAGTTCAGTAACAGCGAAAGTGCGAGATTCCAACGGATGGTGCGCATGGTCTGTCGCGCCAGCCCGAGCAAGTGCGGAAGGTCTGCGATGTCATCGCGGACCAGGACGGCATCGGCTGCTTCGATGGCGATGTCCGAGCCGATGCCGCCCATGGCGATTCCCGCATGGGCGCAGCGAAGCGCTGAGGCGTCATTCACCCCATCGCCAATCATGCAGACATACTCCGCCCTCTCCTGTTGCTGCTGCTGAATTATCCGTACCTTGTCCTCCGGCAGACACTCCGCCAGCACCCGCGAGATTCCGCATAACCGGCCGACGTGCTGCGCCGCTCCCGCATGATCGCCTGACAGCAACAGGCTTTGATATCCCTGCCGGGTCAGTTCTGCCACCATCGGTTGCGAACTCGCCCGCACGGTATCGGCCAGAGCGAGGTATCCCGCCAGCTTTCCATCCAGTATCAGGTAGATTCGGGTCGCGCCATCGTCCTGTCCGGCTGCCTGTGCGTGTACCCCGGCGCATTCCTTCAGCAGCCGTTCGTTACCAGCCTCCACCCGCCTGCCTCCTACCACTGCGCGCGCTCCCCGTCCCGGCAGAACCTCGAAACATTCCGGCTCTGGAGGCTGCATTCCGGTTTCGTGCAGATAATACGCGCAAATCGCCCGTCCCAACGGATGTTCCGAATGCCGTTCCGCTGCGGCCGCAAGGGCGAGCAGGCCGGAGTCGCTCAGGGCCGGATCAAGGCTGCGTACCGCGACGACGGCCGGCCGGCCGTGGGTGAGCGTGCCGGTCTTGTCGAAGGCGATTGTGTTGACGGCGCTGAGCCGCTCCAGCGCATCGCCCTGCCGGATCAGGATGCCGCAGCGGGCGGCGTTGCCGATGCCGGCCATGATTGCCGTCGGAGTCGCCAGTACCAGCGCGCAGGGACAGAACACCACAAGAATCGTCACCGCCCGGATTGATTCGCCGGTAAGTGCCCAGGTTCCCGCCGCCGCCAGCAGGGCAAAGACCACGATCCACGTCGCCCAGTGATCCGCCAGCCCGACGATCTTCGCCTTGCCCGCGTCCGCTTCGCGTACCAGCCGGATCATCCGTTGCAGGCAGGTGTCTTCCCCGACCTTGGTCGCCGTCATTTCGAAGGTACCGAACTGATTGACCGTGCCGCTGGAGACCTCATCCCCGACGGCTTTCTCCACCGGCAGCGATTCGCCGCTGAGGAGTGACTGATCGACCGCGGTATTGCCGCTGACAATGACTCCGTCCACCGGAATCGTTTCGCCCGCCCGCACCCGCAGCCGCCAGCCGACCTGCACCGCTTCCGCAGAAATCTCGCGTTCCTGCCCGAGCTCGACCCTGCGCGCGGTGCGGGGCATGATGCGGACCAATCCCTCCAGTCCAGCGCGCGCTTTGGCGACGGTGCGTTCCTCCAGCAGCGCGCCGATCGTCATAATCAACGCGACTTCACCGGCGGCGAAGTATTCGCCAATCCAGACCGAGGCGATCAGCGCCAGCGAAACCAGCAGATCGGCCTTGATGTCAAATGCCGTAAACAGCCCGACCGCCGCCCCCTTGAGAATCGGCAGCCCGCACAATACGATTGCCAGCCAGGCAGGATCAAGAGGCAAAAGCCCCGGAAAGAAAAAACTCCCCGCCAGCCCGCCGGCGGAAAGCGCCAGACTCGCGGCTGCTCCCACCTGTTCCGCCAACCGCCCGCTCTGCATGAATGCCATTTCGATCCCGCTCCTCGCTCAATACGCATACCCCTATATGTATATATCGAACTGGCCGGCTGTCAAGTCAGGAGCGTTTTTTTTCTTGTGTCTGTCCATCCAATCACGGAGCGTATAGAGTACATGTTATTCTTTGTTGCTACGCCATTGATTATTTTTGGAATAAATAATGGAATATTTGACTATTATAAAATACAGATTATACTTCTGGTTATTGTTGGCAGTGATCGGGAATCTGCCTGTTACCGAAAAGGAGTCGATGGTGAAGCGCATATCCTTCCTCAACTGTGCAGCGGTGCTTTCATTATTGGGATGGTTCGGGGCGACGGGGGCCGCCAAGGCGGAAGAGGTGATCTGGATTGAGGGGGAAGCCGCGACCGCGAATACGATGAAGACGAATCCCTGGTATTCGGATATGGTGAAAAAGGAGGAGCTGTCCGGCGGGAAGATGCTCTCGCACTTTGCTCCCGGCGCTGCGCCCGAGGCATCCTACCTCGTCAAAGCCGCCTCGGCTGGCGAATATTTTTTCTGGGCGCGCATGAATCCCATCGCCGCCCCGGAGGCCGCGTACGACCTCAACGGCGCGGGCTGGACGGCGATCAACTTCGCGGCGCACACCGACAACCGCAATATTGCGAACAACGGCGCGCCGGACATGCGCTTCCTCGCCTGGGTCAATCTCGGGAAAGTTACGCTGAAATCCGGCGAAAACACCGTGAAATTCCGGTTCAGCAGTAAAAACCAGAATCACGGCAGTCTCGACTGCTTCTTCTTTTCCCCCGAGTCGGTTTCTCCGGTCGGCAAGATGCCCCCCGGCAAGAAACTTGGTCTGGCGGAGGAGGGCATGTGGGCCTTTGAGCCGGATGCCGATAAGTTCAGCAAGGATTCTTTATTGGATCTTAGCTATCTGAACACGCCCTTCAGGAAGGATACGCCCTTTCTGACGGTGAACAAAGACGGCGACTTCTCCAGCGGGGGCAAGACGGTGCGCTTCTGGGCGGTCAATACGATGGTGCAGGATGGGGCAAATATAGATGAAATGAAGCGCTACGGACACTGGCTCGCCAAGCGCGGGGTGAATCTCGTTCGTTGGCACGGCCATCTGCCGAGCGATGAGGTCGAAGGCCCGACGAAGCTTGAGGATGTGGACAAACGCGCACTGGATAGCTGCTTTAAGCTGGTGGCGGGCATGCGCGAAAACGGCATTTATACCTGCGTGTCTCCGTACTGGGGGCCGTACACCAAGAACAAGAAGAGCTGGGGGCTCACGCAGGTCGAGGGCAACAACCTGGCGGCGGTCGTGTTTTGGGACAAGCAGGTGCAGGGCGCGTACAAGCAATATCTCAAGGCGCTCTTCACCACGCCGAACCCCTACTCCGGAATTATGCTGAAGGACGATCCGGCGGTGGCGATCATCCTGCTGCAGAATGAGGACAGCATGCTCTTCTGGACGACACAGGCGGTCAAGGGCAAGGTGCTGGACGACCTGATGGGGCAGTTTGCCGCTTTTGCCGCGAAGAAATATGGCTCGCTGGACAAGGCGTATGCCGCGTGGGACAATTTCCGCCTGAAGACCGACAACCCGGCCGAGAACCGTCTGGGAATGGATATGCTCTGGGAGCTGACGCAGATCCGGGCGGGAGGGCAGGAGAAGCGCAAATGCGACCAGTTCGAGTTCCTCTGCCGGCTGATGCGCGACTTCAACGAGAGCATGGGGACCTATTTGCGCGAAGAGCTTGGCTGCAAACAGGTGGTCAATCCCGGTAACTGGCGCACCGCCGCCGACCAGATCATGCTTGACGGCGAACGCTTCAGCTACGCCGGCAACGAGGTGATCGGCGTCAACCGCTACAAGAGCACGGTACATGAAGGGCCGCGCAACGGATATCTGGTTGCGCCCGGCGACACCTACGCCAATTCCTCGATTTTGTTGGATCCGGCATCCCTGCCGGTGGCGGTCAAGCAGGTGGCGGGCAAGGCGATGATCATCCCCGAAAGCAGTTGGGTCGCGCCGGAAAAATACCAGTCGGAGGGACCGCTGCTGGTGGCGGCATACAGTTCCCTCAATGGGGTGGACAGTCTGATCTGGTGGTGCCACGACAAGCCGGGGTGGAATCCGGTGCCAGGCAAGTGGATTTTGGGCACGCCGATGGTGATCGGGCAATTCCCGGCGGCGGCGCTGATCTTCCGGCAGGGATACGTGAAGCGGGGAGCGCCGGTGGTGCATGAGGAGCGCCCGCTGGCGGATATCTGGCAGCGCAAGACGCCGCTGCTGGCCGAGGGGCAAGCCTTCGACCCCAACCGCGACACCGCCGCCGCAGCAGCCGGCGGGACGGCCGCGACTACGGAGGTCAGCCCGCTGGCATTCCTCGCGGGGCCGGTGGAGGTGGTCTTCGGCGGCGATCCGGCGAAGAACAAGGTGGCGGACCTGAGCCGGCTGATTGACAGCAAGGCGGGAACCGTGACCAGCGAAACCGGACAGCTCAAACTCGACTATAAACAAGGCGTCTTCACCATGAACGCCCCGCAGGCGCAGGGGGTGTCCGGTTGGATTTCGAAGGAAAAAGAGGTCAAGCTGGCCGACGTCACCATCGCCGCCCGCAACGAGTATGCGACGATTTATGCGGTCAGCCTCGACGGGAAACCGCTGAAAACGGCGGCGAAGGTACTTGTGCAGATCGGCACCATCAATCACCCCTACGGCATGAAAGAAGAAAAGACGACGATCAATCGCAAGGGGCTTCCGCCGCTGCAAGGCTTCAAAATACTCGATCTGGGACAGGCGATTTGGAATGTGGAAAAAGCAGACGCAACCCTGCGCATCAGCAACTCTGGCTTGAGCGAGGCCGTCGTGCTGGATGTCAACGGTATGCCCGTAAGGACGATCAAGCTGGAAAAAAGCGGCAGTGACCGGACGCTCACGCTTCCGGCAGATGCGCTGTACGTTGTTCTTCGGTAAGAAAACGCCGGCATGCTTCTGTCCGGCCGGCGTTTGCGAGAAAGGGAAGGGGAATGTTTCAGCGCGTATTTACCTTGGTGGAAATGCTGATCGTGATCGCAATCATCGGGATTCTGGCTTCTTTGCTGATGCCGGCTCTGATGAGCGCCATGGAAGCGGGGCATGAAGTTTCCTGTGCAAGCAATCTCAGGAACATTGGTGTGATTGCCGGTTCCTACAGCGGGGAGTATAACAACATGTTGCCGCCCGGCGTGGGGGCAACCAGCACGGTTGGCGACTTTTCACCTTCCGCATACGGCTCCTCCGGGATGTTCATTACGTACCTTGCCGGGTACAACGGCAGAACCCCCACCAGCAGTTGGGGGAATGCTCAAAAATATGCTTTGACGTATTCCGCCGGGCTTTTTACCTGCGCCTCGGATCACAACCCCGCGAATTTTCCCCTTGCCAAGCCGACGGCGGGCGGCGACTGGAATGTTTTGCTGATGGGGTATAACGTTAATTTTTACGCATGGTGTTTTTTGCGGGACCGCGACAAGCGAGAGTCAGGAAGTTCGGCGGGGACCGATGCGGGACGCCGGGTGTTCCGGTTGTCGGATGCGGTATATCCCAGTCAGACGGTTCTACTCGGGGACGCCATGAACGGGGATGTCTTCAACAGCATGATCTCACTCGACAGCTCCGCGCCGACTCTGGTTGTCGCCGGTGGAAATTCCCGGTGGGGCAATTCCTGGCGGGGGCCCCGGCTGGGACACAAACAACAGATTGGATTCAACGCCCTCTTTTTTGATGGACATGTGAAGGGGTATACATTCCTGCAATACCCGGCAAGCATCCTCAACGGCTGGTGCACCAGTCATTGACGCCTTCGATCATGCGACGCGGCCGCAACCCATGTACCGGGTTGCGGCCGCGTCGTAAACTCCATGCTGTTGGCTGGTGTCGATTGAAGAAGTGGACAGCCAGCGCGCGCCTGCACACAGCAATCCAGCTTGCGATGTTGTCGCGGCGTGGCGCGCGGCTCGAAGCAGTTCAGGCACTCATCATAAGAGAAAGAAGAGCGCCGTATAGGTACCACCCGTCATCGCGCGCCAAACCCTCCCCCGAGGGTCACCGCTTGTCTGCGGGGGCGTCTTTTTCGGGTGCTACGCGGATGGCGGCGCACTCCTTCAGGAGCTGCTGATATTCGGGTGAGGCCAGAAACGACTTCAGCACTTCGCTCTCTCCGGAAAAGACACTTTCGATCTTCGCTTCGGGGAACGCCTTCTGGAAGTCCAGCCAGAGCGCTTTCATGCCGGTATGGTCGGCAAGTTTGCCGTGGCAGGCCGCTTCCTGATCGTACAACTCGGTCAGTTCGGGTTCGATGGCGCGTCCGGCCTTATACTGGTCGATCGCCTTTCCGTAATTGCCCTCAAAGAAATAGGACGCGCCGAGCAGGTAGTATATGTAGGCGTCCGGGCCGAAGCGCTTGTTGGTGCCGTCGAGGCATTCGCGCATTTTGGCGTAGTTTTTCTTCGTGAAGAAGTAGTCGACCAGCATCAGTTGCGCGCCGGGGTTTTCCCGGCTGTGGTCGTACACCTCGGTCAGAAGCTGGTTGTATTCCGGCGATTCCGTGCCGAGGGGGGTGGCGATGACCAGCGCGTTGACCTGAAACTGGAAGGCGTAGCGCTGTTCGTCGGGCAGCGAACAGTACTTGGCAAACCCTTCCTTCGCCTTGCCCGCCTGCGCAAGCTGCGTCGCTTCCTGCAGGGTGGTGAGCGCCTTGACATAGCTTTCCAGCGAGGTGCGGCCGCTGAGGAGCTTGGTCAGGGTCCCCGCGCTTTCATGGGCGAGAATCGGATATAGAATTTGCTTGAGCCGCTCCGAAAGGAGGGCTCCATTGAGGGCGATGAACACGTCGTCGTAGACGATCTGGCCATCGGGCTTCTTGATCAGATGGAACTCAAACCAGTTTGCCCCCCCCTCTTTGCCGACGTAGCGGATGACTGCCTTCGCGCCGTTTCCGTCTTTGACGCAACGCATCAGGCGGAAGGTGTCGCCCTCCTGAATGTTCTGCAAAATCTGTGAGCCGAGCTTGATCTTGTCGCGCATCTTGGTCTGGATGCCGGCCAGCACCGTCGCGGAGAGATCAAAGCCGGCGGTGGTTTTGTTCACCAACAACGGGACATCCAGATGGGTGTCAAGAAAGTTCACGTTTCCGTCCAGAATCGAATCAAGCATCTGGCTGGCGAAATCGGTGAATTCCTGCGCGGCCGCCGACTCGGAGGATGCTTGCGCGGCGGTAGGCGCGGCGGGCGCTTCTGCGGCGGCGCAGCAAGCCGGCCCGGCGAGAACCGCCCCGAGCGCGAAGCACAGCGCGGCGGCGGTGAATCGATGGTTCATGCCATTCTCCTTCTCTGCGGAACGCCGTCCGCAGCCGGTAGTTCATAACGGAAAATAAACCCCGCAAAGAAAGCGCCCCGGACGCATGGCCCGGGGCGCGAGCGGGTTACTCGTAACCGTTGGGGTTCTTCGATTGCCAGCGCCAGGAATCGGCGCACATCTCCTCGATTCCCATCGTTGCGACCCAGCCCAACTCGTTTTTTGCGAGGGTCGGGTCGGAGTAGCACTGCGCGGCATCCCCGGTCCGGCGCTCCACGATCTGGTAAGGGATCTTCAGGCCGCTTGCCTTCTCAAAGGCCTTGATGACATCCAGAACGCTGTATCCGTGGCCGGTGCCCAGATTCCAGGCCCGGCAGCCCGGATTCTGCTTGAGTTTGTCCAGCGCCCGCAGGTGGCCGACCGCCAGATCCACGACGTGCAGATAATCGCGCACGCCGGTGCCGTCGGGGGTGGGATAGTCCCCGCCATAGACGCTCAGTTTTTGCAGCCGGCCGACTGCCACCTGCGTAATATATGGCAGCAGGTTGTTGGGGATGCCATTGGGGTCTTCGCCCATGGAGCCGGATTTGTGCGCACCCACGGGGTTGAAGTAGCGCAGGAGCGCGATATTCCACGCCTTGTCCGAGGCATACAGGTCGCGCAGAATCTGCTCAATAAACAGCTTCGTGCGGCCGTAAGGATTGGTGGATTGCAGCGGGAAGTCCTCGGTAATCGGCACGGAAGCGGGGTCCCCGTAGACGGTGGCCGAGGAGCTGAAGACGAGATTCTTGACGTTGTGCGCGCCCATCACCCGGCAGAGGTTCAGGGTGCCGGTAATGTTATTGTCGTAATAGCGCAGAGGGATGCGGTTGGATTCTCCGACGGCCTTGAGGCCCGCGAAATGGATGACCGCATCGACGGCGAACTTGTCGAAGGCGAGGTTGAGCGCGCTGTAATCCAGCAGATCGATCTTCAAAAAGGTCAGATCCTTGCCGGTGATGGCCCGGACGCGGTCGATCACCACCTCTTTGCTGTTGTCAAGATTGTCGACCACCACGACCTCATGCCCTGCGTTCAGCAGCTCCACGCAAGTGTGGCTGCCGATGTAGCCCGCCCCGCCTGTCACCAGAACTTTCATTCTCGCGTTCTCCCTCATGCAATGGACCGGCAATGAGTCCTCAACTGCCGGCAGTCAATCCGGTCACCACCAGCACGCGAATTCTACCGGCCACCGTTTGAACTGCAAGAAGAATCGGCGGTGCCATGACCGGCATCCCGCGGGCAACGTTTCGAAAAGTACTGTTTTTTCTCGTCATTTATGTAATAATATATGAGTATACGACCGATACTATCGGTAGGGGACGCTGTCCGGTAGCAATCGGACAACGGGTCAAAGCCCTCTGCGTCAGCGCAGATGGTTGGGTCAGGAGTGGTATCATGAGTGGCGTTTGCGCGATGCGTACCGTTTGCCCAGGATGCGAGGGTGACGAATGTCGCAATATTTTAGATTTTGGACAGCAGACCTACACATTGGCGCCGCTGATACGTTCAAAGGTTCCGGCGGTATCCAGCCGGCTGCAATTTCAGGTTTGCGAGGGGTGTGGTCTGGTCTTTATCCGGGAGCCGATCCGGCAACGGCTCTTTCTCCCGCCCCGAAATCCGCATGCCCGTTTCTTTCCCCCCGAATACGCGCAAGTTCTGGCCAGAATGGTGTTGTCGGGCGGCTCGATTTCTGATCGGGTTTGGGATATTTATTGCGAAGACGGGGGGGTGCTGCGGCAGTTGCGGACGCACGGCATGCACGCACTGGTGGGGATCGAGCCGACGAGTGGAAGTTCATTGCTCTGCCGGGAAGCGGGTTTTGCCGTCGAAACGGGTATTTTTTCGTTAAAAATGGCACAAGCGCTGACCCGGAAACATGGCTGGCCCGATCGGGTCCTGCTGCGCAATGCGCTGGAGCATGCGGAGCGAATCGATGATTATCTGCAAGGTCTCGCTTTTTTGCTGGAAAAGGGCGGGCGGGCATTGTTGCAGATCCCGGATTTTGAGCGAACCATGCGTGCGGGCGCGTTTCCGGATCTGAGTGCGACGCATAGCAATTATTTCACTTTTCGAACGCTCCGGCGGATTCTGGCCCGGTATGGTCTGTCGGCAGAGTTGAGCGGGCGCGACGAATACGGTTGCGGAAACCTTCTGGCGGAGGTGGTTGCGAATCGAGCCGGAACGGTGGAGGCCCCGGATTTGGAGGCGGTTGATCGCTTCGTCTGGCGCTGCCGGGATAACATTGAGACCGTGCGGACGGAGATGGTTAGCTTGCGCAAGCGCTTTCAGCGGATTGCCGCCTGCGGATTCGGAGTGCCGGGCAACGCCCTGATCGGGTACCCCGGCGTGGGGGAAGCCATCAGCTATATCATTGAGGAGCGGCCGGCTTGGCGGGGACGGATGTTGCCGGGGTGTGAGTTGCCGGTGATCGACTCCCAGACGCTCAGTCAGCAGCCTCCTCAAGCGTGTCTGCTGTTGCCGCAGTGGAGCCGGGGGGAGCAGCAGCGGCTCCGGGGGCGTTGTCTGGATTTTCTGCCGCCGGATGGTTTGCTGGTTGAGTTCTGCCCGCCGGAGCAACCGGGCCTGATTCTCGTGGAACGCACGGTCGGAGAATGCGTATAGTCTGCTTCACGAACAATCAGATTTCCGATTCCGAGCGGCGGAACTCCGACGGAGCGCAGCGGAAGGCAATCTTGAACTGGCGCGAGAAGGCGAAGGCATCGCGGTAGCCCAGTTGTTGCGCGATGTAGGCCAGTGGTTCGTCGCTTCCGCGCAGCAGCTCACACGCGCGCTCCAGTCGCGCCCGGTTGCGGTACGCCCCCGGCGATATTCCCGTTTCGTCCCGGAACCAGCGCCGGAAGGACTCATACCCCAGCCCCAACTCCTGCGCGACCGCCTCCAGCTCCATTTCGCGGGCCAGATCCTGCCGCAACCGCAGACAGGCGCGCTCAATCAGTCCCGCCGGCCGTTTGCCGTCTCCGCGGCTGAGCCGCCAGAACTCCAGCAGCAGCTCCTGCATCCGGAGAATTAACCGCGTCAGGTCGCCGCCCTGCGTGTTCTCCAGTCCGTCGCGCAATGCCAGAAATTCCTCCGCAAGCCCCGGCACCAGCCCCGCCCTCCACGGCCGAAAGCTTTTCTCGTCGCGGCCGCCCGGCAGCATGTCCGCCCAGCCGCGCCAAAGCTCCGCCGGCAGAACCAGAAATACCTCCAGCCAGTCGCTGTGAACCTCAGGCTCCGACCAGTGGCGAACCCCGGGCAGACGATGAAAAAAATCCCCCGGCTCCAGCACGGTCTCAAAGCCGCTCTCGTCGCGGTACACGCCCCGCCCGCGCAGCAGGTATACCCCGCTGTACTCCTCCTCTTTGTAGTATGCAGTGTGATAATAGCGCCGGTCGCTGATCTTGGGGTAGGACCCCGCCCCCACCAGCCCCGGTGCGCCGGAGGGAAGACTGCGGTAGATCATCTTTTTGAATTCCAGAGCCGTCCGCAACCGCGCCGGCAGTTTTTCGTCCGCCATGAACGCCGCCCTCCCCCGTCAAATCCGCCGCGCCCGCACTCCGCTCGTTTGCTCCGAAGTTCCCGCCGCGTGCGGCATTTACCATAAAAGCCATGCAAAACGACCAGATAGGCCATTCGTCCCGGTAAAAACCATTATATACTTCCAGACAGATATGCAATGATTTTCTTCCTCATTTGAACGGAGACGCCATGCTGTATTTCGGAGCCGCCTATTATCCCGAACACCGCGACCCTTCCCGCTGGGAACACGACCTCGACAACATGGTCGCGGCGGGGGTGAACTGTCTGCGCGTCGGTGAGTTTGCCTGGGTTTTGTTCGAGCCGTCGGAAGGCGTCTATGACTTTGCGTGGATGGACGACTTCAAGCGCAAGGCCTCCGCGCGCGGCATCCGACTGCTGCTCTGCCCGCCGCTGCGGACGCTGCCGGCATGGATGGTCGAGCGCGACCCGACCGTTCGCATCGAGGATGAGAAGGGAACGATCCTCGAATTCGGCAGCCGCTACAGCTTCTGCATCAACCATCCGTGGGTGCGCGAGCGCGGAGCGGCGCTGGCGCGGGCGCTGGCGGAACACTACGGACAAGACCCGGATGTCGCCGGCTGGCATCTGGACAACGAACATGGCGACGAGCCGGATTGCCACTGCCCGCTCTGCCGCCACAAATTCCAGAGCTGGTGCGAGGCGAAGTATCAGCAGATCGACCGGCTCAACGAGGCCTGGGGCATGGTCTTCTGGGGGCTGAACTTCCAGCACTTCGGGCAGATTCCGACTACCCGCCAGACGAAGGCCTTTCACAGCCCCGGCCATAGCCTCGACTGGCGGCGCTTCCGCAGCGACTGCACCGTCGAGGGCGTCCGCCTGCAGGCGCGAGCCGTGCGCGCGCTGGCCATGCCGCAACAGTTCCTGACCACCAACAACCAGACGCTCTGGAATCCGCGGACCGATTATTACGATATGGCGCAGGAGTTGGATATCACCGGCACGAACTATTACCCGTCCTACGGCGAGCATTCCCGTGACCCGGCGCTGGCGCTGGCGAATGTCCGCTGCTACAAGCCCGGCGCAAACGGCTTTCAGGTGCATGAGCTTCGCTGCGGCGCGCACGCGATTCCCGGTTATCCCGAGAACACCCCCGAGCCGGGCGAGGTTGCGCGGCTGACGATGCACTGCCTTGCCAACGGCGCGAAGGGGATATTTTACTTCCGCTGGCGCGCCTGCCCCTTCGGGTGCGAGCAGCACCACGGCACCATCACCGGTTACGACGGCGAGCGCCTGAGCATCTTCCCCGAGGTTGCGCGGGTTGGCAACTGGCTGCGCGGTGCGGGGGCGGTTCTCGACAAGACAGCCGTCCGCAGCGAGATCGGTTTGCTCTTTGACTTCCCTACCCGCTGGATTATGGAAACAGGCGTGTATTGGAACGGCCCGCAGCGAATGTTCGTCAATCAGTGCAAGGAGGCCTACGCCGGCATCCGCTCGCTCGGCTGCGACTGCGACACCCTCGAAGCCGCCGGCGACTTCACCCGGTACAAGATTCTCGTCGTCACCTCGCTGGGCGCGCTCACCGACGACATCGCCAACCGGCTCTGTGACTTCGTGCGCGGAGGCGGCACGCTGATCTGGCACCCCTTCTGTGGGATGAAGGACGCAACGGCGCGCATCTATCCGGGACGGTTGCACCCGGCGCTGCGGGAGTTGCTGGGCGTGGACATCAACCGCTTCGCCACCATCGACGAAAAAACAAGCACGCCCTTCCGCTGGAACGGCGTCGACTACGACGGCCGGCTCTTCTGCGACCTGCCGCCGCAACTGCCGGCGGGCGCTACGGCCGAGGCGACCTTTACCGCTGGCTTTTATGCCAGAACGCCCGCGCTCATCAAACGTGCGTGCGGCAAGGGAACGGTCTGGTATCTGACGACCTTCTCGACCCAGACGTTTTACGCCGACTTTTTTGCGCGGCTTTTGCCCGCCGCCGGGATTGCTCTGCCGCTGGCGCAACGCCCGCAGCCGGAGGTCGAGGTCTGCACGCAGATCGGGGACGGCGTGCGCCTCACCTTCCTCGTCAACCATAGCCCGCGCCCGCAGACCGTTTCCGTCGCGGGAGAGTGGAACGACATCTATAACAACTGTACTGGCTGCGACACCCTTACACTCGCCCCGCATGCAACGGCGGTATTGACATCTGTGTAGAGATTCTGTCCGGTATTAACTGGGTCGCCGGGCCATCCTATAATGACGAGTCAAGGAAAACAATCTGGCGGTTGTCTCGGCTTAACCGGGAAACGCCCCCCTTTGATCTGTTTTGCATCAGCTGAAGTTTTACAAGCGGCCTGCGGATCTATGCGCTGTCAAGAAATTTTACAGGAGGAAGATCGATGGAACAGGAAAAGCAGACGCAGCGTCAGTACACCCAAGAACCGAAAGCGGAGGCGATCAAGCGTCGCGTTTTTGGCAAAGAGGAGTGATCGATGCAAATGAATCAGAGTCGATTCACATTGGTTGAAATGCTGGTCGTAATGGCGATTGTTGCTATCTTTGCAGCGCTGTTGCTACCGGGTCTGCAGCAGGCGCGCGTTGCTGCAATTGGCGTAAGCTGTAGTAGCAATCTACAGCAACTGTGCGTGATTGAGGCATCGTATGCGGATTCGTACTACGGGTTAATCCCCCAAGGGATGTGTCGCTTAAAAGACGGTAAAAGACACTTCTGGCATGAAGCATACAAGAACGCAGGCTTTTCTGAGGTGGTAGGCTCACCCGAATCTGGAGCATTGATCTGCTCAACGATACCCGGTGGCAGTTATGGTATGTTTGTAAGTCAAGAAACATCCTGCGACCAAGGGGGGCTATCCTCTGGGGATTTTGGGGGGTACTCAGGCACTTTTTTTAAAGACGAAGGAGGGTGGTATCGGATCGCCAAACTCAGTAGCCCGGGTAGATTCCCGTTTTTTGCCGACGTAGCCTGCTCCTATAAAGGCTCTTCACCAAAACCACTGCCATTGACGGATGGATTCCCTCCATATGGGGGATCCGCCTATGGCTATTGGGGGGATTATCATTACGACAGCCAATTTCAAGGATTGTGGATGGTGCATGGCGAGCGCCTGAATATGAGCTTTGCCGATGGGCATGTGAATACGATTCAGCCTGGAACGTTGTTTACGTTTAGTAGTTATCATCCTAATTCGAGCTTCATGAAAAATAGCGGAATCAGTTATTATTGGAATACTAATGGAGAATGGATCTGCTTGTACTGATCGTTTCTTTGTATGTTGCGAATATGAGTTGCCCTGTTTTTGAGAATGGCCGCCAGTCTGCGAGGAGAAATCATTAAGCAAAAATAGATACAGCATGATTTGAGTCGGCTGGTATGCTGCTTTGGTCTGCTTGTTCTGGCTGCGGCGATTTGTCGACAATCCTACAACGGCCCTCCGGCTTCCGTCGGCGGGCCGTTGTCGTGTAACTGTTGCCTGCCAATTGCGGCGCGTTGATCGGGTTGCCGGAAAATTTCCGTTTTCATGCGCTTTGGTTTGAATAGTGCCATAGGGTCGGATATGATGTCCATCGTACCATACCATACTTTATGTGTCCGGGCTGGCGGCGATTGCGCCGGCGCGGGCGCAAGAAACGGGAGAGTGCGATGAGCCGGGAGTTGTTGCGGGGCAGTCATGATCTGCGGCTGGGGGACTGGGGGCCGTTCAGCAAGAAGTACATCGGGCTTTCGCACATCGCCGACGCCGAACGCGGGGCGCGCTTCGATCTCTGCGCCGCGCCGGGCATTTACCGGCGCAAGACCGTTCTGCCCAATGTCCGCTGGGAGTGCGGCTATCACCCGTGGGAGTCGTCGGCCGATCTCTCCGTTTTTTCGCATCGTCATGAGCTGGAGTGGAAAGACCGGGTCTTCTGCGACATCGGGTTCGCGCCGTATGAGCCGCAGAACACGAACCTCCGCCTGATGCGGGTGCGGATGGTCAACGATACCGATGCCCCGCAAAATCTGACGCTGCATCTGTTGGCGTCGTTGCACTACCCGCCGCATCACCCGGCCTCGGCGGCGCTGCCGGCGGATGGTCTTTGGGTCGACGCAGTTGACTTTACAACGCTATCTTTTGCCAAGCTCCGCCCGCAGGATGGGCTGGTATGGGACGGTTTGCGCCGGGGACAGATTCGGGCGGGCGGGTTTGTAAACGCCACCGCCATCGGCCAGAACTTCGGACAGGATGCCGGCGACCGCGCGGCGTATGCCTTCACGCTGGCGCGCGACCTGCCCAACGCCGGACTGCTGGTGCGCTACCGGCAGGCGGCGGGAACGACCCTGCGGCTGGATTTTTCAGGGGATGTGCGCGGTTCGTTTGAGCTGTCCGGCACCGGCGATTTCGCGGTTGCGACGCTGGCGACCGGCCCGCTGGCGGCGGGTTCGCATTCGTTTGAAATCGTCTCGCAAGGCGGGGCTGGTATTGATCTTGACGGCTTTGCGCTTGCCTCGTGCGAAACGTTGGGGCAATGCGCCTTCCCGCCGGCGGGGCAGGGGCGGCAGCCGCAGGTGCGGCCGGGGTCGGTGGAGCAGAGCCTTCTTCTGCAATACCCCGATCTGCCGCAGGCGTATGCGCTGTGGTGGTCGGAAGGCGAATACACGCTCCGGCAGCACTTTATGGACGAGCTGGAGCCGGGGTTTTACGACCGCATTCACAACCATGTCAGCGACACCTTCCGGGGCGCTGGCGATGGGCATTTCTCCGAGGTCTTTCTGCGGCCGCTGGTCTTGCAGCCGCGCTCGGAGCGCGTGGTTTACGGGCTGGTGGCGCAGGGCGTCGGGGCGGCGGCCGGCGCGCTGCTGGCGGGGGCGCGGCGGGACGCGCCGGATCTGGAGATTCGCTGGCAGGAAGCCGCGCGGACGCTGCTGCGCTGCGAGGGAAATACCGACGGCGCCGCGCACGAAACCGGGCAGCGGCTGATGGCCGCGACGACGATGCTCAACTGCGTGTATCCCGCGTTCGCCAAGGGCCGGCACATCCGGCACCACACGCCGGGGCGCTGGTGGGACTCCCTCTACACGTGGGATTCGGGCTTCATCGGCCTCGGCCTGCTGGAGCTGGACATCGAGCGCGCGGTGGACAACCTCAACGCCTACCTGTGCGAACCCGGCGATCCGGAATGCGCCTTCATCCACCACGGCTCGCCGGTGCCGGTGCAGCATTATTTATTTCACGAGCTTTGCAATCGCACGCAAGACCGCTCGCTGCTGGCGTATTTTTATCCGCGTTTGAAGCAGTATCACGAATTCCTCGCCGGACGCGCGGGCGGGTCCGACACGCGGCTGCCGTCCGGGTTGCTGGCGACATGGAGCTATTTCTACAACTCCGGCGGCTGGGACGACTATCCGCCGCAGCACTTTTTTCATGCACACCGGGCCGAGCTGGGCGGGCGCGCCGCGCCGACGATCAACACCGCGCACGCCATCCGCACGGCAAAGATTCTCCTCGCCGCTGCGACCGATCTCGGCTTGACGCAGGACCTCGCCGCGTATGAGACGGACATCCGAACCTTTACGCAGGCGCTCGAAACGCATAGCTGGGACGAAGCGGCCGGGTATTACGGCTACGTCCGGCACAACGAAGCCGGTCAGCCACAGGGGCTGCTGCGCCACGAATCGGGCGCGAACTTCAACATGGGACTCGACGGCCTGACGCCTCTGGTTGCGGACATCTGCTCGCCCGAGCGCCGCGCGGAGAT
>CAYWTJ010000050.1:0-2689 GCA_964460225.1 uncultured Planctomycetaceae bacterium | reverse complement strand
AGCCGGGCGAAGCGCTCCTCCGGCGGCAGTTCGCCATACGGCTCCTTGCCTCCATGGCGCAGCAGCAGATAGTCCTCGGTATAGGTCAGCATCGTGCAAATCAGCAGCTTCGCCCCGCTCGCGAGCACGCCCGCGCAGATCGCGCGCAAATTTGCCTCGGTCTCCGCCAGCGGAACGAGGTTATGCGAGTTCAGCGCGTCATTGGTGCCGGTCTTCAGAACGACCAGCGATGGCCGCAAGCCCAGACAATCCTTCTCAAGTCGCGCCAGAATGTCGCGGGTGCTGTGTCCGGGAACCCCGGCGTTGATTACTTCCATTTTTCCTTGCTCCCTCTCTGCGCCCCGCGCTGTTTGCCGCGCGTCTGCGCTCTTCCCCTACTGGACTTTCGCTTACACCCCGGCGGCGGCCTTGATCGCCAACAGCGTCCGCAGCAATCCCTCCAAACGCGAAAGCTTGATCATGTTCGGCCCGTCGCACATCGCCTGATCGGGGTTGTCGTGAACCTCCAGAAAAATTCCGTCCACCCCGGCCGCCACCGCGCAGCGCGCGAGCACCTCCGCCATCTCGCGGTCGCCGCCGCTGCAACTGCCCTGCCCGCCGGGAAGCTGCGCGCTGTGCGTCGCGTCAAAGATCACCGGCGCGAACTTGCGCATCATCGGCAGGCCGCGAAAATCGCTGACCAGATTGTTGTACCCGAAGCTCGCCCCGCGCTCGGTGATGCAGATCTTGCGGTTGCCGGACGATGCCGCCTTCCCGACCGCGTTCTTCATGTCCCACGGCGCAAGGAACTGCCCCTTCTTGATGTTCACCACCCGCCCGGTCTGCGCCGCCTCGACAAGAATGTCGGTCTGCCGCGAGAGGAAAGCGGGAATTTGCAGAACGTCCACCACCTCGGCGGCGGCATGAATGTCCTCCAGCCCGTGGACGTCGGTCAGGATCGGCAGGCCGAACTCCTGCTTGACGCCGTGCAGAATCTCCAGCCCCTCCTCGATGCCGGGGCCGCGAAAATTGCCGACGCTGGAGCGGTTGGCCTTGTCATACGACGCCTTGAAGATGTACGGAATCCCCAGCCCCTTGGCGATGGCGGCGATCTCCTTCGCCATGAACGCCGGATGCGTCGCGGACTCGATCACGCACGGCCCGGCAATCAGAAACAGCGGCGCGCCGCCGCCGAACTTCACCCCGCCGCAGGAAAACGCACCAATCGGCTCAAACTCGCTCGCAGACATGCACAGCCCCTATCAAAAAACGAATCAAACACATGCCGTTATCGGCAAAATTCCCCGTCCGCCCACAGCCGTAACACCCGCCGGCACGATTGCGAACCCTGACAAGCATCCGCCTTGCCACACAAATACAACACAATGCATTATACAGCAATTCGTGTATTGTCAAGTTTCTGCGTTTCGAAAAATCCGCAAAACAGGCACGATCAACAATACAACCCCTTTTTATAACGGTAGATATAAAAACTACCTCTTTTCGCGTTTTTCGGTGAATTGGGTAAAAAAGTGGTTCACGAAAAAAGCCGGAAATCATCGATTCAACTTTGATTGAATGATAGGCTGAACGCAGACCCGGCGCAAGGGGGAACGCACGCCGGGAGCGAAAAGGGCCGGCGCCGGATTGCGAGCCGCTCCGGATCATCCGGGGAGCAACGAAGACGACCTTCGCGCGGTGGAATCAGAACTGAGCGCCAAAGTCGAAATGAATCATCTCGGTGGGCTCGTGCTCCATTATGACCGGATTGCCAAGAATGCGCCGGTCAAAGGCGTTTAGTGGAATATGCAGGTAGTACAGGACGGTATAAACAGAGCCGAGCTTCTGGTCTGACGCGTAATTGATCCCATAACTGGACGAACGGGAAAAGCGAACGGGCATGGAGCTTGTTTTCGGCGGCGGGGTGTAAAACGGTGCGTCTTTGGGGCGCAGCAGCAGATAGCTGCCGACCCAAGCGGCCAGCAGCAGCAGCAAGAGCGCAAAGCAAAACCACGGGTGCCGTTCACGACCATTCATGATAGGGGATCGCTCCGCTGGCCGGTGGCGCAAGCCGAAAAAGTGGGAACACCGGCCGCGCCCCGTCTTTTCCACCACTGACACCGCGTTATTTTGGTACCACCGGCGTCCACGGATGGAAGCATGAAACGCCATTCCGCAATTCAGTCGATCTTCGGATTCCAGACTGGCGCGCCGGGTTTGGGCTGGCAAGCGCCGATGAGATAGAAGATATTCAGCAACTCCTCCACCGGCGGAATCCGCCCGATGACGCGGACGGTTTCGTCGATCACTAGCGACGGCAGCAGACCAATGCCATACTTCAGATACATCTCCTCATCATCGAAGATGCGAATCGTGCAGCGCGGCAAACCGGCCGCCGCAAGCGCGGTCCGGATGTTGCGCTCGAGCGCGAAGGTGTCGGGGCCGCTGCGGCCGAGTATGTAGATCCGCTTCACCATGTCCGTACGCCTTACGGAAAAGTACGCCCGTCATCCGCCGCCAGCGCGGGCACCTCTACGCGGCTGGACGCGCGCCGACCACAACAATCAGGTAAATATACATGACTGGCGCATTGATGACCAGACTGTCGAGCATGTCCATCACCCCGCCGTAACCGGGCATCGAACCGCCGGCATCCTTAAGCTGCGCCTCTCGCTTGTAAGCCGATTCCACCAGATCGCCCAGCAAGCCC
>CAYWTJ010000049.1:0-17686 GCA_964460225.1 uncultured Planctomycetaceae bacterium | reverse complement strand
CGCACCGGAAAACCGCAACTCCGCCGGCCCCTCCAGAACCGGCAGCGCCCCTGCGCCAGAAAACGCTAACGCCTCCCCAGCCAAAATCCGGTAACCATTCTCCACCATCATCCCCCCCCCCCCTGCCCGCCAGCCATCCCGGACTACCCAGCCCCGGCGGCACAATGCTATCACACACACCCATCAAATAATCGCCGGACACACACCGGACTTCCCGCCAGTATCCCCCATCCCCGCCTAACTCCCGTCATTTGCCGGAAAAACAAAAAAATTCAGACAACAAGAGTTGCGCAAAAGCGAAAACAAGGTAAACTTAACCCAAACAAGCAATCAATCAAGTTAATTTGTCTGAAATTACAAATTCTTTCTGTCAATTTGAGCAAGTAGCATCATTATTTCTACCTGTCAATGGCTTGAAAGCCGGCAAGAAGCGACGTTCCTCGGTAAGTGTGTTTGTCAACCGGAACGAAGATCGGGTGGAACCGAACGAAAGAACCGGGCCGAGCGGCCCATTGCGCAATAAGGAGCGGGAAAAATGGCAGAGGTGAACCTGTCCCACGTTTACAAGATTTACGACAACGGCTTCAAGGCGGTGAACGACTTTAACCTGAAGATCGCGCACGGCGAGTTTCTGGTGCTGGTCGGCCCTTCCGGCTGCGGCAAGTCCACGACGCTGCGCATGGTTGCGGGTCTGGAAGAGATCAGCAAGGGCACCATCGCCATCGGTGACCGGGTGGTCAATGATGTCCCACCGAAGAACCGCGATATTGCGATGGTCTTCCAGAACTACGCGCTCTACCCGCACATGACGGTGTACGAGAACATGGCCTTCGGCCTGAAGCTGCGCAAGTTCCCCAAGGACGAGATTGACAAGCGCGTGCAGGATGCGGCGAAGATTCTGGGCCTCACCAGCATGCTGGAGCGTCGCCCGAAACAGCTTTCCGGCGGTCAGCGCCAGCGTGTGGCGATGGGCCGCGCGATCGTGCGCGAACCGGCGGTGTTCCTCTTTGACGAACCGCTCTCGAACCTTGACGCGAAGATGCGCGTGGAGATGCGCAAGGAGATTTTGCAACTGCACCGCCGCCTGAAGACGACGATGGTGTACGTAACGCACGACCAGATCGAAGCGATGACCCTCGGCGACCGCATCTGCGTGATGAACGTTGGCGTGATCGAGCAGGTCGGCACCCCGAATCAGATCTTCGATTACCCGGCCACGCTGTACGTCGCCCGGTTTATCGGTACCCCGCCGATGAACATTTTCAACGGCATCCTCCGGCACGACAAGGGGGTCCTCGTCTTCGACGGCGGCGCAGTCAAATGCCCCATCCCCGCCGACAAGTGCGAGCAGGTCAAGGACTATGTGGGGAAAAAGATCTCCCTCGGCATCCGCCTGCGCGCGTTCAAGCTGGCGATCAACCCGACGGCCGACGACATCATCTTCCGCGGCACACCGGAGGTATCGGAAATGCTGGGCGAGGAGATTCTGGCGCACTTCCGCGCCGGCGAACAGACCTATGTCGCCAGCATTGACCCGCACTACAAGGACCGTTTGTCCAAGGAAGAGGTGGAACTGACGGCCGATCTGACGAAGGCGCACATCTTCGACACCGAGAGCGGCCGCAACCTGACCCTGCCGGACGACATCCGCAAGGCCACGACCGTCGAGATCCAAAAGTAACGAACGCACAAGATCCGCATAAACCCATAGAGCCGCCCTTGGCATACCCGCCACGGGCGGTTTTTCTTTGTGGGCGGATTTATTCCGCGGAACCCCTTGCCGAACCGCAGGGTTCCATGCGACCGCCAAAGCCGAAGGACCTGCGCTACCGTCCCCATCCCCCGTAAGGGGATTTTATGGGCGCGGGTTTGCAATGCACAGGGCGTTGACTATAATGAAAGAGGTGGAGGGATATGAGGATATGATCGACTCGGGGGTTTTGCGCATTCTGGATGCCAACCTTAACCGGACACAGGAAGCCCTGCGCGTCTGCGAGGAATACGCCCGTTTTTTTCTCGAATCCGCGCCACTCTGCGAACGCTGGAAGCAGATGCGCCACCGCCTGCGCGACGCCGAGCGGCAACTCCGGGACGCCACTGGCCGCAGCCCCGAAAGCTGCCGCGACACAGCCGGTGATGTCGGTACGAAGATTAGCGCCCCGACCGAATTCGCCCGCGCCGACGCGGCCGCAGTCGTTAAGGCAAACATCAAACGCCTGCAAGAGTCGCTGCGGGTGCTGGAGGAGTACGGCAAGGTGGTCTCCCCGGCTGCGGCGGCCCTGTTTGAGGAAATGCGGTATTCCATCTACGATCTGGAGAATCTCATGATCTCGGGAACCGAATTGCGCAAGCGCCTCGCGGCGGCGCGGCTGTACGTCCTGATCACCGGCAAGCTCGCATCGGCGGACGCCCTGACGGCGGCGCGCGAAGCGGTAGCCGGCGGGGCGGATGTCATCCAGTTGCGCGAGAAAGAGATGGAGGATGGCGAATTTTACCAACTGGCCCTGATGATGCGGCAGGTCTGCGGCACACAGGCGATCTTTCTGGTCAACGACCGGCCGCATGTCGCCAAACTGGTTCGCGCCGACGGAGTACATGTCGGGCAGGGCGATCTGCCGGTCAATCTGGTTCGGCGCCTGATCGGGCAGGACAAAATCGTTGGCAAGAGCACCTCGAATCCCGAGCTTGCCGACCTCGCGGTTCGCGACGGGGTGGACTACTTCGCGGTCGGGCCGGTATTCGAGACCAAGACCAAGGAGCATCGTGCCCCGGTGGGGTTGGAGTACGTCCGCTGGGCGGCGCAAAACGCCAAGATCCCCTATTTCTGCATCGGCTCGATTAACCGCCAGACGCTGCCGCAGGTCTTGCAGGCCGGCGCGCGGGCGGTGGCGGTCTGCACCGGCATCATCGCCGCCAAGGACATTGCCGCCGAAACGGCGTGGTATAAGCAGCAGATTCTGGCCGCCGTGCAGGGCGGGTAATAATTTCATTCACACGCCGCGACGATGTTGTCCGGCCGGACAGATTGCCCCCGCTCATCAGACCCGGGGCAGCAGCAGGTGAGACATGGGTGAATATTCCGTAAGCGATTTGATAGCGCAAGGCGGTACGGTCGGCTACGTGCTGATCGCGCTGTCGGTGGTGATGGTAGGCTTTATCCTGTACTGCATCCTGATATTGCGCCGCAGCGCCCTCTTCCCGCAGTCGCTGACGGAAATGGCCGTCGGCATCCGCACCGACGATGAGTGTCCGCAGGCGGAGTCGCTGTGCCGCAAAATCGGCGGCCCGCTCGCGGAGGTTCTGCTGACGGTTCTGATGAGCCGCAAACTCGGACGCGAGGAAGCCGAGACGTTGGTTGAAGGTGCCGGCCGGCGTGCCGCTCACGCCATCAGCTTCGGCATCATGGCCCTCGATATCATTGCCTCCATCGCCCCGCTTCTGGGGTTGCTGGGAACCGTGACTGGCATGTATGAGGTCTTTGGCCGCATCGCCAAGGCCGGCGGCGCGGAGATGCAAAGCCTCTCCGGCGGCATAGCCTACGCGCTGGTAACGACCATCTTCGGCCTGATCGTGGCGATTCCCGCCTACGTGGCGTCCAATTATTTTGGCCGCAAGATCGGTGACATTGTACTGGAGATGGAGCGCCTTGCGGTGGGCCTGATGCTGCGCGTGCGCAATTAACCGGATAACCGGGATTCTGACCGATGAAATTCGCTCCGAACGGAACCACCCGCGGCAAAGATATCAACGTGACCTCCCTGCTGGACGTCATGTTCCTGCTGGTCATTTTCGTGCTGGTCGCCGCAAAGTTCGAGAAGGATGGCGGCATCGCGGTCAACCTGCCCAACGGCGCGAGCAAGGAAGTCGCCAAGGATGAAGTGCAGATCCTTTCCATCACCAAAGACGGCAAGATTTATCTGCAGAAGAAAGAAGTCGCCTTCGCCACGCTTGAGGACGAAATCAAAAAGATGCGCGCCGTCCAGAAGGATCCGGTCGTGGTCATCAACGCCGACCGCGACGCGCCCTACGGTCTGGTTGCCCAAGCCACCGACCTCATCAAAAAAGCCGGCCAGTCGAAGTTCAATCTCAAGGTGAAACCCTGACCGCGCAATTCTCTTGATTCGCCGCCGCGTTTGCGAATAATAAAATCCGTCAACTTTTTCCGAAATCAAATTGCCGTTGGCCGCGCAACCAAAGGTCTGGAGACAACGCATGAATCTATCGGTAATGTCGTTCCCCGCCATCCTGCCCTTCATCGACATTGGCGCCTGGGAATGGGTGATTATCGCCGTCGTCGCCGTGCTGCTCTTCGGCAACCGGCTGCCAGACCTTGGACGCACCCTCGGCAAGGGACTCGTTTCCTTCCGCAAGGGCGTCAGCGAGATGAAGGACGAAATCTCCAAGGCCGCGAGCGAGCCGCTCAAGACTCCGGAGGACAAGACCGTCGGCCACGACACCCCGGCCGCCGGCGCGGGTCTGACCTTTCAGGTCGTGCTGACCGCTTCCGGTGCGAATAAAATTGCGCTGATTCAAGTCGTCCGGGAGGTTGCCGGCCTCGGACTTTCCGAAGCGAAGGAGCTGGTCGACGCCACCCCCGCAACACTCCTTTCCGGGGTGAATGCGCTGGAAGCGGAGAAGATCAAGACCCGCCTTGAAGCCGCCGGCGGCAGCGTCGAGGTTCGGGCGTAGCCACGGGGATTTCTTCGTCTTCGGCAACCCTCTCCGCGACCGATGGAAGATTCTATTCCGGGGACACCGACGGGTTTGTCGACGATACCAAACGCCGGAGTAGAGGGTACCGTGAGCGAGCTCTGCCCTCAGGCACGAAGACCACTCCAGACAGATAACAAATTCTGAAAACGTCAAGCCCCGTCGACCATGGCGGGGCTTTCGTTATTCCCGGTAGTTCACCGTACCTTCACGCGATGTGGCCCGGCTTGTATTCCAGATGCCCTGCGGCTACAGGAAGGGGCGGCGCTTCGTTTTGTGCGAACGTCCCTCCCCGATGCAAGGATAACTCCACGCGGTAGTACCCATCCCGCACACGCGAGAGCGTTTGCCCGGATTGCTCTCGCCCGCCATTCGTGGTTCAACGGGCGTACTGCGAACAAATTTTCGGGCGGCGCAGCCGGAAGTCCGACGCCGACAAATGAATTGCCTGTGTTCCCTCTGGAGGTCGTTAGTGGAGTAGGTTGCCGAAAAGCCCATACACCGGGGGCGCGATATGCCCTTGGGGAATAAAAAAACAGGCGGCATCCGTAACGGATGCCGCCTGTCAGGTTGGTGCGAATTGCAAGACCGGGGAACTATGCGTTGCCGCCGGCGGCCGCTTCCTGCGCCTTCTGACGGGCGAGGAACGCCTCATCAAGACCGCCGGTCGCGCGCAGCGACAGGCCGATCTTGCGGTCCTGCGTGTCGACGTTGATGACCATCACCGTCACGCGCTGACCGACCTGCACCACGTCCTCCGGCTTCTCGACCTTCTGGTCGGAGAGTTCGGAGATGTGCAGCAGACCTTCGAGATCGCTGCCGATTTCGACGAACGCGCCGAAGTTGGTGAGCTTGGTCACCACGCCCTCGATGATGTCGCCGGCGTGGAACTTCTCCGGGATGTCGCGGACCCACGGATCTTCCTCAAGCTGCTTGAGGCCGAGGGCGACGCGACGCTTCTCCTGATCGACGCTGAGCACAACCGCGCGGATCTCCTGATCCTTCGTCAGCAGGGCCGACGGGTGGTTGATCTTCTTGGTCCAGCTCATGTCATTGATGTGCAGCAGACCGTCGATGCCCTCCTCGAGCTCGATGAACGCGCCGTAGTTGGTCATGTTGCGGACCTTGCCGCGCACGTAGCTGCCGGGCGGGTACTTGCCCTGCACCTGCGCCCACGGATTGGCCTCGGTCTGCTTCATGCCCAGCGACAGCTCCTGCTTTTCCTTGTTGATGTCGAGAATGATGACCTCAACCTGATCGCTGATGGAGACCATCTCGGAAGGGTGGCTGACCTGACGCGTCCAGCTCATCTCGGAGATGTGCACCAGACCCTCGATGCCGTCTTCGAGCTTGACGAAGGCGCCGTAAGGCATGATGTTGACCACCGGACCGGTGGCGCGCGACCCGATCGGGTACTTCTGCTCGATCGTCTCCCAGGGGTTGCTGGAGATCTGCTTGAGACCGAGGGAAATACGCTCGCGTTCGAGATCGAAATCGAGAACGCGGACCTGAATCTCCTGATCGATCTTCACCACCTCCGACGGGTGGGACACGCGGCCCCAGCTCATGTCGGTGATGTGCAGCAGGCCGTCGATGCCGCCCAAGTCCACAAATGCGCCGAAGTCGGTGATGTTCTTGACCGTACCCTTGCGCACCTCGCCCTTGACGAGCGTCTTGAGGACTTCGGCTTTTTTCTTGTCGCGCTCTTCTTCGAGGAGCTTACGGCGCGAAAGAACGATGTTGCGGCGTTCGCGGTCGATCTTGATGATCTTGCATTCCAGCTCGCGGCCGATGTACTCGCCCACGTCGCCGATGCGGCGGATATCGACCTGCGAGGCGGGCAGGAAGACCGGCACGCCGATGTCGACCAGCAGACCGCCCTTGATCTTGCGCACCGCGCGGCCGATGATGATGTCGCCCACGTCGTGCTCGTTCATGATGCGCTCCCAACCGCGGATGCGGTCGGCCTTGCGCTTGCTGAGCACCACTTCGCCGGCGTTCTCGTCGATCTCTTCCAGCAACACCTCGATGGTGTCGCCGATCTTCGGTTCCTCGCCCATCGCGAATTCGACGAGGGGGATGAAGCCTTCGGACTTGTAGTTGATGTCCACGACCACATCCTCGGCGTCGATCCGGCGAACCACGCCGGTGACGATCTCGCCGACCTTGAACTCCTGATCGGTGGTGATGCTGTCGAGACAGTCGATGGTAGCTCCGCCCATTGCGGCGAGAACCGCGGCATTGAGCTCATCTTCTGCGATGGCGCTGTTTACAAGACCATATCTTCCGGGTCTGACCATAGTGCAAAACCTGCCTTTCCGTGGTAGGGAGGCCGCTGCCGTGCTTGCTGCCCCGGTGACAGCGGGCGGCGGAGCACCCTGCCAAAACGATACTGCAACTGGTGAATAAAAACCGTCCCATCCGGAGGGCGGCATCAAAAAAATCCGGCCGGATACACATTCCGGCAGGAACTCGCTAATCCTACGATAACCCCCAGCCATTACAAGGGGTTGACCGAAAATTGCGCCGCCGCCCATTCCAACTTTAATCGTACAAGACGGAACGAACGATCGGGTGGCAACGAGACGATACCAAGGCACGAAATATCCCTGACCGAGTGTGTACCGGAGCATTCCGCCCCATTCGCGCCGTAATTTGACATACCCATCCCCTCGTGCTACAATTCAGTCAAGGAGTATGGAAATGGAAAAGCTCATGGGCGGGGTCTTTATCGCGGTATTTTGCTATATGGGATTGGCCGCGCTGGCTTGGCTGCTTTCCTGACCCGGACGTGTTACACCGCTTCCGGAATATTCGCCAACTCGTCAACTCCCGGTCGTGCCGCTGCCGCCCTTGCACGATTTGCAAGATTCCCCCACAAATCGACGCCGGCGACTCCGCTGAAACGGGCAAAAAAATGCCGGAGCATTGTTTTTGCGCCCAGTTTTTGCGCCCATCAGCCCGTTTCTCCCCCGGCGCACACCTCCTCGCGCGGGACGCTAACGCTATCATGGCTCACGATCACACGAATTTGAGTATTATCAGCTTGACAAATTTAAATAATGATGTATAGTTTGCACAGGGTAGGGGAAAGCATTCGATCATTTTTTACAAGGGGGGGGGGGCTGATGTCAGACTTATTTTGCACCGTCGGGAAGATCGTGACCGGAGCCGGTTGTTTTTCGACGTTGCCGCAGCAGGTATCGGGGCTTGGCAAAAAATGCCTGATTGTCACGGGGCGGCGCGCCTTGCAGGAGCAGGGAATCATCAGCCGGCTGGAGCAGATGCTGCATCAGGCCGGCATCGCCACCTGCCTGTTTTCCGGGATCGGCAATGATCCCGAGGTGAAAGACATTGAATCGGGCGTATCGTTCTTTCATGATGAGGGCTGTGATCTGGTGCTCGGCATCGGCGGCGGCAGCAGTCTGGACGCGGCGAAGGCGGTGGCGAAGTTTTCCGGCTGCGGCCAGAGGGTCGCCTCGGTCTTCGATGGCGAGGCCTTCCAACCCGGCGGTTATCCGCTGATCGCCATCCCGACCACCTTCGGCACAGGCAGCGAGGTAACGCGGGTGACCGTCCTGCAGGACAGTTCCCGTAAGCTCAAACGCGGCCTGCGCGATGTCAGTATGCTGCCGGTGCTGGCGCTGGTCGACCCCGAACTCGGGCGGCTCACCCCGCCGGCGGTGGTCGCGCGCAGCGGCCTTGACGCGCTGACGCAGGCCATCGAAAGTTTCCTTTCACGCCACGCCACGGATATCACCGAAGCGCTGGCATATCATGCGGTTGTGTTGCTGGCAAACGCGCTGCCGAAGGCGTTGGCGAATCCCGGCGACGAGCAGGCCCGCGCCGATTGCGCCAACGGTTCGCTTATGGCCGGCATGGCCTTCAGCAACTCCGGACTCGGCATCGTCCACGGCTTCGCCAATCCCCTCGGCGGCCGGTATGATATCCGGCACGGCGAGCTGTGCGGCATCGTCCTGCCCTATGCCCTGCGCTTCAACCAGCAGGCGGCGGAACGCAAGTATGCGCTCCTGAGCGGAACGCTGCAAATGGACGCCGCGGATTGGGTGCTGCAGAAATTGCGGGATTTCGGCTTGCCCGGCAACCTGAAACCCTTTAAAATACCCGCCGCCGATTACGACCTGATCGTGCCGGAGGTGATGGCCTCCGCTTCGACCAGGGCGAACATCCGGGACGTCAGCGAACACGACGTCCGCGAGTTGTTGCGGCAAATGTGCTGACCCCGGCGGTTAGCGTACCTTCGAAGAGACTGACAGGACTTGCCCTACCATGGATGAAAACAAACAATGCTCCTGCGGCACGGAAAACCCCGAGGCAGCCCCGGCCGCGCTTCTGCCGCAAAAGACCGTCGAACCCTGCCGCTGCATGAGCGGACGGCGGCTGTTTCCGTGGGGGATCCTGCTCTTTCTGATCCTGCTGCTGACGGGGGTCTGGCTCTGGATCGGCGATGGCAAGAAGGACGAGGTCTTTGCGCTGATTCCCGTCAAAGCCAACAGCGTCCGGGTCATCAACTGCAACCATACCCTGCTCTCGAACCTTTCCGTAATGCCGCTCTGGAATGACAGCGCCAAGGCGCAGATCGGACTGGCGGCCGGTTTTGCCGGCTCCTTCTACAAGGACATCCTCTTCCGCCGCTCTGAACTGGACACGCCGCGGGCGGTCATTGCGGGGATGGTGGAGCGCGCGGCGGTCGCGGAGATCGAGGGCGAGACGCTCTACATTCTCTACAGCAACAATGCGCACGACATCGAAAAAATCATCCTGCGCGATGTGGCCAAAGACTTCGTCAAGGACCGCGACAGCATCGAGGTCGAAAAGGTGAATTTCGTCCGCCGCCTCAACATCCCGGGCATTATGGGGGCGATTTACCTCCTGCGCGCCAACAATACCGTCATCCTCACCCGCTCCAAAGATCTGCTGGAAAAGATGCTGAACTGCCAGCAGGGAAAGGAGCAATCCCTGGCCGACATTGGCCTGAGCTGGCCGGACGAAACCGGGCAGCGCACCGTGGCCTGCATGTATGTCGTCCCCTCCCAGAGCAACTTTTTTTTCCTGAACCTCAATCCGTCGCTGTACCGGCCTGACGCGGCGATGTTCAGCGCCTTCAACCTCGCGCAAGACGGCTTTATCGTCAATGTCCGGGTGATCAACAACGGAAAAATCGTCGGCGACAACGGCCACGGGGTCTTTTACTACATCGGCGTCGTCCTTCTGATCGCGCTCATCATTGTGGTCGGCGCGCCGGTGGCATTCCTGCTGGCGACGCTCCTGCTGGCGCTATACTTCCACCTGATGGCGCGGTGGAAGGGCGAGCTGATTCCGATCGAACCGGCGGAACTCCCGGAATTGTCGCCGCAAATGAAGGAGGACCTGGGAGCAAAGGAACTCCCGGCCGCCGGAAAAGAAAACGATTAGCCGGGCAAATGGGGAAAGTTTGCGGATTCCAGCCGCAACTTCTTGCGCGGCAGCGGGTTTTGAGTACAATGCGAACGGCCGGCGGGGGAACCCTACCGGCCGGTTTCATTTGACCGGAACAGCCGGTCGTTTTCAGACGTGCGCGGGCCGCGGCGGGATGCCGGCTGCCCGGCGGCGTTTAAGCAAGCGAGGTATGCACGCATTATGTCCTACTTTTCCGTGGCCATCATCGGCCGCCCGAACGTCGGCAAGTCCACCCTCTTCAACCGTCTGGTGGGCAGCCGCATCTCCATCGAAGCCCCCGTCGCCGGCGTGACCCGCGACCGGGTGCTGTATCCGCTCACCATCGGGGAACGGACCTTCGACCTGATCGACACCGGCGGCATCGGCGTAGTCGACAAGCAGGGGCTGGAGGCTCCGGTCGACGCGCAAATCACCGTTGCCATTGAGCAGGCAAACCTGATTCTCTTCTGCGTGGACTCCCGCGACGGAGTGGTCCCGCTGGATCTGGAGGTTGCGGCCAGGCTGCGCAAGGCCAACTGCCCGGTCCTCCTTGTCGCCACCAAGGTCGACACCACGAGGATGGAAGAGCGCCTCACCAGTTTTCACGAGCTTGGTTTCGGGGATGCGGTGGCGGTCAGCGCGATCGAGAACCGCAACATCGACGAGCTCGAAGAAGCCCTTGTCGCCAAGCTGCCGCCGAAGGTCGAGGACGAAGCCCCGATCTATGGCGAGAATTACATGAAGGTCGCCTTCGTCGGGCGGCGCAACGTCGGCAAATCCTCGATCGTCAACACCATCTGCGGTACGCAGCGCACCATCGTCTCCGACACTCCCGGCACCACCCGCGACTCGGTGGACATTCTGGTCGAGCGTGACGGAGAAAAATTCATCGCCATCGACACCGCCGGCCTGCGCAAGCGCGGCCAGATGGACGACGTGATGGAATTCTACGGCCACATGCGCAGCGAACGCGCCATCCGCCGCGCTGACGTCGTGATCCTGCTGATGGACGCCACCGAGGAGATCAGTAAGGTCGAGAAGCGGATCGGCTCGCTGATCGCGGAGGAGAGCAAACCCTGCATCATCGCGCTCAACAAGTGGGATCTGGTACGCGAATCGCGGCCGAACATCACGTTGGGCGATTTTCAGGAATACATCGGAGAAAACCTGCCGGGATTGTACTTCTGCCGGCTGGCAGGCGTAAGCGCGAAGACCGGCGAAAACGTCTGGCCGCTGATCGCCGCCGCGCGGGAGCTGTACGAGCTGGGCGCGCTGGAGGTCCGCACCGCACAGGTCAATGCGGCGCTGGCCAACGCCTTCCGCAAACGCCGGCCGCGCGCCTATCAGGGCAAGATCGGCAAGGTCTACTACGGCACGCAGGTCAGCACCCGGCCGCCGACGTTCGTCCTGTTCTGCAACAATCCGGCAGCGTTCGACGAAAACTACCGGCGCTATCTGGAAGGACAGTTCCGCTCGGAACTGGGCTACAACGAAATCCCGCTGCGGCTGGTCTTCAAGACGCAGAAGGAGGTCGGGCGCTACTCCGAAGCGGAGAAGGAACGCTGATGCCAAGCGGCAGGCCGACGCCTGCCGCTTTTGTCATAACGCCAGCAGATTCGGAACTCCTTGCCGGATGATGGACATGAAAAATTACAGCGAGATCTTTGAGGGACGGACGGCGCTCATTACTGGCGGCGGCAGACGGCTGGGGCGGGCGATGGCGCTGGAACTATCCAGCCACGGCTGCGCGGTTGTGGTGCAATATCACCAGAGCCGCGAGGAGGCGGAACGGGTGGCGGCCGACATCCGCACGCGCGGGGGAAAAGCCTGGGCGATGCAGGCGGACCTGAACCAGCCCGATCAGGGAGAGGGACTGCTGCTGCGCGCGGTGGCGGCGGCGGGGCCGCTGGATTTCCTCATCAACAACGCCTCGAGCTACGAACGTTCCAACATCGACGACTTCACGATGAAGAGCTTTTCCGACACGCTGCAGCTCAACACCTACGCCCCGGTACAGCTCTGCCGGGCCTTCGCCGGACAGGGGCGCAAGGGCGCGATCATCAACATGCTCGACACGCTGATCCACAGCTACGACCGCGAACACGTCGCCTACCACCTGAGCAAACGACTGCTCTTCTCCTTCACCAAGATTCTGGCATGGGAATATGCGCCACATATTCGCGTCAACGGCATTGCACCGGGGATCATTCTGCCGCCCAAGGGCGAGGGCAGGGAATGGCTGGAGAAGTTGCGGCACACCAATCCGCTGGACGCCTACGGCACGGTGGAGGACATCACCGACGCGGCGCTGTTTTTGTTTGCCAGCGAGTTCATCACCGGCGAGGTGATCCACATCGACGGCGGCCGCCACCTGAAAAACAACTTCTACGGTTGACCCTTATCCACCAGCGTCACGACACAGCCCAGTGGCCATAATACGCGCCCCTCATTCAGCGGAATCAGCAACGGCCATAAAGGTCGAAGCGAACGCTGCGGCCTTCGATCTTGCGGCGCACGCCGGGGCCGAGAGCCTCCGCCTTTGCCGGGCGCTTCACCGCCACCCGCGGCGCGCATTGCAACGCCACCGCCAGCAGATCCGCCGCATCCGCATCTTCGCCGGCCGCGTTCTTCGCCAGCCGCATCTCCTTCTTCACCAGCGCCGACTTCTGCCGCGGCGGAAACATCGGATCGAGATACACCGCGTCCAGCTCGCCGCCCCGCTCCCGCAGCACCTCCCGCGCATCGCCGCAGACCAGCTCCACCCGCTCCCGGATCAGCTTGCCCAGCTCCGGGTCCTCGCCCGCCCGGCGCAAGCCGTCCGCCAGCAGCGCGGCCATCACCGGCGAACGTTCGCACAAAATCACCCGGCACCCCGCGCTCGCCATCAGCAGCCCGTCCCCGCCCAAGCCGGCGGTCGCATCCAGCACCGTGTATGGCGGCTCCCGGAAGCCCACCGCCTTCAGAATTGGCTGGCTGGTGTTGGCGTGCGTCCCGAGACGATACCCGGTGCGGCCGGTGAGGAAGTCCGAACGCATCCGCTCTTGCGGCGCGTCGGGATTGCACAGGCTCAAGCCCTTGTCATCGAAAAAAAGCAGGCAGCCCTCACCGGCGGGGAGCGCGCGGGAGAGTTCGGCGCCAAGCTCCTCCCACGCCCAAGAGCCAGCGGCGCGGAACGAAAAACCGTGCGTCCGCGCAATAGCGGCAGCGGCAGCATCGAGTGCCGCGCCCGCGCTAACCAAGAGCGTATGGCTGTCCGTTTTCATGGCCTAAATATTACGCAAACCGGGCGCTTTTGACAAGGCGTGGGTTTTGGCTATACTATGTTCTGTTTAGTGTTTTAGGAGCCATAAGAACAACAGGCAACTGCTCCGATTATAAAGAGATAAAAATCAAGCAGAGAATGAACCACGCAGGGCTACGCACCCTGCACCGCGCCAACGTAGCACGTTGGATCGCATTGCCGCAAGCGCAAGGCGCATGGTCGATCTGTAAATTCACAAAAGCAAACGGCATTGCGTATCGGTAAAACCCGCAAGCAGATCATAGCCCGGCGTGGTAAAGACGTTCTGTCGTGTCGCGCGCGAAAGGCGCAGTATATGAGCCAACCCCTCGTCCCGGAACCGGCACCCCTATGCTCCCCGCGTACCAACCTGTTTCTTTTCCTGACCGGGATTCTGCTTTTGGGCATTACCGGCGGGATTTACGAAACGACCTTCAATAACTTCCTCAGCGACACCTTTTCCATGAGCGCCGCCGAACGCGGAATTCTTGAATTCCCGCGCGAGCTGCCGGGCTTCGCGGTCGTGTTCCTGACGGGGCTGTTCTTCTTTCTGCCCGAGACCAAGATCGCCGCGCTGGCGACCCTCTCCATCGGCGCCGGACTCTTCGGACTGGCGTACTTCGGCACCGGCTGGTGGATGATGATCTTCTTCACCCTCGTCTGGAGCGCGGGGGTGCATGTGATGATGGTGATGCGCTCGGCGCTGGCGCTGGGGCTGGCGAAGCAACAGCAGCAGGGACGTCGGCTGGGACAGGTGCAGGGAGTCAACATCGGGGCGACCATCGTCGGCGCGGGACTGGTCTGGTTTGTCCTCACCTACTGCGGGGTCGATTACGAACTGACCTTCCTGATCGGCGGCGTGCTGGCGGTTGTGGCGGGGCTGGTGGTCTGGCGGGTGCGGATGCCCGGCGGCAACCTGAACCGCCCGAAGTTCGTCTGGAACCGCAAATACTGGCTGTATTATTTGATGGCGCTAACCTTCGGGGCGCGCAAGCAGATCTTCATCACCTTCTCGCCGTGGGTGTTGATCAAACTTTACGGCCAGCCCGCCAGCGTGATGGCGCAGCTCTGGATCGCGGCGGCGATTCTGGGGATTTTCTTTCAACCGGTGCTGGGGCGGCTGATCGACCGCTGGGGCGAGAAAACCGTCCTCACTCTCGACGCGCTGTTCGTGGCGGCGGTCTGCCTCGGCTACGGCTTAAGCCACCTCTTCGCCAATCAGGCGTTTGCGCTCTGGGTTCTGTACGCCTGCTTCGTGACGGACAATCTGCTGTTCGGCGCGAACATGGCCCGCACGACCTACATGACCAAGATCTCCGCCCGGCGCGAGGATGTCTCGCCCACGCTGTCGCTGGGGATCACCCTCGATCACGCGGTGTCGATGATCCTGCCGTTTTTCGGCGGGATGCTCTGGGACCATTGCGGACATCAGGTGGTCTTCCTCGGCGCGACCGGCATCGCGGGCCTGATGTTCCTCTTCACCCGTTTCATCCCCGGCCGCCGGGCCTTGAACCGCATTCACGCGCTTAACCGCTTTTCCTCCTGAATCAACCGACAGAATTCCTCCGCGTTCTCCGGCGATACGAGGATATTCTTTCCATTGGGCAAGCGCAGTAACACGCAACGGGAAAAATTGGTGCAATACGATAGAAAAACGCCGAACTGCGGGTGTCGAAAATAGCCAAAAAAGCCAAACACGCCCCCCGCCCCCCCGAAGTTCATAACCCCGCTCATTTCCTCCTCTGAAAGCAACCGCACCTCTTCCAGTCCGGCCAGGGCCAGAACCCGATCTCCGATGCGGCGACGGATGCGAATGCACCCATCGCCCAAGACATATCCCAAGGGTGCAAATAACGGGCAGAGTATGAGAATCCCGACCATGAGCGCAATCACCGCATAAAGAAGCACCTGAAATGCGGAATTCATTGCCGGATACTGAATCAGCAGCGTGATAAGCCGGATTGAAACGGCGAGGAACAGGAGAACAATGATCGGGGTAATGATGGAAACCGCCTTTGCCCATTTGCACTGAAATGACTGATCCATTGTACGAGCCTCCGCATGGAGAACCAATTCTGTGAAAATCGTACCGGATGACCGAAAGGAGCCAATGTTGCTACTTGAGGACGATCTTGTCGAGACCGGGTTCGGAGGCTGGGTATTGGCACTTGAGGCTCTCCATGTGCCAGCGGATGATGCGCGTCACGATCATGTTGCGCAGCCACTTGCGGTTGGCCGGGATTACATACCACGGTGCCTGCGGCGTCGAGCATTTCTGCAACGCCTTCTCATACGCCTTCTGGTAGTCCTCCCAGTAATCGCGCTCCTTGAGGTCGGAAGAGCTGAACTTCCAGTGCTTCTGGGGGTCGTCCAATCGCTCCTGCAGCCGCTTCTTCTGCTCGTCCTTGGTGATGTTCAGGAAAAACTTGATGATCCGCGTCCCGCTGTCGCTGAGCAACGCCTCGAAATTGTTGATGTGCTCGTAACGCCGCTCAATGATCTTCGCCGGAGCCAGATCGTGTACCCGCGCAATCAGCACGTCCTCATAATGCGAGCGGTTGAAGATGTGGATCATCCCCTTTTTGGGCGTGCAGGAATGGATGCGCCATAAAAAATCGTGCGCCAGCTCCTTGGGATTCGGCCCCTTGAAGGAATGCACGCGCACGCCTTGAGGATTCAGGGAGCTGAACACGGTGCGGATCGTGCCGTCCTTGCCGCCGGTATCCATCGCCTGCAACACGATCAGCAGCGAGTGCTTGCCCTCAGCATACAGGACGTTCTGCGCTTCGGCCAGCCACTTCTGGTCCTCCGCCAGCGCCTTAGCAGCTTCCAGCTTATTCATTCCGCCCTCTTCCACGGCCGGATACGCCGCCAGCGAAAACTTGCCGCCGCCCTGCACCCGATACTTCTCGATAAATTTCGTCTGCCCATCGCTTCCTGCGGATCTACTCATCGTATCGCCTTTCATGTTTATGGAATCCGGCCGTCTGAGAATCTCTTCGGGCAAACCACAATCGCTGCCCACGGCGCAATTTTCATAGAAGGATACCGGCCCGATATCGTACAACACCTTCGTGATAGCGAGAAGCGTTCTCCCTCCACGCCGCCAGAACGCCTCCGGCATCGTAACGGATTTTTCATGATGCGTCAAAAGTTATCTTATAACGACGGAATCGCTTCCCTGACCGGGGCGATTTTTCCACTTGTCTTTACGGGCGGTTTGACTAATCTATAATATGGTAGAACTATACCGCAAGCACATTCGCCACCCCGGAACGGGCGGCGGGTGGACGTACATCAATGTAGCCCGTTTGTGCGGCGGCACTTGGAGTGTTTGGCCGAAGCTCGTCGCGGCGCTCGGTATTTGAGGCGGTTTCATGCGTGCCCAGCGGTACGCAACTGTCTGTATGGAAAGGTCTTATGGGTAGCAACGAGAAGGACAATAACCGGCCCGGACGCTCCGGTGGTTCCGGTCCGGCCCGGCAGATGCTGGTGTGGGTGGCGATTCTCATGGCGATCGCGCTGTTCTTTACCATGAGCAACTTCAACTCACTCTCCGGGCGTACCAAGCAGATCAGCTATTCCGAATTTCTGCGCCAGCTCGAAAGTACCGACGGCACGCGCATCGTGTCGATGGTCATCGACAACAAAGGCGGTGAAATCCGGGGCAAATACGCCGATGCGGGCAAGCCCAAGTCCGACCCCGACGGCTTTGTGGTTCAAGGCCCGCGCCCGGAAACCTTCGACCAGAAGTTCAACGAAGCGCTGAGCGCCAAGGGCATCAAGGTCGAATACACCGGTCCCAGCGCGTTCTGGGAAACCATGCTCTACATCCTGCCGATCCTCATCATCGGCGTGTTCTTCTTCCTGATGCTCAACCGCCAGATGCGCGGCTCGGGCGGCAATCCGTTCTCGTTCGGCAAGAGCCGGGCGGTGCGGGTCGAGAAGGGCAAGAACCGCAAGACCTTCAACGACGTCGCGGGCATCGACGAAGCGCGCGAGGAGGTCAAGGAGATCGTTGAGTACCTGCGCAATCCCGAAAAGGTTCAGCGCCTCGGCGGACGTCTGCCGCACGGCGTGCTGCTGGTCGGTTCGCCGGGCACGGGCAAGACCCTGCTGGCGAAGGCCATCGCGGGCGAAGCGGACGTGCCGTTCTTCAGCATCAGCGGCTCGGACTTCGTGGAGATGTTCGTCGGCGTGGGCGCAAGCCGCGTGCGCGACCTCTTTGAACAGGCGAAGGCGGAAAGCCCCTGCATT
>CAYWTJ010000048.1:0-79137 GCA_964460225.1 uncultured Planctomycetaceae bacterium | reverse complement strand
CAATTCCACCGGACCAGGGCAGACAAATTCAGCAGCCTGAATCCCTGCGAACCGCTTGCTTTCGCGGGAATCCCCAAGCGCGAATGCGATCCAACGTGCTACGTTGGCGCGGTGCAGGGTGCGCAGCCCTGCGTGGTTGGCAGTTGCAGTTCGTAGTTAACTATCTAATGCGGCGGTAATTATGTGAATTATTCTTTTGGTTTTTTAATGCAATTGCCCTGCCTTGCCGCCAGAGCAATCGCATTGAAAAGCAGGTTTGGTTGCGCATTCATAACGGTTTTCGTCTCGCGCTTGGGGATTCCCGCGAAAGCAAGCGGTTCGCAGGGATTCAGGCTGCTGAATTTGTCTGCCCTGGTCCGGTGGAATTGCGGATCAGGGAAAGCTGCGATTCAGGCCGGTTGTTGTGCCGTTTGGCCGGACGTGAGGGCATGAAGCTCGGCAAGACAGCCCTCCATCCGGGGCAGATCGATCGTGCTGACCTCGCACCGCACGCCGATGCCCGTCGGCAGGGTGATTGCCAGCTCTCCTCCCAGATGCTCTTTGAATTCACGCAATCCCGCGAAGATCGCCGGTTCGGCATTCTCGCGCAACAGCAGCACATCGTCCCAGAGCCGCAGTCCCGCCGTGCGAAAGGTCCGCAGCGTCCGCTCTGCATCTTCGGAAGGGAGAATGCCCGACGCGCGCGCATACAGGATATCCAGCGCCATGCCAATGGCGACCGCCTGTCCGTGGCGCAGCCGGTGCAGCGAAAGATTCTCCAACCGGTGCGCCGCCCAGTGGCCGAAGTCCAGTGGCCGCGCGCTGCCGAGTTCAAAGGGGTCGCCGCCGGTAGCGATGTGTTCGGCATGCAGCCGGGCGCTGCGGATCACGGCCTGCTCAATCTGCGGCAGGCCGCCCGCCGCGATCGCCGGCGCATTCTCCTCCAGATACCGGAAGAACTCCGCATCCTTGATGAGCGACACCTTGAAGGCTTCCGCGATTCCGTCGAGACGCAGCGGCTGCGGCAGACTGGCGAGAAACGCGAGGTCATTGACGACGGCATGCGGCGGCGCGAAACTACCGGCGAAATTCTTCTGCCCGAAGAGATTCACCCCGTTCTTTACCCCGACCCCCGAGTCACCCTGCGCCAGTGCCGTCGTTGGCAGCCGTACCAGCCGGATGCCCCGGTGAGCCAACGCCGCCGCCAGCCCGACCGCATCCAGAAAAGCCCCGCCGCCGACTACAAACAGATAGCTGTGCCGGCAAAGGCGGAGGCGGGCGATCTCCGCCAGCGCCCGTTCCACCACCGTCAGCCCCTTCTTCGCTTCTTCTCCGCCCGGCAGCAGCACCGCCTCGCCGCGCAGGTCGAACGACTGCGCCCGCAACGCCCGCGCCCCCTCCTCCGCCAGCGCCGGCAACCGTCGGGCCACACCCTCATCCAGAAACAATGCCGCTCCTCCGGCCGACGGATCGGCCGCTTGCGCAAGGGCGGTATTTCCCGGCGCAAAGACCTGCCGGGTAAAGGTCACGGGAAAGGAATATTCCACACACGTCTGCAGCCGAAAGCGAAGATCGGAGCTGGTCATTCGGAATCCTTACTGCCTGCAAGAAAAAACGGCGGCCGCGCCGGGTACAAATCTATCCGCATTATAAACGCAAGCCGGTCGATTTTGGTTTAGTTTTTCCCCCGGAAATCTCCGGTCCTACCCGGCGGTTGCCCCTCCTGCGAATGATCCCCTCCCCCACAATCATTAAGCTAATATTTATATAAATGATTATCTATTTGCTATAAAGGCGGATGTGTGATATTGTATACATGATTCCGGGCGGTGAATGCAACCGTTGCGCACCACGAAGCTCCCGATTTTTTCAAGTCCACAGCCCGGCGGCGGGCATTGTTTCGGAGGATGATTCCAAATGGGTTCGGACCGGGTTGCCAAGGGTATTTTTTATCTTGATCTTCCGGAGCGGCAAGCGGATGATGAACAGAATCAGCGCTGCCGGCTGGATATTTCCTATCCCGAGGGCAAGAGCGGTTGTCCGGTGGTGATCTGGTTTCATGGCGGTGGTCTGACCGGAGGAGAGCGCTATATTCCCCAGCAGCTTATGCAAAAGGGTTATGTTGTGGTCGGCGCGGGCTACCGGCTCTATCCGGCGGTAAGCTGCGAGACCTGCATCGCGGATGCGGCGGCGGCGACGGCCTGGGTCTTCCGGCACATTGCCGAATATGGCGGCGATCCGGCCAAGGTCTTCCTCTCCGGGCATTCCGCCGGTGGTTATCTTGTGGCCATGCTGGGGATGGACCCGCGTTGGCTGGGCGCGCACGGCATTCGCAACACGTCGCTGGCGGGTGTCGCGCCGATGAGCGGGATGGTCTCGACGCACTTCCAGCTCCGGCTGGCGCGTGGAGACGACCGCAAGGCGCCGCTGATCGACGAATACGCGCCGATCTGGCATGCTGGCCCCGAGGTACCGCCGTTGCTGCTGATTACCGGCGACCGGGATCAGGATTTTCCGGGACGGATGGAGGAGAATCTCCTGCTGGCGCGAACGATGAAGATCGCGGGCCACAAGGACACGACTATGTATGAACTGCAGGGCTACGATCATGGAACGGAAGAAGCCGGGCATCCACTCTTTATGCGTTGGATGAATTGGCATCTGCCGGCGGAGGGTAAATGAGCGGCTTGATATCGGCGGGCGAAAAGGCCTATGCGCGGCTTTTGCGGCAGATCGTCTCGGGAAAACTCCCGGCGGGAAGCAAATTGCCGGAAGAAGCGCTCTGCGCGGAGCTGGGCGTCAGCCGGACGCCGCTGCGCGAAGCGCTGCAGCAATTGGAGAAGGACGGTCTTGTCGAACGCCGTCCGCGATATGGCTGCACCGTGCGCCGTTTTGATCCGCAGGAGGTGGCGGAGATCTTTGAATGCCGGGCGATTCTGGAGGCCAAGGCGCTGGAGCTGGGCTTCGACTCCATCGCCCCCGGCCGGCTGCGCGAACTGGAGGAAGCGCTTCAGCTCTCCGGCGATTCCGTTCCGCCCGCCGGCAGCGCAATTCCGCCGCCGGAAATGAGTGAGGAAGAACGGGCGGAATCCCTGCGCGCCGACCGGGTGTTGCATGCGTTGGTGGCGGAGTCCTGTCCCAACCGGGCGTTGCGGCAGATGGTGCAGGAGGTCCAAAAACGGACCTCGCCGTTCCGCGACGACCGCAGCTACCGTCCCGATACCGCCGGCATGGTTCATTGCGAACGGCTGCGGATCCTGTCTGCAATCCAACAAGGCGACCGGACTGCCGCCTGTGCGTTGCTGGAACAGCACATTCGCGCTGGTGCCGGACTGTTACACTCCGCGAAATAACCTCCTGTTTTGGGGCGCATACCCCGCGCAGTGTGCGGCCGGACAACAATAGACGCCGGCAGTCATCACCACAGACGCGATCGGGTGTCCCATCCAATCGCCCTGCATCACGAATCTTATACGAAAGAAATTGATTGACGGGGGATGGGGGCGGGTTTATAGTGTCTGCATCATGGACACGCAACAGAAGCTGGAGCTGCTCTCCAGAGATTCCCAGTACGACCTCGCCTGCGCCTGCGGAACCAAATGCGGCGACGATCACCGCAAGCGCGCCGACGGCGGCGAGAGCTGGCTCTATCCCGTCACGCTCCCCGGCGGCGGCAGCGGCATCATGCTCAAGACCCTCATTTCCAATGTCTGCGCCAACGACTGTAAATACTGCCCCCTGCGCGAAAACATGGACACCCGCCGCTGTTCCCTTACGCCCGAGGAGACGGCCGGCATATTCATGGACTACAACCGCCGGCGCAAGCTGTTGGGACTCTTCCTGACCTCGGGCCTGATCGGTACGCCCGATGCGACGATGCACCAGCTCTGCGCAACGGCCGAAATCCTGCGCCAGAGATACCGGTATCGCGGATACATCCATCTGAAGGTTCTTCCCGGCAGTTCGCCGGCGGCGATTGAGCAGGCAATGCGGCTGGCGAGTGCGGTATCGCTGAATCTCGAAACCCCGACGCAGAGCAGTTTTGCCCGTTTGTCGGAGCGTAAAAATTATCTGCGCGATATCGTTGAGCCGTTCAAACTCATCAGCCGCTTGCGGCGGGAGAATCCGCGCTTCCAGCGCATCCGGCAGACCACGCAGTTCATCGTCGGCGCGTCCGACGAGTCCGACCGCGACATCATGACTGCCAGTTGGCGGTTGTATGAGAAGCTAAAAATCGAGCGGGTCTATTTCAGCGCCTATCAGCAGGGATTGGGTGTGGCGGATCTTCCGGGCGAACGCAGCGTCGAAACCGGCCGCGAACGCCTCGACCGCGAGCACCGGTTGTATCAGGCCGACTTCCTGTTCCGGCGGTACGGCTGGACCATTGATGATATTCCGTGGGACGAAAAGGGCCGGCTGTCGCTGGCGGAAGACCCGAAACTTGTCTGGGCCAGACTCCACCCCGAACGCTTTCCGGTGGACCTCGCGCATGCGGAAGAGGCGGAACTACTGCGGGTGCCGGGCATCGGCCCGACCACGGCGAAGCGGATCCTGCAGATGCGCAGGGAAACAACGTTGCGTGACCTCGCCGCGCTGCCGGTCAAGGGCAAGCGGCTGAATCTTATCCGTCAATTTGCCCGCTGTAATTAGGCCCTGTTTGGAGTTTTGCAGCTTGCCTCGAGCGCCGTACGAGGGATAGCAGCGCAGCAAATGGCGCTTGCGGCAATGCGATTCAACGTGCTACGTTGGCGCGGGTTTGGGGCGCGTAGCCCCATGCGGTTTATCAGTTTATTCATCAAGTTCTTAGATCTCTAAATAAAACAGGTAGTTATCCGTTATTCTCTGCTTCCTTAAAACATGAAACAGGGCCTAAGCCGTGATTCCTACAGGCAGACGGACGGATTGCTGGCCGACCACGCCCGAAACTACCTGAGTGCGTACCCGGACCTTCTGTGAAAGCCCGGACATCTCAGCGGCCGCTTCGTTAGCGGTTGAACATCGGCAGAATGTCTTCCGGAACGCCCAGCGCCCGCAGGCCGGCCGCGCCGTCGGCTTCCGTTACCGAACGCGGGAAGACCACCCACTGCTTGCCCGGAAACTGTTCCACATAATAATCCGGCTTGAGATCGACCTCGCAATTTTCCGGCTTATAATACAGGGTCGCCACCGTCACCGTCGCGCCCGGAATCTGCTTGTGCAGCTCGGCCAGCACCGTTTCGATGGTGCGGCCCCGGTCGAAGATATCGTCCGCGACCACGATCCGCCGGCCGTCCTTCAACTCTTGCTTCACCTCCTCCAGCGATCCTATCTGTACCCCGCCGGCCTTGCGGACGTCCTCATAGCTGCGGGTGCGCAGGTTCGCGTAACCGACCTTTTTCTTCCAGTACGCGCAGAAAAATTCCTGCAGATAAAACCCGATCGGCCCCCCGCCGCGCGTCAGGCCGATCACGAGGTCCACCGGCTCTTCGTGTTTGCAGATCTCCGCCGCCATCTTCCAGCAGTCGGTGCGCTCTTTGTCCGCGCTGATATAAACCTTCCCCTCGACGAGGACCTCGCCGGAATCCGACATGATCATCCTTTCGCATCACAACCAGAATCGTAAAAACGTTTGCCCGAAAGTTTAGCGATTCTCCGGCGCAATGCAAACAGTTCCGCCCTTGCGACAGGCAATCGCCTCGCGTGACGGATCGGGTTTTCGTGAAGAGCAAAAAAGCCGTATGCACGCCAAAGCGCGCATACGGTCGGGTGTTTCTTGATATGATGCGCGCGTTATTTCATCTGCGCGGCGCGGTAGGATTCAACCTCCCAGTTTTCGATGAAGCTGCGGGCCGCATCGCTCATGTACTTCACCCCGCCAAAGGCTTTGGTCAGGGCCAGCACGACTGCTCCGTCCTGCGCCAGCTCCATCGCCAGCGCCGCTTTGTTTGCGCTCGCCGCCGCCGCATACACCTTACCGCCCGTCACAAAAAGGATCGGCGCATAGCCGCGTTTGGCCTTGTAGGCGTCGATTGCCGCAGCGCTGACCTCCCCGGTGAAAGGGAAGCTCTTGGCGTAGACGATGTGGTCCGGGGTAAGCGGGCCGGCGGCGACGGGGAATTCCTTGCAGACGCTGACTTCGCTCTTGAGCAGATTGCCGAGGGTCGCGGCGGTGGCGTCGGCCGGGGCTGCCGTAAAGGTCATATTCAGCGCGATGCCCGCCTTCTGGTACTCCACCGTCAACTTGTCGAGAATGTTCTTATATTCGGCCGCAATGGCCTCCTCGGTGTCACCCGCGACGAAGACGCCGTGGTTTTCGAGAAAGATCACGGACGGTTCCTTGCCGTGCGCCTTGCGGTACTGGGCGATTTGCGCATCGACCTTCGCAAACAGGACGTATCCGGGATCGGTGTATTCCACCCAGAGGCTGGCCGGAAAGAGGCGGGCGCATTCCTTCGCGCCATGGGCGGCGCAGGTCAGGCCGTTGACGAGTTCCGGGTGCGTGTGGACGACAAGCTGCGCGGAGAAGGCATTGTGCAGCATCGTCTCGACCGAGGGCCGGCCTTTGCAGCCGGGCTGTACGGCGGAGGCCAGCAGATTTTTCACGACCTCTTCGCGTTCCTTGACGCCGGAGGGCAGCGTGGCGGGATCGAGGGAGGCGAGGATTTTGCGGCTGATGGGAACGAAGGAATCGCGGGTGAGTCCGCCGAGGGTGGTTCCGGAGGGTTTGACCCAGAGGGTCTCTGCGTTTTTGACGGAGGTGTTTCCGCCGCCGCCCTTGACATAGGTGGTAGTGCCGTAGAGGTGCGACAACTTTACAATCCGGTCAAGCAGATCCATCCGTTTACCCTTCGTGTCAGAATTCCGAAAAACAACCGCGTACATTATAGAAGCGTACGCTCCCATGAAAAGCCAACCCCGTCGCCCGGACTGAAAGATACAAGAATTTGATCGATTTATACAACACCACCTTGGATTGGTAGAAAACTCATTACGGAATGGTTGTTCGGTGACGCCTCGAAGCCGCTATCTGCGATCACCCGATTTTTTCATATCAAGACAAAGAAGGAAGATAATCCGGCTTCGAAAATTCTGACTGCACGAAAACAACATCATTTCTTGATGAGCCGTTCCATCTGTTCGATCGCCGAAGGATTGATCAGACCAGTCTGGGCAATCTCCATATTGTATGTCACCGCACCACCAGCACATGTAATTTGGCGGGTGAAATTCTGCACCTGTTCGTCTGTATAGGCCGGCCCGACAAACGGCGTATTTTCCTGCGTGTGTACCCAGTTACGGTTGTCTAGGCAGAACCACTGATGCAATTGCAGTCCGTGGATGTAACGCCCCTGTGGTCGCATCCGTAGGGATGTCGTCTCCCCAGCGTAATAGTCCTGATGCGTAGAATATAAGAAATCCACATCAACTCCGCTGTTAAAGCAGACGATGCTTTGTGGATTGCCGCTCTTAGCGGCGGCCGATAAACCGTCCCACGGAAATTGCCAGTCACCTATTTCTGTTGTAATCGAATTGTGCGGCCCGCGTGGATCGACCGAGTATGAACTGTCAAACCACCATCCCGACACCAGATCGCCATACCGCCGCGAGAGACATTCAACAATCTGCAAAATGCGTGCCGCAAACAGATCCAGTGGCGCGTCCAAATACCCGCATGCCTTCTTCCATGCAGCGTCGTCGTCGCCGTTGCAGGCATGGTTGTAATACAGAATTAGCCGCACTCCCTCCTGCTTGAGTCGTTGAGCTATCTCGCCCAATAAATCCCGACCGCATGTGCGCCCGGCCTGTAGGTAATCGATCACCGGGTGCGGCGCTGGTAGTTTGTGCTCGGCATGCGTAGTGGTGAAGATCAGGTGTTTTGCACCGGATTTTTTTATCTGCCTCATAAAGCCGTCCAGATCGAACTCTTCAACCGCGTTCTGAAAAGTCTGCGCTTTTCCTGACAACGGTTTGCTGTGAGATGTCCAATGAACGCTAATCCCTATCGATCCCGCAAACCAATCCGTTGATGCCGTTTGATAAACCATGTTATTCCTATGCCAGAAGACGAATTCCTAATAGGTATGGCAACTACCGTAACCGCTACACACACAATATAACAGACTATCCGACATAGAAAAAATTTTAGAACGAATGACTCATCGAAAAGTACCGATGAATGACTGAAAAATACAAACAACCTGTTTCCTGCATCGATTCCGTTGAAAGGTGTTTATTTTTTCGCACTGAGTGCTGGGCGTTGAATAAAACAGGCCCCCGGCGGATGCCGGAGGCCTGATGGGTATGACAGTACGAAAAATCTCGCTCGTCACATCGATTAGAGGGACATGGCCTTCTCAATGAGGTCGACCACGCGGTTGGAGTAACCCCATTCGTTGTCGTACCAGCTGACCACCTTGAACATGTTCTTGCCCATGGTCATCGTGGAGAGCGCATCGAAGATCGAGCTGTGGCTGTCGTGAACGATGTCGGTCGAGACGATCGGGTCCTCGGTGTAAGCCAGAACGCCCTTCATCTTGCCCTCGGCAGCCTTCTTGATGGCCGCGTTGATGGATTCCTTCGTCACTTCCTTGGTGGTGGTGCAGACCAGGTCAACCAGCGAGCCGGTGATGGTCGGAACGCGCAGGGCGAAGCCGTTGAGCTTGCCGTTGAGTTCCGGAATTACCTCGCCGATGGCCTTGGCGGCACCGGTGGAGGTCGGGATGATGTTCTGGGCGGCGGCGCGGGCGCGGCGCATGTCGCTGTGGATCTGGTCGGCCACGTTCTGGTCGTTGGTGTAGGAGTGAACGGTGGTCATCAGGCCGTTGATGATGCCGAACTCGTCGTTGAGCACCTTGGCGATCGGAGCCAGGCAGTTGGTGGTGCAGGAAGCGTTGGAGATGCAGAGGTCGGTGGCCTTGAGGGTCTCCGGGTTCACGCCCATCACAACCGTCGCGTCGATCTTGTCCTTGGCCGGAACGGTGAGCAGAACCTTCTTGCAGCCGTTCTTGCCGAGGTGGTCGCCGTAGCCGCCCTTTTCGCTGGTGCGGGCGGTGAAGATGCCGGTGGACTCAACCACGACGTCGATGTTGGTGCCCCAGTCGATGTCCTTCGGGCCGCACTTGGCGTTGTTGATCTTCACTTCCTTGCCATTGACGATGATGGCGCCTTCCTTGGCTTCGACGGTGCCGTTGAAGCGGCCGTGCGCGCTATCGTACTTCAGCAGGTGGGCCAGAGCCTTCGCGTCCGCCAGGTCGTGAATGGCGACAACTTCGAAATTCTTGCGCTCGGACATGACGCGGAACACCAGACGACCGATACGACCGAAACCGTTGATACCAACCTTGATGGCCATGTGATTCTCCTGTAACGTATAGTTACAAATGGTCAACCGGATGGGCGTTACGCCGCCACGCGCGTCGCAAGCCTGCCGTAAAATTTCCCTGAATTATAGGGTAAGCACCCCTTCTGTCAAGCGATTTTGTAAGTAAAAATTTATCGGTTAGAGTTGATTCACCATATTTGTAGTTTTATGGCTAATCCGGAATAAGCGCGGTGCCGGCGCGTCGCAGGGCGGCCGGTATCGGGAGCCGACCTCGGGGGCAGCGCTTATTCCACATCGGGGATATTCCGGACTGGTTCGGGTGTTTTGAGTTTTGTTTGCAGTAGCATTTTGGCGCTGATCAGGAGCAGAAATGCCCCGAAAATGCGCTCCAGCCAAACGGAAGAGAGCTGATGATTGAGGTAGGCGCCCAGATATGCAGCAAACATACCGGAGAGGGCGATCAATCCCGCCGCCTTGAGGTTGACATTCTTCTGCCGGCACTGCTTGATGCTTCCGGAAATCGCGACCGGAACAATCACCGCCAGCGAGGTGCCCATCGCCAGTTTCGCGTCCATGCCCATCAGAAACATCAGAAGCGGCACCGCCACGATTCCGCCCCCGATTCCCAGCAGTCCCGAGAGCGTTCCCATCAACCCGCCGATCAGCAGATATCCGACTACGGGCGCAAAAAGCGCCACGTTAGCGCCGGGGGCATACAGGACCGGGGGGACCGTTTCCAGTGTGTTCCAGAGCAGCTTCAACCCGATCAGCATCATGAATACGGCAAAAAACCGCCGTAGCAAGAGGTCAGGCAACCGGTTGTTCAGCCAAGCGCCGAAATAGGCGAAGACGATGCCGGAAAGGGCTATCATCAGGGCTGCGCTCAGGTTGACGTGATCCTGCAGATACTGTTTGAAGCTACCGGCGATGGCTACCGGCACAATTACCGCCAGCGAGGTGCCCATTGCCAGTTTGGTACTCATCTTCAAGGCGTAAATCATCAGCGGAATGGCGACGACTCCACCCCCGATTCCGAGCAGACCGGAGAAGAGTCCCACCACAGCGCCAATAACCAGTAACCAGAGAATATTCGGAGAATTCATAACATATAATCCATTACTATATATTTACAAATATACTATGAGATATTGTATACAGATATCAAAAGATTGCAAGCGGTTTTCACCGGGTGGGTTTTCTATGCCTATTGCGTATGTCGAGGGAAAGCGATAGTTCCGCCGCCGAAAAGGTCAGAGGGACGGGCGGCTGCCGAAATACTGCATGGCAATGATAATGGCGATCAGCCAGGGCACGGAGCCGACGAGGCTGCCGAGGGTGATCGTCAGCATATAGAGGGCGAAGTGCCAGTGATAGAGGAAGTGGTGCCGGGCAAGCTGACGGGCGTGTGCGGAAGCCTTGCGGCGGGTCCAGACATCCACCGGCGGATGTTCGAGAAAATACCGCACCTCGGTCAGATGCCGGTCACCGACCACCAGCGCGATCTCGGTGGCTCCGGTAGCGGCAGCCCAAGCGCGGGCGAATTCGGCCAGATACGCCGAACGCGGCACCACCCGCAGGAGCAGGTCGAGGTCCCAGAAGCCCTTGCCGCCGCCCCAGTGGTTCAGCTCGTATTCGATCTGGAGCCTTGTGGGCAGACTGCCGTCGAGTCCGCGCCGAAGCTCGGGGTCGATGTTGTGGTAGAAGATGTTGTTGTAGTCGTTGTCTTCGGCCGTTTCGTGGCTGCGGGTGAAGAGTTCCGTGAGGATTTCCTTCGCCGCGATCAGTAGAAACAGCGGCCAGATCAGCATCATGCGCAGACCGAGTACAAATTGTCCCGTGCGTTTGAGCATGCAGAAATCCGGCGCTTCGACGGCTCCGCGCCGGCCATAAAACCGTCCGAGCATCTTTTCATACAGGACGGTCTTCTCCTCCTGCAGGCTCTTGCGAACCAGTTCGCGGTACTCCTCGCTCACCCCGCCCGTCCAGCCGTGAATCACCCCGTACACCCGGTAACGCACGCCGCCGGTCTCGCAGACGAGGGCGTCCAGCTTTTCAGGTTTGCGGGCGCGCAGTTGCTGCGAATTTTCCTGAATCGTCTGAAGTGCTGAGGTCTGCCAAGCTTCGCTGACCTGTTCGAATGTTCCGAAACGGCTCAGGAGTGCGGCCAGATCCGGTGCGGAAAGGAAGACCTCGGGCGCGACCGGTTGCGGTTCTGGGGTATTTTGCATGTTGTTCCTTAGGCAAGCGTCGCTTACGGCTGTTTACGGGTCTGCTCCAGAACCGGCACCGCTTCGCGCGCGAAGGAGGCGTCGCTTGCTTCGGGGGCCGGAAGGGACTCGCCGGCCGCCGCCGGTTTCCAGAAGATGAAGAATGCGGCAAGAATCAGGAAGCCGAAGCCGACGGCATAATTCCAGCGGAATTCTTCCTTGAGGTAGCAGACGGAGAAGACCGCAAACACCACCAGCGTCACGATCTCTTGAATCGCCTTGAGGTACGCCACGGGCATGTCACAGTCTTTGAGCATGCGGTTGGCCGGAACCTGCAGGCAATACTCAAAGAAAGCGATGCCCCAACTGGCGAGGATCACCCAGAGCAGAAACGAACTGCGGTGTTCCTTGAGGTGACCATACCAGGCGATGGTCATGAAGATATTGGAGAGTACGAGCATCAGAACCGGGAGCGCGATTTTCATGGGTGTGTGCCATGCCTTTTTCCAGAGCCGACCGACCGGATATCCTTTATCATAACACTGTCAGAGCGTTACGCAATGACATTTCACGGCGTAGCGCAGAACGGTTTCCGGTTGACGCGTGCGGCAACGGGCCCAAGGAGTTACGCTGGCGCTGCTGCAAACCGGCTGCCGGGTACGTAGCTTTGCGCGGTTCTCTGAGCCGTTCCCGGATCGCTCTGTAGTAGAACTGCCTGTTCGTTTCTGGAATTCTGAAACACGCAACAGGCTAAAAATTACCCTGAGTCAAACCAGGCTATTCGCAGTTGTTATGGTAGGGAAACTGGCACGAAAGCAACCGAAATCCGAGTGCCGAAAATTCCCGCCCGTTGCGCGTAAAAAGAAGGCCGCCAGCCCTGCGAGCGGCTGGCGGTCTGAGTCGGTTCACTATCGGGCGGGGAGGGTCAAACGCCTTTTTGCAGCGCTTCCCAAATGCCCAGAATGTAGCTCGCGCCCAGCGCGCGGTCGTACAGCCCGTAGCCCGGCCGGCCCTTTTCGCCCCAGATCATGCGGCCGTGATCCGGACGAACGTAGCCATCGAACTTGTTTTCATGCAGCACGCGCAGAATTCTGACCATATCGAGGCTGCCGCAGGAGGAGTAATGCGCGCTCTCCTCAAAGCTGCCGTCGGGCAGGAGTTTGACGTTGCGCAGGTGCAGGAAATGAATGCGTTTTCTGGCCGCGAAGTGTCCGACCATCGCCGGAATGTCATTGAACCCCGCACACCCCAGAGACCCCGTGCAGAAGGTCAGGCCGTTGGCCGGGCTGTCCACCAGCCCGAGGAAGCGCTCCAGATTTTCGCGGCAAGTAATCAGCCGCGGCAGGCCAAAGATGTCATAAGGCGGATCGTCCGGGTGAATCGCCATCTTCAGGCCGCTGGCTTCGGCCACCGGGATGATCTTGCGCAGGAAGTGCGCGAGGTTCTCCCAGAGTTGGTCCTTCGTCAGTTTGCCGTAGAGGCCGAACAACCGCCGCAGGTCGTCCTTCTGATAGGAGCTATCCCAGCCCGGCAGCGACAGTTCGCCGGTCAGCGGGTCCATCTTTTCAAGCTGCTGTTTGTAATAGACCAGTGCCGTCGAACCATCGGGCAGAACCTTATCGAGTTGGGTGCGCGTCCAGTCGAAGACCGGCATGAAATTGTAGCAGATCACCTTCACGCCCGCCCGGCCCAGCCGCCGGATGTTCTCGCAGTAGTTTTCGATCAGCGCGTCGCGGGTCGGCAAGCCGAGCTTGATGTCCTCATGTACCGGCACGCTTTCGATCACCTCGAAATGCAAACCGCTCGCCTCGACCTGCTGCTTGAGCTTCGCAATCGACGCCTCGCTCCACACCTGCCCCACCGGGACGTCATAGACCGCCGTCACAATGCTGTGCATCCCCGGAATCTGCCGGATGTACTCCAGCTTCACCGGATCGTCCACCCCATACCACCGGAACGACATCTTCATGGCATTCATCCTCTTCTGGCCGCCGCCGTTTGCCTTGCCACTTCCTTTTGAAATCCCCTCGCCGGTAGTATACCATACCATTCCATACTGGTCAAATCCTTTTGCGCGAATCTCCCGGCCGTGTTTCGGCGGATCAGGACATTCCTTTGAGGTGCATATCGAGCTGTTCGGGGTTGGGGCTGTAGGAGATGGCGACCTGTTTGGTAATCAGGTCGCGTTTCACCAGATCGAGCAGGCTCATATTGAAGTCCTGCATCCCTTCGCCCGCGAGCGTGCGCAGGCTGTCGCGGATCTTGACGTACTCGCCCTCGGCCAGATACTTGCGGATCACCGGATGCGTCAGCAGGAGTTCGACCGCCGGAATCAGCGGCTTGCCCTCCTGCTTGCCTGGCAGAAGTTTTTGCGCCACGATCCCGCGCAGGCTTGCGCTCAAAACCTGCCGCACCGAGTCGTGCCGGTCGGAGGGGAAGTACTCCAGCGTCCGCAGAATTGCCTGCACGACGTTGGTCGCGTGCAGGGTACCGAGCACGAGGTGTCCGGTTTCCGCCGCGCCGAGAACGGTCTCCATCGTTTCCATGTCGCGGATTTCACCGACAAGAATCACGTCCGGGTCCTGCCGCAGGGCGGAGCGCAGGGCGGTGTGGAAGTCCGGCGCGTCGCTGCCGATTTCGCGCTGATTGATGAACGAGCGCTGGTCGGAGTACAGAAATTCGATCGGGTCTTCGATGGTCAGAATGTGCGCGCGATGTTTCATGTTAATCTGGTTAATCAACGAAGCGAGCGTGGTGCTTTTCCCGGAGCCGGTCATGCCGACGATCAGCGCCAGTCCGTCGCGAAAGTCCGTGAGTTTTTCAATCGCCGGCGGCAGCATCAGCGCATCGAGGGCGGGGATGTTGAAGGGGATGCGCCGTGCGACGAGGCTGTAACTGCCGCGCTGGCGGTAAAAGTTCACGCGGAAGCGTCCCGCGCCGGGAACCGAGTGCGACATATCGACCGAGCCGTCGCGTTCGAAGATTTCCCGCTGGAGTTTGTTCATGATCGCTTCCCCGATGCCGCGAATGAACTCGGCGGTCAGCGGGTCGGTTTTGAGCCGCTGCGGGAAGGTTTGCACGCGGTAAATCGGCGCGGAACCGACCTTCAGGTGCAGATCGCTCGCGCCGAATTTCTCCATGCCGGCCAGCAGTTTGTTGAATTCCTCAAAGTTTTTCGGTTCGTCCATCTTCTGATGCCTCCGCAAAAATCAGAGTTGCCCTTTTTCGCCTACGCATTTCAACACAGCGGCGAAGAGGAAAGAAACAGTATATTCCGTCATTGGAACGAAGGCAGAGAAAATATGACTAACAGAATGGTTTTTTCTCGGCGGCGGTGAGGTACTCACCGCGTCTCAAGAGCGGCAGAAATCTTTTAGAGGCTTTTCTGCAAATCAATCATGCGTAACGTCGGACTGACCGCATGCGTGCCGACTGGACGGTAGCCGTGCGTGCGGTAGAAGGTCACGTTCATCGTGTTGCGCTCGGCAGTGTAGAGGCGAAAAACCTTTGCATCAGCGAAGGTCTCTTCAGCCGTCTGCAACAATCGCCGGCCCAGACCGCCGCCCCAGAGCGCCGGATGCACGATCAGCTTGAAGATTTCCACACCACCATCCGGAGCTTGCCGCACGCGCACCGAACCGACAACCCCATCCGCCGTTACCGCTTTCCAGACGCGCGCCTTCGCAATTTCGTCCGTGATCTCAGAGGCGGTCTGCGTGAGCGGCTGCATGTGCAGGTCATCAAATAGCACCGCCTCCTGATAAAACGCCAGTCGCTGCAATGCCAGAATCGCCTCCGTGTCCGTGATCGAGGCTGGAAGGATTTTCACGCTTTGCGCCGCGCGCGCGGCGTGCTCCACAATCTCACCCGCGCAAACGTTCAGACCCGGTTTTTCGAGATCGAAGACAAATACCGTGGGGGTGATCTGCCGCCGGCCGATGATGCGATACCCGCGCCGGATGTAGAAGCGCTGATTGTCGTAATTGAGGCCGCCGGTGAAGAGGCGGAAGGTGTGCGCGTGTGAGAACGCCGCCTCTGCCGCCACCAGCAGCTCCGAGCCGAGACCCTTGCCCCAGTGATCGGGCAGAATCATCAGCTTGAAGAATTCGATCAGGCCGCCGGTATCGCGGGCGCGGATCGAGCCGACGATGCGCCCATCCTCGACGGCCTTCCAGCAGCGCATGGAGGATAGTTCGCGGACGGTATCCTCCACCGTCTGTAACATCGGCGGAATATCCGGATCGTGATACCGCTCCACATCGCTATAAAACGCCGCCCGCTGCAACGCCAGAATTTCTGCCGCATCCGTCACCAACGCGTCGTCAATGATTGCCATGCTCATATCTCATATAGAAGGCCACTATCATGCCGCTGCTTCGCAAAAGTCTGGTAGCCAGTCAATTGTTAATTTATGGACGCACTACCCAAAATCGTTCGTGGTGAACCTGTCGAGCCATGAATGGATTTTACTTCATGCCGAATTAGTACATTGACGGTGTACTATCGTATCAGGGCAATTGCATTAAAAAACCAAAAGAATAATTCACATAATTACCGTCGCATTAGATAGTTAACTACGAGCCGCAACTGCCAACCACGCAGGGCTGCGCACCCTGCACCGCGCCAACCCCGAAACGGGGCAAGCTAGGCACGTTGGATCGCATTCGCGCAAGCGTCAAAAGTAAGCTGGCGGATTTTCGCGGGATTTTAATGCGATTGCCCTGACTACCGTACTTGCTCGGTTGTATATTCTTGTTTTTCAATTACAAAATTCTGATTTTCAATATGACCGATAATCATGCATTTAACCAATCCGCGTTCATAATTTCGATTGCCAGCGACCTTGACGATTCCCTGCTTTGCGTCAAAGAGTACGGTAATGTGAGCAGTCGCGCCACCCGCAAGCAGGATGGGGAAACGCTTACCAATCATCTCCCCGGATTGCAAAAAGACAATGTTGTCTTTCGGATCAGCGGACGGATTCATTGCATAGGACATGGGCGGGCCGAATTGATCTGGTACACTCGGTGCCGGGGTGGAAAACAAGACATTGACCCGCAGAGGGGCCTTATCCAATCGTATGCTGCCGGGCGATTGGTTGATCAGCGATACATCCAACGCGGTTTCAAAAAACCGATCATTGGCGACTTTCACCGCAGGCTGCACATCAACCTTCATGACCAATGAGCCGATTTGCGGAGTCGCCTCCGCCGCTGATAAAGCAGAAAGTGAACCGCATAATACGATTACAACACCGCACAAAAAAAAACGAATGACACACATGCCTTCCCCCCCCCTCCAAGGTTGTTCCGGTCAGCTTGCTTTGCCCTGATAGTGCAGGCGGCCGTCGCTGAAGAGCTCCTTGATCTGCGCCGTCAGCTTCTCCGAGGGTTGTACCCAGAACTTGCGGCTGGCGTTGATCGTCACGATGTGATTCGTTCCCGTCCGCAGACTGAACACCAGCGGCACCGGCCCCGCATTATCCTGCACCACCGCCAGCAGTTTTTTCAAATCCTCGTCGTTGAGGTCCTGCGCCTGCAACGTCAGCATCGCCTTGCCCGTCAGCTTCGCCACCGCCTGCGCCATCGGCGTGATCTCGTTGCAAATCAGCGTCGGCTCGTCGCGGCTGCGATCGAGCTTGGCGTTCAAAAATACGATCGAATCTTCAATCAGAAGATCCTTCATCTCTTCATACTGTTTGGAGAAGACCATCACCCGCACCGAGCCGTCAAGGTCTTCGAGCATCAGTTGTGCGTAGCGGCGCTCCTTCTTGTCGGTCTTCACGCGCACGCCGCTGATCATGCCGCCGATGGTCACCACCGCGCCGTCGGCGGTCTCGCAGAGCTTCGCCACGCGGGTGTTGCTGAACGCCTTCAGTTGCGCCGCGTAGCTCGCCAGCGGGTGGCTGGTGACGTACAGCCCGAGCACTTCTTTTTCCATCTGCAGCTTGAGTTGATCGTCCCATTCCGGCAGGTTCGGCAACTTCGGCTCCACCGCCGCCGCGGAACTGCCAAAGAGGTTCATCTGCCCGGAATTGCGGTCGCGTTGCGCGCTCTGCCCGAAGGAGAGCGCCGCCTCCAGCGCCGCGACATACTGCGCCCGCTTGCCGCCCATGGTGTCGAAGGCGCCTGCCTTGATCAGCGCCTCGATCGAGCCTTTGTTGAGCATCCGCAGATCGACGCGCTCGCAGAAATTGAAGAGCGAGGTGAATCGCCCGCCCGCCTTGCGCTCGGCCTCCATCGCTTCGACCGCCTTGTCGCCCACGCCCTTGACCGCCGCGAGGCCGTAGCGAATGTTTTTCTCCGGCGTTACGGTGAAGTACGCTCCGGACTCGTTGATGTCCGGCGGCAGAATCTGGATGTTCATGTTGCCGGCGTCTTCGGTGTACTGCACGATCTTGTCGGTGTTGCCGCGGTTAATGGTCAGCAGCGCCGCCATGTACTCGCACGGATAGTGGCATTTCAGCCACGCGGTCTGATACGCCACGAACGCATAGCACGCGGAGTGGGACTTGTTGAAGCCGTAGGCCGCGAACTGTTCGACCTGATCGAAGACCTGCGCCGCGATTTTTTCGCCGACGGTATCGTGCGACTGCTTGACGAAACGGCCCTTGAAGTCGTCCATGATTTCTTTGATCTTCTTGCCCATCGCGCGACGCATCAGGTCGCCTTCCGAGAGCGTGAAGTGCGCGAGGTTCAGGGCCAGCGCCTGCACCTGCTCCTGATACAGGACTTCGCCGTAGGTCTCGCCGAGGATCGGTTCCAGAAGCGGATGCAGGTACTGCACCTTCTGCCGGCCGTGTTTGACGTCGATGTAGCGGTCCACCATGCCGCAGCCCAGCGGGCCGGGGCGGTACATCGCCACGCCTGCGACGAGGTCCTCGAAACGGTCGGGCTTCATCTTGGAAAGAAGCGCGCGGAAGCCGTCGGATTCAAACTGGAACACGCCCTTCGCGTCGCCGCGCGAGAGCATTTTGTAGGTCGGCATATCATCGACGGGGATATTGGCGATGTCCACCTCGTCGCCGGTCGAGCCTTTGATGATCTCCACCGCCTTCTGAATCAGCGTCAATGTTTCCAGCCCGAGTACGTCAACCTTGCACAGCCCGAGCACCTCCACCTTCTTCATGTCGTACTGGAAGGTGATGTCTTCGCCGCGCTTGGCGAGCGGACCGTAGCACTCCGCCAGCGGCCGGTCGCCGACGAGTACGCCCGCCGCGTGAATGCCGGTCTGCCGGATCACGCCGTCCAGCTCGCCGGACATGTCCAGCAGCTCCTTGATCTGCGGGTCTTTTTCATAGATCGACTTGAGGTCGGGGTTCTCGTCCATCGCCATCTGGATCGACGACTTGCCGCCCTTGGCTTCGACGCCGTCGGGGATCATCTTTGAAATCAGATCGACCTCATGCAGCGGCATGTCCATCACGCGCCCCACGTCGCGGATGGCGCTCTTGGCGGAAATCTTGCCGAAAGTAACGATCTGCGCGCAGTGGTCGCGGCCGAAATGCTCCTTGATAAAATCCACCACCTCGCCCCGGCGCACGACCTCGAAGTCGAGATCGATATCGGGCATCTCGTTGCGGCCTTCGTTGAGGAAGCGTTCAAAGAGCAGGTCGTATTTGATCGGGTCGAGGTCGGTGATGCGCAAAGCGTAGGCGATGATCGACCCCGCCGCCGAACCACGGCCGGGGCCGACGGGAATGCCGCTGCTCTTGGCGAAGTTCACGATCTCGTGCACCATCATGAAATAACTCGGGAAGCCCATCTGCAAGATGACGCGCTTCTCCTTCTCGTAGCGCTCGGCCACCACCTGCGGCAGCGGATTGCCGTAGCGCATGTGCAGTCCTTCCAGACATTTTTCGCAGAACACGTCGTCCGGGTTGCGTCCGCCTTCGCACTTGATGGTCGGCAGGTGGAACTTTTGCTTGACGCCCTTGTCGTCGTAGTGCAATTCCTTGATGTCGAAGTTGCAGCGTTCGGCAATCTCGACGGTGCGCGCGCAGGCTTCGGGATAGTCCTTGAAGATCTCGTACATCTCCTGCCCGCTACGCAGGTAGAACTGGTCGCTGTCCATCTTCATGCGGTCGGGATCGGAGAGTTTCTTGCCGGTGTTGATGCAGATCATCACGTCCTGCACCTTCGCGTGGCCGGGCAGGATGTAATGCACGTCCGAGGTCGCCACCAGAGGAATGCCGGTCTTCTTCGAGATGTCCGCGATCGGCGCGATTACCTTCTTCTGCTCCGGCAGACCGTTGTCCTGAATCTCCAGAAAGAAATTCTCCGGCCCGAAGATGTCGCGGTACTCCAGCGCCACCGCCGTCGCCTCGTCATACCGCCCCAGCAGACAGTTGCGCGAAACCTCGCCGGACAGGCAGCCGGAAAGGGCGATGATGCCTTCGTGATGCTGCCGCAGGACCTCTTTGTCTATGCGCGGGCGATAATAAAAACCTTCAAGGTAGCCGATGGTGCAGAGGCGGGAGAGGTTCAGATAGCCGGTCTTGTTGGTTGCCAGCAGAACGAGGTGAAACGCGGCGTCCTTGATGCCGCCGGCCTGCTTGTCGTGGCGGGAGCCGGGAGCGACGTAGGCCTCGAAACCGAGGATGGGCTTGATGCCGCCTTTTTCGGCAGTCTTATAAAAATCGATGCAGCCGTACATCGCGCCGTGGTCGGTGATCGCCATCGACTTGAAGCCCAGCTCCGCGCCGCGCTTGATCAGTTGCGGCACCTGACAGACGCCGTCAAGAACGGAGTAGTGCGTATGCAGATGCAGATGGACATAATCCGACATTGTTCTCTCCCTGCGAAGGCGGGCTTGTGCAGAAGCTTTCCCCGGCCGGATGTTTCCGGCTTTGGTTGATGCGAGCAATTTTAACCAAGAAGCCCGGTCATGCAACGGGTTGTCGTCTTCTTGCCGGGGCGATAGCGAAAAGGCTTGTAAAAATCAGGAACGGAATCTATCATGCACGCGGGGAATGCCAGCGAAGGGGAATGAAATGAAATTTACCACAGGGTTGTTGTACGCGGTTCATCTGTGTCTGACCGGGGGATTTTTTCTGATTTCCAGTCATGCTTTTGAGTACGTGATCTGGACCGGCGCGAAAACGATCAACGATCCGAATGCAAAATTGGGTTTGCCGTCAATTACGGAATTCGTAAGCCGGTTGTTCAGCGGTTACCACTCAAATTATGCTTTTTCCGACCTCGCATTTCTCTGCTGGTTGATTATCGTTTTCGTCACGCTTTTTTTCTGGTGGAAAGACACTTCCGGCTTACGGATGCTGATACGGGTAGCGGTAGCTACTTGGCTGGTTTTCCTTACGTATATCACAGCGATTGTCGGAATCCTTTTTGCTCTTAAGGCTCCGTTTATTCTTCTTCTGTCAGAAGATTTAGGCAGCGCCAGACCTTTTGCCGATACAGTTCGATTAATTGCGGGAATTGCCGGCTATGCCGCATTGCTTCTTTTTGGCATACTGGTCATCCGTGCGCTCTGGAGAATAGCCCGCCCCAAAAAGCAGGAATAACGTTTCCGCCCCCAGCAAAGCATCAAAATGAGCAGCGAACTGGTCGCACACAAACAAAAACGCCCGCCAAAGCGGGCGTATGAAGGTGAAAAAAGGGGATCGTTTTTTATTCCTGAGCAGAGCCCTCATCGCCGGAAGCAACTTTGCCGCTCTGGAAGTCCTGCACCAGCTTGGAGATTTCCAGATAGTCGCGGCGCGTCAGGTGTTCCAGGTCGTAGCCGCGCACGTTGACCAGCGACATGATCGCCTTGGCCGCTTCCAGCATCTTGGCGTGCGTCTGCGACGAGCCGCCGCGGATCTCAAAACCGTCGCCGCGCGTGATATACAACTCCGCGCCATCGGGGGCAAAGCCCTTGATGACGACATATCCCTTGCGGATCCGCCTGCTGCTGCTGTTGTTCCGAACGATTTCGGCCATGTCAGGCCCTCCCGGATTCCGGCGGTTACGGCTTTTTTCCGCAGGACGCATTTCCTGCAGAAGGTGGTCATTTGTCCCGATTTCTATTCCCGGTGCAATTTACAGTCCTGCCCAGCGATGTCGATTGTGCAACTTATTGCAAATAATGGAGTTAGATAGCACTTGCACCGCCCTCGACAAACTGCTATATAGATTAGTTTATAGAACTGCAAAGCCGGTAGCAAGCTGCAAATCTTTTTTCGCGGAGGTTTCTTGGAAGAATTGTGTCTCAAGGGAATATTCGGGAAACTTCCGGGGCGATTGTTCATGGCGGCGGCAGCATTTTTCGTGTTTTGACGTCTTTGCGCAAGCAGGAGAAACCGATGGCGGCGGATTGGCCCCGAGGGTGTCTGCAAATTTATACCGGCGAGGGCAAGGGCAAAACCACGGCCGCCTTCGGGCTGGCTCTGCGGGCGGCTGGCAACGGGTTGCGCGTTTATATCGGGCAGTTTCTCAAGCAGCGTAAAACCGGGGAAGTCTTCGCTTTGGAACGGTTTGCGATGGAAATCACCCTTGCCCGCTTCGGTAGCGGCAACTGGGCGAAACCCGGCGATCTGGCGGAAGCCGAGCGCGCCCGCAACGGGTTGGCCGCTGCTTCGGCCGCCCTTCGATCGGGGCAATACCGGCTGGTGATTCTCGACGAACTGTTGGGAGCGCTGCGGCTGGAGCTTCTGACCCTAGCAGAGGTTCTGCCGGTAATCGATGCCCGTCCCGCTAGGGCGGAGCTGGTTCTGACCGGCCGGGACGCGCCGCCGGAGCTACTGGCCCGCGCGGATCTCGTCAGCCGCATCGAGGCGGTGAAGCATTATTATTGCTCCGGACTGCCCGCCCGGGAGGGAATTGAATATTAGTGGAAGTTCTCAAATGGCGCGATTTTATTCTGACATTTTTCTAGCGATATAAATACAAACAGGGGCGCTATCAACTTTTTTCGTGACAATAATGTCGTAAATTATCGAATAAAACAACAAGTCACGCTAAAAATACTGTTTTCCCTCTGGCGTGTGCATGTCCCGAATAATACAATTCATGATATGAATCAATCGATGGTCGGGGCAGAGCCATGCAGGAGCGCAACCAACACATCAAGGGCGTGATTTTCGACCTCGGCCGGGTTCTGGTCGGGTTGGATTTTTCGCGCGGCATGCCGGCCTGGATTCGGGAGAATATCCGCGAGGATGTGATTTCCCTAACTAGCTTTCCGGCATTTCTTGAATACAACGCCGGCCGGCTGACGCCGGAGGAATTTCATCGCCATTCCACCGCCACGCTCAACTTGCCCTTTACGTTTCAGGAATTCACCCAGCTCTGGTGCGATATCTTCGAGCCGCAGCCGGAGATGGAGCAGTTGGTGAGCCGGGTGGCCGCTCACTATCCGGTCAATCTGCTCTCCGATACCGATCCGCTGCACTGGACGTTTATCTGCCGCAATTTCCCGTGGATTCCCCAGCGGTTCCCCCATCCCGCCCTTAGCTACCGGATCGGCAGCCTCAAGCCCGCCCCGGCGAACTTCTGCGCCGCCGCCGCCGGTCTCGGCCTTCGGCCGGAGGAATGCCTCTTCATCGATGACCTGCCCGCCAACATCGACGGCGCACAGGCCGTCGGCATGGCCGGGATACTATTCCACACCCCCGGACAACTGACGGCCGAGCTGGTCAGGCGCGGCATTCTTGCCGACTGATCGCCCGCAAAGAACTGCACATCATCTTGCGGAATTTGCGTAATCCGCTACAATCGCGTACGACTCAGGCAGAATTCAATCGGTTTTCCGGTATCGCGGCAGGTGTTTTCCGGCAGGGAATCCGCTGCGACCGCAGCCGGTGATGGGGATGGTACGGTGTCAGACGCGAAAGACCGCATCTTAAAAGCGCTTAACGACGGCACGGCCATTCCTGCCGGTCCGATGGTAATGGCGCGCATCTCTCAGCTTTGCCGGGACTCCGAGGCGACCGCCCGCGATCTGGCGAAGGTGATCCAGCTCGACGGCACGCTGGCGACGAAGGTGTTGCGGCAGGTGAATTCCTCCTTTTACGGCCTCACCGCGCAGGTCAAGACGGTGACGCACGCGGTGGTAATCCTCGGCTTTCAGGAGGTCAAGCACATTGCGCTGACGGTGCCGGTGGCGCAGTTTTTCCATGAGAACCGGGGCGTGCGCGGCATCGACATCTCCGCGCTCTGGGATGATACACTGAAAACCGCCTGCCTTGCGCGTGCGTTTTCCTATCACATCGAGCACCCCGTGCCCGAGCAGGTATTTGTTTCGACGATTCTCGCCAAGACGGGCATGATTATCCTCAACACGCTGTTGGGCGCAGAGTATGCGCGGGTGGTGAACGAAGCGCTGGATATCGAGCGTCTGCCGTTTGTGGAGAAGGAGCGGCTCGGGATCAGCCACGTGCAACTGGGTTGGATGCTGGCAAAGAAGTGGCAATTTCCGGATGAGCTTCTCGACGCGATTGCCTACCAGTACAATCCGGCGCCAAAGGGGGAGTTGAAGCGGGAAGCGGGCCTGATCTGCGCGGCGCGGCGGTTGTACGGCGGGATCAAGGACGATATGCCGGCGGACATGGCGTTTTTGCGGCTGCCGCCGGTGCTGGTGGAGGCGTTCAAACTGACGCCGGAGGTAGCGGAAAAGGCGGTCGAGCGGTCGAAAAACGAGTTTGAAGAGGTTCGCCAAATGCTCGCCGGAAGCTGATCCCGCCGGACTTCACGGCGGCTCATAGCGCCCTCCCTCCCGTCAGGAGCTCTCATGTCTCTGCGTTTCACACCCTCCGCGCTTCTTCCGTCCGGCCTCCTCTGCTTGCTCCTTCTGTTGTTTTTGCCGCTGCTGGCTCCCGCAGCCGATGCGTCCGTTTCCATCAGCCGTCTGGATGCGCTTCTTGGCCTCCGGTGGGGGCTGGACAACGAGGAAAACGCGATCCGCTTTCATCTCTGGTACAAGACCAACCGTTCCGCACTGCTGCCGTGTCTCGATGGCGACGATGCGGCTTGTTATTGGGTCGCCGGCTTTTTGTCCGATCCCGCTTACCTGCAGGGCAACGCGCCGGAAAACGGTCTGGCACTGGTGCTATACACCAACGTCATCGAACGCAACCTCGTTGCCGCTTCCGCCGATCCCGGTTTTGAAACGCTCCGGCAACAGGCCAGGGCGCGGGCCTTGCGCTGTCTGCTTGCCCACCGGATGGGGCTCTTTACGCTGGCGGAATTCGATGGGGCATGGCTGAATGACCGGCGCGGCAGTTTGGGGGGCATGCTTCCCGCCGTGGACGACGAAGACAAGGCTGTTCTGCGGCGGTACACATCCGTATACTGATGTTTGTGGAATGTGGTCACGCGCACGTTTTTTTAGACGAAGGGTGTTTGCGATATGCGAATCGAGTTACCTCTGCCGGCCGGCGCGCAGCAGCAGATTCTGCTCTTCGGGCAGAACGACGCGAATTTGCGCCTGCTCCGCGCCGAGTACAATCTGAAGATCGTTCCACGCGGCGAACTCCTTCTCATCGACGGTCCCGACGACAAGGCCCTCGCCGTCCGGAAGATCTTCGAATTGCTCCTGCAGGAGGTCAACGGCGAGACGAATGAGGCCGCCATCAATCGCCGCCTTGCCCTTGCCATGGAGTCCCAGCAGGACGAGCCCTCCGGCGGCATCCGCACCGAACGCGGCCGCATCGAGCCCAAAACCCCCGGCCAGCGCGCTTATGTGCAGGCGGTGCGCAATCATCACCTTACCTTCGCCCTCGGACCCGCCGGCACCGGCAAGACCTTTCTGGCGGTTGCGTGCGCGGTGGAGTGCCTGCGCCGGGGCGAGGTGGAGCGGCTGGTTCTGACGAGGCCGGCGGTGGAGGCGGGGGAGAACCTCGGCTTTCTGCCGGGGGATATGCGCGAGAAGGTCGACCCGTATCTGCGCCCGGTCTATGATGCGCTGGGCGAGATGGCGGGTACACGGCAACTGGCGAATTACATCGACAGCGGCGTCATTGAGGTCGCGCCGCTGGCTTTCATGCGCGGCCGGACCCTCAACCGGGCGTTTGTGATTCTCGACGAGGCGCAGAACACCACTCCGACCCAGATGAAGATGTTTTTGACCCGTCTCGGAGACCGTTCGCGCTGCGTGGTCAACGGCGACATCACTCAGATCGACCTGCCCGACCCCGCGCGGTGCGGTTTGACGCATGCCACCAGCATCCTGCGCAGCCTGCCGGGCATCGCCATCGTCGAAATGCAGAAAGCCGACATCGTCCGGCACCCACTGGTTGCCGCCATTGTTCATGCCTATGAAATGGACGGCAGGCAGATTTAACCTCCGCGCTTCAAGAACTTCCACTTCCGAGGAAAAACGCATTCAACTCTGGCGATTGCCCTGCCCGCCCGCCGGAGGACCGGCATTGTTTCTGCGAATTCCGTCTGTCGGCGCGGTTGCCCGGCGGAAGCCTGTTCAGGCGAGCGGCGAATCGGCGAGGGTGGCGGTAACGCGGAGGAAGGTTTTGCTAAGAAAATAGACGGCGCCGAATCCCAGAAGAATTCCGATTCCGCCGCCAGGTAAAAGCCCGGAATCTCCCAGCAGCCCGTTTGCCAGAACCCCTCCCCCTAACGCACAGGCCAGCGGCAGACCCAACAGCACCAGCGAGGAGAGGGTTTGACTTGGCGTTTGCAGCCAGACATCTGCTAACTCTCCCTCGGAGCGCCCGTTAACGCCGGGCAGCGGCACCACCAGCCCCGCTCCCGGCATCGCGCTTGCGCAACCGGCGCAACCGGCGCAACTCTTTCCGCACCCTGCTCCATCGGGAAGAATTCTCGCCTCGGTGACGCCATCGGGCCGGATGTGCAGAACAGCTTTTTTCAGCGAACGCATGTTGCGGCCTCCTCGATCAGATCGTCGTAGCGCGGGGCAAGGACGTCCCACCGGAAGCGCCCTCCAAGCTGTCGCGCCAGTTCCTGCAGATTCGCCCATTCCGGCGTGATGCGCAATTTGTCGTAGGCGGCGAGTCTGGCCGCGAGTCCGCGCGCTGTCCCATTGTACAAAAAATCATCGTGTCCGCGCAACACTTCGGGGTAGGCCAGACGCTCCGGCGCGAGGGGGACGGTTCCGGCGGCGGCGGCTTCCAGCAGGCTGAGTCCGAAAAACTCCTTCTCCGAGGTGCTCACGAAGACATCCGCCTCGTTCAAGGCGGCGTAATATTCCTCGCGTGGCGACTGATAGCCCCAACGCAGCAGACGGTCGCGGAACTCTTCCTCGATCAGCCGGAAGGCTTCCGGAACCTCGCCGCCGCCGCTGCCGATCACGCTGACCTGAAAATCAACGCCTTCCTCGCGCAGCAGTTTGAGCGCGCCGTACAGGTCGCCGGGATTCTTTTCATAATCCCAACGCGCGGCCCAGACGATCCGCAGCGGTCCGGCGCGGCGCGGCGGACGCGCCGGCGGCGGGTCGATCCCTTGCGGGATAACCAGACTCCGGCGGCGGATCGCCTCGACCTCCTCGAAATGTCCGTAATCCGGCATCCGGCGCAGAAAGGTTTCGAGCGCTTCCAGAAACGCGAGGCGGTGCCAGGCGGTATTGAACCAGACCGATCCGGCGGCGAGACAGGAGGTGAAGTTGACGTAGGCGAAATACGGGTCGCGGGTTTCGTCGCCGCGGGCGGGATAGAGCAGCCGGTTTTCGTGGAAAAAAGCCACCCGGGGCAGCGCGGCAACCGGCGCGGGCGCGAGTCCGCAGAATTGCGCCAGATCCAGCATCTCCGAGGCAAGCAGGACATCCCAGCATTTTCCTTCCGCGAAGGCTTCGCCTGCCCGTCGGGCGCAGGTGAGGGCGGAGTGCCGCATCCGCCACTTCCACGAATGCGGCGGCAGGGTGAGCAGGGTCCAGTCATGGCGGGAGTGCGCGCGCCAGCCCTCAATGAATGCCTGATGTGAACCAACCCAACAGGGCTCGATCGCCAGAATCCGCATTTTTTTACGACTTTCCGATATCGGTTGAAGTAACGCTCCGTTCCCGCACAGGGGCGGGCGGGAGGGGAGGCGGGGAACAAATCATTACCGCAATTGGCCGGACCTGGCGAACGGGTGCAACAGGACTTGTCACAATGCCACAAACGAAGCGCGCCGGCACGAATTCAAAGATAACCCCGTGCCGGCAAAAAGGCAACGTAAAAAGTGCCGTGGGTTGACGAATCCGGATACGGGTGATATAGTAGGGATGTGAGGAGTGTCGCCGCCACGGAAGGGCGGCGGGAGAATCCACGGAGGGCGATCATGAGTCTCTCATCCATCGGTATGTCCGCCAGCAGAAGCGTCGACCAATCCTCCAATGTGCTCAGCAGCACGCTGGAGAAGATGGCTGCCGGAAAAAAGAATCTCTCCGCCAAGGACGATCCCGCCGCGACCGTACTTTCCGCGCTTCTGAGTTCCCAGCTCAACAGCTCCTATCAGGCAGTGCGCAACAATCAGGAGACGAGCAACGTTCTCTCGGTCGCCGACGGTGGTTTGAGTTCGATTGCCTCGGCCTTGCAGGGGATGCGTTCGCTCGCCCTGCATGCGGCCAATTCCGGCGTGACCTCCTCGTCGCAGGTGTCGTCGGATCAGGCGCAGCTCAACGGCCAGCTCAATTCGATTGCCAACATCGCCGGCAGCACCAGCTATGCCGGCAGCTCCCTCTTTAACGGTTCGCGCACCATTACCGCCACCCAGACCGACACCTCCGGCAGCCTCAGCGCCACGCAGCAGGAGGACATCGTCGATCTGGAAGCGAGCAGCATCTCCACCATCAGCGGCAACTCCGAGATCGCCGTCTCCTTCAGCGGCAACGCCGCCGATCAGGCGGAGAAAGCCTACGTCGAGTCCGACTACGGCAGCGCCAACATCAGCAGCGCCGAAGGCTTTCGCGTCGAGGGCAATCTGGGCAAGGCGGACTTCTCCTTCTCGGCCGGCACCTCGGTTTCCGATATGGCGGACGCCATCAATGCCAAGAGTGAGACCACCGGCGTCAGCGCGTATCTCACCGATGGCGGCACGAATCTGCGCCTCACGTCACAGGACTACGGCAGCGACCAGAGCGTCAAGGTGACGCAAACCGCCGGGGACGGGTTTGCCGATGCCGGGGAGAGCGTGAGTGATCGGGGGCAGGATCTGACGGTTTCGGTCAATGGCGAGCGAGTGACCGGGGACGGTCTGAGCGTGCAGGTCAGCAGTGACAATCTGACGGCGCGGCTTGATTTTAGTGCCGGAACCGCCTCCGATGGCGTCAATCCCGCCAAGACGACCGTTGCGCAGCAGGACTATGCCGAAGATACGCTGGTGAATGCCTCTGCCGCGCGTTCCTCGACCTTGGACACCGCCGGCACCGGCATGAAACTGCAATCGGGGATTACCACCAGCTCCAGCGATCAGCAAACGGTCAGCCTGCCGGGGTTGTCGCTGAATTCGCTGGGCAAGGTCACCGTGGGGGATCAGTCCTACAGCCTTGCGGATCTCTATTCCGGCGGCAGCGCTTCGCTGGCGAGCAATCCGACTGTTGCGCTGAAGGTGATCGATCAGGCACTCTCGGATATCACCAGCGCCAGCGCGAATGTCGGGGCGTATCAGAGCAATGTGCTGCAGAGCACCAACGATGCGCTATCGCAGTCGATCGGCAATACGACCTCGACGTTGAATGATGTGAGCGGCGTTGACATCGCGTCGCTGTCCACGCAACTCGCGCAGCAGAAGGCGCAGATGCAACTCGGACTCTTCGCGGTGCAGAATGTCAACGAGAACCAGGGGCTGATGCTCAAGCTCTTGACCGGCGCGTGACGCGACGGAGGAATTCCACAGAGCCTCCTGCCTCGGCGGGAGGCTTTTTCGTTTCCTCGCCGGGCGGGAATGCGGGGGAAGACAAGCGCCGGACACCCGGCGGAAAACAGAGTTCGGCGTGAATTCCGGCGGTACCTGATTCTTCCCTCGCGGCAAGGCGGTTCCGCGCGCTTTGTCCGTCCCGCTTCGGGGGGGGCGTGGCCTCGTGTCGTTCCGCAATTTGAGGCTGGTTATTGGTCGTGGAAGATGCTTGCAACGTTTATTTTTGCCGGTTTGCGTTCCTGAGTACGCGGCCGCATGAGGTTGACCGCAGTAACGGGAAGAAGGGGCATGGTTGCGGCGGTTGCCAGATGTCGCTTCAGTACTCAAAATCGCCGGCCCAGCAGGGGCGGAGGGCGCCATCGGGGAGGCGCAGGAGCAGCTCGCCGCTCTCACCGAAGCCATGCAGGATGCCCGTCTGACGGTATGCGCCGTCTCCGACCGTCACCTCCTTGCCCAACTGCCACGCCCAAGACGTCCATTGCTCACGCAACGCCGGAAATCCCCCCTCCTCCCACCGCGTCAGCCAGAAGCACAGATGCCGCAGCAAAACCGGCAGCTCCTCTTCCGGGTGCGTCTGCCGGCCGGCCGCAATCCGCACCGAGGTCGCCGGCTTCGGTACCGCCATCGCCTCGTCCGCCGTCATATTCAGATTGATCCCGATGCCGACCACGATATGATTCCCTTCCCCGGCGGGCCGGCCGGCGGTAGACGGATCGCCCGACGAACCCTCGGGAGCATTCGCGATGCGCTCGGAGAGAATGCCGCAGATTTTGCAGCCGTCGATCATTACGTCATTGGGCCACTTGCCGAGCGCCGTCAGGCCGTGGATCTTGCGCAAATATTCCGTCACCCCCAACGCCGCCGCCACCGGCACCGAGGCGATGTCCGGAAACCCCCTGCGTGTCCGCAGATAAAACGAGAACATCAGATTGCTCCCGGCGGCAGAAACCCATTTGCGGTCATACCGCCCCCGGCCGGCGGTCTGCTCCCGCGCGGCAATCACCGTGCCGGGACAGGCCGCACCCTCACGGACCTGTTGCGCCAGCGTCGTGTTGGTTGATCCCAGCGAATCAAACCAGAGAGGTGTGATGAATTCCAAAAAAGCTCCCTTCGAAATGGGCCGCATATTCTGACATTTATGCAGGATAAGCACCATTTTTTGTCAAGAACCGCTGTAATTATAACTTACAAACTTGGAATTTTCGGTGAACGTGGGGGCAAAAGGTATTGTATCCGATAAATTTTTTTCTATTATCTATGTGGTTGAAAAATACGCAAGCGGCAGGGAGCGGAAATCCGCACTCCGGCCGTTTCGGCATGCCCGGTCTTCATCGGGGGGCGTTGTCTCCGCGACTGGTAGGGTTTTCCGCACGCGAGGGCGTGGCGCACGCAGCGGTTCAGGCAGATGGTGCTATCACTCTCTCATACCGAAGGAGATTTGCTGTGGCCAAGAAACTTGTGAAGTTCATGTGCACCGCGTTCCGCGACGGCTTCCAGTCTGTCTACGGTGCGCGCGTCTTCTCCAAGGATTATATGCCCGCGGTGCAGGCAGCGAAAGACGCCGGCATCACCTGGTTTGAGGCTGGCGGCGGCGCGCTCTTTCAGTCGCCTTTCTTCTACTGCAACGAAAACGCCTTCGATGTGATGGACACCTTCCGCAAAACCGTCGGCCCCGAAGCCAACCTCCAGACCCTCGCTCGCGGCATCAACGTCGTCTGCCTCGACAGCCAGCCGCGCGACATCATCAATCTGCATGCGAAGATGTTCGCCAAGCACGGCATGACCACCATCCGCAACTTCGACGCCCTCAACGACGTCAACAACCTGATCGACTCGGCCAAGGCCATCACCGCCGCCGGCCTCAAGCACCAGACCACCATCACCATGATGGAGCTGCCCCCGGAATGCTCCGGCGCGCACGATGCTCCTTTCTATGCCAAGACCCTCAAGGCCATTCTCGACGCGCAACTGCCGTTCGACAGCCTCTGCTTCAAGGACGCTTCCGGCACCTCGGTTCCGAGCAAGGTCTATGAGACGATCAAGGCCGCCCGCGCACTGCTGGGCAAGGACGTTCACATTCAGTTCCACTCGCACGAGACGGCCGGCTGCGGCCTGCTCTGCTACATGGCCGCTCTGGAAGCCGGCGCCGACGGCGTCGACCTCTCGATGGCGCCCACCTCCGGCGGCACCTGCCAGACCGACATCCTGACCATGTGGCACGCTCTGCGCGGCAAGGACTGGGATCTCGGCATTAACCCGGACAAGATCCGTCAGGCCGAAGCGGTCTTCAAGGACTGCATGAAGGATTACTTCCTGCCGCCCGAGGCGACGATGGTCGAGCCGCTGATTCCGTGGAGCCCGATGCCGGGCGGCGCATTGACGGCCAATACCCAGATGCTGCGCGACAATGGCGTGATGGACAAGTACGATGAATGCATCAAGGCGATGTCCGAGGTGGTGCGCAAGGGCGGTTTCGGCACCTCGGTGACCCCGGTGTCGCAGTTCTACTTCCAGCAGGCGTTCAACAACGTCATGTTCGGACCGTGGAAGAAGATGGCCGAAGGTTATGGCAAGATGGTCCTCGGCTACTTCGGCCGCACCCCGGTCGCGCCCGACGCGGAGATCGTCAAGATCGCCGGCGAGCAGCTCAAGCTCGAACCGACCACCGCCAACGCCGTCGACGACAACGACAAGAACCCGAAGAAGGGCATCGAAGCAGCCAAGAAGATGCTGACCGATGGCGGCATTACCGACCTCTCCGATGAGAATATCTTCATCGCCGCCGCCTGCAAGGAGAAGGGCATCGCCTTCCTGCAGGGCAAGGCCACCGTTGGCGTCCGCAAGGACGCGGGCAAGAAGGAAGAGGCAACTCCTGCCGCCGCCAAGCCCGCCGCCGGCGCGTACACCGTCGTCATCAACGGCCGTGAATATGCGGTCAAGATCGACGGCGCGAAGGCCAGCGTCAACGGCAAGAGCTTTGATGTAAACGTCAAGGACGGCATCAGCGCCGCCGCAGCGGCCGCTCCGATTGCCGCCGCGCCCGCCGCTGCTCCGGCAGCCGCACCTGCTGCGCCTGTCGCTGCTCCGGCCGGTGCCGGTACCCCGATTTCCTCGCAGCTTCCGGGCCTGGTTCTCCGCATCACCGCCAACCCCGGTGCAAGTGTGAAGAAGGGGCAGGAGGTGCTGGTAATTGAAGCCATGAAGATGGAAGTAGCGATTACGGCCTCTTGCGACGGCTCGGTCAGCGCCATCCATGTCAAGCCCGGGGACCACATCAAGCCGGGACAGGCGCTCGCGGTCATCAGCTGAAGTTCCTGCAAGACAACGTGAGCGATTCCGCCCGCGCTGGGTGAAGCGAGCGGCTGGCGGCAAGTGTGAGAAATCGAATGCGGTCCGGATTGCGAATCATCCGGCGAAGGAATGTACGAAAGGAAGCGCCGCAGTATGAACCGGCAGCAATACCAGCCATGCTGTTCCTTCTGCGCTCCACTTCCGCGAGCGCGCGGTTGGCGGTATTCCGCGAACGCAACTGCGATATTTGTTTCGTAATACGAGGGGGGATGCAAGTCCCCCCTTTTTTTTGGCGTGCCGGAGGGAATCTCACTGGCGCGCATTATTTGTCCGGATAGAATGACACGAATTAGAGAAGAATAGGATCATTTCCCAAGCGGTTGTCGTGATGGGGTTTCTTTCAACAAGGAGCAAGTAAGATGGCAAAACTCGAACTGAACAAGGGCGTGGACATCCTCACCGACCTCGGCGGCGTGAAGAGCGTTGCAGAGGCCAAAAAGATCTTCGCTGACAAATGCGATGCGGCTCAACTCGCCAAAATCAACACCATCACCACCGAAGCGGCGCTCATCAAGATTGCCAGCGCGGCGGCGATGATGCAGCCCGACGCGATCTGGTTCAACGACGGCAGCGCCGCGGATTACCAATATGCCCGCGATATGGCGATCAAGAACGGCGAGGAATTCAAGCTCAAGCTCCCGAACCAGACCTGCCATTTCGACCTGCCCGAAGATCAGGGCCGTATGGTTGACAAGACCTATTATATCGCCAATGAGGGCGAGGACGTCTCGGTTCTGGCCAAGAAAATGGCCCGCGCCGAAGCCTATGATTACATCAAGAACAACATGGTCGGCATCATGAAGGGCCGCACCATGCTCGTCTCGATGTGGAACCGCGGCCCGGTCGGCGCGAAGGCCGCCGTCCCGGCGATCATGATTACCGACTCGTTTTACGTCGTGCACTCCGGCAACGTTCTGTACCCCACCGTCTTCAAGCACTTCGACGCGGAGGTCAAGCGCACCGGCGGCGTGTTCTTCATCAACAACCACTCGATGGGCGCGCTCTGCAGCGAAAACATCCCGAAGGCCCGTATTTTCATGGACCGCTCTTGGTTCACGACCTTCTCGCTGCTCTGCACCTACGCGGGCAACACCCTGCTGCTGAAGAAGGGCAACCACCGCTTCGCGGTCGATCTCTGCACCTATTACCGTCAGGAGTCGATGCTCTCGGAGCACATGTTCATCACCGGCATGACCGGCCCCGGCGGCCGCAAGACCTTCATGGCCGGCGCAGCTCCTTCCGGCTGCGGCAAGACCACCACTGCGATGGTCGGCACGAACTTCATCGGCGACGACCTCGCGCAGTGCTGGATTGAGAACGACGGCACCATGCGCGCCGTGAACCCCGAGATCGGCATCTTCGGCATCATCGAGGACGTGAACTTCGAGGGCGACCCGTTCCTGATGAAGTGTTTGACCGGCCAGAAGCCGTCTGAGGTGATCTGGTCGAACATCCTCGTCGACGACGAAGGCGGCTGCCACTGGGTCGGCGATCAGCAGCCCGACCCCGCGCACGGCAAGAACTGGCTCGGGGAATGGACCCCCGGCTGCAAGGACAAGGACGGCAAGGCGATCCCGCGCTCTAACGCCAACGCCCGCTTCACCCTGCCCTGCACCCAGATCGAAAACTTCGATCCGAAGAACGCCCAGAGTCCTGACGGCGTTGTGGTCGAGGTCGTGACCTACTCCGGCCGCGACAGCGACACCATGGTTCCGGTGTGGGTTGCCCGCACCCCGGACGAGGGTGTGGCCATCGGTGCGTCGATCGTCTCGAAGGCGACGGCGACCGAGGTCGGCGCGACGGGCGTGAGCCGTCAGCCGTGGGCGAACGCTCCGTTCACCCCTGGCCCGCTCGCGGACTACATGGACGCGCAGTTCAAGTTCTTCAACTCCTCCAAGCTCAAGAAGAAGCCGGTCATGGCCGGTCTGAACTACTTCCTGACCCACGCCGCGCGCGGCAGCGACGGCAAGGGCATTCTGGGCGAGAAGAAGGACGTGAAGGTATGGCTCGGCTGGCTGGAGCTGTACGCGCACGGCGACGTCAAGGCCATCGAGACGCCCATCGGCTTCATCCCGAAGTACGAGGATCTGAAGAAGCTCTTCGACGGGATTAACAAGGCCTATCCCAAGTCGCTGTATGACATGCAGTTTGCGCTGTATGTGGACAACATCGTCGCGCGTCTGGATATGCAGCGCGAAGCGTACAGCAAGGAGAAGGATCTGCCGGCGCAGCTCTTCAAGGTCTACGACAAGCAGAAGGCAGAGCTGCTGGCGCTGAAGGCGAAGTACGGCGCGATCGTTCCGGCCGACAAGCTCGGCGGCTGCGGTTGTGGCTGCGGTTGCAAGTAATTCCACCCGGAATCACGGGTCGTGTGATTGCCTGTAAATAGAATCAGAAACCCGGCGGAATCTTCCGCCGGGTTTTCCATTGACAGTCCAGAAACTCCATGCCGCCTCTTCCCCTGTTCCGCGCGAAGTTGCTTCCTAAAAATATTGCCAGAGTTCACGCGCGTCTGCGCAGTCACCGGCAGCGGACCGGCCGGTCCGTGGCTGGTGGAAGATCAACCGGGAAGCAGCGCTCAGGCGAAGTCGCCGCAGGTCAGCAGCAGCGGATAGTCGCGCAGCGGCAGATTGCGCAGCAGATAATGGCCGTGGCCGTCTGCTTCGATCAGTTTCTGCGGGATCTGGTAAATGCCGCCGTCGTAGAGGTCGATGAGGCGCATCTTTTCCGGCAGCGCCGCCACTTCGAATGAGATGGTCGCCTCGTATTCCGTTGTCAGCAGCTCCGTCGATTTCCAGTAGGCAAACGCCGCTGACCCGTTTGGTTTGCGGAAGCCGCCGCAGATCAGATCCTTTGCCGAGTCTTCGCCCCGCAGCAGTCGCTGGCTGTTCTGGCTGGCAATGAAAACCGGCAGCTCTGCGCGGGAGAACTCCTCGCGGAAAAGCGCCGCGATCACCTGCAGCGTCCGGTAGGAGGGTTTGGGCGTGTATTCGCCGGTACAGACGCCATCGGCGTCAAAGTCCGCCCCCAGCACCCCGAAGTAACCGTAATCAAGGTAACTTGCCTTATCCCCCACCTTGCCGTTGAGCGCCTCAATCATATCCATGCACGAGAAGTACGAGGCGAATTTCACCTCGTCAAAGAGGTCCGCGATCATATGGCGTGCGAGGAACTTCGCCTGCCGGCGCGGAGTCCACGCTCCGCCTGCCAATGCGCCCGCCCCGTCGCCGCGCGACTGCGTGCCGGTCTCGCCTTGAATGATCTCCATTTTGGGGTTATATGCGTGGCAGAGCGCGCGCAGCGAGTGCACCCGCTGGAAGCCGCCCACCTCGTCGGGGCTGTAGGCGTGATAGGTGAAGGCGTCCATGCAGGCGGCCGCTCCGGTCTGAAAGACCTCGTTCATCCAGCGCAGCCCCGCCAGACACATCGAGCCGCCGATCACCTTTGCGCCCGGATCACCCGCCTTGATTGCGGCGGCGGTTGCTTTCACCAGCTCCCCGTATTCCGTCCCGCTTACCCCGTGCTTCCAGCACCACCGGCCGTCGGGCTCGTTCCAAACCTCATACCAGCCGATCTTTCCCCGGTAACGCTCCGTCAGGGCCGCCACATATTCGTGCCAGGCCTTCTTTTCCTCATCGCTGGTGATCGGCGGACAGCCGACCGCTCCGAAGACCTGCGCGGCTTCGGCATTGTACAGTCCGTTGCCGTAACAGAGACAAACCCAAGGCTGCAGCCCCCGCCGCAGCAGGTTGTCCACGATTTCATCCAACCAGCCGAAGTCATACACGCCCTTGACCTTCTCGGTGCGCGCCCAACCCGCCTGAATCCGGATCCATTTCACCCCCAGCGCCGCTACCTTGTCATACGCCTTCTCCGGATCGAACACCCCGCGGTCAAGCTTCTCAAACCCCAACCCGATGGGAGACGATTTCACCTGCGCCGCCGTTACCGCCGCCACCTCCCCCACCCGAATCATCCGGTCCATCTTATGCTCCTTGCCATGATTAATATTTCTATATAATATTGTATATTACATTAGGATATTTATTATGCAAGTTTGGGGAGGGAGAAAAGCGAAAAAAAGGCTATGAATCGGAAGGGGAAGACGGAGAGTTGGAAAGTGAGGCGCCCGTCCGGAGGACGGGCGCGGAACGTTTCGGCAGGCGCGGCGATACGCCGGTCAATCTTGGAACAAAGCTTGCAGATCACGGTGGAAGGCGGGGTAGGAGACCGCCACGCATTCTTCTTCGGTGATACCGCAGCCCATGCTCTGGCTCGCGGGGGACGAAGCGCTGACCGAGGCATCGGCGTCGGCAACCAGCAGCGACAGTCGCAGCATCATCGCCATGCGGTGGTCGCCGTAGGATTCAAATCCGGTTCCGTTTGCAGAGCGCAGGCGTTCCACGCCCTCGACTACCAGCGCGCTGTCGCCATTGTCTTCTAAAATCGAGATGCGCGCGCCCAGCTTCGAGAGCTCGTCGCGGATCGCAATCAGCCGGTCGGTTTCCTTGATGCGCAGTTCGTTGACATGATAGAAGGTGCTCTTGCCCGCCGCGCGCGCCGCCACCAGCGCAAGAATCGGAATCTCATCGACGAGGCTCGGCACCTCGGCGGGTTGGATATCGGTTGCGCGCAAGCCCGGTGTGTAGCGGACGGTGATATCGCCCCACGCCTCCGGCACGCGCGAGCGTTCGACGATCTCGACCTGCACGCCCATACGCTCCAGAACCCGCAAAAACCCCGTGCGGGTGGGGTTGAGCAAGATTCCCTTCGCCGTCACCTCGCTGCCGGGGATCAGCGCCGCCGCGCAGAGGAAGAACGCCGCGGACGACGGATCGGCCGGCACATAAAATTCGCCCGGCAGGGTGATTGTTCCCGGTTCGATGACGATGCGTTCGCCGTCATGAGCAATCGCCGCGCCGAAGGACTTGAGCATGAGTTCGGTGTGGTCGCGGCTCTGGACCGGCTCGATGACGGTGGTTGCGCCCTGAGCGCGCAGCCCCGCCAGGAGGATGGCGCTCTTAAGTTGCGCACTGGCGATCGGAAGGGTATATTCGATGCCGTGCAGGTTGCCGCCCTCGACGACCAGCGGACAGTTGCCGTCCTTCAGGGTGATGGTCGCGCCCATTTTTTGCAACGGGGTGGCGATGCGCTGCATGGGGCGCTTGCGCAGATACTGGTCGCCGTCGAGGGTGTAGCGTCCGGCGATCCCGGAGAGGATGCCCATCAGTAGGCGGATGGTGGTGCCGGAGTTGCCGCAGTCGATGCCGGCTTCGGGGACGAGCTTGCCGTGCGCGCCGTGGATGAGCAGAAACTGCGCGCCGGGGTTGGCGGAATCCTCCAGCCGTTCGACCTTGCAGCCGAGGGCGAGGATGGCGCCGAGGCTGGACTGACAGTCCGCGCCGGGCGAATAATTGCGGACCCGAGCCACGCCATTGGCGAGCAGCGAGAAGAGCGCAATCCGGTGGCTGACCGACTTATCCCCGGCCGGGGAGAACGAACCGTTTAACATCTGCAATCCTCGGAAAAGAAAAGGGTGAAGGCGAAAGGATGAAGGATGAAAAACTGCTGTCCGTCCGCTTTATCTTGGGTCATGATCTCTGTTCTTCATATGGCATCCGGGTACATCTGCCGGAGAATATCGAGAGTTGCATCCTCACCGTAAACGTGAATCGCGTCATGATGGTCAAGGTATACGACGCCCTTTCCGTTTGAGGGAACGATAAACAAATCGTTGCCTACGGATTGTGCGTTATACAGATTCGCCAAACAAAGTTCGCACAGGACATCAAAGCTCTGCCACGGGAATTGATACCCGCCGCCGTTTTCCGGAATTCCCTTTAGCTTTTCCAGCAAAAGGGGTAAAACGCCTCTGGAATCCGTGGTGTCGGGCGGGCCGATTTTTTTCCTTCGCCAGACATACATCGAACAATCTTGGTTCATAAGCCGGAGTACATCAATAACAATCTTCCGCCATTGATGGAACTTCGGCGGCAGAACAATCGTTACGCGCGAACGTTCTGAAGGGCTGATGCACCAAGGCTCGCTATACTTTTTATCCTCGAAGATCCCGAGGTGCTTCCAGATACCCAGAAGTTCCTGATAGCTGACATGTTCGATGTCATGATCTGCCGTATTGCCGTTCATGCGGGGGCTCCTTATCGCCGCCGCTTGCCAATGCGGCGATTCCGTCAAGCGCAGACTTTCCGGTGGAACGGGCGAACTTGTGCATCAGCCAGAACAGCGAGCGCAGGAGCCACGGAATTCCCGATTGTGAAAAATCCACCGTCTGGGTGAGTTCCGTCCCGCGCGCGACCTCCCGCAACTGAAATGTCTCTTCCACAACATGCCCATCGGAAAAGGAATACCGCAGGCGGATGCAGCTCTCCGGTAAAAGCTCCACAATCTCGCATTTGCAATCGCGCTCGCGGTCGCCAAGTCGAAAGACCGCATCGTAACGGCTGCCGATCAGCGGTGCGGAATCCAGCGCGTCACAACGGATGCATTTTGGATTCCAAAGGCTCACCAGAGCCGGGTCGCCGACCACCTCCCACGCCGCGCGAGGCGGCACAGGCAGAACCCTCCGCTCACGCAGCAGCATCGCAGACTCCTTACAGGTAGTCCTTGCCCTTCATGGCGCAGAACTCGCCGCACATCGAGCAGACGCCTTCTTCCTTCGCCGCCACCTGCGCGTGCGAGGCCTTGGCCTTAATCGGATCGATGCACAGCTCAAACATCTTGTTCCAATCCATCGCTTTGCGCGCCCGGCTCATCGCGTCGTCCCAGTCGCGCGCGCCGGGTATCCCGTTAGCGATGTCCGCCGCGTGCGCCGCAATCCGCGCCGCAATCACCCCCTCGCGTACATCCGCCGCGTCCGGCAGACGCAGGTGTTCGGCGGGCGTCACATAGCACAGGAAGTTCGCCCCGCAGGTCGCCGCCAGCGTTCCGCCGATGGCGCAGGCGATGTGGTCGTACCCCGGCGCGATGTCCGTCACCAGCGGCCCGAGCACATAGAACGGTGCGCCGTCGCAGGCTTTCTTCTCCATCTTCATCTGCGCGGGAATTTGGTCATACGGCACATGCCCCGGCCCCTCGATGATGACCTGCACCCCCTTGGCGCGGGCGCGGCGGGCCAGCTCGCCCAAGGTGTACAGCTCTTCGACCTGCGCGCGGTCGCCCGCGTCGGCCAACGCGCCGGGGCGCAGCGCATCGCCCAGCGAGAGCGTACAGTCGGTCGATTTGCACATGTCGATGACTTCATCAAAATGCTCGTAGAGCGGGTTCTGCTTCTGGTTGGCGACCATCCAGCGCGCCAGCAGCGAGCCGCCCCGGCTGACCACGCCACAGACGCGGGGTTTTTGTTTGAGGTATTCCACCGCTTGCAGCGTGATGCCGCAGTGGACGGTGATGAAATCGACCCCGTCCTTGACGTGCAGCTCGACGGCCTTGAGCATGTCGGCGGCGGTCATGTCGCGGAAGGCGTGTTTGCGGTTGATCGCCATGTGCCCGGCCTCATAGAGCGGGACCGAGCCGAGGGAGATCGGGCAGGCGTCGCGGATCTGCTTGCGGATTTCGCGCAGGTCGCCGCCTGTGGAGAGGTCCATCACGGCGTCCGCCTTGGCATCGATGGCGGCGCGCATCTTCTCCAGCTCCATTGCGAGGTCGCACTTGTCGGTGGAGGTTCCGAAGTTGGCGTTGACCTTGCAGGTGAGACCGTCGCCGACGGCGCAAGGGTTGTTGAGCGAATGTCCCTTGGCCCACGGAATGACCATGCGTCCGGACTGGAGTCCGTCCAGAATGTCCGAGACGGGGCGTTTTTCCGCCGCCGCCGCCGCGAGAATGCGCTCGTCCGTCTGCCCCTTCGCCGCCAGATCCATCAGGTTCATTGTTTGATCCTATCGCTTCTGCGCCGTCTGCCCCGGCATATCTGAGGTGCCGGAAGGGGCGGCAATGCGTGAAAAATTCGATTCACCGCTCTTTTCTTCAAAACCGCCAGTCGCTGCAATTGCGGCCGGTGCGGGCGCAGTGGTCGCGCCAGATCTGCCGGTAATTGAGCTTCATGTCCGCCTGTCGCGCCAACCCCAACGTCCGCAGCATCCCGTCAATCGTCGCCTCGTCGGGGGCTTCGATCTCCATAAAATACCCAAGTTCCGGCAGTTCGTCGAGGACGATCTCGCACGCCCCGAGGCTCCAGCTCCGGCGGCGTTTTTCGTAGACCCATTCGCGGCGGTAGCCGAGTGATTCGAAGATGGTTCGCGCGGCGTCTGCGCTCTCCACCCGCGTTTCCGTTTCAACCCGGCATTTGAAATCGCCCTCCGGCGCCGGGCGCTTGTGGGTCAGTAAGCCCCAATCGTTGCCGTCCAATACCCGTATTCGCAGCAACTCCCGGCGTTCCGAAAGCTCCCCGCTCCGGTCGAAGATCTCGTTGTGCTCAAAGACCGTGCCGTGATCCGTTGCGCCCAGTCCTGCCAGCCGGGCAATCAGTCCCGCCGGGTCGCTCAATTTGAGCTTGCATTCCAACTCATGCATCGCAGGCCTTTCGCGGAAGCCGTTATCTTGCCGGGTGTTACGCCGGTTTTTCCCCGATCCGCCCGGTGCTATGCCTTACGCGGGGCGCACAATCATTCGTTGCCATTTGCACCGGTTTTGTGCTGCGCGGCCGGAGCGCGGAATTGATTCGGCTCGCTTTCCGCCCCCGGAGGGAATAAACGATGGAACGGAAGCTCCCTCTGGAGCGATAGAGCTCTATAGCTCCAGAGCGCTAACGAATCAGCTTCGAGATCGCCTTGAAGGACTCGCCCTCGGCGCGGTCGAGCAGTTCAAAGAGCGCACTTTCGGTGTTGGTGATAATGACCCCCGCCCGGCGCATCCGGAAGATGGCGTTTTCCATATTATATGAATCACGGCTGCTGACGGCATCGACCGCCAGATGCACCTGATAGCCGGCGGCGCTCAGGTCCAGAGCAGTCTGCAGAACGCAGACATGCGCCTCGATTCCGCACAGAAGGACTTGATTGGCCCGGGTTTGCTTGAGTGCGTCAGAAAAACCAACGGCGCGCGCGCAGGAAAACGAGGTCTTTTCGATGATGGTCAGCGGCTGCGGCAGAAGTTCCTGCACTTGCGCAAGTGTATGGCCCAGTCCCTTGGGATACTGCTCGGTCAGCAGCACCGGCAGCTTGAGCAATCCCGTTGCCTGCGCCAGAATCCGGAGATATTTCAGGAGCTTTTCCTGCCCCGCCATCGCCGGAACCAGCTTTTCCTGCACATCCACCATGACCAGCGCGGTATCCTGCCCGCGCAAAAGGGATTCGTGTTTCACCATAACCTCCTGTGTCCGGCAACAAAACCTGCAAACACGCACAAACCGGGCGAGGCATAAGGCGGCAGCCGACTCTCCGCCCGCAGCATCTGGGGAGGAGGGTGCCAACAGGACGTTACAAGCCAGAGCAAGGGTGTGTAATGTCGTGATTGCCACCGGTCCGGTCGCCTTCGCAACCCGAATTGAAGTATAGGGAAAACGAAAAAGCGGGGCAACAGCTTGCTGAGAATTTCCCGGAAACCGGATGGGAATCCGGCCTTTTCGGGTTGAAGTTGAAAGATAGATCAAAACAAAAAGGGCAAAACGGGAAACTGTGATACGGAAAGCCGGATGTAAAAGGATGTTTCCACTTCAATCGGAAAGTTTCCACAAACGATCGTCAATTATCCGATTATAGTGGAGAATCACATACTATAGGTAGTGATACATGGTCCATAATATCTATATATAGTGCTTGTTGGCAATTTGTTGAGCAATTTTGGAGTATTCTCGGATAAAGTTTCATAAGTCTGGACGCCGATACCTTTACAGATACTATAGAATCGCCCAGATAGTCGGGTTGATTGGATGGCAAGAAAATCCTGCCGTTTACAGCTTAGGAGATGCCCTGTGCAAAAGTTTGTTTTAGGCATTCTGGTTGGGGTGACATGCCTCGTCGTGGCTGGCCTTTCCGGATGCGGGGATGAGACCTGCATTCAAGAGATGGCTGCGGCGTCCCTCGACAGCTCATCCGGCCTTGCACGACATGACACCGGTCACACCGGTGCCGGCCATCCGGATGCGGTCCTCCTGCAAGGGGCAGCGAATCCGGCGCAGAGCCTTTCGGGGTCTGCCGCCAGCGCGGGCAGCCCGGTGGCGGTCGGTGAGTCCGCGATCCGAGGCAAGGGCATTGCCATCGATGAACCGCAGATGAGTGACGGGTTGCCTGCCGGAGCGGTGGCGCAGAAGAATGCCGTTGACGATGCGCTGCCGGAGATGGAACCCGCCGTCAAGCAGGGCGAGGTTGCGCAGGCACAGAAGACCAGCACCAAGCTGGCGGAGATTGTGAAGCCGACTCCGGCTCGCGGTGAAGTTCTTGCCGCCGCCGATAAGAAGGGGGAGAACGTTCCGGGGCTGGAGAACTTCTCGCTCGGGACGGACATTGCCCTGCCGGAGATGCCGGCCGGGGTGGTAGCGAAGTCGGGCGAACAGGCGGCAAAGTCAGAGAACGCGAAGAAAGAAACGGTCGAGAGCAAAGACAGCAAGAAAGCCGACAACCTCTGGCGCGAAGAGATGCTCGAACTGGTTCCGGCGGTCAAGCCTGCCAAGTCCGAGGCGGTTCCGGGCACCGTCACGATTGCTGAAGAGGTTTCCGGCGAGAAGGTTACGGTCGCTCCTGCTGCCCGCAACGAACAACCCGTGGCCGTGGCTGCGGTCGTGAAGGATCTGCCGGCGGCGCCTGCCGTCAAGACGGCTGCAATCGCAGACGAAAGCGCTGCGGAACCCGCCGCCGCAAAGGCGGAAGAAGCGAAGCCCGCTGAAGCTGCTGCAAAGACGGAAGAAGCGAAGCCCGCTGAAGCCGCTGCAAAGACGGAAGAAGCAAAGCCTGTCGAGGCTGCCGCGAAGACGGAAGAGACGAAGCCTGCGGAAGCTGCTGTTAAGGCAGAGGAAGCGAAGCCCGCCGAGGTGGCGAAGAAGGTGGAAGAGACAAAGCCGGCGGTGGATCAGAAGGCGGAGCTGGTGCGTCTGGAGAAGATCCGGCAGGAAGCGCGGCAGACGGAGGCGCGCAACAGCTATGATACAGGCGTTAAATATTTCAACGCAGGGCAGTATCAGGAGGCATTGAACTTCTTTGATAAGGCGGTGCAAGCCGATCCTGGTCTGCAAGACGCGGTGACCATGCGAACCAAGGCCCGCCAGCTGACCGGCCGGACGGATAATGTGGAAGATGATTCGCAGTTGATGAACGAGATCAGCCGCAATCAGGCCGCCCGTCTGCGGGAGCGGGAACTGAGCATCAACAACAGCCTGCAGAAGGCTACGGCGTATTACATCAGCGCGATCAATCCCGACAGCCTGCGGCGTTCGCTGCCCCGCAACGAACAGATCAAGCTGGGGTTGGACGATCTGGAACTGGCCGCCAAGGAAGCGCAGGCCGCAGAGCAGCTCCTGCAGGGCGCAGGGCTGGCCAAGAGCGCAGAGTCTACCCTGAGCATGCGGATCAAGGCGTTCAAGGCGCAGGTGACGGAAGCCGGCCGGTCGCTGACGGAAGAGCGCGGGATGATCGATCGCCGCGAGGCACAGGCCAAGGCCGATGCCCAGAAGCAAAATGTGACCGAGCAGCAGTCGAAGGAGGTCGACCAGCTCTTCGCGGGTGTGGATCTGGCGGTTTCCCGGACTGAATATGATAAGGCGCTGGAAGCGGTCAATAAGATCATCGCGCTGGACCCGAACAACAAGAAGGCTTACGAGAAGCGTGATCAGATCGAACGCCTTAGTCATCAGGCGACGGAGCTGGACACGAAAAAAGAGCTCGAGGTTGCCCAGAACAACTGGTCGGTTGACATCAAGGAAGCGGGGATCATGCCCAAGAAGATGCTGATCTATCCCCTTGACTGGGAACGGATCCAGCAGCGGGCCAAGACGGCGAACATGGGCAATGTCGTGGATTTCGAGCGTCAGCGGATCATCACCGCGCTTTCAAATGTGACCGGAACGGTGGAATATACCGAATTGCCCCTGAACATGGTCATGGAAGACTTCCGCCGCCGCGCGAAGGTCAACATCATGCTCAACCCCGAGGTCGACCAGAATATGTCCATCACCATCACCCTGCGCGGAGTTTCCCTCTGGGTGGCGTTCGAGACGATTCTCAAGTCCAACGAACTGGAGTTCTCCGTCAAGGATCAGGCGATCGAGATCTTCAAGAAGGGCTCCGGCGGCAGTGCGGATGCGGTGCTGAAGATCTTCCAGGTTGCCGATCTCACCACGCCGAAGAAGAACTATTATGCGCCGAAGATCTCTGCCGGCGAAGAAGGCGCCGATTGGGGCGACGACGATGATGATGACGATGACGACGACGATGAGTGGGCGGTGAAGCAGGTGCCGCTGAAGGAGCAGATCAAGAAGTATGTAACGCCGGAAAAGTGGGATAACCCGGCTTATTCGGTCGAGCTTTGGGACGACAACCTGCTGGTGCGCGCTACGCCCGAAATTCTCGGACAGGTTTCCAAGTTCCTCGACAAACTGCGTGAGTCTGCCAAGTTGCAGGTCTTTGTGGAAGGCCGCTTCATGGACATCACCGACGATTTCAGCGAGTACCTTGGCTTTGACTGGTCGAGTGCCTACACCGACAGCAACTCCGACAAGAGCAGAATGCTTCAGGGCGGTCTCTCGGTCACTCGCTATAACACGGCTTCCTCTTATGTCACCTCCCAGAGCAACAGCAACTCCGGTCTGCATACGAATGTGTCCGGCATGTGGGGATCTGGCGACACGAACCCGGTTGGCTATCTGATGAACTCGTTGGGGTTGAACCTGACCATCGACGCGATCCAGAGCACGAAGAAGGGGTCGGTTCTGCATAACCCGAAGGTGCTGGTCGCCAACGGCCGCAACGCCTATGCCCGCGTGATCGTGATTGAGCGATACATGACCAGCTATACCATCACGGGCACCAACGTTTTGCCTGTAGTTACGGAATTGCCGCAGGGCGTGACCTGGGATGTGCGGCCGATCGTGAGCTTCGACCGCAAATACATCACCATCCGCGTCCGGCCGCGTATGGAAGAGTTGGATACCGAAAACGGCATGAATCAGCCTTTTAATTTTGGGCTTGTGTCGGATAGCACCACGACAGTGGGTGGCACCGCTACTTCAAACACCTATTGGTGGCAGTTTACACTGACGTACCCCGTAACGCGGCAGACGTTGTTTGAAACCAATGCCACGGTTCCGGACGGGGGCACGCTGCTGATCGGCGGCCAGCTCAGGGAAAACAGCTCTGATTCCGTGACCGGCATTCCGATTCTGACCAGCATTCCGGGCGCGGGGCGTCTCTTCCGCAGCAACCAGAAGGAGCGGTCGGGAACGAACCGGGTAATCATGGTTTCGGCGAAGATCGTGGAGCTGGAAGATTGATTGCCGGACCGGTACGCGGGAATGGGACAAGAACACAACAACGACCAAGCTATGTAACCATACAGGAGTTCCGAGGATGAGCTTCCTTTCAAGCAACAAAGCGGGCTGGATCGCACTGAACCTTATGGTCGCGTGCGGTGCGGGGACGGTGTCTGCCGCCGACCAGACTGCGGCACCGGCCGTAGTGGGGGCGACGGAGGCCGAAATTGCCCGGGCCAGGCTGCAGAAAGAAGAAGGGGTGCGTCAGGCCCAACTTCACGTTGCCCAAGGCAGGCAACTGATGACGGCCCGGCGGTATCAGGAGGCTTTGGAGCAGTTCGCCCTGGCCCGGAATCTGGACCCGACCAACCCGGACGCGGTGGCTGGCCGCACGGAAGCGTTGAAGTATCTGGAGGCGCGGCCTTCTTCCGGCAGCAATGCCTCGCAGATGGTGCGGGAAGAGGCGGTGCGGCACCAGTTGGGGCTGGCGGAAGTGAACCAGCAGCTCGCGCTTGCCCGCAAGGCGTTTGCCGATGCCTCCGCACCGTTGGACAATATGCCGGACAAAGCGAAGATTCAGCAGATTGCGGTGAGCAAGAAATTGTTGATCGATGCCAACGAGGCGGTGATCCGCGCGAAGCTGCGGCTTGATAGCGTCGGTGCAACCATCAAGCCGGAGGAGCGGGACCGTCTGCTCAACGACACGGTGCAGTTGCAGATTGCCATCCGGAATTTGCAGGCCGGGCTGCAGCAGCAGATGGAGCAGATCAGCGGCGCGGTCGCGTTGAGCGATGCGCAGAAGGAAAAGCAGGTTGTGACGCAGATTGAGTCCAGTCAGCGTCAGACGATTCTGAAGGCGATTCACGAATCGATGCGGCTCAAGCAGTATGATGAGGCATTGTCGGCAATTCATCAGCTCTTGGAGATCAACCCGGCCGATCAGGAGGCGCGGAACCTGAAGGACGAGTGCAATAAACTCAGTCTGGAGTATCGTGATAAAACGGTTCAGCACATCATGGACGAGAACCGGCAGGTGGTGATGGAGGGTATGGACCGGGCTGCGATTGCTTCGGTGAGTCCGCGGAATCCGGTGCGTTTTCCGGATGAATGGGCGACCATGGTCCGCCAGAAAGAGGTCAGCAAGAAAAACGATATGGTCGGGGCTGCGGTTTTGAAGACCCGCCGGAAGATGGAGGATACCTTCAGCTTCGAGTTTGTCGAGACGGAATTCAACCTGATTCTGGATACCATCCGCAACACCACCGGCATGAATATTGTTGTGGACAAGTCGGTTCAGGGAACGCCGGTGATGTCGGAGCAATTGACGTTTTCGTTCCGCAACATGCGGCTGGATAATATTTTTGCGTGGGTGATGCGGCGAACCAGTCTTCGGTATGAGATCGACAACACGGGCATCGTCAATATTCTGACCAAGGAATCGGAGGGCAAAAATACGTCCTTCGAGGTAATTGACATCCGCGACATCGCGTTTGCGGTGACAAACGCGAAAAAGATGCCGGAAGACGATGACGACGACGATGACGACAAAGACGATGCGGCGGCGGATACGGTGACCCTCGGCGAGGTTCTGAAGAAATTCATCAGTACGAATGCAGCGGCGGGCGGCAAAGAGCCGGAGATTGAGGTTACCGATGACGGCCAGTTGATGATGAATGCCTCGGAGGAGATCCGGCAGCAGGTCATCAAGCTGTTGGCGCAGTTGCGCAGCGCCCAGACCATTCAAGTGTCGGTTTCGGCGCGTTTTCTGACCCTGCAGGATAATTTCTGGGAGCAATTCCGGTCAGAGTTCATGGACTGGAATACTTATGCAAATTCGGCTTCCAGCGATCAGAAGTATTTGCAAACGTCCTCGACGCCGAACATGGTTTCCAGCACGGCGCCGGTTACGCCGAATTACGGAAATACGGGTGGATACTCATCGACTCAGGCTCAAACGGCCAATCCGAATTTCAATCCCGGAAATTATTGGAGTGAGGCGACGGGGTCCTTTTATTACGGTACTTACAACGGCCTTTCTTCCGTGTTTGGCGACACTCGATCCGCCGGGAAATATAATAACGCAGGCTTGCTTGCTCAGGTGCAAGAGCTCGGCTTTCTGGGGGACTTGCAGGCGCAGTGGCTGATTCAGATGATCCGTCAGACCGACCGGGCGGACGAGTTGTTCTGCCCGCAGTTGGTGGTCTACAACAACCGCTACGGCTGGATCAAATTTGTTAATAAGTATCCCTATATCAGTGCCTATGGTGAGGGCGATGGCGATACCGGTTTGGTGCCGACCATCTCCTATATCGACGAGGGCTGTTCGCTGCAGGTGCGACCGAACATCAGTGCCGACCGCAAATATATTACGGTGGATGTACGGCCGCGCGTGACGAAAATTCTCAGCACGCGCGCGGATAGGGACGGATTCTGGGTTGCGCTGAATAGCGGTCCCTATATTCAATCGTATCAGATTGAGTTGCCGAAGGTATTCCGCCATGACAGCAAGACCTATGCGATCATCCCCGACGGTGGCGCGATTATGATCACCGGTCTCTCGACCAACGTCAACTCCAGCGCCCGCAACGGGGTGCCCTTCCTGCAGGATATGCCGGGGATCGGGAATGCGTTTTCCAGCCGCTTCAACCAGAAGGACAAGCGCAACTATTCCTGTCTGGTCAGCGCGCGCATGATCCTTTTGGATGAGGAGGAAGCAAGGCACGTCGACGGAAAATAGCCGGCGGTGGTAACATCCTGAGGTGGTTTTTCTTGCGGACCTCCCTTGGCGGGGAGGTCCGCTTTTCGTCGGAAGGGCGGCGAGAGGGGGGTGGTATCGGCATTTATGATAGGATTCTTTTACGGATTCTGAAAAAATCCGGCAAAGACTGAAAATTGCAACACCTTAAAAATAATGATGTTAAGAGATAAGAAGTAAAAAAAAAGCGCGGCATGCTTGTAGATGGTAACGAATTCTGATAAGATGGGCGGCTGCATGGGGGTTGTAAGGATGATATTTTAACATATTTTCCCGAAGAAAAATTTGGAGGATTGTGATGAAGAAGTTGATGATTGCCGCGCTGGCTGCGGGGGTGGTGCTGGCGGGTGGTTGCGGAGCGAAGAAGGGCGAGGGGTGCAAGCCCGGCAGCCTTGATCCCAAGTGCGATCGTTGCACCACTGAGTACTGCAAGTACATTGGTTCCCGTCTGGCCGACCCGCGTGTCGTAGCTGGCGAAGAGGTCAAGTTCGAGGACGGCACCGTGATCCGTCCGCTCGCCAAGGACAAGATCAAGCCTTGGGAAACCTTCGAGCAGATGAATCCGCAGTTGAAGGATAAGCCTGCGGCTGCTCAGCCTGCCGCTGCCGCTCCGACTGCTGCCGAGAAGAAGTAATTCACGGATCTTGCTGATGAGACACTCAGACGCCCCGGTTTTACCGGGGCGTCTGTTTTTTTACGGGAGAAAACCGGGAACTTTCGGCAGGAGCGTTGCTGCACGGATTTCATGGGTCGGGTGCGCGACCCAGGTGGCAATCCGGAATAAGCAGGGGCTGCATGCAACGGTCGCGGTTCAGAAACGGCCGATCGGAATGGTCTGTTCTCCGCAGAAGGAAGAAGCGCAGGCACAAAAGCGGCGGACCCGGTTGCACGGCAAACCGGGTCCGCTTCGTTGAGGAATGGTCGGAGGGGTGCGCGACGTTAAAGATCGTTAATCAGAAGCGGGAGCCCGGCTTTCTGGGCGGCCTGCAGCTTTTCGCGGCTGGAAAGGATGCAGACCGGATTTCGGCATTCCGGACCTTGCAGGCAATCCTGAGCGGCTTGACGGATTTCGGCTGCGGTTAGGCGCAGAAGCCTCTGGCGATACTCCCGGCGCAGTTGCAGCGTGCTGCCGGTGAGGCGGCGGGTTAGCAGCGCGGAGAGCGCCTGCGCCGGCCGCCAGGGAACATCGAGGGTCTTGATGGTGCCGATGATAGCCTGCTCGACTGCCGGGGCGCTAAGGTCCAGTTCATTCTGGATATAAGAGTACACTTGATCATAGACCGCGAGGGTTTCGTTGATGTTGGGGTCGCGGTAGCTGGAGTAGGTGAAGATCCCCTGCGCGGGCTGATGGCTGGCGCGGCAGCCGTAGGCACCCCGCCGGACTCGGACCTCATTCCAGAGATAACCGTAAGAGAGATTGAGCCCGAGCAGATTGAGTGCGGGCGCGGCCGGGTGTGTGGTCGGCACCGAGGGCAGCGCGCGAGCGACGAAGGCGACATCGGCAGGGGTGGCAATGCCTTCTGCCATTGCGGGGGCGGCAGGCAAAATTACAGCGCGTGGCTGAATGGGCTCTTGCGGCAATTCTGCGGCGAAAGCAGCGTACCAGCGTTTGATCGTGCGGATGGATGCTTCGCTGCCGCCGGCGCAGAGGGTGAGCCGGTTACGGTTGGTGAGAGCTTTCTGGATGGCTTGCAACTGCGGTACGAGCGCGGCCGGATCGAAGTGATCGGCAAGGCGGTCGAAGAGCCGCAGGGCGCTGAAGCCGACAAACTGCTCCTTCAGGAAAATGTTGGGGCTGAGAGAACGCGCCGCCTGCAGGGAGGCGTGCATGTTGCCTTGCGGGATCAGGCTGGAGTGCATCCCGACGCGCGCCTGCAGGAGGATGTCGTGCAGACGGGCGGTATCGGTGAAATCCGCCTCCAGTATGCGCTGGCGGAAGACCTCAAGCATCGGTTCAAGCTGGCGCTGCAAGCCGTGGACGCTGAAGAATAAAAACGGCTGCGGGAGGAGTCCGTCGTCCACGCGGCCGAAGGCGTCGGGCACGGCGCTGACGCCGCTGCAACAGGCCGCTTCCTTCTCGGCGAAGGCGGCATAATCCAGGCCGCCCGCGCCCATGCCGGTAACGGCGTCGGCGAAGACCGGCAGATATTCCAGCATCTGCGGGGTGAAGTCGCGCAGGTCGAAGGAGAGAGTGACGTAATCGATGCCGCCGGTAAAGATCTTGCTCTCAATGAACGGCAGACCGTCGACGCAGCTATCTTCCGACGCCGGTTCGATCGGCTCGGGGTTGACGTCGCTCAGGTTCAGGTGGGGCAAGGTTGCGAGTGCCTCGGGGGTATTGTCGGTGATCTGCATTTTCTCCAGTTCCGCCGTTTCGCGCAGAATGGTCTGGGTTTGAGCCGGCGTAAGCGCTGCCTTGCGGGCGGCCATCTTTTGGGCAAACTCTGCGGCGGTGCGGGTGTTGTACTCGGCGTCGGGGACGAAGGCGAGTTGCACACGGTGCGGGTTGTCCACAAGCTGCTGCAACAGCAGCGTCTCAAAGAAACGCGGAGTGTTTTCAAAATGCGTGCGCAGCGTCTGCAGGTGCGCGGGAACACGCAGATAATACGCGGGATCGGCGTCGTAGAGCCAGGAGCGGTAAACGTTGTCCATCAGCCGCAGCGGGTACTGCGATTTGATTTCCAGCGAGGAAAGTTCCAATTGCTGGAAGGCGGCTTCCACCTTGTCGCGCTCAAAGCCGCGCGCGGCCTCATCGCGGCAGACCTTGAGCACCAGATCGAGCAGGGCCTGCGCTTTTTCGGGTGCGCTGCCCTTGATGCCGACGGAGAAGAAGGTGTCGCGCAGATAGTCGGCATACCCCGAGGCGGTCAGCTCTTCACCGAGTTTGGCGTCGATGATGGCCTTGCGCAACGGAGAGGCGGCGTTGCTGAGCAGGTAGCTGTCGAGAACGTTCATTGCCAGAGACTTGACCGCATCGGTGATCTCGTTGGTGAGCCACGAAATCGTCAGCGCGGTATGCCCGTCGGCGGGTTCGTCGGCGGCGGCGGGGTAGGGGATGGTCGCCTGCCGGGGTTCGCTCCAGCGCGGCTGGGGGCGGATGGTGGTGTCGATGGCGAGACGGTCGTAGTGGCTGAGGTACTCGCGGTCGAGGAACTCCAGATGCCGGGCGGTGTCGATATTGCCGTAGAGGAAGAGGTAGGCGTTCGACGGGTGATAATAGCGCTGGTGGAAGGCCTTGAATTGCGCGTAGGTAAGGTTCGGGATCGCCTTGGGGTCGCCGCCGTAATCGAGGCCATAGGCGTTATCGGGGCAGATGCGGCGGGTGTCCTCGCTCTCGATAATGCCGTCGAGGCTGGAGTATACGCCCTTCATCTCGTTGTACACGATGCCGTTGATGGTGAGTTCGCTGGTGGCATCATCGGGCTTGGAGAATTCGAGGTGATGCCCCTCCTGCTTGAAGTGCATCTCGGAGATAATCGGCTTGAAAACCGCATCGCAGTAGACCGAAGCGAGGTTGAAAAAATCATGTTCGTTCATGCTCGCGCAGGGATAGACCGTCTTGTCCGGGTAGGTCATGGCATTTAAAAAGGTCGCCAGCGAGGTCTTCAGGAGTTCGACAAAAGGATCTTTCACCGGATACTTCTGCGAGCCGCAGAGGACGGTGTGCTCCAGAATGTGCGGCAGGCCGGTATCGTCCTGCGGGGGGGTGCGGAAGGCGACGGCGAACAGGTTTTCAGAGTCATCGGCGAGCAGGTGCAGCAGGCGCGCGCCGGTTTTTTCGTGTTCCAGCTCCAACGCGACGGCGCGGACCTCGGCAATGTCCGATACCTTCTTGACCAGAAAGCCGTGCAAACGCTGCCCCGGCTGCAAAGAGGAGTTGAGCATCATTTGGTTCTCCTGAGGGCGGATGTCCGGCGCGTGGCCGGACTCGACGGGATTGCATTGTAGGGATTGCGCAGCCGGAAGCCAGAGCGCAGGTGAAGCGGTGTTTATCTCTTCGGTTCATAGGTCGGATCGAGGGCGGCGCCGGACTCCCGGGCCTGCCTGATTCGGCGCACGATATCATCGGCCAGACGCCGCCTTTGCAGGGTGCAGGCGACGGGGTACTTCTTTCCCGCCGTATCTTTGAGATCGACGGCCCAATATTGCGTCCCAAAAAACAACTGATCTTCGCGGACGCTCACCGTCTGGACTTCATCCCACCCCAGCGTTGTTTGCCTGCTTCCCCCCCAACCGCCGCGCAGCACAAGACAGGCCGCGTTCATTTCCACTTCGCGCCGTTCAAGGATCTGCTGCAGTATCGGTATCAGGAACACCAGGGCGAAGAAGCCGCAGACCAGCGAAAAAATAAGGGGCGCATGAATCCACAATCCGATCGTGCCCGCCCAAAGCCCGGCGTTCACCGCAATCTGCCCAAGCATCAGATGCGGATGGCGCAGGCGCGGGAATGCGATGCGTTCGCCCTCCGCACGTTCCTCAAGGAAAAGGCCTTCGCGCTCGAATTCCGCTGCAGTTGCGGGTGTATGGATTCCGGCCTCCGGGCATGTTTGCGGATCAAGGACAAAATCCTCCCGGCTGGCGCGAGTGCGATAAACCGGAATGTCGAACGATTCCTCCAATTCGCCATCTGCGGTTGTGGCTTTCAAGACCCACCCCGCGGTGCCGCTGCCGCCGAAAGTCTCCTCGCTTTGCAGCTCGTCATAAGGCGGCGAAAACAACACCGGCAGAACCGTCCGCAGCGGGTCCTCCGGGGTCAGGTCGCGGACCCCGTTGTTATCATGCGTCCACTCGACCTTCGTCTTTGTGTTTTCGCCGTTGCTGTAGGTGACGGCGCAAGAGAGTTCCAGTCGCGCGCCATCTTCCAGTGAGAGCTTGCGCGGGACTTCGATCATGCCGCCCACGATTCCGCCCAGCACCCCCGGCACCGGCGTCATGTGAAAGGTAACCGTCCCTGTCCGCAAATGCCGGTACAGCGCCCGCAGCGTAAAAAGAATCAGCAAGATTCCGATCAGCGGAAAGAGCAGCACGAGAAGCGCCGGCTGCCACCCCTCCTGCTGCGGCCAGCGCAGACCGTCGGGGAACAGATCGGACAGAACGAGATAAGAAACCGGGAAGGAAATCCCGTTCCAGAAAAACGCAAAAAGAAACAGCCCGATGACGCCGGCGCGGCCTTTGCTGCGAATTACGCCTGTACGCCAATCCCGCCGGAGACGCCAGGGTTCCGATTCCGCAGCGGGGTCCAGACGCGCCAGGGCGGCGGCTTCTGCCTCGCGGCGGCACGAGGAAACACCCCAAAACATGGCGGCGATTCCCGCACCGCCGAAAACGAGGGAAAATGCGCCCTGAATAGCCAAAAGAGGGGTACGCAGCGAACGGTCAAGCACAGCCTCGCCGGGGTGGTCGGGGTTGATGTAACAGGGGACCTTTGCATCCGAACGCTGTGCCTCCTGCAGGCGGGCGGCCATGTCCTGATGATACGATCCGATGTTATCCGATCCGCTCCCGATTCCGATGCGGGTGCCGATATACCCCCTGCCTTTGTACATGTACTGGTAGCGCGCCTTCACGGTGTAGGTGGTGGTGGTGCTGTTTTCGTTTCTGCTGGTGTGCGACTCCAGAGAGGCTTCCAGAATGCGCGCCCATCCCTCCTGCCAGCTTTGCATCGCCTGCCACTGCCGGATGGAGTCATAGCAGAAATACCCCATGAGCACTCCGAAGCCGGCGAAGACAAAGCCGAAGAGAATGATAAACCACGGATTCATCGGACTGCTCGATTGCGCTGCCACACCCCCCGCCTTCCCCATCGCTCTCTCCCCGGATTATGGTTGTGCTGATACCGTATTCTGCCTCGCATTGTTTTACGGCGGGAAACCGCCGGGTCTGGATGGGTGAGAGGCTGCCGCAATCCTGCAGCGCGCTTGAAAATGTTCTTTCCGGCCGCAATGCAGGCGGAGTGGAAGGAGCGCGGACTATAGGTTTTGCAGCAGGTCCCACCACATCTGAAGTTCCTCGCTCTCGCCGGGAAGTTGCCGGTGCTCCGATTTTATCCGAAATTTCGCGGAGGAAAAGCGGGAAAAGGGGGTATAACAATAGTAGGATACAAATATTCTATCGTTTGCGCCGCCGGCCGGGTTTTCGGGCCAGGGCGGCCGGAGCGACGGGATGGCGGCGCAATGGACCAAAACGGGCCGGCGCCCTGACGGAAAAGGAGAGCATCATGTTCTGGATGATGGTGATCGCCGGAACCCTTGCTGGTGCGGTCGTGGGATATCTACTCACGCGTCGGATGGTGGGGCGATCGGCGGAGGCGTGCAAAACCGATGATCCGGGAGCGGGTTGTCCGCTCTGTTCGGCGGCCGGGATCAATGTGATCTCTGGCGGTTTGATCGGGGCAATTCTGGTTTTGCTGGGTGGAATCGCGAGCGGTGCGGTGGCTTGCCCTCTGACGGTGTGTGTCCCGTCGGCACCGGGTAACACCGCGCTTGCGCCGGCGACCCCGGCAGCAACCGATTCTGACACTGCCCGGCCGGCCGCTCCGGAGAAAGCGCCCCCGGCCAATTTCTCTGCAGCCTCTGCCGCTCAGCCCTCGCCGGCTTCCGGGAAAAGTGTCTCTGAAAAGCAGGCGGCTATCAGACCGGCAAAGTCTCCGGACGTTGAAACTACACGGGCCGCAGCAGCCCCGGCGGCCGGAAACTCGGGTCAGGCAGGGAGCGGGTCGGTGTTGGACGGGAGCGGAATACCGCTGGAAAATCCGTTTGCCGCTCCGGAGGGAAAGCTGGCGGCTTCGCGGTCTGACGCGGCTCAACCGGCGGATGTCGCGGCCGGTGCGACGCATTATGCCAAAGCTCTGACGACGGCGAACTTCAGGAAGGCGACCGGTTCGGGAATCGTGGTGGTGGACTTCTGGGCGGAGTGGTGCGGGCCGTGCCATATGCAAGCTCCGGTGATCGAGGCGTTTGCCAAAAAGTACGAGGGGCAGATCCAGTTCTTCAAGGTGGATATCGATGCGGAAGAGATGCTGGGCGCACAATTTGGAAATGAGGGGATCCCGGCGCTGGCCTTCTTCCGCGATGGCAAGCTCTTGACGCTGCGGCGGGGCTATCATGACGAGGAGGCGCTGGGCGAATTGATCCGTCAGGTCAAGGATGATCCGCTGCCGCTGCTGTACCCATACGTCATCCGGCAGGAGTAGATGTTTCCGCGCTTGGCGACTTTGCTGCGGGGCGGCGTAATGCTGCGCTGCCGTTTGCGTGCGGGATGAACGATGCGGCGGCGGAAGAATGCGGTTTCTTGTCCCGGCCGGTCGCGCATGGCGCGCCGGCCGGTTTTTTATTGCCTTTTCTCCGCTGGCGTTGCATACTGAGATTGGCTGGAGGGGAGGAGGGCGCGATGGAACTGATAGTGGCGGATGATGAAATGAGCATCCGGATGATCGTTGCGAAACAGGGCGAGCAATTCGGGTATACGGTCGTTACGGCGGCCGACGGGACGCAGGCGCGTGATCTGCTGCTGGCGTCCGACGCTCCGCGCATGGCGCTGATCGACTGGATGATGCCGGGGCTGACGGGGGTGGAGATCTGCCGGTCGGTGCGGGCGGCGAAGCTGCGCTTTCAACCGTACATCGTGATTCTGACCGCGCGCAGCCGGCCGGCGGATCTGGCGGCGGCGCTGGATGCGGGGGCGGATGACTATATTTCCAAGCCCTATTCGCCGGTGGAGTTGCGGGCGCGGCTGGGGGTGGGACGGCGGTATCTGGAGGCGGCGGCGGAGGTGAAGGTGCTAAGCGGCCTGCTGCCGATCTGTTCCTGCTGCAAGAAAATCCGCGACGACGAGAACTACTGGCATCGGATCGAAGAGTACCTTGAGGATCATGCGGACGTGCGTCTCTCGCATTCGCTATGTCCCGATTGCATGCGCAAAGAATTTCCCGGCATGGCCGACGAAATTCTGCGGCGGATGGAGCGGGAGCAGCGCGGATCGCAGGGGTGAGGGCGGTTTATCCAAGGGGCACGGCCGGTACGGGCAAAGGGCTTAGCCGGCGAGCAGGTAAGCGAGTACGATCAGCACGGCGGCGATGGAGAGACCGATGGCGATGCCGGTGGTCAGCGGGTTGCGTAGCGTCCACTTGATTAACTTTTTGTGCGTCTGGTCGGGTTCCGCCGACACCTCGCGGTTTTCCAGATATGCCCGGATATCGTCGGCGACATCGTCGGCCCGTTCGTAGCGGTCGGCAATCTCCGGCATCGTGCATTTGCGCACGATGGCTTCCAATTCCTTCGCTACCTTCACCCCCGGCGCGAGTTCATCGAGTTCCACCGGCCCGAAGCGGCTGATCTTCTGCAACAGGTGCGCCGGATGGCCCTGTTCGCGGAAGACGCGCACCAGCGTCAGGATTTCGGCCAGCAATAGCCCCAGCGCGAAGATGTCGCTGGCGGGGCCGATGTTCTCCTGCTCGCCGCGCGCCTGTTCGGGGGACATATAAGAGGGAGTGCCGGCAATCGAGCCGTCAAGGGTACGCAGGCCGTCGCCGGTGCGGACGGTGTGGATGTCGTGCGGGGCGTTGATGTCGCTGCCGCTCATCACTTTTGCCAGCCCCCAGTCCATGATCTGAACTTCGCCGTATTCCCCGATCATGATGTTGTCGGGCTTGAGGTCGCGGTGGACTACGCCCTTGCTGTGGGCATAAGCGATCCCGAAGCAGAGCTGCACGAAGCGCCGCAGGAGGAAGCGGGCGTCGTAGCGGCTGGCCTTGCGTTCCTTGGGGGTAAGAATCCGCAGTTCGTTGATTAATTCGGAGAGGGACTTGCCGCGCACGGTCTTCATGGTGAAATACGGCATCCCGCCGGGCATCCGGCCGATTTCATGGACCGGGACAATGGTGGGATGCTCCAGTTGCGCGGTGATCTGGGCCTCGGCGATGAAGCGGGCGATGCGGTCGCGGTCGATGCCGCCGCTGTCGCGCAAAATTTTGATGGCGGTGACACGGGAGAGGTGCGAATCGTGCGCCTCGATGACCTGTCCGATCGCACCGCTGCCGAGTTCCTTGCCCATGATATAACGCGCCTGCAGATCGCGGGCTTCTTCTTCGTCATAAGCGATAAGGGGGCAGGCATCGGCGAGGTGGCCGATGAAGCGGTCGAGGTCGCTGGCTCCGGGTGCCTCGGTGATCTGTTCCTCTTCTTCCAGCCCGCTGGGGCGCATGTCGATGGTGTCGGTGACGGCAAACCCGTCCTCCGTCTCCAGCGGTTGCGGCAGATCCGTCTGCAGGTTGAAGAAGTCCGATCCCTGTTTCATACCGTCACTTATATCCAAAACCGGCCGAAAAATCAATTCCATTACCACGCCATGCTCATAAATGCCGGACCAACCGCCGCAAACGCACGGTCCGGAAATGTGCGCCGGTTGCACCGGTTGGGGGTGACAATCGTCCCGCGTCGGACTCAAATGTACTCAAGACACAGATAAAAACACTAAATAAGTAGCATTATCAGGGGCATTCCGCTCCGGTTGATTATAGGTCTAACTGCTTTGCCCACAAGCAGAAACAAGCGCAGAGACCCGGCGCGGGCGGGAAATAATCCTAAATCATTGCTTGACAACGACTCCCGCCGCCTTAAACTTAGGGGTTACTCGCATCTTGTTCGACTGATGGGCGGTTCGGCGGTCTGAACCGGCGCATCGGTGACGAAAAAAAGCTCCCGCCGCCGTCCTTAGGATGGTTCAAGCGGATTGCGATAGAGTATCGGCAGTTTATTTTCGAAGATGAATCATCATAAAGGAGTCAACGAGTGTTCAGTTTCACCAAAGCAGCGAAGTTTCTCGCCGCCAAAGGTATGGGCGCCGCCCTCCCGCTTTTGTCGGATCACAGCCCCAACACCCTTGTTAAGCTGATTGACATGCTCAGCAAGCGCGGCATCGAACGGATGAAGGCTTACCACAAGGGCACCGAAGCCGAACTGGCCCGCCGGATCGAGGGCGCGAAGGCGTTCTTCGAGATGATCAAGCGCAATCTCCCCCGTTACAGCAAGGCGACCCAGCATAGCCTCGCCTTCAATTTCTATTACAACGCCCTGACCGCCGGCGAAGATACCCGCGAGGAGTACTTCAAGCGTCACGGCGAGTATCCGCCTTTCTTTCTGGCGATCTCCCCGTCGATGGCCTGCAACCTGCGCTGTTTCGGCTGCTACGCCTGGAAGTACCCGAAGGAAAAGAGCCTGACCAAGGAGAAGGTCAACGCGATCATCAAGGAAGCCAAGGAGAAGATGGGCATCTACTTCTTCACGATCACCGGCGGCGAGCCGACCTTCTGGCCCCCGCTGGAAGAGATCGTCAAGGAGAACAGCGATTGCTTCTTCCACATTTACACCCACGGCATGAACATTGACGAGGCCACCGCCAAGCGCTGGGGCGAGTACGGCAACATTCACCCGTCGATCTCGATCGAGGGCAACGCCGAGCTGACCGACGAGCGCCGCGGCAAGGGCGCGTACGAGAAGATCCTCGCTTCGATGCGCCGTCTGCGCGACAACGGCGTTCTTTTCGGCTTCTCCATTACCCACACCAGCAAGAACCACGATGTGGTCTGCTCGGGCGAGTACATGGACGTGATGATCGAGAACGGCGCGAGCTACGGCTGGTTCTTCCAGTATCAGCCCATCGGCAAGGAGCCGGATCTGGAGCTTTGTCCGAGCGCGGAGCAGCGTTGGGCCCGGCGCGAGGCGGTGCTCGGCTTCCGCCGCACCAAGTCCATCCTGACCTACGACTTCTGGAATGACGGCGACTCCTGCGAGGGCTGCATTGCCTGGGGCCGCAAGTACCTGCACATCACCGCGCAGGGACTGGTCGAGCCGTGCGTGTTTGTCCACTTCGCGGTGGACAGCATCCATGAGAAGAGCCTTGAGGAGTGCATCAACAGCGCCTGCTTCAAGGAAGCGCGCTGCCGTCAGCCGTGGACGAAGGATTTGCGCAGCCCCTGCCCGCAGATCGACCAGCCGCAGCACCTGCGCGATCTGGTGGCGAAGTACGACATGAAGCCGACGCACGAAGGCGCGGAGCGCATCGTGACCGACCTCGCCCCGTTTGTGGACAAGCTGACGGCGGATTATCAGGCGATTCTGCCCGAGGATGACGGCGCGATCAAGACCACGATGTCGAGCAACCTCAAGGGCGGCGTCTGCGAAGCGGTGACCAGTGAAGACATCAAGAACATCGCTGATGTCGCGGTGCCGAATCAGGAGGAGGGCGGCGTCCGCAAGCCCGCTCAGACCACCAAGTAAGCGCGTTTTTGCGCGGAGAGACGTTACACGGACGGGAGCGGAAACGCTCCCGTCCGTTTTATACAAATGCAAACGCCCGGATGCGGTCGGTTGCAACGGTCACGGGAGAGGCCATGTTTTCTGCGGTTCATCATATTGCGATCATCTGCTCGGACTACGCGCGGTCGAAGGAGTTTTATGTCAACAAGCTCGGGTTTGAGCCGGTGCGCGAGGTCTACCGCGCGGAACGCGATTCCTACAAACTCGATCTTGCGCTGCACGGGCAGTATGTGATCGAATTGTTTTCCTTTCCGCATCCGCCGGAACGCGTGACGCGGCCCGAAGCCTGCGGGCTGCGGCACCTTTCGTTTGTCGTGGACGATCTGGATGCGACGGTGGTGCAATTGCGCTCGAAAGGCATTGAGCCGGAGCCGGTACGCACCGATGAATATACGGGCAAGCGTTTTACCTTCTTTGCCGATCCCGACGGCTGCCCGCTGGAGGTGTATCAGCGGTAAAGATCCCGGCGCTTACCGATGAGAATGTTGGCCGGGCAGGTTTGCGTACTGAAGAAACCGCAGGAAGTCGGCGCGGGCTTCCGCCCCGCCGGGGTGCGACTCGATGCCGGGATATGGCGTGTACGCGCGGCCGGTGCCATCGCGATTCCAGTCGGCGTTGTACCAGGCCATGACATAAGCGATGCCACCGGCCGACAGCACCGGCGGAAGGACTTGCGCCGACCAGAAGCTGGAATTTGCGCCGGGATAGCCGGTGCGGCAGCCGGTCTCGGTGAGGGCGGCGACCTTGCCGTGCGCGGCGGCGTAGGAGGCGAGTTTTTTCACCTCTTCCGCAAATGCGGTCGCGGGGTAGGACTCGACCACGCCCGGCTCATAGGCGTCAAGACCGACGATGTCGACGTATTCGTCACCGGGGTAGTAGCGCAGATCAAAAATCTTGTCGGGCGACCACGCGAAGAGGAGGTTGCGCACGCCTTGTGCGCGCAGGTGCGTGACGACCAACCGGTAGAGGCGGATGTACTCCTCGGGCGTGCAACAGGCAGAACCCCACCAGAACCAGTCGCCATTCATTTCGTGCAGGGGGCGAAAGACCAGCGGAAACCCCAGTTCCCGAAACACAGGTATCGCCTTCGTCTCATATTCCCGCAAAAACCAGTCGAGTGCAGGATTGCGGGCGCGATCGGGGCTGGCGAGAATCGCGCGCGCCAGTGGACGGTTGGCCTCGCCGCCGGGCAGCAGAGAAAACTCGGGCGCCTGTTGGCCGCGCATATGCCAGCAGTAGCCGCAGACGATGCCGAGGCGGAACGCTTCGCGCATCGCGGCAAGGTCGTTGGCGCGGGCCTCGGCGTGCCACATCAAGTCGCTTTCCACAAAGGCGGGATTCACGCCGGCAACCGCGCGCAGATCCGAAGAACCGTCCGGGGCGCGTTGCAGATCGGGCTTCTGATAGCGCAAGGTCAGGGCGTTGGCCTGTCCGAAGAGAAATCGTCCGCTACGGGCGGTCTCCTGCAAAAAAACAAGAAGATTGCCGGTGGCCTCGTCCCGGAACGCTGCGGCTTTGTCGGCGGACTCGCCGGCGGAAGTTCGCAACACGCCCAGAAACACCAGCAAAACCCAGATTCGCAGTTGCATAGTCATCCTTTTTTGCCCGCACATCTCGTCGGGTGGAGAGGGTTGCCACGGACGGAGTCGACGGTATTTTACCGGATTCCGGGCTGATGTGGGACAGATTTTTTACCCGGCGCGGCGGCAGCGGCGAACTTGGTGCGGCGGGGGTGCGAAGAAAATTGAAAAAACCTGAAGCGCGGCGCGCGCATGTCCGATAAGAAAGGATAAGCCGTGGGTTATGGCCCGGAAGGGTGTTGCCTGCGGAAGTACGTTGCGCGGATTGTGTGGATTGCACGGCTATCGGACGCCAGTTTTGTAGACAGGAAGAGGTCGTCATATGGGCGATATGGGTCAGGATGACATTGACAAGTTGCTGGCGGACGCGCTTGGCGGGGACGCTGGCTCTTTCTCTTTCGATGAGGGCGCAGGCGGCGCGCAGAGTCAGGATGAGATCGACGCGCTGATCGCGGCAGCGGCAGGAGGCAACGACCTTCCCCCCGGCAGCAAGCCCGCAGCCCCCGCGCCGGAGGCCGACGAGGGCGCGCAGAGTCAGGATGATATCGATGCGTTGATCGCGGCTGCGTCCGGCGGCGCGGGACCGGACAGCGAAATGGAGGATTCCTCCGGCGGCATGCAGAGTCAGGATGACATTGACGCGCTGATTGCGGCGGCTGGCGGTGGTGCGGCTGCAGCTCCGGCGGCAGCGAAAACTTCCCCGGCAAAGCAGGAACCGGCCGACGACGCGCCGGCGGGACAGGACGATATTGACGCGCTGATCGCAGGAATGAATGCCGGGGCGGGCGATGAAGACCCGCTGGCAGGTCTGACCGGCGGTTTGGGCGGTGACGACGATGCGGGCGGCATGCAGAGTCAGGATGATATTGATGCGCTGATCGCGGCTGCCTCGGGTGGCGCGGCCAAGAAGGAAGAAAAGGCTCCTGCGGTCAAGGAAGTGGTGCAGGAAGAGGATTCGGCCGGCATGGGGCAGAACGACATCGACGCCCTGCTGGCGGGCAATCTGCCGGAGATTGGTGTTTCCTCCGACGGCGGCACCGCGTTGAGCAATGATACGGTCGACGCCGCGCAAGAAGAGGAGAGCGATGGCGGGGTGGATAACCTGCTGGGCGAGTTCGGCGACGAGGCGGCGGGTGCGCCGGGCGAAGAGAGCGCCGAAGACGAGTTGGCCGGGATGACCGAGGCGGCGCAGGTTTTGCAGAAGACCATCGTGTCGCCCGAACGCAACCTCGCGCCGCAGGCGGAAGCAAAATACATCCCTCCGGTTACGCGGGCGGCCGAACCCGCGCCGCGCTTGACTCCGCGGGCGCCAGTGCCGCAGCTTTCCGAAGCGCAACTGGCGAACATTCAGGAATCGTTGTCGCTGTCGGGAAGTTCCGGGGAGGTGGAGAATCTGGCGGGCCAGATGTCAGGTCTGTTGGGGCAGCTTTCGGAGCGTGCGCGGCGGTTTCAGGCGGCTTGGGTCAACACCGATCAGGAAAACCGCGAGTTGCAGCACCGGCTGATGCTGGCCGAGCAAAAAAATTATGCGATTGCCGGCGAAAAGGAGAGTCTGCTCAACGAAAATTCCTCGTTGCGTAAGAACTGCAGCCGCGTCGAGGGTGAGAAGCTCGCGGCCGTGGAGTCGCACCGTACCGAAATCGCTTCGCTGGAACTGAAGATCCGAGAGCAGGAATCTCGCAACTCCATGCTCGACACCGAGGTGCGCTCGCTCAAGGAGGAGCTGGAGCGTGCGCGCAACGATTCCACCGGCTCCGATCTGGAAAGCCGGCGTGCCCGCTTTGAACTGGAGCGAATTACCGGTGAGCTGGCGGCCGAGCGACAGGAACGGGCCCGTTTGCAGCGCGCCTTGGAGAACCGCGAGAAGGAGCTGCAGGCGATGCAGGCGCAGTCTGCCGGCCATGCTTCGACGCTCTTCCTTGACGAGTTGCATCGGTTGGTGCGCCGTCTGGAAAGCGAGCTGGATATCCGCACCAGCGCCGCGCATGAGGCGATGTCGATCATCGACCGCATGAGTTTTCTGCCGGAACAACAGATGTACGCCGCGACCCTCCGCGCCTCGGTCAGCACCGCTTGCGGCCTGACCCCGGACGAGGGCGATGCGTTGAAAAACCTCGATCAACAGGCGCAGACCGGGCAGGCGACGCTGGAACCCGCGCCCGCGCCGGGGGCGGATTCCTTCCGCACAGCGCTGGAGCGCTACGACTTCGCCCGCGCTTCGGGAATCGCCAGCGCGCAAATGCGCTCCGGCCAGAAATCGCCGCTGGAATTTATGGCGGAGCTGCATGGCGTGGAGATGTTGCGGCGGCCGGAAATTGCCTCCAAGCTCGACGATCTTACCGCCCTGTTGCGCGGCATCAAGACGTTGCAGGAAGCCTCCGATCGCGCCCGTGGCCGCGAGAGCGACCAGACGGAGCGGTTGTTCGTGATGATCTTCGACTTGCTGCATACGCTGGTGCGTCTGAAGCTGGTTAGCCGGGCTACTCCGGGAATCTGGGATCTTTTCCTCGAATTGCGCGGCCGCTTCAGCTTCCTGACCTCGGATCGCCAGTGGCGGGAATACCGCGACCGCATTTTAGGCGGCAGCAAACCCGCAGTGGCATAGGTCCATTGCATTCGAATTCGCGCGAGGGGAGGCCGCTGGGTCTCCCCTCGTTTGCTTTATGGCATGAGGTGTCTCTACCGGGGGATTTTGGCGCGGAATCGCTTGGCCGGCATGTGGCCGGGTGGTCGTAACGCGAAACCAGAGCTATCGCCTTAAAAATAGGCTGAAAAGCAGGTTTTACTGCGAATTCATAACGGCTTTCGTCTCGCGCTTGCGGCAATGCGATCCCACGTGCTACGTTGGCGCGGGTTGGGACGCGTAGCTCCCTGCGGTGAATAGCACTGAAACCTCTATAAGCAGGCTGTTTCCACCGTTTCGTGCGGTTGAATATGAATGCGATAGCCCTGAACGCGAAACCGACCTTAGCGGATCAGGCTTGATCGGTGGCGTCGGCGCCGTCGAGGATGTCGCGGCTGCGGATGTGGAGGATTGTCGCATTAACCCGCTCTCGGAAAGATGCACCGGGGGCGACCCGGAATCTGCGGATCTTGCGGCTTCGCGTTTCTGCGGCAAATTACAGGATGAATGACACAGCATCGGTATTATATATTGACAGGAGGACGGCGCACGGGGTATGCTTACTTGGCGTTCTCGACGAACCATGCAGACGCCTTCCGGGCGATGTTCTTCTCGTTGGCGTCTGGCACCTGCCGTTATGGGTGCTTGGTCGCGCTGCTTCGATAAAACCGCCCGGAAAACGCCTATCATTATGCCTTGTTTGCGCTCCTCTGCGGCTGTTTGGTGAATGTATCGGTCGGGCGATCGTCTGTCTCAGCCGTCGTGAGCCGGTGGCGGAGAAAGGTTCTGGGATGAAACGCATTCTGCCCGTTCTTGCGGTTTTTTTTGTGGTTCTCATGCTGGTAAATCTTGGCCGGCAAGGGAGGGATGTCATGGATCATTCAAACGAAATCCCGGCCGGAAACGCAGCGGCAGGGGCGGCGGACGCTGATAGCGGGCCTAAGGTATGGAAGGAGCTCAGTCCGCAGGAGGCAGAGGTCATGGCCGGTTGTGGAACGGAAAAGCCGTTTACGGGGGAGTATTGGGATCATCACGAGGCCGGGGCGTATGCCTGCCGGCGCTGTGCGGCGCTGATCTTTCCCTCTACTGCGAAGTTCGACAGCGGGACGGGCTGGCCGAGTTTTGACGCGTGTTATCCGCATGCGGTGCTGACGCGCGACGACCCGGATCTGCGGCGCATCGAGATTGTCTGCGCCAACTGCCGCGGCCATCTGGGGCATCTGTTCAGCGGAGAGGGCTTCACGCCCCGCAACAGCCGCCATTGTGTGAACTCCGTGTCGCTACGCTTTATTCCGGAGGCGCAGGTGCAGACGGGGCGGGCGATTTTCGCGGGCGGATGTTTCTGGGGGGTGGAGCACCACTTTCGGTTGGTGCCGGGGGTCTGGCAGGTGACATCGGGTTATACCGGCGGAGAGGTGGATATGCCGACTTACGAGGAGGTCTGCTCGGGGGAAACGGGGCACGCGGAGGCGGTCGAGGTTATTTACGATCCCGCCCGGGTCACATACGAGGAGCTCGCGCGGCTGTTTTTTGAGATTCACGACCCCACGCAACGCGACCGGCAGGGGCCGGATATCGGGACGCAGTATCGTTCGGAGGTATTTTATACCACCCTCGGACAAAAGGAAACCGCCGAGAAACTGATCGGAGTGTTGCGTCAGCAGGGGCTCAAGGTAGCGACGCAGGTGACGGAGGCGGGAGCGTTCTGGCCGGCAGAGGATTATCATCAGCGATATTACGCGAAGACCGGACGCGCACCGGCTTGCAGCGCCCGCGTTCCCCGCTTCCCGGCGCAGTCTGCCCGGCCGTAGCGCACAGGAAGGTTTGGTACAGCTTTTTCGAACCGGGTGTCAGGAACGCAAGCCGGACATCTGATGCGGACAATTCTATTTGCTGGCGGTCGTGCCGGCGTGTTTCGCGGCTTCACGCAGACGGGTAAAATATTCGGAGCGCAGGGCGCGCATCTCGGGATCGGTGCTGTCGAGGCGGTCGCGCATCCGTTCCTCGCGTTTGTCGCGGGAAGCATTCGACCAGTTGTTGCGCGGCGGATTATTGCCGGGCTTATTCCCGTTGGCGGCCGGCGTCGGAGTCCCGGCGCTGGCGGGTGGCTGGCGTTTGCTGCGCTCCTCCTCACGCTGCTTCTGACGGGCAAGATCTTCGGCCAGCAGCTTTGCCTGCTCTTCCGGACTCGCCTGGAAGAAGGCGCGGATCTTGTCATCTTCCTGTTTTTCGCGCTGTGCCCGGAAGCTTTCCCCCCGTGCCTGAAAGAAAGCGCTGCGATCCTCGGGCGAGAGTTTTTCCAGATTCTTGCGCATGGGATCGTCTTCCCGCTGCCGACGGGGTCCGCGTTCGCCCTCGCGACCGGGTCCGATGTCGGTGCTGATGGCTTTGCCATACGCGGTCAGACGGGCCTTGCGTTCGGCTGGGGCAAGCGCCTGCAACTCGGCCAGGCCCTCGTCGGTGGTGAGAACGGCCTTGGCCTGATCGGCCGTGGGCGTTGCCGGTGTTAGCAGCAGAATCCCGCCCCAGATTCCTCCGGCTGCCAGGAGAATTCCGGCCGCCAGCAGCAGATTCCGCCGCCGTGCATCGGCGGTACGGTAACGGCTGACGGGGGATTTTTTCTTGCGTTTGAACATGGTGATTCACTCCTCGAAAAACGCCGGAGATTTTTGTTACCTTCCCGGTTTCCAGATGGATTGTGCCGGCGGAAACGGCGAGGTCACAGAAAAAAATCAACTTTATCTGAATTTTGAGTGAGTTGGAAAATTTGGGAAGAGGCAATCGCATAAAATCCGGGAGAAAACAGGCCTTCTCCTTCCCGTGAATCATCCGTTTGCGCCCGTGGAGTGGCGATTCCACTTGCATGCCTGACCCGCTTCGGGGGGGCGGAGTGCGTGTCCCCACGCGATTAACGAAAGTCGCACATTAACAGGGAAAGGGCTGGGTATGATTTGTTAAGACGAGGATTCGAATTTTTTGCGGGAGGGGGCAGAGGGCGACGGGCCGGGCTATCGTGAACATTGCGCATCGGATGCGGCGCGTGCGTTGTGCATACCGTGCCTGCCGGTATGCCGCGATCAGAAGCGGATGCCGGTACGCATGGCGAAGGTGTTGGTTGCGGTGTCGGACCAGTTGTAGAATTCCAGCCCATACTCCGCCATCAGGTACAGGCCGCTGCGGAAGGTGTAGTCCGTATGCAGGACGAATTTGTTGTAGTTGTGATCGTTGCCGCGGTCGTCGATCAATAGCCATTCGGCCATGCCGCCCGCCCGCAACCGGTCGGTCAGTCCGTATAACCCGCCGAAAGACAGGGTGTCGGTGTTGTAGCCGCTGGTGTAGTTCCAGTCCCAACCGTGCTCGTATTCACCGAACAGTTCCAGCGGCAGCCCCGGTAGATTCCAGTCGAGGCCCGCGCTGGCGGCGTATTCGTCCTCCACCGCGTCGGAACCGTAGCGACTGTTATCGCCGCGCTGACGGATGTGCTGGCGGATGCCGGATACCTCCGCAACCATTCCCTCGACCGGGGTCTTCCACCAGATCCGGCCGGCAAAGCTCTCGATGCCGACATCTCCATCGACAACCGCACCGTCGCCGAGTGCCGGATCGCGCCAGTCGTTGGGCTGGAAGACGGCGAATTCAGCCTTGATCGTGTCCTCCCAGTCGAAATTCACGCCGGCCATGACTACGCGATCGACCTCGCCGGGGTGATACACCGGCCCCTCCGCCAGTTGCTGGTCGTTGAAGGCCGCGCCTTCCTGCGGACCATTGAGAATAGTCGGGCCTTCGGGGCTGTAGGAGCCTTCGGTGTGGTGATAGCTCTGGATGATGCCGAGGGTGCGATCTTGACCGTAGGGCACCTCCCCCTTGCCGAAAAGGACGCTGAAGGGGCCGCCGCTGATGTTCTTCCAGACTATCTGCGCCTCCTCCAGAATCTGATCGCGCAGGTAGGGCTGTTTTTCGCTCAGGTCGAGCTTGATCCGGCCCTGCAGCTCGGGAGAAAGGTCAATGGTGAAGCGGAGGTTGCTGTTATGGATGTTCCATGAGGTATCGGTCAGCGTCTGCCCGCTGCGGCTGCGCCAGTTGACGATGTAGTCGGTGTTCATCTCGCCGCCGATGCGGACGGTCGCGTTGCCGCCGGCGGACTTGAGGGCGTCCGGCGCGCCTCCGGCCTGCGCCCGCTGCTGTTCGCGGATCTGCGCGGATTCTGACTGCAGGCGGGCATAGTCCTCCCGCAATTTGAGCATCTGCTGTTTGAGTTCGGGATCAACGGTCTGCGCCGGGGAGCTGCCGGTCGTGTCGGAGGAATAGGTAACCGTGCCATTTTCCGCGGCGAAAACAGGCAGGGACGGCAAAGCCGCCGCGCCAAGAAGCGCGCCGGTGAGGCCGGAACGGAATATCCGGCAGGCATAATCCAGAACGAAACGAAACTGCATTGGCAGCATATCTGCTCCCGCCCCCTTGCATGTCCGGCGTCGCCCTCCCCCCGGATGGCTTCGCCCGTCATGGTCAATGCCCCGCATCCGGAAGTCAGCGACCTCCGCAGAGCATCAACTTCTATCGTAAATCGGATTGTATGGCTGTGCCGGTGTCATGCAAGACAATTTTGCAAAGAATACCGGGCGGATGGCAGGGCGTGGTGGCGTGGCGGGGGCGGCGGAGCGATCTATGGCCGGAAATCAGGGCCAAGTATTGATATCACAGATGGTTACCGGAAAAAACAGCGGATTTTTCGGTAGCGGACAGGCTCTATTCCCATCTGGTTATCGTGGTAGAGAATGAAATCCGTAACATCCGGTCATGATTCGCCGGGTTTGCTACGAACGGATTTTATTCAACGCCAGAGGAACCCATTTCTGTCGGATTGTGACGGGAACGATGAAAAATCGGCTAATTCGGATTTTCGCCTGATCGTACTACGTTCTGTATGGAGGCCTATCATTTATTCCAGCGCCGAACGAAGGAAAACAGAAAATTCCATGGCATTTGCGGCAATGAGAACCAAGGTATTCCGCTGGCGCGGTTCCTTGGTTCTCTGATGAATTCTTGTATCGCGGGGGAATTGGTTGACGGCTATTTGTACGTCCGGAAGCTAGAGACCTTAATCCAACGATTCCAGCTCGATGAGAGCCTGATCGATGCGGTCTTTGATGCCTTCGGGGATGCCGTGGGCGGCGGCGAGTTTCTGCCGCAGGGTGCGCGCCAGACGCAGGATGCCGTCGACCTCGCGGCGGCGATTGACGTTGGCGTCCTCGATCTCCTCCCGGCTCGCCGGTTGCAGCCGCTGGCGGATCTCCTTGCGCAGTACGCCCTCGTCGTTGGCGCCCTCGAAGGCCAGGCGGTGCAGTTCTTCCTTCTCGCCCTCGTCGATATCGTCGCGTTCGCGGGTTTTTTTCAGGAGTTCCACCGTCTGATAGTCGGGAACGTCGTAGCCGGTGTCGGCGTCGTCCTGCTTCTCAAGGCGTTCCGGGGCGTAGCTCTTCATATAATTGAAGCTTACCATCAGCTTCTTGACCGTTGGCTTTTTGAGCCCGAGCTCACGCGCGCAATAAATTTCAAAATCCTCATATCCCCATTCTTTGTAGTCGCCGCCATAGGCGATGTCGGTCAGCAGGCGGCCGAGTTCGACCCAGGAAGACCGGAACTTCCGCAGGGATACCAGAACCTGATAGCGCACCGATTCGGGGTTGAGCCCCTCCATCTGCTGGTCGATGCGGGCGATGACACTTGCGCTCATGGCGGTTACCTTCTGTTTGTGCCGGTGACCGGCGGGTGAACGGTCCGGCATCGCGGAAGAGCAACGCGGGCGGACTGAAAAGGACGAATATCATTTTAGTCCCGCTGCGGAAAAGCGCAATGTCCGTTGTCGTTTGCCGGGGCGGTTTTCGGATAAAGTTGGGTTGCAAATCGGGATTGCGGAGACGGAGCGGAGCAATAAAATGCTTGCGTACCGGCGGCGGGAGGATAGCATAGGAGGGGCGTGTCCGGGGCAGGCGCGGGAGAGGATTCCGCCCCGGCGAAAGGAGAAAAATGGCAACTCTGATCGTACAATATCTGCCGCGCGGGGAGCGTTCCCATACGCGGGTGTTGTTGGACGCGTTTCAGGCGGCCGCCGGGAACGAGCCGCTGCAGGTGATTGATCTCTGCCGGCATACTCCGGATATGCTGGTGCAGGACAATCTGCTGGCTTACGTCAAGCGCAACTATCTCGGGCAGGAGATTACTCCGGCCGAGGACGCGCTTTTGGCGAAGTCGGACGAACTGCGCGACCGGTTGCGGGAGGCGGACCGGGTAGTGCTGGCGACGCCGATGCACAACTTTTCGGTGCCGGCGGTGGTGAAGGCCTGGCTGGATGCGGTGATCCAGAAGGGCTTCACCTTCAGCGTGGACACAACGGGGTATCACGGTCTGCTCAAGGCCCGGCAGGCGGCGGTGTTGTACGCTTCGGGGGGCATCTACGAAGGGGAGCGGGCGGCGTTGGACTTTTTGGGGCCGTTGGTCAAGCTGGGGTTCGGTATGATGGGCATTACCGAGGTGGCGCTCATCAACGCCGGGGGGATGAATCTGCCTGACGGGAAGGCCGAAGAGCGTCAGGTGGCGGCGGCGCAGCGGGCGGCGGAGTTGGCGCGTCGTTGGTATTCCTGAAACGAACGCGGCAAGGAATGCGAAGATGTTCGCAGCGGCCGGGGAGGGCCGTAAGGGGATGGAAGAGCGGCAGTGGGGAGACAATGTTCAATCGAGGCAGCCCGCGCGGATGCGGGCTGCCCGCGTTTTTTGGCGGGAGAGATCATGATCCGGACGGTGAGCGTAGTGGCGGCATTGTTGTTGGCGTTGGGGTACGGGTTCGGCGGAGCAGTGGCGGCGGACAGGGAAGCGGATGGGGTGACCATTGTCACAAACCTTTCGGCGGCGCAGCCGGGAATCGGCAAAGCGGCGGCCGAGGAGCAGGCGCTGACGTATTTCGATGAATTCGTTCATAAGTTCCAGCAGGGCGGTCTGACGATGTATTTCCTGCTGTTTCTTTCCGTGGTCGGCATCGCCTGCATCATCGAACGCCTGAGCAATCTCAACCGCCGGCTGATCCGCACCCCCGGTCTGGCGGAGGCGGCCGACCGTCTCTTCCGGGCGCGGGACTATGAGGCGTTAAAGAAGCTTTGTCAGGAGGACCGCAGCATTCTGGGACGGATCATTCTGGTCACCGTCGAGCATCGCGGCTGCAGCCGCAGCGAGCTGCAGAGCCTCTGTGACGACATCGGTTCGCGCGCTTTGCGCATGCAGATGCAGAAGGCGTACCCGCTGGCGATTGTGGCGACGCTCTCGCCGCTGTTGGGTTTGTTCGGAACGGTCATCGGCATGATTGGCGCCTTCGACACCGTTGCGCAGGCCGGCGATATGGGCAATGCCGCGATTCTGGCGGACGATATCGCCAAGGCGCTGATTACCACGGCCGGCGGCCTGATGGTCGGCATTCCGATGCTCGGGTTCTATCATTACTTCAAAAGCCGCACCAGCCGGTTTGGAATTGATCTGGAGGAGGATGCGGGCGAACTGTTCAGCGCCTGGTTCCTGAAGCCGTCGGTCAACCGCGAGGAGGCTGAGATCGCCGCCGCCGGCAACAACTGCTGCCAGGGGGAGGGCGAAGATGCGCTTTGAGGTCGATGATGACGACGGGATGAGCGAGATCAACATGACGCCGATGATCGATTGCGTCTTTCTGCTGCTGATTTTTTTCCTCGTCGCGACGGTGGTCAAAAAGGTGGAGAAAGAGCTGGACGTGAACCTGCCGCAGGCGGCCCACGCCACCGACCGCAAGTACACCGATCAGAAGCCGCTGGTGCTGGGGATCGATGCGCAGGGCAATTACTATGTCAACGGCGATCCGGTGGGGCTGGAGAGGCTGAATACGATGATCCATCAGGCGGCGCAGGAGAACCCCAACCGTCGGGTAAGGATTGACGGCGACCAGCAGGCGTCGTTTCAGAATTTGACCCACATCCTCGAACTCTGCAATTTCGAAGGGCTGAAGAATGTCGGAATTCATACCAAATCCCCCGGAGCGCAACGCTGAGGACGGGAGGTTCGCCCGGACGGCGCTCTCGGACACTCGCGGGGAAAAGCGCAGCCTGTGGACCTTCTGGTCGCTGGTGTTTCACGGCATAGCGATCGGCGCGCTGGTGTTTTTTGCCTACCATCGCGCGACGCTGGACGAGAAGATCCGCAAAAAGGCTCAGAAGGAGCTCTCCACCGAACGCGTGGAGAAGCTGAGCCAGCACATCAAACAGGCGAATCTCGAAGAGCTGCGCAAAAACGTGGAGGATATTCTCAAAAGCAAAGCGCAGATCGAGGAGCTGATGCCGGCGCGCAACAAGGTCTATGCGGCCTTCTCGCAAGAAATGCTCCAGCGCGACGGCAGCAACAATGACGCGGTTATGGCCGCGGCAGTCAAGTACACCCGCGAGGCGGGCGAGGCGCTGGAGCGCTGGCAGCGCCGGCAGCGGGAATTTGACGAGCTGGCGTTTGGACCCGGAAAATCGCAGGTTGGACAGGTCGGCGCGGTGCAGGCAGGTCTGCAGGCGGCGAGAAATTCCGGCGATGAGCTGGCGGTGGCGCTGACGGCGGCGGAAAATGCCCTGGAAAAAGCGTTCAACACCGCTTCCTGGACCACTCCGCCGCAGGAAATCCAGATTCTGGAGGCGCTGTTTCAGGAGTTGGGAACGCTGCGGGAGCGGCAAAAAAAAGCCGCTACCCTGTTGAGTCAGCTTGAAGAGGCCGGACTGGCATCGCCGGAATTAAATACGGCGGTGCAGAATATGCGCAAAGACGTGGAGCAGTTGCAAAAGCTGCTGGAGGAGCGCCGGACGGCTTCGCAGGGCGCGGAGAAGGAGCTGGCGGCCCGGACGCTGGAGGTGAAGCAGGCGCAGACCGCGCTGGAGGCGGCGCAGAAGGCGGGCAAGGCCGGAGCGGAGGAAGCGGCTCTGTACGAGGCGCAGCGCAAACAGACGCTGGCGCGGGTGATGCTGGATCGGATGCGCCGCAACGAGGCGTTGATGAATAACCGTTACGAACAGCAAAAGCAAGGCAGCGAGGAATTTGAACGGCTGATTGCGGCGGAAAAACGGGCGGAGACCGAAACCATCCCGCAGTGGCGGGCGCTGCGCACCGAATTGGCTGAGAGCGCGGCGCGACTGGCCCGGCAGCGCGAGAACTTAAATGTCCGGCAGGACAATCCCGCCCGCAAAACCTTCCAGCCGCAGATCGGACAGGCGCAAGCCCGCGCGAATCCGCCGGCGGCCAACGAGTTGAAGCCACTGAACCTGCATCAGTTGTATACGGTTGGCGATGTGCTGGAGGGGCTGGCGGTGGAGGAGTACCGCGACCTGCGGGCGATCGAGCTTTCCCAGCTCCGGGAGATGCCTTTCGACCGCGCTCGCCGCAACATTGATGCCCCCAAGCCGGAGCGCACCGCGCTGAATGAAGAGGAACTGACGGGGACGCCGGTAAGCGTCGCCGGCCTTGAGCGGCAGAAGACCGCCATCCGTGCGGCGCTCACCGAGTCGGGGCGGATGCGCGAGTATTGCCGTTCGCTGGTGCAGATGCTGCTGACGCAGGACGCGGGGGCAGAGGCGGCGTTGTATCAGAAGGTCGATCCCGAACACCCCGATCAGGAGCCGGACGAGGGGGATCTGGTGACGATGGAGGACATCGTGCAGACCCTGCGCGAGATGTTGCAGGCGCAGGTCGAGCCGATGCAGAAGCTGGCGGGGCTGACCGAAACGGCGCGGCAGACCCCGGATGCGGCGAAGAATGAAGTGACGGCTGGGGATGTGAACGCCGATGCGGCGGTGGAGCTCCTGGCGCAGGCGTTGGACGGTCTTGATGATGATGTCCGGCGTCCGGAGGACTTGAATAAAGCGGCGGCGGCGCTGAAGATAGCAGCCGGAAAGCTCGAGCAGACCGCCGGGAGTGAGCGTGCCGCTGAGGGGAAATCCCGGCAAGAGCAGCACCCGCTGGCGGAGAAAACCGCCCGCGCGGCGGCGGCGGCGGCCGAAGCGCTGCAGGAGCAGATGGAGGGGATGGCGGAGGCCGCTGACGGCTTCTCGAAGATGAAGATGGTAAGCGCCAACAGCCCCGGGGCATTGCGCAAGCGGATGCTCAAGGCGCGGGCGATGGCGGCAGCGGCGGCGGGAACGTTGTCGGAGTCGGTGGATCTGAGCGGTTTGATGAAGTCCGACCCCTCGCAGTTCGGCAAGGGTGGCGACAACGACCAAGGGGACAGCGCCAGCGGCCGGAACAAAAATGGCAAAGACGGCACAAGCGGCAAGAACGGCAAGGCTGGCAGGGATGGCAAGAGCGGTCAGGGAGAACGCGGCGGAAAAGAGGGCGACGGGGCCACGGTCTGGCAGCGTCTGAACCTCAAGACCAACGTCCCGCATCCGTCGATTGACCTGAAGACCGAGGGCATCAGCGGCGGCCGGGTGCTGGCCGGCGACGGCATCATCAGTTCGACGTGGATGGCGGTGGATAGCTGGTATGTGATCGGACCGTGGGCGAATCCGGGGCGGATGAACATCGATAAAAAATATCCCCCGGAGAATTCGATTGACCTCGGCGCAAGCTACGCCGGCAAGGACGGCCGCGTTCTGCGCTGGCAGTTCATGCAGGCGCCGTCGGTGATGCTCCAGCCGACCGATCCGACGGATTACGCGATTTATTATCTGTACACCGAAATCCGCAGCGACCGCGACCGCGACATCTGGCTGGTGACCGGTAGCGACGACAAGTCCAAAATCTGGATCAACGACATGCTGATCTGGGAGAGCCGGCCGGAGCTGAAGGCGTGGCGGATCGGCGAGGGCTTCCGCAAGGTGCATCTGCGCAAGGGGGTCAACCGGATTTTGTATCGGCTGGAAAACGGCTGGTATGCGGTGGCAATGTCCCTGCTCTTCAGCACCGGTCAAACGCTGGCGGAGCCAGACAAATAGCGCGCTCTGACAGTCGGTTCCAGAAAGCGGGGACCCGGACCTGTGCGTCCGGGCTCCCGCTTTCTTCAATTCAGCGATTACGGCTATTCGTCTCCGCCGGGTTCTCCGGCACCGCATTCAAAGATCTGGTTGAGCTCTTCCTGAGCGGCCGTCAGTTGTTCTTGCGTGGCTTCGGGCGCCGGCACCCGACACTCCTCCTTCAGGCGCGTGTCGTACATGATCAGCGTCTCGCCTTCGGGGTGTTTTTCCACCTCCTCCAGACGTAACACCCGCTTGCGCACCAGCATCAGCGCCACCAGATAGCGGAAGATCTGCCGGCCGGTGGATTGTTCACCGTCAAGACTGCGGAAGAAGGTATAAAACGCTTCCACATCAATTATGAGCCGGTTCTTCTTCTTGCCGTCGCCGCGTTGGAGCTTGGTTCGCCAGAACGAAAAAAACGGGGTTTTGTCCAGCTCCTGCCAGGCGGCGGGCGAAAAATCCTGCCGGAGGAAGCTCTCCCCCTGCTCGCGTAACGCCGAAAAATACTCGTCGCCCTCTTCAAAGACCTGCCCCGTGACGGCACAGCTTCTCTGGCCGCGCCCGATCTCCCAATTCACCATACGTCCCTCCCGCCGGTGTTCCCGCGCAGTTTGTAAAAGCAGGAAAGCACCGGATTTCAACCTTGATCGTAAAGCAGCATTATAAGCATCGCCGGACGCGAGGCAATTGCCGCGACTGCTTTTTTGTAGGGCGGCTGCAATCGCAACGACCGGGGGCAGAGGAGGGTTCGGGGAAGCGAGCCGGTGCGGTGCGGCGCTTACCGGGTCGAGGCGGCGGTGTTCCAGGCGGTGCGCCAGTAGGCGGGGTCGTAGGATTCCGAAGCGTCCTGCAGGATCGTTTGCAGGGTGGCGCGCGCCAGAAACTGTACCGTCTGCCGCTCGGGGTTTGCGTGCGCGGTCGCGCCGGGGAAGCGCCGGCTGTCGGCAAGTTGCGCCAGCAGGAATTCGACTGCTCTTCCGGCTGCGGTCTTATCGGCGTTGACGATCCGGCCATTCTGCAGCCTTCCCGCGATCTGCCCGAGGGAATCGAAGGCGAGGTGTACCCGGTGATATTCGTCGATCTGCTCGTTTTTCTCGACGGAGATGCCGCGGAAAGCAGCCATCTGCTCCAGAAGAAGCTCTGCCTCGGTACCGCCGACCTCACCGAGCGCCTGAATCACATGGGTGCGCATCGGTTGGGACTGCCCATCGGTTCGCAACGCCTGCGCGATCAGTCCGACCGCCTCGGGACGGGCCGTGGCGCCGAGGCAGTCCACCAGCGCCATGCGGATGACCGGATCGGAGTCTGCAGCGTAGGCGGTTCCCAGTTCCTGCGCCAGAGCCAGAAGCCGTTTGACGCCCTCCTGCCGGCGCTTGATCCAGATCTCCTCCGGTTGCCGCAGGCCGGGCGCGCGCAGCGCCTGTTCCATCTGCGGGCCTTGCGCCACCCAATAGGCGATTATTTCGCGCAGCATTTCCAGCGCTGACTGGCGGGCGGTGGTGTGCGGGGTGGAGAGCAGCCAGCGGATTCGTTCCACCAGCGCCGGTTTGCCTTCGGCTCCCAGATAACCCAGCATCCGGCAGGCGGAAATCTGCGAATCGAGAAGATCCGACTGGATCGGGGAGACGAAGGATTTCCCCCGGCTTTTCCAGTATTCCAGCCAAGCCGTGCGCAGGTGCCCGAGATCGACCGCCAGCATCTGCTTGAGCATCGCCAGCGCCCGGGCTTGATTGCGCTGTTCCAGTCCGTTCTCGATGATGGCGTCGACCGGATCGAGCTGTGCCGTCAACGCGCCTTCCACCCGTCCCCGCACGTCTTCATCGAGTGACAGGTCGTAGCGGCCGGTTTGCGGATTGACCGGCGGCATGCGCATGGTCTGAATCAACTCTTCGGGCAGATGGCGCTGTCCGTTTTCGAGAAACCGCAGGAGATCGTCGCGGTCTTTGTTTGCCATCACGCAGAAGAGCGGCAGATGCTCGATGATATTCAGGCGCACATCAAGAGCGGGATTGTAGAGCAGTTCCTCCTCCAGCATGGGCAGGATCACCGGATCGTTCAGCCGCGCGAAGACCTCCAGAATTCCCTCGGTCACCTGACTGTTGCAGGTCAGCAATTCCTGCCGGAGTTGTTGCAGAATCATCTGCCGCTGCTTGCCCAGCGCCATCTTGTACAGCTCATTGACGAACTGCTTGCGCTGGTCGTGAGTCGTGTTGAAGGCTTTGATCAGAGCTTTGACCTGATTGCGCGCCTCGAATTGCATCTCCTCTTCCCACGCCTCCTCCCGCGCGTGCGCCGCCGGGAACGCCGGCAGTACGAACGCACCGAAGAGAAGCAGAAGATGGATCAAGCGGGACATCACAACCCTTTCCGGCAGTATGGAATTTCATCTGCCCGCATTATATCGCCAAACCCGCACGGGTAGAAGATAAAAACCTTGTGCCGGCGGGGGGGAAACCGTATTTTATACGGATTGTCAATTTCCGGAGGGCATCAGCCCGTTTCCGGTAATTTTTACGGTGGGAGGGAGCATGATTTCCGGAAGGATCGATCAGGAGCATGGGGCCGCGCCCGAACAGCGCAAGCGGGGCACGCCGCTCTGGAAGTCGGGGCTCTTTGCCGTTCTCAGCGCGCTGGCGGTGTTCGTGGTCTGGCTGTTGTATCCTGTGTCTGCCCCGGCATATTCCCTGCAACGCTATTTTCCGCAGGAATGCTTCGCAGTCGCTGAGAGTCATTCCCCGGCGGCTTTTTCCGCCGGGGTTCAGAGGCAGGATTTTTTCGGCAATTTGCGCCGGCTACCCCTGTGGCCGCATCTGAGCGCGGCGATCCGTGAGCAGACCGGCACGGCAATCGAGCCGAATCTTGATCAGCTCAATACCGCGTTGAATGCCGCCGCCGGCCAGCTCTTCGGTCTGCGCGATATCAAGGCCGCCGCTGCCAGTCCGCTTCTCACGGAGCAGGGCGGGCAGGAACTTGCCGCGCTTCTGGTGGTGGACAACATCGGCCTGAGTCTGGCAAAGATCGGCATTACGTTCTCCGGCAGTCAGGCCGGCAGCCCCTATCGTTACCAGAAGCTGCCGCGCCTTGGCAAAGACACCCCCGACCTGTATCTGGCGCTGGTTCCGGGAACGCGCTATGTGCTGATTGCCAGCAATCCGGAGATCTTTTCCCGGTTCCGGTTTTCCTCCGCCGGCCCCGAAGAGGACTTCGCCGCACTTTCGCGCACGTCCGGAACCGTGCTTGCTCTTCAGCAGAAAGAATCCGAACCGGTGTCGCCGGAGTCTTCGGTGGTGACGCTGCGCCTCCGGCTCGCTCCCGAGGTACTGCAGGCGCTGCTGCCTGCGCAAATGCGGGGGGCGGCGGCGCAGGAGGTCAAGGCGGATTTCTACTGGAATCTGTTGGCGTTCGGCGGTTCCGGTTCCCTGCCGCTTCCGGGGGCAGGGGGGAAGGAGCTGGCGGCGGGCGTGTATCTGCCGCCGGCCGGGTTTACCGGATTGGGGCTTTCGTGTGCGCTGCCATCTGAGGCTGCGGCCATGTTGACGCAACTGCTGGCGGTTCCCGGAAAACAACCGGCCCGATCCGCCCTCAGGCAGGAGTTCGGCGGAATTTCGCTCAACGATTTTTCCGCCAAACTGCCGCCCGAGGCCCGGAAATTTCTCACGGCTTCATTCTTGCCGCAGCTGGACGGGCGCGGTTACGTCTCGTGCGGCGCAGCGGGGGCAGGCGCGTTTTGGGGCGTCAAAGACCCGGCCGCCGCCCGGAAGGCTTTTGTCGGTGGTCTGGCGGGGGCGCTTGCCGACTATAG
>CAYWTJ010000047.1:0-3060 GCA_964460225.1 uncultured Planctomycetaceae bacterium | reverse complement strand
TGACCCGCCGGGCGGCATTGTCCATCCACAGCACGAATATCGCGTGCTGCAGGGACTCCGCAATCAGCTCCGGTGCTGTATCCCGAGGGCGCGGCGAAGCGTCCTCCGGCGGATCTGATTACCAAGGTCCGCAGCGTACCGACCAAAGAAGGCATTGAAACGCTGGCGACGCTTTTGTGGGAGTATTCCGAGTCGGTGACGGCGGACCCGCTCAAGCTGGCGCCGGGGTATGTGGCGTGGGCGCAGTCCTGCGACAACATCGTGCGCAAGACCTCCGACACCAAGCATCCGGAGCTGATTGCGGAGTCCCTGCAGCACGCGATATTCGTGCTGTGGATGGACAATGCCGCCCGGCTGGTCAGCGCGATCGAGCGAGAGTTCCCGTCCTGGGCGATGGACGCCACCTTCTTCCCAGGCAAGAAGTTCAAGGCGGATACGGCGCTGAAGGTCGCGCGCGGCTGGCTGCTGCGGCGGGAGCTGGACAAGGTGCAGGAGTATACCAACCGTTGGCAGGAGACCATAGAAAAGCTGCCGCCGGATCAGGAAAACTGGAAAAAATTCGCCGAGTATCTGCGCGACATCAGCGGCGATTGCGCGGATTACAACGATTATACCCTCGGCATCGCGCTGGCGAAAAAGGGCGTCGAGGTCAACACCAAACAGCTCAAGCGCGACGAGAAAAACGATCAGGTCAAGCGGTATAACGAGATCATCAGCAAGCTCAGTTGGCTGGCCCGGACCTCCACCGGGGACATTGCGTCTCCGGAGGCGGAACAGCATTTCTCCCAGATCAGCGATCTGCTGGCGGCGGGGAAGCTGGAGCAGGCGGCGCTGCAGCGGATTTATTCCGTTTACGTTGCTAACGGCAATCTGTTGCTGGCGCGGGGCGTGACGGCGATTTCGTTGCGCAAGGCGCTGCGCATCCGGCTGCAGCAGGTGCCGGGGGCCTGGGAGGCGCTCTGCCAGTTCGCGGCGAAACGGGTTGATGAGGACAGCTCGGATGTGCTCGCCCGCAAAGATCTGGCGGCGATCGAGCGCAGCGTGAACGACCTCTCGGGACTGGTCAATACCGACAAGATCCGTCTGAGCCTCATGCGCTCTTACGTCGACCGGGATCAGTTGGCGCAGGCGCGGCAGCAGGCGTTGCTTCTGACGGGAGCGACCGCTAAGGAAACCAAATCGCTGGCTTACGCCTATCTGCTCTTTCTGGAGAACCGGTTGGGGGTTGCGTCCTCGGACCGGGCCCGGGTGCCGGCGGATCTGCTGACGTTGCGGGTGCCGTTTCAGGGGGCGCCGACGCTGCTTTCCAAGCTTGCCGAGACCTTCTTCCCGGATATGCCGGCGGGCATCAAGGCGCGCAAGGCGGGGATGCCGGGGCAGGTTACGGGCTTCCTGCCGCTGGAGGCCGCGGTGTCACCGGCGGCGTGGGGGGATAAGCGGAACTACTCCGACAACAAGAATCTGCTGGCGCAGCCGGTGGAGCCGCTGTCGTATGGCAACGAAGTGGCGGCGGCGGACTTCTCGGGCGTGTGGATGGCGGGCGCCAACGGCGCGGTCAAGTGGCGATTCAATTATCCGGCGGTGGTCGGCGGTTTGAACGGGCCGGACAATTCGGGGTCGACGGCCATTACCAGCGACGGAGAAAGCCTGCTGGCGCTGGCTCCTTCCATGCAGGGGGCGGGGGCGAACCTGTTTGCGCTCACCCATGACGGGCGGGTGAAGTGGCAGAGTTCCGACGCGCGTAAGAACGGCAAATGGAGCGTGTGCGGCCTGCCGTATCCGGCGTTTGGCCGCCTCTACTCGCTGGTGATTGATACCGGAACGCCGGATAACTATGTTCTGGGCGTGTCGTGTCTGTCGGCGTCCGATGGCGAGGTTCTCAACCCGGCGCCGCTGATGACGATGCCCCGCAGCTTTCGCTTGCAGAACTTCCTGACCGGTCGGCATTTTGCGTCCGGTCCCTCCGGTGTTTACGGCTGGACCGGGAATGGCGGCGCTTTCGGGATCGACCGCGAGACGGGGCTTGTTGACTGGCTTACCACCATTCCATTGAAGAACGAGCGTTTTCGCGGTGGCCCAGAGGGATATTGCGGGCTGGTGGGGGATAAGCTCCTGACCTATATGCCCGAGGCGACGGAAATGGTCATGACCGATCCGGCGACGGGGGCGGTGCTCTGGCGGCGACTGCTGCCGGACCTGATCGCGTTCCATTCGCGGGGAGCATCGGATCAGATTCTGGTGACGAGCATTGGCTGGGGGCGCAGCGCGCTGATCAGCCTCGATCCGCAGACCGGCGATCCGCGTTGGATCCTCGACACCTCGGCCTTGATGCTGACCGGGGAAGGAACCGTGGTGGACGGTGCGGTTTATCTGCCGGTTCAGGGCGGGATTGCGGTTTTTGCCGTCGCTGACGGGCGCTTTCAGCAGGCGATGCCGGCGGAGCAGAAGATATTAAAGCTGCGCCGGGATGCCGACCGCTGGTACGCCTCGACGTTGCAGGGGGTCTATCTGCTGGCGCCCGACGGCAAGTTCAGCGGTTTTCCGGAGCAGGCTCCGGTTCTGCCGCCTGCGGTTGCCGTGCCGGCGATTGCGGCGCAGCAGGCTCCGGATCAGAAATTGAATCTGGAGTGGGAACTGCCGGCCTATCGCATCGACAAGGGCGATCTGCATGTTTCGTCGATTCCGGGCAATCCGCACCTTTTCGCCATCACCAACGATGAGTACATGACCCTGCTGGCGGAAGGGCATTATAACGCCGCAGGCACCTATCAGCCGCCGCGCATCCTGTGGAATTCCTATCTGCCGAACCGGATTATGAACGGCAATTATGTGGCGACCTATACCGATTCTCAGTTGCAGGTCTATTCGCTGCTCGACCGCAAGCCGGTGTTTTCCTTCTCTCCCGGCACGGGGCAGGACGGCCTCTTCCGTTCGTTCCTGATCCGTAACGTCCAACTGGGCGGGGATGCCGTTGCGTTCCGGCTGGAGAATGGCACGATTTTGATCGGCGACCTGAAGACGGGCAAGCTCAATCCCACCGTATTCCGTTTCCCCGGCGAT
>CAYWTJ010000046.1:0-3678 GCA_964460225.1 uncultured Planctomycetaceae bacterium | reverse complement strand
GGCACCGTCTGCCGCACGGAACAGGTTTCGCCGGAGCGATTGGTGTGGGTTTTGAAGAAACGCCCCGAGGGCGGCTGTCCAATAAACGAATGAAGCACAGGAGAGGACGCGCGCGGCTCAGCGGATTCCCGCCGTCCTGCCGTCCTGCCGGCAGGGCCGGAATTGCGTGATCCGGGCTTGCTTTTCGCTGATCCGACGGGATAATTGGAGGGCGTTGGGGCGGTGGCGCTTTCCTGCGCATTCTGAAAATATGTTGCCGGCTGAGGGCTGTTTCCGCATTCCGCGGTATTCCCGCTCCTGCGGGCGCGCCGGCTCCCGTCGGATCAGCGAGGATTATGGCGCGGGGGCAACGTGTTCCGTCAATCCGTATGCCGCGTTTGGGACATGCGCCGGGAGTTGTTATTATATGCAGAAAATGTATGACGTGGTCGTGATCGGCGGTGGCGTTGTTGGCTGCGCTGTGTTGCGGGAACTGGCAAAGTACCGGTTGAAGGTGGCGCTGCTGGAGCGTTGCGGCGATGTGGCGGAGGGAATCAGCAAGGCCAACAGCGGAGTTCTGCATGCGGGGATTAATGTCCGTAGCGGGAGTCTGAAGGCGCGCATGAATCTGGAGGGCTTACGGAATTTTCCGCATTTAGCGCAGGAGTTGGGGGTAGACTGCCGCATCTGCGGAAAGATGGTGGTTGCCCGCTCGGAGGAAGAGCTTCCGTATCTGGAAAAACTGCTCAGACAGGGGCTGCAAAACGGCTGTACCGGCCTTTCCCTCATCCCGCAAACGCGCATGCGGGAGCTGGAGCCGCGGGTCAGCGGGCGCTGGGCGCTGCTCTCCGAGTCGACCGGGATCATCACTCCGTTCCAGCTCACGATCGCTTTCGCGGAAAACGCCGTGCAAAATGGCGCGGAGATCTTCATGAACTCTCCGGTGGCCCGCATCACGCCCCTTCCCGCAGGCGGTTTTCTCCTTGCCACTCCCGCCGGAAAGACCTTTCGCACGACGTTTGTCATCAACTCGGCGGGCAATCAGGCGGCGGAGGTCGCCAACCTCCTGCAGCCCGGCACGTTCCGGACCTATCCCTGCCGGGGGGAATATTACATTACGGACAAGCGCGCCGGGGCGTTATTGAAAATGGCGGTTTATCCCGTTCCGCCTCTGGACGGCTCCGGGTTGGGCGTTCATCTGACCCCGACCATCAACGGCAATCTCCTGATCGGCCCTTCGGCGGAATACGTCGACGACGCCGAAGACCTGCAGACGACCCGGAGGGTCATGGATGTCCTGCGTGCGGAGATGTCGGATCTGCTTCCGGAGCTTGCGGGGCAGTCGCTGATCAAGAGCTATTCCGGCATGCGGCCCAAACTCTTCCAGCCCGGTCAGAACTCCACCTTTGAGGATTTTCATATTGCCCCCGCCGAGGGCTATCCGGGATTCATCAATCTGATCGGCATCGAATCGCCCGGGCTAACCAGCTCTCCGGCGATCGCCCGCTACCTCACGCAGGAGATCATCGGAAGCCAGCGCGATCTGGCGGTCCGGCCCGACTTCCATCCGGTCCGGCGGGGAATCGTCCGGGCGTCCGGCCTGCCGACGGACGAACGCGAGCGTCTGATTCAGAGCAATCCGGCCTATGCGGAGATCATCTGCCGCTGCGAGCAGATCAGCCGGGCGGAAATCGAGGCCGCGCTCGATAATCCGTTGGGTGCCCGCACGCTGAACGCCATCAAAAAACGCACGCACGCTCTGATGGGGCGCTGCCAGGGCGGGTTCTGTCTGCCGAACATTGTGCGGATCATGCAGGGTAAGGGAATCAAGCCGGAGGAGATCCGGCGCCGGTCCGACGAGGATTACGTCTTTCCCGGGAGCAAGCCATGAAGCGATTGGATGTGGCGATTGTCGGCGGAGGGCCTTCGGGGATGGCGGCGGCTTTGGCGCTTCAGCGGATGGGCGTAAGCGACATCAAGATCTTTGAGCGCCTGCCCCGTCTGGGCGGCGTCCTGCCGCAGTGCATCCACTATGGGTTCGGACTGGAGTATTTTTCCGAAGAACTGACCGGCCCGGAGTTTGCCGCCCGGCAGATCGGGCAGTTGCGCAAGGCTGGCATCCCCTATGCCTTGAACGCCATGGTGACCGCAATTGCAGACCACCGTCTGGAGGTGTACTCCGCGCAAGCGGGGCGGGAGGTCTTTTCCTGCGGCGCCATCCTGCTGGCAACGGGCTGCCGGGAACGGACGCGCGAAAATCTGGACATCCCCGGAGACCGGCCGGCCGGGATTTTCATGGCCGGGCAGGCGCAGGCGCTGATTAACCTCGGCGGGGTTCGCATCGGGCAGGAGGTTGTCATTCAGGGCTCTGGAGATATTGGGTTGATCATGGCCCGCCGCCTGACGCTCAGCGGCTGCAACGTACTGGGCGTGTATGAGCGTCTGCCGTACCTGAGCGGTTTGCTGCGCAACAAAGTTCAATGTCTGGACCATTTTGGCATCCCCCTCCACCTCAATCGCCAGATCGTCCACATTCGCGGCCGCAACCGGGTGGAAGGCGTGACGATCGCAGCAACGGAGGACCATTCCCACCCGCAGCAGCTTGCCTGTGACACGATTGTGTTCGCGGCCGGTTTGATTCCGGAAATTGATCTGTATCTGCAGGCGGGAGGGAGAGACGTCGGGGGGGCAGCCAAGGTCAACCAAGCCTTCCTGTCCGAGATTCCGGGGGTATTTGTGGCGGGAAACGCGCTGCACATCAATGAGCTGGCTGACAATGCGGCCATGGAGGCGGAGGCCTGTGCCGCAAGCGTCTTCCGCTATTTGCGCGGTGAGGGGCCCGCCGCCGAGGGAATGCCCTACCAACAAAAAGCGCGTGAAACCCGTTATGACGCTTCGTTTTTTGCCGAGGCGGCGAAACGCGGGGTTTGCGTTTGCATCCTCTGCCCCAAGAGCTGCTTTCTCGGCGAGGGCCTGCGGGCCTGCCCGCGAGGAAAAGCGTACTATGAGAAAGCGCGGAGCGGGAACTTCCAGAAACTGACCAGAACCCGTGTGGAGCCGGATCAGGTCTTTCTGGAGGGAACGCCGGAAATCGCCGTATCCCAGCGGAAGGATACGGACTTCATTCCCATGATGCCGATTGAATGATGTTGTTTGAGGCGGGGTGCGGCAAAAGATTTGCGGCTTTGAACAACCGGCAGGCGGCATTCACTCGTGAGGGGAAGCGCATCTCCACCGTGCAAAATTGCGGGAACCGCTTGCATGGATCGCGGTTGCGGTTCATGCCGCGAATGGGCATGGGCTGGGAGAGCCGCTTGGGGCAAGCCACAGCCGCCAGTGCATCTTCAGACGTAGTCTTTAGATCTCCGCCCCCAGTTCCAATACATTTTCATAAAAATCCAAGTCACAATGGAACCAAAAAACGCCGCTGCATTGTGGGCAACGGCACACGAATGCATATTGGTTCAGCGGGTCACGAATATACGGCGGATTTGCCAGAGCGATGAATATTCTCACAAGGGAATTATAGTACCTGTCTCTTTCGTCGTGCTCCACCAGTCGATGGTCACACAGGGGGCAAACGTAGGCAAGGCTTTCATCGTGATTGGCATATCCCAAATCATCTCTGTGTGCGGCGCTCTCCTTGGCATAGATTCCTGTGAGTGCGCGAAAGAGTGAATTGTCCATCAATGGCCTCCG
>CAYWTJ010000045.1:0-78827 GCA_964460225.1 uncultured Planctomycetaceae bacterium | reverse complement strand
ATCACGACCGTCCGCTGATGATGCGCCATGAGGGTTTTCGCCCAGAGTTCCGTGACAACGATCGAGATGGTCGCCCGGACTTCGGCCGTCACTTCTCTGGTCGGCAGGACATGCGTGATAACGATGAGCGCGACCATGACCGTCCGCTGATGATGCGCCATGAGGGCTTCCGCCCGGAGTTCCGTGACAACGATCGAGATGGTCGCCCGGACTTCGGCCGTCACTTCTCCGGTCGGCAGGACATGCGTGATAACGATGAACGCGGTCATGGCCGTCCGCTGATGATGCGCCATGAGGGCTTCCGCCCGGAGTTCCGCGACAATGATCGCGATGGTCGCCCGGATATTCGTGGGAGCGACCGTCATGAGCGAGATGGTAAGGCGGTAGCGGACGAGAAACATCCGGGGAAGGGCGGTGTGCAACCGGCTGTCGGTTCGAAAGAACAGGCAACGCCGCAACCACGCGGGGAACGTCCGCAAGGGGTACACCGGGGAGGCGATGACCGGCATGGGGCGCGTGATGGTGTGACGGAGGTCGAGGAACAGTCCCGGAACCAGAAGGAAATCCCCACAACGGGACATCATCCGGCAATCGCAGACAGCTCGGCCGTCCCGCAGGTCATTGCGTCCAGCGAAGCGACGCTCCTCATTCCGGCCATCCCGGTCGTTCCGCATTTCATCGCGTTTGCCATCCCGGCCGGCAAAATGGCGATCCTCACTCCGGTTATCCCGGTCGTCCCGCATTTGCGGCAGATTCTTCCCCTCGTTATCCGGGGCAGCGGCCTGTCGCTGAGGCAGAACAGGTGCCTCCGTTTTTACGCTATCCGCCGCCATGACCGAGACAAAGCCCACGGCCATCCCGCAACAGCTCAGCGCAATCAAACCCTTACGCATCATAAGTCCCTCCGGGTACGGGCTGGCCGGGACGCATCCCGCATTCCACCACGTACCAGTTCTGTAAAAAGGAGAACTACAACTCGCACACGCCACTTTACCATGCAGAGGCATCGCCTCCTGTGGCTATTTGCACCGAAGCCAACCACTGTGGCGCATAGATTGTTCCGGCTGATCCGCACACCCCGGAAAAAAGCGCCCATTATGCCTGATAATTTGCAAACATCTTAACTCACACATCACTCATACGCGCGCCATTGCGGATCTTGTCCGAAGAACGGCATTCCACTGCTGCAGTTCAGCTTCAGCCGCCTCCCGATTTTAAATTCGGTTACTTCAATTCTTGCACTTGCTCGGGCAACGGCGGTTGGCGGTCACCGGTTTCTACCGGTCTTCCCGGCTGGCCGGCGCCATGCGGCATGGGCGGATTCTGCTTCCCGTCCCGCCGCCCGTCGTCATGGCGACCCTGCCGGTCTGGAGCTTGGAACATCCGTTTTTGCCGCATTTGAACCTCGCGATCGAACTCCGCCCGTTTTTCGGGGGGAAGGATTTCGCGGATTTTGGCGTTGGCCTCGTTCCAGCACGCCTCTACCTTAGGAAAAAATTCTTTATGCAGAGAACGCAATTTCTCGGAGTTGGCCTTCACAATAGCAAAGATCTTCTCTTCGTCTTGCGGCGCGAGGCCATAGCGATGCGCGATCTGGGATGCCACGTCGCGCTCGAACTGCCCCCCGGGGTCGCGCGAGGGGCGATTTCCCCGCCCCTCGTCGCGGCCAAAGTTCTGCGTCAGGACCGCTCCCGCCACCCCGCCAGCCAGAAACACGATCAGAAACAGCACCGCGTGTATCAAAATTTTCTTCACCGGAACCGCCGGTGTCTGCGGAATATTTTGCGCGCTCATAATTGTCAGATTCCACCCAAAGCCGCCAGTGTGTTCAGCGGATCATATTCCCGAAAAATGGTCTCCAGTCCGGTTGCATCTGCCGCCCCGCCGCTGTAGAGCCAGAGCACCACGGCCGCCGCGGAGGAGGCAACCGCAAAGCATAATCCGGTAATCGTAAATTCCTGACTCCCCCGTTCCTGACGGCGCAGGCGCGCCCAGACATCCTCGCACAAGTCTGTCGCGTACGCCGGCACTGGTTCGCGCCGCGCCGCATCCGCAAGTCTGTCCAGCTCTTCGTAGATGTTCATGATCCTGCCTCCTGCTTGCGGCTGCGCTCGTACATCTCCCGCAACTTTTTCTTCGCCCGGTAGGCGCGCATCTTCACCATCGCTTGCGTCCACCCCAAAAGCCGGGCGGTCTGCTCCACGTTGTTGCCTTCCAGATACTCCAAGGTCATCACCACCCGTTCCTCCGGCTTCAGCCGCTGCAGCAGTTCGCTCAACAACCGGCCAGCCTCCTGCGGGGGCGGATCATCATTCGCCTTCGCCGCACCGTCCCATTCCTCCAGGGGCACAAGCTTCTTCTGCTTTTCCCGCTGCTTCCAAAATCGGAAGCCCCGGCGTACCGCAATCGTCCGCAACCAGTGCGTAAATGGCGCTTTCTGCCGATAGCTGCGCAGGCTCAAGTACGCCTCGACGAAGACCTCCTGCACCAGTTCATCACGCTCGTTGGCGTCACGGGTGAAGCGCCACATCTGCCGGAGGATCACCGCCTCATGCCGGCACATCAGGCGCGAATACCCCTCTCCATCGCCCGCCAGCGCGGCAGCAATATCGACGCAATCCTCCGCCTGAATCGCCTCGGCCGAGGCACAGCCCCCGCCCTCCGGCAGCAATTCCCCCGTCAGCCGCGAAAGCGCGGACCGCTTCGAGGCCTCCGGCGTAAGGGGAGAATCAAGAGACGCTGCCATATGCGCAATATCCTGAGAGTTGCCGGCCGCGACTCCGAAGCACTTACCCACCACCGGCTTATCGTTTTTCTTTTCCATTTCGCCTTGCCGATTGGATAGTACCCGCAAGTCGCTACGGGTAACGCTCTTTTTTTGCATCCAGTTGAAATTATCGCCGCTCGCCCCGCTGCCGGCAACCCTTATTCCAACAGAACCCTCTTATATGACAAGCAGATGCGCGAATCTCGCCCGATCTTTACAGTTTATTTGCACCATCCCCCCCTGTGGCTCAGAAACAAAAAACGCGGGGAGGCAAGCCCCCCCGCATCGCGGAGAAACACAAACGTTACTCAGACCTTAATATCGTGTTTCAGATCCAGCGCGCCATTAAATTTATTGAAGGCACTCATCATTGCCGCGACCTCGATCGTCGCCGTAATCTCGTCCTCGGTTGCCCCCGCCTTGAGCGCCACCGCCCGATGGGCATCCAGACAATACGAACAGCCGTTGACCGCGCTAACCGCAATCGATATCAGTTCCTTGGTCTTGGGGTCCAGTCCCTTACCGGCCGCCTCCGCCAGATTCAAAAGCCCCTGCAGAAAATCTCCATTGCGCCCCATCGCCTGAAACACTTCAGGCACAAAGCCGAAATTCTTTTCCAGATTCTCCTGAATCTTCTGCGCCTTCGCATCACCCGTTTTGTTATACAATTTAACCGTTGCCATGACGTATTCCTTTCCGCAAAGAGATAATTGACACCTCGATGGTGTTATTATCCCGGTCGTCTTTTTTTTGTCAACGCAAAAATACGCTTGCGGGATATTTCAAGAGAAATGCGCTTAATCTGTGGCAGGAAAAAGCGTGGCGGCCGATTTTGCCCACGCCCGCCCAGCGCGGACGATCACGCCTCTTCGCATGAGCCAGAGGCCAGAAAGGAATCAAGGGCGTAATGCGCCCATAGGTAGCGGGTTTCATCTTCACGACGAGAGCGGTGCCGCTGCAAGGTCCGCGCCCGGAAGGCTAACGAATTTGCCGCAAATTCCTCCGGTGCCGCACGATAATCCGGGCTGTCGTCAAAGGTCAGCCCGCCATCTCGAAACCACCGGCCCGTGGGGGCAGAAAAGCCATGTTTTTTGCGATAGAGAATTTCCGCCGGTAGAAGCGGCTCCAGCGCCTTTTTAAGGATATACTTGCTAATCCCGTGCCGGTGCCGATACGAAGCCGGAATCCGCCGCGCGAAATCTGCCACCTCAAGATCGAGAAACGGCGAGCGCAACTCCAGCGCATTCAGCATCGACGCCCGGTCGCCCTTGACCAGAATCTCATTTTGCAGATACAGACGGACATAATACTGCGTCATGCGATCGGCCGGGTGCGAACTGGCACACTCCCCCCACGCCGCAATCGCCTCGCTATAAATCTGCTCCAATTCCGCCGGCTCCCCCGACAACGCGGCAATGTCGCAGAGGGACAAAGGCGCCATCAGCGCCGGCACCCAGACGCGCATGCCGTAAGCCGAAGCGCGGAAAAATCGCTTCAACTTCATTGGCAACGGCAAATAGCCATGTGAGGTTCGTACCTGCCCCGCAACGGCTCCGACCAGCGCATTGACTCCCGCCTGCACCACGCCCGGCAAGTAGATGTCAAAGCGCCGTCCCCACGGCCAGAATTTGAATGGCTCATAACCCGCAAACAACTCATCACCGCCATCGCCGCCGAGTGCGACAGTCACATGTTTGCGCGCCTCGCGACAGACCAGCCATGTGGGCAGCAGCGAGTCGTCCGCCATCGGCTCATCCAGTCGCGCCAAAATTTCCGGCGCATGCAGACGCGCCTCCTCTTGGGACAGCTGTGACTCGAAATGCTCCGAGCCGATCAGCTTCGCCACCCGCCGCGCATACGGAGATTCATCAAATCCATCCTCCTGAAAACCGATGGAAAACGTTTTGATTTGCGGCACCTGACGCGCCGCCAGCACCGCCACCGCCGAAGAGTCGAGACCACCGCTGAGCAATACTCCCAGCGGCACATCCGCCATCAGCCGCCGCTGCACCGCGCGCTCCAGAATCTCCCGCAGTTGCTCTCCCCACTCTTCCTCCGGCTTCGCCGGAACTGTCTGAAACGGCTCAAGACAATAATCCCAATACCGCCAGCATTCACTACGCCCGGAATGCAAATCCACCAGCAGGTTGTGAGCGGCCGGCAGCTTGCGCGCTTCGCGAAAGATCGTGAGCGGCGCGGGAATAAAGGCATAGGCAAAGTATTTGCGGATGGCAAGGGAACTTGTCGTGAAGGTCAGCGCCGGGTGCCGGCGCAGCGCAGTCAGCTCCGAAGCGAATGCGAAAACCGTCTCGTTCGCGTCTCCGCTGTTGGTACGGGATTGTTCGGTATAGAACAGCGGCTTTTTTCCAAAGCGATCCCGCGAGAGAAATAAGGTTTTCGCCTCGCGGTCATGAATGCAGAACGCCCACATGCCGTTGAGACGCCCCGGCAAATCGCGCCCCCATTCGCGCCAGCCATGCAGCAGAACCTCGGTGTCGGAGTGATCGGTCCGGAAGTAATGCCCGCGCGCGGTAAGCTCCCGGCGCAGTTCCTGCTGATTGTAGATTTCACCGTTGAAGACGACGGTCAGCCGACCATCGGCGGTCTGCATCGGCTGCCCGCCTTGGGCAAGGTCGACTACCGACAACCGACGATGCGCCAAGTGAACCGACCCGTCATGTTGAAAGCCGGCGGCGTCGGGACCGCGATGGGCGATGGCCTGCGCCATACGCTCCAGCGCCCCCTCGACCAAGCGCCCCGTATATCCGGCAATTCCGCACATACCGTCACTTCCGCGGCATTACACCGCCCAAACCACTACCGTGTCCAGAGCAGACGCCAGACCATTTTCACAAAGCGCCAGGTATCCGCCGCCGGACTGATCTTGCTCACCTCTTCGCCATAGATCGTCGCAATCGGCACATCCACAATCTTCAGCCCCGAGCGCCCGGCCGCCACCAGCATCTCGCCCTCGAACTCGAAATTGCGGCTTATGATTTTGTCACGGATCTTCACCCACGCATCGCAGCGAATCACGCGGTAGCCGACCTGACTGTCGTGAATCCGCTGATGGGCGAGAGCGGAGACAAACAGACTGGTAACGACGTTGGTGTACCAGTTGACCAACGGCATTGTTTTACGTTCCGTCATACGGTTGCCGATGGCAATGTCCGTCCCGTCCTCGGCGGCCTTGATAAAGAGCGGGATCTCGGCCGGCAGGTGCTGCCCGTCGGCGTCAAGGGTGATGACCGCGTCATACCCACGCTCCGCCAGCAGATCCAGCCCGTCGGCAAGGGTCTGGCCCTTGCCTTTATTTTGCGGATGAACAACCACCTCGACGCCGGTGGAGCGCGCCTCGGCCGGACTTTCGTCGGTTGAGCCGTCATCATAGACCAGCACGTCGCCGATGTACTTGCGGCATTCGTTGATGACCGCCTTGATATGCGGACCTTCGTTGTAGCAGGGAATCAGCGCGCAAATTTTCATAATTTATCACCACTTGTTTGGGAGTATGTCCGGCCATGCGCCGGAGGATGCTATCGCTCGTTCCCGCAACACCGGTTGCCGGACGAAACGTGAGGCTCGGCTTCCTGCCCGGCAGTCACAGTCCGTTCTTTTTCCATCAAATATTGAGCGAGCAATAATGCGGAGCGTTGCGATTTTGCTGACTGGTACGCAATCAGAAAACAGACGAGCAGATATCCGAGCATTCCCAGATGCCCCAAAAGCAGCAACGCACACCAGACCGGACGCCCCTCTGCGGCTGTTAACAAGTGATAGACCAGCGAAGCCATCAGCAGCGGCACAAGAACCAGTACGAGCAATTTCATTTTTGCCAGGCACTTCCCGGCTTGCTCCACTTCGCTCATCACCTGCTGCAGAAGTTCGGACTGCGCGACTGCGGTTGGATTTTGCATGCTCAACGCATTCCCCCGGGCGGTCGCGCCCCCCCCCTTCCGCATACCGCCGTCTATCAACACGTCGCCTCTCACGGCGCATCTACGGCCGCCAGTTTCCCCCCCCGCCGGATCAACCGATCCACTTTTCATCCCAGACGTCGTAAAACGCCGGCCATTCCTCGGGATGTTCGCGGATCACCTTCTCCAGCCGCCGCGCATATTCCTGCAGCACGACGCGAACTTGCTCATCCTTGTCCACCCCTTCGGGAAAGGGGATCGGCTCCTGATAGGTAATCACGAAACTATCATTGGTGCGGCGCAACACGAACCCCGGAATCAACGCTGCTCCCGCCTTCAGGGCCAACCGCGCCGGTCCCTGCGGAAACTTGCAGGGCTGGCCGAAGAACTCCACCTCAACCCCGGTGTCCGTCACATCGCGGTCGCCCAGAATACAGACTACCTTGTTCTCACGCAGCGCCCGCAGCACCTTGCGTCCCGCCTCATGCGTGTAGATCACCTCAATACCCATCAACTCACGCGCAGACACAAACAGCCGGTCGATCTTGTCATACACGTGCTGCGCCGCCACCACCGCGACCTTCGCCCCCGAGAAGCGCATCATATACGCCGCTCCCAGCTCCCAGTTCGAGACGTGGGCGGATATGATGATCGCCCCTTTTTTTTTCTCCAACGCAGCAAAGGCATTCTCGATGCCGATGGAGGAGGTATGACGCAGAAAAAACTCATCGGTGAAGCAGCGAAACCGGAAGAACTCCGTCAGGTATTTGCCCCAGTTGCGGAAGACCCAGCGTGCCTCATAGATAATGCGGCTCTCCGGCTCGTCAGGAAAGACATGCCGCAGATTGCGCATAATAGCCTTGCGCCCTTTACGGTCGCCCAAAAAGTAACCGAGGTCGGAGATGCGCAGAGAGACCCAATACCCGAAGCGCAACGGCAGCACCGAGGTGGAGAACATCAGAAGCTGAAACAACCAGTAGCGTATATAATATTTAAAGTTCATGTCTGTACCGTCACATGAAGCAGCGGCCCGTCGATTCCCGCCGGCGGGGTTCGCTCCGCTCAGTGTCCCTCAATTTTAAGCTTGCTCTTCGCCGCCTGTGCCGCCTCATGGCGGGCGAACTTCTTGGCGATGTGCTGAAGAACTTCAATCCCGAACCGGCGCTCTTCATTCAACTGTTCGGTGAAGTGATACCCGACATAAAACAACTCCTCCGGCAGCAAATCCTTGCATGAAAGGAACGCGGCCCGGAACCCCTTCGGGTCCTCGCGCAGCAGAATCGCCAGATGCTCAAGGCAATAATCGGAAATCCGGAACGACCGCGCCAGATCACGCTTGCTGGTCTTGAGTTTGGCTATGGCCAACTCGAAGCGCACCTTCGGGGTCATCAGTTCCGTGTGATCCAGAAGCTTGAGCAGATCGCGGACCTGCTCCCACAGGCCATCCTTGCGCGCAGCGTCGGCACGCTGACAAATCTCCTGCTGCAGCGTATCGCCGCGCAAGTGCCGCAAGGCCGTGCGGTAAAGCTGATAATGCTCGTCATTCTTGGCATACAGCTCCAGCATCCGCTCAATCATCTCCCGCGCCTTGTCGGGCTTGATGCGGTTGCCGTGCGCCTCAAGGATGCGAACCATCTCGAACGCTTCCTTCTTGTCGCGCACCGTGTCAATGTGCTTGAGGATCACCTGCACCGCTGACGGCATGCCACGCAGCGCCTCCGAGGCCGCCTCGCGCAGCTTAATGTCGGCGTTGCGCAGAAGAGGCAGCAAGCTCTCGACGTTCGTCACCGAATCAAGTTGCGCCAGCGCCTGCACCGCGTAAATCCGCACGCCTGCGTGCGGGTTCTCCAGCAGGGCGCGAATCTTGTTATTGTCCGTCCGGCGAGGCTTGATCCGCTGCAAGACCTGCACCGCATGCCGCACCAGTTCCTCGTAATCGCCTTCATTCAAAAGCGGTAACACCGCCTCAAAAACATCCTGATGCCGGGTGCCGACGTATTCAAACCGCGCCAGACTCATCAGCGCGTGTCGGCGGATCTGCGTCGCGTTGCTCTTGGCGAGGAACGGCAACAACTTGGTCTTGACCTGAACCTGCCCGATGATCCCGAGGGAGATGATGAAGGCGGAAAGGGCGGCGGAATTGTCCGTTGTCTTGCGCGCACCGAGAGCGGCGACCAGCTTGTCGCGCAACTCCCCCGCCTCACGCGTGTTGTAGTTGCCGATCTCCTCGCGCAAGGCGTGAACGGCGTTGCGAACCATTTCATGGTCTTCGCTGTAGCAGCAGTCTATAAACAGTTCATGCGCGGCGATGGTGCGGATTTTGGGCAGTACGCGCACCAGATTCCGCTGCACGCTCTGCGGCAATCTGGCGAGACTCTGACTGAGCAGCGCCACCGCCTTGCCGCCGATGCGGGCCAGAACATCCAACGTCTGCTCCAGCAGCCCCTCGTCCTTTTCGAGACTCTGCAGCAGATATTTCAGCGCGATTTCATGCGGACAGGACTCAAACGCCAGCAACACGCTGCGGCGGACATTGGGGTTTCCGGACCCGACAAGCAACTCCCCGAGCGCCTTGATGATCTGAGGGTCGTCGACCTGAATGGCACCCAGCACGCGAATGGCGGCAACTTGCAGTTCCGCATCCCGATGTTTGAGCAGATTACTGATATCCTTGAGCGTGTTATTGATCGCCATATTCCTCATTTTCCGGTATGCCGGCGCACAAGCGCGCGGTTGGTGATCCTCGACACTGGGGCGCTCCGCAGCAGCCGCTGCGGTCCCCCCACCCCTCAGCGCAGACAGAAGTATATGTCGCCGCACACTTTCGTCAATAGAGAAGCCAAAAACCCGTAAAATCAGGAAATCAGGAAAAATCCAGAATCCCTCAACACCCGCACTCATTCGGCAAAACCAGCATCACACGCCAGAACCGCAACAACCTACGATAATGTGGTAAAATAATAGATCACATCGGCCAGTATTTCATCCAGTCTCTTTTCCGGCGCAAAGCCGACCAGCCCCTTTAACTTGTCCGTACACGGCACCCGGCGGAACATATCCTCGAAATCCCGTGTAAAGACCTCGGAATATGGCACCAGCTTCACCTCCGAGCGAGAGCGCGTCATCGCGACAATCCGCTCGGCCAGATCGTGCATCGAGACCTCCTCCACCCCCCCCACGTTCACCACCTCGCCATACGCCGTGGGGCAGTCCAGCAATGCCGCCAGTGCCGCACACACCTCTTCGACATGCGTGAAGGTCCGGCTCTGCGTGCCATCGCCGTAGACGGTCAGGGGTTCGTTCCGGAGCGCCTGCTGCACGAAGCGCGGGATCACCATCCCGTACTCGCCCGATTGCCGGGGACCAACGGTATTGAACAACCGCACCACCACCACCGGCAGCCGCGTTTCTCGGTGATACGCCAGCGCCGAGAATTCATCCAGCAGCTTCGCCACCGCATACGACCAGCGCGCCTTCCCCGATGACCCCAGGACAACATCGTCATCTTCGTGCAACAGGGCGGCGGTCTGCTTGCCGTAAGCTTCCGAGGTCGAGGTGATGAGCACCGGTTTGCGGTGCTTGTTGGCGATCTTGAGAACCTGTTCCGTTCCAAGGACATTGGTGCTGATCGAACTGAGGGGATTTTCCAGAATGTACTTCACGCCCACGGCCGCCGCGAGATGAAAGATCTTCGAGCAGCGTCCGGCAGCGGCATCGAGCAGTTCGCGGTTGAAGATCGTATCGATGCTGACGGTGAGAAGCTTGTCCGCACCCGGCAGGGACTGCAGATACTTGACGTTATCGAGCGAACCGGTGGTGAGATCGTCGATAATTTCGACCTCTCGTCCTTCGCGCAGAAAGCGCTCCGCCAGATGCGACCCGATAAATCCGGCGCCGCCCGTGATGAGAATCCGCTGCTGCTCCATGCTATCGCTCCATTGAACGTCCCGCGCAATCCGAACCACCCGGCCCGGCGGTGCAATTATACCCGATCCTACCCCGCAAAAAAAAGCGCCGCCTCCCACCGCGTCCGTCTCCCGCACAAAACGACTATTCCTTCGGCGGAGCCATTCCCTCCATCACCAGCAACATGCCATCCGGATGCTCCCGCACCAATGGCAGCATTGCCCCGCATCGCACCCTCCCCACAGCTCTGCTTGCCGGTTCAGTCCCCATCGTTTGCGGTCCCCCACGCCCTGCCCGCCCGAGTCCGTTTGTCCTTGTTGTTAACAAGCCCTTCCAATCCGCAAGTTTCTACGATGCGCGCGGCACTCTCCGTCGCTAAACCGTTTGCGTTTCCATCCACGCCTGGAACATCAAGACAGCCCACAGCTCCCCCTTGCGGTCGTTTCCTCCCTGATGCGACTGCCACAGCCTCTCCACGAGCTCCGGGTTCAAAAAGCCCTCCCGCCGCAGCCGCTCCGGCTCAATCAGTCCCCGCGCCCAATCCTTCAATTCGCCGCGCAGCCAGCCGCCCAACGGCACGCTGAATCCCATCTTCGGGCGGTCGATCAGTTCCGCCGGCACATAACGGTACAGCAACTCCCGCAGCAGGCATTTGCCCTTCCCGCCGCGAATCAGAAACTCGACCGGCAAGGTCGCCGCAAACTCCGCGGCCCGATAGTCCAAGAGCGGCGCACGCGCCTCCAGCGCCACCGCCATGCTCGCCCGGTCCACCTTCGCCATGATGTCATCCGGCAGATACGTCAGCATGTCCCAGAGCATCATCTGCCGCGCCGGAGTCAGCCCCGATTCATCAAGCAAACTGTGCGTAAAAAAGGTTCGCGCTTCCCTCGCCCCGAGCACGAGTTCCAACGGTGCGCGGCAGAAGGCGGTCAACTGTCCGTAATAATCCCGGACCGAGGACGAGCCAATGACGATCGCCGCCTTGCGCATTGAGTCCGCTACCGAGCCGCTCTTGAAACTCGCCGGCAACAACCACGGCGCCCGCCGCCCGAGCCAGTCCGCCACGCCGCTCTCCGCCAGTCGTCGCAGACCGCCCGCCACCGTCCGCCGCGCCGCCATCGGCACCATTTCCAGCCGCCGCCAGTACGACGCCGCCTGAAAGTACCGGCGGTATCCGCCGAACAATTCATCACCGCCATCGCCTGACAGCGCCACCGTCACCGATCGCCTCGCCAACTGCGAAACCAGATACGTCGGAATCTGCGAATAGTCCGCAAACGGCTCATCGTACATCACCGGCAACAGAGGCACCACCGCCAGCGCCTCTCTCGGCGTGACCGTCACCTCCGTGTGCTCGGTGCCAAGATGCTGGGCAACCGCACGTGCATGCTCCGCTTCATTGTACAACCGGTCGGTATTGCCAATGGTAAAGGTCCGCACCGGCGAGTCCGTGACCTGCTTCATCAACGCGACCACCAGCGAAGAATCCACCCCGCCGGAAAGAAACGCTCCCAGCGGCACATCCGACAGCATCCGTCCCGCCACGGCCGATTTCAGCAACCGATCCAATTCCTCCAGTGCCTCGTCCCGCGAACCGTCAAAGGGCTCTGCCCTGCCTTCAAGCATCACCTTCGTCGCCGACCAGTACACGCGCGGCGCCACCGCCGCCGGCTCCTCCGCCGACCAGGACGCTCCTTGATGCGGCCAAGGGGAAAAGCCCCCCGGTTGAGGCACCGGCAATTCCAGAACCGTCCCCGGAGCAAGCTTGAATATCCCCTGATAAACCGTATGCGGACAAGGAATGTAGTTGTAACGAAAATAGAGCGACAACGCATCACGGTCAAGTTCTGGGTGGCACGCCGGATGCGCACGCAACGCCTTCAGTTCCGACCCGAACACCAGGGTCCCGCCACACCAACCGTAATACAACGGCTTCTTGCCGAAACGGTCACGCGCCAGCGTGAGCTTACGCTCCCGCCTGTCCCATAACGCAAGCGCAAACATCCCGTTGCAGCGCGTCAAGGTGCTGTGAACGCCCCACTCATCAAACGCCGCGAGCAAGGTCTCGGTGTCGCTGTGGCCGAAAAAATGTACGCCCGCGGCCTCCAGCTCCCCCCGCAAATCCAGATGGTTGTACACCTCACCATTGTAACAGAGCACATAACGCCCCTCGGCCGACACCATCGGCTGATGTCCCGCCGGAGAGAGATCGAGAATGGAGAGCCGCGCATGTCCCAAAGCCAGCCCCGCCGTGTGATCCGCCCAAACGCCGTTGCTGTCCGGCCCTCGATGACGGATGCATACCGTCATTTTCCGGACGCGTTCTTGCAACGCTTGCGCATCGGAATCCTCGCCGCTCCAAAAACCGCAAATTCCGCACATGCCCGTCCTCTCATGGAATGAACACAATCCGCACGTATCGTTCCGGCCCACCACGCCCCTCTGCATTGCTGCGCAGAACGTTCACGTCCCGCCCCGTCAGGCGCATTCCGTCCTGTTTTGCGCCAGCGAACCGCAACGATAGTACCGCGTTACGAGGGAGCGAGAACCCCGCCGACGACAAACGTTTTCCGCTCCTCTCGGAGGTCGATCTTGCAATCGTCGCTGCAGATTTTCGAAGACCTTTGTCGCAAGTATCGTAAGCGGCAAATTCGCGCGTGCGAGCCGGAGGCGATGCTGGGACTGTCGGAGTTGCGGCGCGATATGCTGCAAGGCAAGCAACCGCAAGGCATCATCTGCAGGCGCTTGGCTCGAAGATGCCGCCGCCCCAAAGGATTGACAAACCGCAAATCGAAAAACACAGTTCCCACTTCAGACTTCCCCCTCCTCAGAAGAACAATCGCCCCCCATTCTCACGCATATAAGTCAGCGCCTGCGCGGTCAGCCGTTCGCGCGGAAACCGTCCCCGTATCTGCAAATACTCACGCCAAGCCAGCAACGGAATCCGCAACGAACGCGAAAGCCGGGCAATCTGCAAAAACCAGAGCACGCCCGCACTCAGACGATACCGCAGCGGAAAGTAACGATACCCGATCAGCAAGCGATTGCGCAGTTGCAGACACCGCGTCCGCTCCGCCGGTTGCCGGCCCGCCAGCGCCTGTTTGTGCCGCACCACCACCGCCGGCGTGTACCAGAGCTCCCAGCCGCGATTAATCAGCCGGCAACTGAGATCCAATTCTTCCTGATGAAAAAAGAACTCCGCGCAGAATGCGCCCGCCGCCAGCATCGCCTCCCGTCGTGCCGCCCACCCCGCGCCGACAAAGTAACTGACCGCGAACTCCTCCTGCGGATCGTGCAGCCCCGCGCGGCACGGAAACTCCTTGCTCTGAATTTCTCCTGAAAAATCATTGACAATCTGGAACGCAAGCAGCCCCAGCCGAGGATTGTCCGCGAATCGCCGCACGACCTGCCCCACCGGATCGACCGAAGCAAAATAGGCATCGTCATCAATCGCAATCACAAGGTCGGCGCTCGAAGCGCGCAGCGCAAGATTGCGCCCGCCTGGGCAACCGAGGTTGGTTTCCGCGCGCAGAATTTGCACCTGCGGATGGGACGCGTAGCGGGCCAGCACCCGCTCCGTGCCATCGGTTGAGGCGTTGTCGACGACGATCACCTTGCGCAACGCAACCGTATGCTGCAATACGTTATCAAGCGTCGCCCCGATCTCCTCCGCCCGGTTATAAGTCAGAATTATCACGTCTACCGTCATCACCACACCTTTGTCATTTCAGAATAAATTTTGATCCATAGCGATGGTCCTGTTCTCCTGCTCCCTACAAACTGATTGACCGGACATTATGACTTTCGATGTTCTGCTTCCCACGCGAGACAGCCCGTCCCCGGACATCAGTAAAACATTCCATCTCATCTGCGCCAGCGCAAACCCTATCGGTAACGCGGGGACGACACAGACAAGACAAACGTCATCCTCCCTGCTTCATCCCTTCCACCGCAGCCGCCAATTGCCGGTAGTGCGATTCCGGGGTATATTCCTGCGCGCAGTCGTAGGCCAGCCGGGCCTTGGCAGCGCCGTGGTCGGGCGCACGCAACGCGCGCAGAATCGCCGCCGCCATGCCGTCCACATCATCCACCGCGCAGACCTCACCGGCCTCGCCGTAGCGCACGAAGTCCCCCGGCCCCGACGGACAATCGGTCGTCACAATCGGCACGCCCACGCAGGCGGCCTCGATGATGACGTGACACAAGTCCTCCCAGCGCGAGCTTATGACGAACGCATCGGCGCGACTGAAAAATGCAAACGGATTTTTCGTGAAACCCGCAAAATCCACGGCATCGTCGATCTTGAGCTGCCGTGCCTGTTCGCGCAGCGCCGCTTCATTCTCACCCAGCCCCAACACGATCAGGCGCGCCGGAATCTCCTCACGCACCTTTGCCAGAGCCGACAAGAGCGTGTCCTGCCCCTTTTGAAAACTCAGCCGCCCCACCGCCAGCAGGACAGGCCCTGCCGGATCCACCGCGCCCGATGCGCTCCACCCCGCCTGCCGCCGCTCCAGCCAGCGGTGCGCGCACGCCTCGCGTCCCCGCACCTGCAAACGCGGCAGCGCAATGGGAGCATTCAGCCGGAAGAGTTTTTCCCGCGCAAACGGGAACTCCTCGCCCAGACGCATGAGCGTCCCGTTGCTGACGGCGGCGATGCGGTCGGCGCGCCGGTAGAGCCATTGCCAGAAAAAGCGCCGCACCCGACCCTCTATCCGTTTGAGCGGGTTGCCCTGCCGTCCCGAGGCGAGCAGAAACCCCGGGAAGCCCCAGATAATCGATACAACCTTCGGCTTGTGTCGAGCCAGCGCCACCGCCAGCAGCGCCGGAATCGCCAGCAAACACGTCACCAGCACCTCTGGTTTCTCGCGGTCAATCTGCCGCGCCAGCCGCCAAGGGGCACAAAGAATCACCAGCAACGAAAACAGGCGCGACGGGAGATATCCGCTGCGCCTGCTCAGTCCCGGCCAGAGGCGCGCCAGTCCCAGATCAATCACCCGCAAGTCCTCGTCCCGCACCTCCTGCGCGTTCTCGCTCCATTCTTCATAGGCCCGGATCAGACAGACCTCATGCCCCGCCCGCCGCGTTGCCGCCGCGCTGTTAACCATTCCTTGAATGGTGCCGACAAACCCCGTGTACGGCCCCCAATAAAAATATTTCATCGCACCCCGTTTCGTATGCCGCCGCAGACCGCAACGCCCCGCATTGCGTCGCCCGGATCAGGCAAACGCAAAGGCAACAACCGGCCTCACCGGCTGCCGCGCGCGATCATCGGCAGAGTCTTGAGAATGATTTTCAGATCAAACAGCAGCGTCAAATGCTTGACGTAATACAGGTCAAATTGCAGCTTGCGCCGCGCATCGTCCACCGACGCGCCATAGTGATAGCAAATCTGCGCCCAGCCCGTCAGCCCCGGCGGCACGAGGTGGCGCCGTTCGTAAAACGGAATCTCATCCAGCAGACTGCGCACAAACTCCGGACGCTCCGGGCGCGGCCCCACCACCGACATCTCGCCCTTGAGCACATTCCAGAGCTGTGGCAGTTCGTCCACGCGGCACTTGCGGAAGATACGTCCCAGAGTCGTGACGCGGCTGTCGTTTTTGGTCGCCCACTGCGCGCCATTCTTTTCGGCGTCCATGCGCATGGTGCGGAATTTGTAAATCCGGAACGACCGTCCCAGATAGCCGACCCGTTCCTGCGCGAAGAAAATGCTCCCTGGACTGTCGAGTCGGATCAAGAGCGCGATAAGCGGATAAAACGGCAGCGTACACGCCAGCCCGAAGAGGCTCAGCGCGATGTCGAGCAGCCGCTTGAGCAGAAACGTCTGCGAACTCGCCGAAAAGGCGAAGAACGATGTGGTCCAATGAAAACTCATGTAGTCCGCCGGGATTTCGTTGAAATAGTTCTCGACGAACGCCCCCTTGTTGATGACCTGAATCCCGCAGAGCGGCAGATCGTACAGAAGTTGCTGCACTGGCTTCGCCACCGGATCGCTGTCGTCAGCGCAGATCACCACCAGACGCGCCCCCAGTTCGTCCAGCCCCCGTGCCGCTTCGTCCGCGTTCGTCCACCCCCGCACCGGCAAGCCGTGAAACTCCCCGTCCTCCGCCGACCAGAGCGCCACCGGCGCAAAGCCGCCGCGTCCGCCCGCCAGCCGCTGGTACAAGTTCTCCGCCAGCCTTCCCCGGCCGAAGATCACCACCGGCAGAGGCTTGCGCGGGAGGAAGTAGAACGCCACCAGACGCGGCAGCAGCAGAAGCAGCCACGCCGAAATCAACGTGCCCGCCACGACATACCGGCCAATCAATTCGTATTGCGTGAAGACCGTGACCAGCGCCAGCAGCATGTACGCCAGCACCACCGCCATGCCGGTAAAGATCGCGGTTTCATAAATCCCCGCCGCCGGCCCCCGCCGCGAGGACGGCACATCCAGGAGCCGCGCCGCCACAAACAGCAGCACCCCGTACATCAGACACAGATGCCAATGCCCGGTGAAGGTGATGTACTGATGCCAAGGCGTCAGAAACAATCCGATCGAGCAGGCGATCATGCCCGCCACCAGATCATACACCGACCACACCTTGTCCGTCCGTTCCAACAAACGCCGCGCACCGCCCTTCTGCTGAATCTCACCCATGATTGTATCCTGATTAATCCGGGCCGCCCCGGAAGTCACTCTGTCGCAGAAGCGCGCTGCCCCTGCCGATCGCAGAATCCATCACCCGCCGCCAACACCGTTGCCACCGCTGGCGCGTACCGTCAGCGCAGTCCCAACAATGGCCGCGCCAATTCCCGGTATCGCTCCAGCACCCCGTCGCGGGAAAACCGCGTACAAAACGCCGCGCACTGCAGCCGGTATAACTCAGCCCGCCTCCCCTCGTCGGCCAACAGTTCCGCCGCCGCCCGCGCAAATGCCGTGGCATCCTCCGCCACCCCCAGCACCGCTTCGTACCCCAGTCCCCGCGCCACCATCGGCGTCAGCAGAGTCGGCACGCCATGCAGCACCGGCGTAATCGCCTTGTTCTGCATCCCGCCGCCGTGAAATATCGGGCAGACCGCCAGCGCATACCCGCCCAGACATGTCTGCAAATCCTCGACATACCCCAAGTGCCGCACGCGGGGGGAGGCATACTCGCTCAGATCGCCCCGGCCGATGCAGTCCACCCCAATGTCCACAGGCAGCAGCGGCAACAGTTCCCGTACCATCCACGCTACCGCCAGCCGGTTGGGTTCATAGAAGAAATCCCCGATGAAGACCAGCCGACGCGCCGTCGCCGCATCATCCGGCCGCGCATGAAATACCGCCTTCGCGAAATCGTAGCCGTTGGGAATCGCTTTGAGTGGCGCACGTATCTCGTCCTCCGGCAGCAGTGCCCGCAGCTTTGCAATCTCATCGTCCGTCACCAACACCGCCGGATGTGTCTGTCGCAAAATCGCCTGCTCCACGCGCGCCATCTTCTGCGCATCCCATGCCAACAGCCGATTTTTCAGTCCCTGCGCCCCGGCCAAAGATCGCTGGTTCGCGCTCAGGCAATCGGTCAACTCAAACAACACCGGCAACCCCTCCGGAAGCGGCGGCAGGAGCGGCAGCGTCCGCGCCAACTGCACCACCAGAAGGTCCGTGCGCTCCAGTTCCTCCCGCACCGCCGCATAAAACTCCCGCGACCAAAGCAGTGCGCTCTGCAAGGGCAGTGCCCCGAAGGCGCTCTGCGCCGCCTTGCACAACCGAGTCGCCGCCCCCGAAAGCGGATACACCGTTTCACGGGGATCACTCGCCGGCCCGAGCCCGTCGCGGTCAATGGTCAGCGCCCGAACCTCGCCCAACTCCGCGAGCGCGTCGGCCGCCAGCGCAATGCGTAGCGCCCCGCCATTGTTCACCGGCCAGATCCGCCGGGGAGAGACAATCCTGATTTGTTTCATCACGTCCCCTCTGTGGCTCCCATGACGCGCCAGTTCCTAATCCCGTCTCTCCCACTCAACCGGAACTTTTTTCACTGCCAGGCCACGGCGAAAAGATGCCGTACATACACCCGTCCAATCGTGTGCCGATAGTACAACTGCAAGCACGCCCCCGCAGAGTCTCACGAAACTGGTTCAATTCCCCCTAACGATATACAGTATATCAGATTCTAAGAAGTGTGTCATGAAAAGCAAGCTGCCCCCTGGAAGAAATGCCGACCAAACCGGTTGTTCCAGCAGAAGCGAGGCATCCCTTGCGGGGACGGGGGATGGCGTTGTGCCCCTGTCCCGTGCCGTTCGAAAGATGCGGATAGTCCGCCCCCATTCACCGGACAATAGTCCGGCAGACGGTCAAGAACCCGGGACAAACGCAAACGGCCCATCACCGGAAAAAAACAGGATGGCGACGACATATTGATGCCGTGCCATCCTGTTCATTTTTCAATCCATTGCCGGAAAGCCGGCGGTGGGATTACTTCCCGTAAAACGCGGCGAAAGCCTCGACGACCTCGATGATTTCCGCTTCGGATAATTCCGGATAAATCGGCACGGAAAGACACTGGCTGGCTGCGATCTCGGACTTCGGAAAATCTCCGGCCTTGTAGCCGAGATTTTTGAAGCATTCCTGCTGGTGGAAAGAAAGCGGATAATACATATCGCAGCCGATCTTCTTCTCCTGCAGCGACTTGAACAGCCCGTCGCGGTCCGGGCAGAGAATCGTGAACTGATTATAGATGTGCCGCCCCGGCTTCTCCACCGGCAGCGTCAGTACCTTATCCAACCCATTCTGGGCAAATAGGTTGCGATATTGCGCCGCATTCTTCTGCCGTCCCGCCGTCCAACCGTCGAGGAGCGGCAGCTTGATCGAAAGCACCGCCGCCTGAATCGCATCGATACGGAAGTTTCCGCCAATCATGGAATGATAATACTTCGGCTCCATCCCGTGATTGCGCAGCAATTGCATCTTATGCGCAAATTTATCATCATTGGTGGTAATCATACCTCCGTCGCCAAAGCAGCCGAGGTTCTTGCTCGGGAAGAACGAGAAGCAGCCCGCCAATCCGAAGTTTCCCGCCTGCTTGCCGAAGCGTTTGGAGCCGATCGCCTGCGCCGCATCCTCGATCACCGGAATGCCGTGCTTATCCGCGATCGCCATAATGGCTTCCATGTCCGCGCACTGGCCGTAGAGGTGAACCGGCAGAATCGCCTTGGTCTTCTTGGTGATCTTCGCCGCGACCTGTTCGGGGTCAATATTAAAGGTCGGCAGATCGATGTCGCAGAGCACCGGCTTGCCGCCCGCCCGGACGATCGCGCCGACGGTGGCGAAGAAAGAATACGTCGTGGTAATAACCTCGTCGCCGGGCTGGAGATCAAGCCCCATCAGGCACGCCAGCAGCGCGTCGGTGCCGGAGGAGACGCCAATGGCGTGCTTGGCTTCGCAATATTTGGCAGCCGCCGCCTCGAAAGCCGCAATCTTCGGCCCGCCGATGAAGTAACCACTGCGGGCGACCTCGATCAACTCCTTCTCCACCTCATTCTGGAACGTAGCGTACTGTCTCTTCAAGTCCAGCAATGGAACCGCCATTTTTTTACCCTTTTATAATGATGATCCGAACCATACACGCTTCATCGCACTTCCGAATCGCAAATTCCACGATGCAGCCAAGCCCCGCACAAACACGCCCTACGCCTGCCAGCGGAAAAAATCCTTCAGGCGCGCCATGATCGGCAGCCGCTGAGTGCAGGCACCCTCACACTTGCCGCAGGCGATGCACTTGGCGTATTCGCCCGCCCGCCCCACCAGCCGCCCCCAGTTGTACTCAAAATCCAGCTTCTTCTTCATCGCTTCGTCGTCGTTGCCGAAGAGAAAATGCTCATTGTACACCTGCATATGCCCCGCAACATTAATATCCACCGGGCAGCCGGTGCAGTAGCCACAGCCGGTACAGACGTTGTTCATCTTCTCGCCGAGGTTCGCCCGCACGCGGGCGATCTCCTCCGCTGAAAACGGCCGCCCGTTCTCCGCGATCCGACAGGCATCGTCAATGTGGCCGGTCGTAGTGAACCCAACCAGCGTCACCGTAATCTGCGGACAGCAGATCAGAAAGCGCAGCGCCGATTCCGTCGGCGTCAACCCGTCGAGCGAGAGGAACGCCAGCTCCTTTTCGTGCTTGGCGATCTCGCCCCCGGCCAGCGGGTTCATCGCCACCACCCCCAGCCCCGCCTTGTGCGCCGCCTCGACGCCGTTCCAGCGATACGGAAAATTCAGGATGTTCGCCCCCAGCAGGACGCCGCGGAATTTCCCGGCCGCCACCACCTGCGCGATCTCATCCCCCGGCTGGTGCGAGGAAAAGACAATATTCTTGATCAGCCCGCGCTCCTGACAGCGCAGCAGCCCGTCGTACAGGCCGCCCGGACGCATAGCCAGCTCAAAATGCCCCATCCGCCGGAAGCACCAGGCATGAAAAAAATCGATGTAGCCCGTATTCAGCCGCTGGATTGACTTCTCGATGCCCGCCGTAACCGACTCAATGGTGTCGTCTTCGCGCGGCATCCGCTTGGTGGAGACGAAAAACTCCTCGCGCGGCAACTCCTTCAGCGCCAGTCCGTAAATTTCCTCGCTGTGATCCTGACAATAATCCGGCGCAGTGTCAAAATAATTAACACCTTTATCGTGCGCATAGCGAAGCAGCTTCGAATTCTCGGCGTCCGAACAATTCAGGTCAAAACGCATTCCGCCGAATCCGACCGCCGAAACCCGAGCGCCGGTATCGCCGTAATTCTTATACAACATAGCAGGGCTCCTCACTCCGGACCGCCCCCTCGGAAACCTATAGATAATAATATATCTATTTCTTTCTCCGAGGCAAGTAGGAAGGCAATTTTCTCCGAAATAATTTTATGCACGGATGTCCCGCCGAAATTACGCTTCTGCCTGCGCTATAGCCGCAAGACAACGAAGTGCCGGAAGCAAATCAGCAAAAAAAGGATGGATCACATGGCATGAAAAAACGATACCCCGGAAAATCCGGGGTATCGCAGAATGCACACAACCCAGTACCACGGGCAGGCAACTACTTGCAGTTAGCGCGGATCGCGGAGGTGCGACGATGCGGGTGCGACTTGGTAACCCGACGCTTGGTGGCACCACCATGCTTATTCGCCTTATGCGCGGCGAGTTTCTTGCGGATCTTGCGGCGAGCCTTGGCAAGAGCGGCACGCTCGGCAGTCTTGGTAGTACGAACCTTCTTGGCAGCCATTTTTCTATCCTCGTGCAAATCAAGTGAATACGAACAAAATAACGCATCCATGCCCGCTACCGGCGCAGGGTTGCAGACCTGATAATCTATGCCTGTCCCCCCCTGCTGTCAATAGCATTCTCACAATTAATTCACATTTCGCCCGGATTTCCCGCACTGTCCGCCATAACCGCAGCCCCGTTCAACTTTTATCGTTACAAATGAAGCCACATTATAAGCCTCCCCTGCGCTCCCGCCCGCAACGTCGGCATACCACGGCGGTCAATCATCCGACGCTGATGCGGTACAGGCAGAGCAGAATGTCGGTCCGCGCAATCTTCCCTTCCGGATGCTCGCGCAGCCAGTCAACCAGAAATTCCGCGCACAGCTCTCCCCGCCAATCTGCTAACGCATTCAGGCATCCGGAGTAGTCGCCGTCGGAATACAGCCTCCCCGTCTGCTTCAGGAGTATCAGCCGTCGCTGCACCTCATCGCGCCCTTGCGGATGACGGGCGCTGGCCTCCAAGCGCCGCGCGATCTGTTCCAGCAGTTTCTCGCCCTGCTTGCCCTCGCCGCCGTCACGCTCCCGCGACAGGATCTTGTAGAACTCTTCCGGTTCGCCGTCGAGATCCGCCGCCGCCACCGCCAAAGACGCCGCCAGCGCCGGGTTCACCGCCCGTTTCATCCAGCGCCAGATGTCCTTTCGCGCCTGTTCGTCATGCAATTTTGCCAGCGCCCGCGCCGAGTACGCCGCCACCTTCTCATCTTCCGTCTTCGCCAGCAAGGTGCGCAGCGGCACAACGGCCAGTGCCTCCCCCAGCGTCCCCAGAGTCCGCGCGCACTCGCAGACCGTCTCCCGGTCGCCGCAATCCAGATGTTGCAACATCGCCAGCAAAACCGCCTCGCCCCGGTGAGGCCGCAGCGCCCGCGCGATCTGCGGCCGCAAATCGCAATGCGGATCGTTCATGCGCTCAATCAAGGCCCTCACCGCTTCGGAATCACCGATGTTGCCCAGCGCCCGCGCCGCCGCTTCGCGCACATCCGCCGAGGCGTCATCGAGGCGCGCCGCGAGGTCCGACACCGCCAGCCCCGTCCTCCGTTCGCCCAGATCCAGCGCCGCCTGCGCCCGGCGCGCGCTGTCCACCGGCCCGTTCATGGCGTAAATATTGCGGGCCGCCTGCAGCGGATTGCCCACGAACATCCGCCGGATCGCCGCTCCCAACGGCAGCTTGTCCGAACCGGTGCGGATGCGGATCATAAAAAAACCGCCGCCGATGGCCGTCAGCGCCTGCAACACCAGCAGCAGATGAAAAAAACTGAACGGCTCCCCGCCCGGAATATGCCATCCCGGCGCGATCGAGGCATAACGATCCATGATTACGCCGCCCAGCACCGGCGCCAGACAAGCGATCAGCCCGGCAACCGTCCAATGCATCGCAATCGCCACCGACCGTCCCTCTTTAGGCGCGAGCAACGAGCAGAGACTGGTGCGGCAGATATTAAACCCCGAGACAAAAACGCCAGAGAGGAAGAACGACGGCAGCAGAATCGCCACCGCCGACGGGAGCGTCCAGCCCCCGTTCGCCGGATGCAGCCAGCTCTCCGGCACCCACCCGGCCGGCAGATACGCCAGCACCTCAGTCGACTTGAGCGGCCCTTGGACCAGAAAAAAATAAAAGGCATTCGGCACCTGCACCAGCGCCAACATCGCCGCCCCGAAGGCCCGCGCCCCGATGCGGTCGATCACCTGCCCCCAGAACGGCGCGGCCACGATCATCCCCACGCAGGAAGCGATGATCAGAATCGAGAGGTCGGTATAGCTGACGCCGAAGTCGTTTTTCAGATAAACCGACACGAAGCTCGCGGTCAGCCCCAGCGAAAACAACCAGCAGCCGAAGGTCAGGGTGAGATTGCGGAAATTGTGATGGCGCAGCGGCTCGCCCATCCGCCGTAGGAGCGATTTCTTGAACTTGGCGCGCGCGGGTCGCGGTTCGGGCATGAAGAACCAGGTCGCAATATCCGCCACCCCGAAGACCGCCACGATCCCGAAGACCAGCGCAAAACCCGTGGCGGAGCTGACGCCGGGGCGGTCGCCGGGGAAGGCGTCCAGAATCCGCCCCGAAACCAGCGTCGAGGCGAGGAACCCGACGTAGCAACACCCCTCGCGCAGGCCCCAGAAGCGGTTGGAGAGCCGCGCGGGCACGAGGTCCGCCATCCAGCTCTGCCACGCCACCGACCCCATCTGCCCGCAGATCGAGGTCAGCACCACGATCCCGAGCACCGCCCACGACGCGATCTTCAAATTGTCGCAAAACAGAAACGGCACCCCCGCCGGCAGAAACCAGAGCACGCGTTCGGTCAGCAGGGCGGTCAGAAAAAAGCGTTTGCGGCTGGGCAAACTCTCGACAATCAGCGATCCCGGAATCTGCATGGCGAAGATAAACTGCCGGATGGTGCTGACCGCCCCGATCACCACGCCGCTGGCGCCGAGGTAGTCCATGAACATGATCAGCGGCATGCCCCAGGCGACCGCGAACCAGACCATGCCCAGCGAGGAGGCGAAAATGCCGAGCCGAAGTTTGCCGCGAGCGACCGTCTCGGTCAGCAGGCGGCCCGATACGGAGGTAGCAGGATATTGCGTGGACATACCGAAGAGCTCTCCTGATGCGCCGGAGCAGAGACATGCCCCAGACGGCGGTAGTATACCCGCTTGCAGCCCCTAAGCCAATGCACCGGTATTGATTTGGATTATCTGCCGCGCGAAGGGTCGGAAAGCGGACAAAAGTGCCGCCTTCCTCAGCTTTTCGATACCCGCCGGACAATTAGATGCGTATACTAATGCAAGAGGAGATCTTCTTGGGGAAGGGGAATCATGCTGACCAAACCGATTCTGGCGACCATCGTCATCGCCGCGTTTCTTTATGCGCTCTATCTGCTGATCCGCAAAAAGCCCTTCGCGTTCCAGCACCCCTCCGCCACCGCGCCGGAAACCCTCCGCCGCCCCCGTTATCTGTTTTATCTCGCCACCCTGATCTTCCTCGGAGGCTTCGGGGCGTTCCTTGTTCATGCCAACAAGCGGGAAATCTCTGTCGCCTCAACCGAAGGGGGCGTAGCCGTTGCAGCGGCCCCAGCGACGGCAGCCGACAACGCACGGGGCCGGGATTTGGCGCGATACGAAGCGGAGGCGCGCAAGAAGCTTGCCAAGATGTCGCTGCGAGACGCCCTGAAGCTGGCGTGGCGGACACTCAACACCGCCGCCCTGCCATCGGGGCAGCCGATATACGCCGGCGACGAAGGAGGGCAAGGATACGAGCGCGCAACAGCATTTTTTAAAGTATCTCTTGAAAAAGCGATGCAGGAAGGGGTGATTTCCGCACAAGCGGCCACCATCCTCCAGCAGACCCACGCAAAATTGGCCTACGACTTTTTCATGCTGCACAGCCGATCAACTTGTTATGCGGAGACGATGGAACTACCCGTTCAACAATCGGATGTATTGGAAGCACTGAAGCAGCGGCTTGATTTGTTATGTCACGCGCAAAAAGAGGGAACGCTATCGCCTGCCGTCATCGCCAAGCTCACGAAGGCGCTGCGCATCGAACTGCAGACGCTCACAGATATTGACCACATCGACCAGACAACCAAGTCGGGCGATTTCAACGATCAACTGCAAAAGCTGACGAAGCTGGCGGAGGCCATCAAAAATGAATCCCTCGCCATTTCGCCCGTGACCGAGGAGGCGGTTCAATTTCTGTTGCAGCTTGAGGGCGTCAGCCCAACCGACGCTCCGCCCGCACCCGCCAGCCCCAATGAATCCGCCCCTCTGCGCTAAAGAAACGCCTCCCGATTCCTCCCAACGAACAAGGAAGCCGAAATGGTTGCCAAACTCATTCTTGCCCTAATTATCGCCGCCGCGTTTCTTTATGCGTTGTATCTGCTGGCGCGCAAGCGGCCGCTGAAGATCGTCAGCCGCCGGGAACACGAATCCGGCGCGGTCGCCCGCGTCCGGTACTTGATCCTCCTCGCCACCGCCATCGTCGTCAGCGGAAGTTTTTCGAGTGCACAAGATGTCGAACGCCCTAGCTGCTATGAACTCGTTGCCACGCCCACCGCGCAGCAACGGTTATCAATGATCGCCGCGATTCGCGCCGCTTGGTTGACGCTCAATACAATACCATATGACGCCACCAAGCCGAACGATCTGCGGTTTGAATATCCGGAAGGAGAGCGCGGAGCGCAAGCGGCAAGCGCGGCACTCAAAAGCACTATGAAAAAAGCGGTCGACGATGGCGTACTTTCCAGCGCGGCGGCAGAAGAACTGCAAATTGTTCATGCCGCACTCGCCTACCATTTCTGGCGTTCGCATTCCAAGGCATCCTGCTACGATATGGCGTGGAACGGGGACATGCTGCAAAAAACAAACACAGAGCTGATGTCGCAGCTTACGTTACTGCGGGATGCGAAGGCGAAGAATACGCTCTCACCGGAGGTCCTTGCCAAAGCAACCGAGGCCATTCGCAAGCAGGCGGAAATCCTGACGCAACTGAACCGGTATGACGCCGCATGGGATGCCGCGTTGGCCGAAAAGAACACGGAACAACTTCCCGCCGTGGATCAAACACTCGGCACGAAACTCGATACCGCGATCAAAAACAACACGCTTACAATCACCCCCGCGACAATCGAGGCGACGGCGCTGATTCTGGAGCTGGAGAACGTGACCGCTACGACAGTTCCAGCGACGCCGGACAAGCCCGTCGCACCGCCACCATCCGCCGCCTCACCATCCGCCCCGACCGCGCCGGGCGCTCCGCAAACGCCCGAACAAAGGAAACCGCAATGACCAAACTTCTTCTGGCTCTCATCACTACCGCCGCGTTTTTTTATGCGTTGTATCTTCTGGCGCGCAAGCGGCCACTGAAGATCGTCAGCTGCCGGGAGAACGAATCCGGCACCGTCGCCCGCGCCCGATACCTCTTCCTCCTCGCCACCGCCATCATTGCCGGAACATGGAGCGCCCGCGTAACGGCGGCAGATGCTCCATCAATCAGCGACACCCCACCGTCTTCAGAAGGCGTACAAATATTCCCGAAGCATCCGCCGCTGTTCTACTCATTGTGCATAGCGTGGCGAATGCTTAACACCTTCGTAAACAACGGAGAAAAGCCCGACAGGATACTGATGCGCTCTGAAGGCGGAGAGATCGGCAGAGACGCGGCAATAACCACCTTCAAAGCCGTCACGGCCAAAGCAGTTTCAAACGGCCTGCTTTCCCGGCAAGCAGCCGAGGAACTCGTGATTGTACATACGGCTCTTGCCAGCCACTTCTTATATTCTTCCATGAGACTATCCTGTTACAAGATGGCATGGAGCGGAGCTGTTTTGCAAAAGACGAGTGCCGAGCTGCTGGCGCAACTGGCGTTACTGCGGGATGCGAAGGAGAAAAACACGCTTTCGGCAGAGGTAATCGCCAAAGCAACCGAGGCCATTCGCAAGCAGGTGGAAATCCTGACGCAACTGAACCGGTATGATGTCGCATGGAATGCCGCGATGGCCGTAAAGGACACCGAACAGCTCGCCGCCGTGACTCGAACAATCGGCACGAAACTCGATACCGCAATCAAAAACAACACGCTTACAATCTCACCCGCGACCATTGAGGCGACGGCGCTGATTCTGGAGTTGGAGAACGCAACCGCTGCGACAGTTCCGGCAACGCCGGACAAACCCGTCGCACCGCCACCATCCGCCGCCTCACCATCCGCCGCCTCACCATCCGCCCCGACCGCGCCGGCCGCTCCGCAAACGCCCGAGCAAAGGAAACCGCAATGACCAAACTTCTTCTGGCTCTCATCACTACCGCCGCGTTTTTTTATGCGTTGTATCTTCTGGCGCACAAGCGGCCGCTGAAGATCGTCAGCCGCCGGGAAAACGAATCGGGATTCATCGCCCGCGCCCGCTACCTCTTCCTGCTCGCCACCGCCGTTTTCCTCTCTGCCTGCACGACCGAGCGCCCCGAAGCCCCGACTACGATGTGCTATGATATTGCAGAACCGATCCCGCAATCCGCGCGGCCGGCCAATGCATCCGCAACGGTGAACGCCCTGCGCACCGCTTGGCGAACGCTAGTCATAATTCCGAATGGCAAAAATCGTTTAGGAAGGACGTGGTTCCGATATGAGGAAGGAGAACGAGGAGCGAATGAAGCAGCGGCAGCGCTGAAAGCTACGCTGGACCACGCCGTTGCGGATCGACTGCTCTCGGCAGCAGCAGCGAACGAAATCCAAGTCATTCATGCCGCACTTTCCTACCATTTCTGGCGGTCCAATTGCGGAGCGACCTGTTATATGCCGAGGATACAAATCGTCGGCAAAACTGGCACGGTTGATGATCTGCAAAAACAACTTGACCTCCTGCGCCAAGCAAGGAATCAGGGCGCATTATCGCCCGATGTAGTACAGAAGGCAGAGTCCGCCATTCTGCAAAAGGTGGAAATTCTGTCCCAGCTCGATGCCATCGCAAAGAATGACAACCGCGATTACGAAGAAGCCAAAAAGCAAGAAACCGCGCTCGCGGACGCAATCAAAGCCAACACGCTGGCGATTTCCCCGACGACCATTGAGGCGACAGCACTGATTCTGCAACTGGAGGACGCGCCCTTTGCCGATCCGGCGACGTCCCCGGCCGGTGCCGTCGTGCCCGCAAGCCCCTCCGTGCCGCGTCCGGGAACGCCCGCCCCCGATGCGTCGCCTGCCCCCGCCCCGCTGCCGGGCGCACCGAAAGGACAATAGCCATGCTGAAACAACTCTGGCGGCGGGTGTTCTTTCGCAACGACGCGATGATCTTCGAAATCACCCCACGCTGCAACCTGCGCTGCGCACAATGCTACAACGTCTGGAAAAACAACGCCGGCTATACCGACAGCGAACTGTCGCCCGCGCAGGCGCTGACGCTGGTCGATGCGATCATCCGGCAAAGCCGCTGCCGGAACTTCACCATCACCGGCGGCGAACCGTGCCTGCGCGAAGACCTCGAAGACATCGTCCGCTTCGCCGCCCGCCGAGTCCGGCAGGTGACGCTCATCACCAACGGAACCCTGCTGACCGAGACGCGCATTCAGTCGCTGCTTGACGCCGGCGTCACGCTCTTTGAGCTGCCGCTCAACGCCGTCAGCGCCGATCTGCACAACCGCCTCGCGTGGGGCGCGCTCCCGGCCGGCGCGCCGTATGCCCCACCCTTCGACGCCTTCGTCCGCGTCACCGAGGCGGCCGCCGACATCGCGCTGCACGGCGGGCAACTGGCGTTTGTCTTCGTTGCGACCAAGCATAATATTCATGAATGGGAAGAAGCGCTCAAGCTTGGGATCGCGCTCGGGGGGCGGGGATTTCTGTTTAACCGCTACAACGCCGGCGGCGAGTGTCACGGCCGCCCCGACGAGCTGATGCCCTCGGTGGACGATCTGCACGCGGGGCTGGCGATTGCGGAGCAGTACGCGGCGCAATACAAGGTCGGGATTGGGGCGTCGATTGCGATGCCGCCGTGCCTGATCCGGCAGGAGGATTACCCGCACGTGGGGTTCGGGTTCTGCGCGGCAGGGACGCAACGGGCGTATTATACCGTGTCGCCGCTGGGCGATGTGCGACCGTGCAACCACTCGCTGACTGTACTCGGCAATCTCCACAACGAGTCTTTGCGGCGAATCGTCGCGCCGCGGCGAATGCGGACGTTCCTGCAGGCGTGTCCAGACTTTTGCAAGGACTGCACAAAAGCGGCGGAGTGTCAGGGCGGCTGCAAAGCGGCGGCGGAAGCCTGCTATGGCGACCTGCAATCGCTTGAACCATTCGTAGCCCTGAACCGGGAAGCCGCCGCCACCGGCAAGAAGCGACTTTTATGAACAGGCGCACACACCCTCCTGTTGGCCGCATTGTTTTTTTCGCTGATCGGCGCCCCCTCGCCCGCCTACCGCGACAGGATGTCACGTCTGCAAAAACCGTTTACATCCGTATCAAGCGCACAGCGGCGTGCCCCCGAAAAAGGGGCGTACAGAATCAATTTCCCTTCACTCTCCCCCTCGCTGCCCTGCCCCCCATGCTCATGTTCATTTCCCTGTGATCCAGCCGTTTGACGGTATCAAATGGGGATACCGCGCACAAACAAAAACGCGGAAGGCTGGCCGCCTTTCCGCGTTTGTTTTCTGGTTGGATTCCACCAATATCACTGGGCGGAGTCGGCGATCAACGCACTGCAGCGCCGAAGGAGAGCGCCGGGGTCCTTGACCTTTTCGCCCGCAGCAATCACCGCGCCATCGTAAATCAATTGCACGAAATCCTTCAGACGCGCCTCATTACCGCCCTGTTCATGGAGCTTGCGCAACGCGACAATCGCCGGGTGCGCCGGGTTGATCTCAAGACTCTCCTGACGCTTCATCGTGTCAGCACCCATCTCCTTCATCAACCGCTCCATCTGCGCACCGTACTGTCCCTCGCGGCCGACCAGACACGCCGGGCTTTCCTTAAGACGGTTGGAGAGCTTGACCTCGCTCACCGCCTCGCCCAGAATCTCCTTGATGCTGGCGAGCAGATCCTTGTTCTCCTTCTGCTTCTGCTCCTTCTCAGTCTCGGTTTCCTTCTCGACCTCCAGCTCGCCGCGATCAATCGCCCGCAACTTCTTTTCTTTATACTCTGGCAGCGCCTGCACCACCAGCTCATCGACCGGGTCGGTCATCACCAGAACTTCATACCCCTTGCTGCGGAACTGCTCCATGTACGGGGAGTTTTCCACCATCTCGCGGCTCTCGGCGATCATGTAGTAAATCTCTTTCTGATCCTCCGGCATCGCCTCGACGTACTGCGCGAGGGTGACGTATTTGCCGAGTGTGTCCTCCTTCTTTTCGCCGTCTTTTTCCGAGGTTTTTTCCGTGCGGGTGGACTGGAAGAGGAAGAGGTCCGCAAGCTTGGCGCGGTTCTCGTAGTCGTTAGACAGGCCGGACTTGAGGATTACTCCCAGCTCTTCCCAGAATTCGAGGTAGGTCGGAAGCTCCTTCTCCTGCATCTCCTTGAGCGTCGAAAAGATCTTGCCGACCAGCGCCTTGCGGATCGAGACAAGCTGGCGGTCTTCCTGCAGCATCTCGCGGCTGACGTTCAGCGGCAGATCGGAGCTGTCCACCACGCCGCGGATGAATTCCAGATAGCCCGGCAGGAGTTTTTCGCACTCTTCGGTGATGAAGACGCGGTTGACGTAGAGTTGCAGCCCCTTCTTCGCGTCGCGCATAAAGAAGTCATACGGCTTTTTCTTTGGGATGAAGAGCAGCGCCTTGAATTCCTGCGCTCCTTCGGCGGTGTAATGGATCGTCTTCAGCGGCTCGCCGAAGTCGTGGGAGATGTGCTGATAAAACTCCTTGTACTCCTCCTCCTTGATGTCCGCGCGCGGCCGCAGCCAGATCGCCTGCTGCGAGTTGACGATCTTCTCCTTGATGACCGGCTCCTTGCTCGCCGCTTCTTTCTGTTCAGCCTTCTTCTCGCCCTCCGCCTCAGGCGCATCGGGATTATCTGCGGGAATCTCTTTGGTTACAAGGATGACGGGATACTCGACAAAGTCAGAGAACTTCTTGACGATCGCTTGCAGCCGCCAGTCGTCGAGATACTCCTTCGCGTCCTCGCGCAGATGCAGAACGACATCCGTGCCGCGCGTCGTCTTCTCGTGATCGCCGACGGTAAAGGTGCCGGCACCCTCGGAGGTCCAGATCACACCCCCTTCCTGCTGCGGGGCGCGGGTGATAACGCTGACCTTGTCCGCGACCATGAAGCCGGAGTAAAAACCGACGCCGAATTGGCCGATCAGGTCGACGTTCTGCTCGCTCTTGGCCTGCTTGATTTTATCGATGAAGGCTCGGGTGCCGGACCGGGCGATGGTGCCAAGGTTCTCGACCACCTCGTCGCGGGTCATGCCGATGCCGTTGTCGCAGATCGTCAGCGTGCCGGCGTCCTTGTCGGGGATGATCTTGATCTTGAAGTCGCTGTCGCCTTCGGTGAGCGCGGCATTGGTGAGCGCGTCGAAACGGATCTTGCCAATGGCGTCAGCGGCGTTGGAGATCAGCTCGCGCAGAAAGATTTCTTTGTGGGAGTATAGCGAGTGGACGATGATATCCATCATCTGCCGCATCTCGGCCTTGAATTCCATCTTGTGTTCGTTCGACATTGCCGCCTCCTTATGAATCCGCAAAAAATGATGCTGTGGGGAGACAGCAAACCGCATTCCAGAACAAACCGCCCCGCCCTGAACGTCTCACAAAACAAATTTATCTACTTACAATTAAAAAGGTTAAGTAAAACACCACTAAGAACGAACGCATCGGTTATTCCCGTTTGACTGTCCGGATTATGTCATTCCGACATACCAGCAAGGATGCAGCGCTGCTCCGGTGGCGCTCCCCGGAGGATGTTCGGGGTGGCAAACATTTTTCGTGTCAGTAACCCTTTTTCGGGAAATAGCCTGCGCATTTTGATTGCGACGGTCGAAAAAAATAACTATACTGCCATGTAGATGAAGCTACCGGCTCACTTTGGAATGAAAGGGGTGAATCATGAAAACGTTCTTGATGATCGCTATGGTTGGGGTTGGACTGCTCTGCACTGCCTGCAGTTGCGGCCAGAATTGTGCGCCCACCTACAAGCCCGAGGTCAAGTCCTATGACATCGACCTCACCGACGGCAAGGTGATCGCATTCCCCGACAGCTGCTGCGGCGCGGTCAAGTAAGCGCACCGGCGACAGCATCACGAAAGAGGCGCCGCTTCCTGCGGCGCCTCTTTTTGTTTCCCGTTATGCAGGCATTCACCGAGCGCTCACCGGCAATCGGTCGCGCGGTCTGGATTTCGGCGCTTCTTTGCCTATAAGTATGTCCTGTACGCGGCGGCATTCCGCTTCCGCCCCTCTCAAGCCAAACAGGACCGTTGAATATGCACATCCGCGCCTGCGATATTTGCAAGGAATTCGGGGAGCGCACGCTCTTTGAAAACCTCTGTTTCTCCTTCCAGAGCGAGGAGCACATCGGCCTGATCGGCCCCAACGGCAGCGGAAAGTCAACGCTCCTGAAGATCCTGTGCGGCGAGGAAGAGGCCGACCGCGGCAGCATCGAAGGCGCGCACAACCTCCGGCTGGGGTATCTGCCCCAAACGGACAAGCTCTCCGACGAACGCAGCATTGAGGACACACTGCTGGATGCTCTCACGGGCGTCCACTGGAGCCCGGAAGAGAAGCTGACCAAAGCGCGCATCCTGATGGGCAAAGCGGGTGTCACCGATCCCGCCCAGACCTGCGGCACCCTCTCCGGCGGCTGGCGCAAACGGGTGGCAATCCTGCGCGTGCTCGTAGGCGAACCCGATATGCTGCTGCTGGACGAGCCGACCAACCACCTCGACCTCGCCGGCATCCTGTGGATCGAGAACATCCTGCGCGACCTGAACGTCGGCTTCATCCTCATCAGCCATGACCGCTATATTCTCGAAAGCGTCACCGACCGGATCATCGAGATCAATCCCCGTTACCCCGAAGGTTATCTGAGCTTCTCCGGCAGCTACAGCGATTTTCTGGAGCGGCGTGAGGATTGGCTGACCCTGCAAAACAAACGGGAAGAGACGCTCTCCTCGCTGGTGAAGACCGAAATCGAATGGCTGCGGCGCGGCCCCAAAGCCCGACGCACCAAGTCCAAGAGCCGGATCCAAACCGCCAATCAGAAGATCGGCGACCTTGCGGATCTGCGCCGCCTCAACCGTTCCCGCAGCCTCGAAGGCATCGACTTCGCCGCCAGCGGCCGCAAGACCAACGATCTGATCGTGACCAACGGCCTGCGCCACGCGTTTGGCGAACGCAAGCTCTTCAGCGGCCTCGACCTCACCCTCACCCCCGGCACCCGGCTCGGAATCGTCGGCAACAACGGCACTGGCAAGACGACCCTCGTGCGCTGTCTGCTGGGCGACCTTGAACCCGAGGGCGGCAAGATCAAGCGCGCGAGCCAACTGAAGTATGCGTGGTTTGACCAGCGCCGGGAACTGCTCGACCGGACGCAAACGCTGCGCCGCGCCCTCGCGCCCAACGGCGACGTGCTGGAAATCGGGCCGCGCAAGGTGCATGTGGCAAGCTGGGCGCAGGAATTTCTCTTCCACACCAGCCAGCTCGAAACCCCGGTCGGCAGCCTCTCGGGGGGGGAGCAGGCGCGTGTGCTTCTCGCCAACATCATGCGCCAGCCGGTGGACATCCTTTTCTTCGACGAACCGACCAACGATCTTGATATTGATTCCATCGAGGTGCTGGAGGCCCGGCTGGGGGACTTCCCCGGCGCGGTGGTTCTGATTACGCACGACCGCGCGCTACTTGACCGAGCCTGCACCGAGATCGTGGGCCTGCACGCCGGCGGCGGCAGCAGCGTCTACGGCGAACTCGCCCAATGGCTGACGGCCGAAGAGCGCCTGCGCAAGCCCGCCTCCAAGAACAGTGCGGAGCGCCCGGCACAGACCTCCACACGCAACTCGGGCGGCACGGCTCCGGCGCTGACGCGCGAGGAACAGAAAGAGTTCGGGCAGATGGAGACCCGGATTGCGAAGGCAGAAGCGGAACTGAAGCGTCTGCAGGAGTTGCCCGCCCCGCCGGCAGACCATCACAAAGAGCTCAATCAACACTTTCAGAAAATCGCCGTCGCACAACAGGAGCTTGACTCGCTCTTCGCGCGCTGGGCGGAACTGGAAGAGAAAAAGAACACGCCCCAAGCGGGACGGACGCGCTAACGGACCTTGCGGGCTCTACGGCAAATGCGGCCGGCTCCGGCACATTCACAAATGCGGAAGACCGCAATGGCGATCTTCCGTATTTTTTTTGCGGGAGCGGACTTGCATCAGGATTTGTCGGGGTATTCGGTTTCGAGTTCGGTAATTTTGTGCTCCAATTCTTTCGGCGAAGACTGTGAGCGGGAGAAGTAATAGTACCCTATCGGCACCACCAACAGCGTCAGCAGGCAGGACGATCCCGCGCCGAAGAAGACCACCGCACCCAGAGCCGTCCGGCTGACCGCCCCCGCCCCCGAGGCAAAGATCAGCGGCAGCGCGCCGATCACCGTCGAGAGACCGGTCATGATGATCGGACGCAGCCGCTGACGCGAAGCCCGGAAGACCGCTTCCTCAAATGGCACGCCTCGGTCGCGAAGCTGGTTGGCGAATTCCACGATCAGAATGCCGTTTTTTGCCGCCAGCCCGATCAGCATCACCAGCCCAATCTCGCTGTAAATATTGATCGTCACCCCCAGCAGCGCCATACCCGCCGTCGCCCCCAAGACGCCCAGCGGCACCGTCAGCATAATGACAAACGGACTGACGAAGCTTTCAAACTGCGCGGCCAGCACCATATAAGCAATCAGCAGCGCGAGGATAAATACGAAGACCACCGACCCGCCGGACTCCTTCATCTTCTGGCTCATGCCCTTGTAGTTGATCGTCGCCTCGGGCGGCAGGGTCTCGCGCACGGTCTGCTCCAGAAACTTCAGACAGTCGCCGATGGTATAGCCTTCGGCGGGACTGCCGGAGATGGTGATGGCTCGCACGCGATTGTAGCGTCGTAGCGTCCCGGCGTCGGCCTTCTCCTCCAGCGTCACCAGATTCGCCAGCGGAATCAACTGCCCCGAACGGTCGGAACGGACATAGATATTCTGCAGATCCGACGGCGTGCGGCGGTCCTCCTCCGCTCCTTGCAGGATAACGTCATACTCCTCGCCATTGTCGATGTAGGTCGTGACATCGCGCGAGCCGAGGAAGGTTTCGAGGGTGCGGCCGATCACCTTCGAGGAGACGCCAAGCTCCGCCGCGCGGTCGCGGTCGATGGCAACGCGCAGTTGCGGCGTGGTCTCGCGGTAGTCCGCGTCCACCCCCATCAGCCCCGGATACGCCCGCGCCTTCTGCAGAATGATGTCGCGCCACTTCATGAGTTCTTCGTAAGTCGGTCCCCCGATCACGAACTGCACGGGCTGGCCGAAGAACATCGTCAACCCCGAGGGTTGCATCACAAACGCCCGTACCCCCGGCACCGAGGAAACCTGCGGAAAGATCTCGCGCACGATCTCGGTGGAGCTGCGCTTGCGTTCCTCCCACGTTTTCAGTTCCACAATTCCGAACCCGCCGTTGACCGCGCCGTTCTGGTTGCGGCTGCCGGGAACGATGCTGAGAACGTGACGCGCTTCGCCGGTTTCGCGCAGACGCTGCAGCGGCACGGCGACCTTATCCATGTACGCCTTCGACGCGGCAAACCCCGTTCCTTCGGGAGCATTCATGCTCGCCATCACCGCCGCGCGGTCCTCCTGCGGCTCGAACTCAACGGGTAGCCTGCCAAGCAATATCCACGCTGTGCCGCAAGCGAGAATGAGTAGGCAGAGGCTGAACACCGGATGCTGGACGCCACGCCGCAGAACACGGTCGTACAGTGCCTCGGCCCGTTTGAGCACCGCCTCGTCCAGCCGGGTCAGGAAGCCGTCGCTGGAACGGGGACGCAAAATTTTCGAACACATCATGGGCGACAGAGTGAGCGCGACCAGACTGGAAAAGCAGACCGCACCGGCGATGGCGAAGGCAAATTCGGTAAATAGCTTTCCGGTGTCGCCCTCCATGAAGCTGATCGGCAGGAACACCGCCACCAGCACCAGCGTCGTGGCGATGACAGCCATGCCCATCTCGCCCGAACCACGCTTTGCCGCCAGCAGCACCGGCTCACCCTCCTCGACGCGGCGGTAAATATTCTCCAGCACGATGATCGAGTCATCCACGACCAGACCGATCGCCAGCACCAGCGCCAGCAGCGTCAGCAGATTCACCGAATAGCCGCAGGCATACAGAACAAGGAACGCCGACAGCAGCGAGATCGGCACCGTAACCGCAGGCACCAGCGCCGCCCGCGCGCTGCCCAAAAACAAATAAATGATGCCCACCACCAGCAGCGCGGCCTGCAACAACGTCCACAGAACCTCATGCACCGAGGCTTCAATGAAGACCGAACTGTCGCGTAACACAGAAATTTCCATGCCTTTGGGCAACTCGGTTCGGATCTGCCCGATGACCTTCTTCACGCCCTTAATCATGGTGAGGGTATTGGCGGTAGACTGGCGGCTGATGGCGATGCCGATTGCATTTTTGCCGTCGGCCTGAAAACTGTCGCGCAGCGTGGCTGGCGCCACCTCCACCTTCGCCACGTCCTTCAACCGCACCAGATGGCCGCCGGTACCGCGCGTCAACACAAGATTGCGGAAGTCTTCCGGCTTCTGGTACCCCCGCCGCACGCGCAACGTAAACTCGCGATCCACCGACTCCAGCCGCCCCGCCGGCAACTCGACATTCTCGGCATTGAGCGCGGTTTCGATGTCATCCACCGTCAATCCGCGCGCGGCGAGTTCCTTGCGGTCAATCCAGATGCGCATGGAATAACGCTTCTCACCGAAGATACTGGCTTGCGCCACGCCGTCAATGACCGACAGGCGGTCGACCAGATAGCGGTCGGCGTAGTCGGTCAGCTCCATCTGCGTCATGGTCGGATGCGATAAGCCCATAATCAGATCGGGCATGCCGCTGCTGTTGCGCTTGGAAACCGCGGGCGTATCGGCCTCGTCGGGAAGCTGCCCGGCGACACTGTTGATTTTATCGCGCACATCGTTGGCGGCCTCGTCGATGTTGCGGCTGATATCGAATTCAAGGCTGACCGAGGACTGTCCGTCCTCGCTGGAGCTTTCGATGCTCTTGAGTCCCTCCAGCCCGGAGACGCTGCCCTCAATGATCTGTGTGATGCGGGTCTCAACCACGTTGGCGGCCGCGCCGGTATAGGTGGTCTGCACGTTGATGATCGGCGAATCGATATTGGGGTATTCCCGCAGCGGCAGCCGGGAATAGCTGATAACGCCGATGGTGACCAGCAGCAGACTCATCACCAGCGCAAAGACCGGACGTTTGACCGATAGTTCAGAGAGTATCATGATGAGGATCATCCGTGCCAAGAGAGGAATGCTATTTGCCGGGTTCGGCGTGCGCTCTCGCCGATTGCCCGCCAGCCGACCGTAAATTCGGTAGGCGCACCGCGAACGGCGTCCCGCGCCGCACGGAGAAAATGCCGTTTCATCCTTCGTTTGCGCTTAGCGCTCCGCAGCCTGAGCGGTTTCGGCGGACGAGGCGACGAGACGAACCTTAGCGCCATCGCGCAGGTCCATTGTTCCGTCAACAATCAACTGCTCGCCCGCGGCCAGTCCCTGCAGGATCTCGACCCGCCCCGCCTCGCGCCGTCCGATGCGAACCTCCCGTTTCTGAGCGGTCCCGTCAGCCTTGAAAAGAAAGACATACTGTTTTTCGCCGAACGCAACCAGTGCCTTCTCCGGCACACAGACCGCCCGGCGCTGGTTGCAGATTAGCGAAACCGTAAAGAGCATCCCCGGACGCAGACGCTGATCGGAGTTCGGAATCTTCGCCTGCACCACGACCGCGCGGGTCGTGGCGTCCACGCGCGAATCAATCGAGGCCACGGTGCCGGTAAAGACCTCGCCCTTAAGTGCAGCGCTGCTGGCCTCGATCTTCTGCCCCGGCTTGAGCTCGCTCAGAAAGGTCTCCGGAACTGTAAACTCCAATTTAATGAGGCTGAGATCGTCCAGCGTCGTGATGACGTTCCCGGGCGTCACCAGTGTGCCGGGGCTGATGCGGCGGATGCCGAGCGCGCCGTCAAAAGGCGCCTTGATCATCAAAAACTCCAGATTCGCCTGCGCGACCTGCAACTCCGCGGCTGCCGTGTCAAAGAGTGTCTGCTGGGCGTCCAGTTCCTTCTCCGAGACAATCGCCTTCGCCCGTAACGTACGAATACGCTCCAACTCCCGCTTCTTCTCGGTGAGTGACACCCGCGCCGCCTCGACCAGCGCCTGCTCCCGGTTGTTGTCCAGCCGGACCAGCACATCCCCCTTCTTCACGGTCTGGCCGTTCTCGAAGAGAATTTCGACGACCTTCTTCGTATCCGTCGAAGTAATCGTGACCGCCTCGTTCGCCGCACCAGTGCCGATGGCCTCCAGCCGGTCGGCAAAGTCACTCACGCCCGCACGCTCCGCCACCACCTGCGACTCCAACCCCATCGGGGGGCGCTGCGGCAGCGCTGCCTTCCCAAAGCCGGCATGCAAAAGCACCACCGCCACCGTCGTCGCCAGCACCGCCGCCGCCGCACCGGCCTTCTTCAGCCCACTCATCCCGCCCTCTCTTTCTCCGTCCGGGTCGCCAGCGCCTGACGAACCGCGTCTATCCCGGCCAGTGAAAACCGGTAGATATGCTCCGCCATCGTTTCGGCATCCGCATTCACCAGCGGCGACTTCGGGAGCTTCTGTGCGCCCTCGGGCAACGGATAATTCCGCATCAACCGCATATGCCGCGCACACTCCATGCACTGGGACATGGCGCTAAAGCAGCAGAGATCAATCTCCCGCTCCCCCGCCTGCTCCCCCAGCAGCTCCCGCACCACCCCGATCATCTGCCAGCGCAGCGGCTCCAGGGATTCATGCATCACCTGCGCCAGCAGCCCGGTCGGATTCGACATTTCCCGGTGGGCTATGTCAAAATCCAGGCTCGCCGGGTCGAGAATGCGCAGCACCAGAGCCGTTATCTGCCCGCGCAACCGATCTCGCGCCGAAGCCTCAGGCGGTACCCGGCCGTCGGGAGGATACTGCTCAATGCTCTTCTGAAAGACGTACCGCCAGGCTTCGGCATATAATTCGTCCTTGCTGCCAAAATAATAGTTGACCGAGGCAATGTTCGCCCCCGCCTCCCGGCAGATGTCCGCAACCGTCGCCTCACGATACCCGCACCGGGCAAACACCGCCGCCGCCGTCTGCAAAAGTTTCTGCCGGGTATTCACCCCGTCGCTACGCTTAGCCATTTTTTACCCTCCCCTGCCCGCCCGGACAGGCCCACGACGTCCCCACAATTCCCCCCCCCCTCGCCGCATAATCCAGCCGACCGCCAGAAATGCCCTATCAACCGCCGCGCCCATCTTAAACATTCATTTCAAATGTCAGTTTAACATAAGAACCGCCTTTGTCAAGCGATTCCTTCCGTTTAGGGAGAATCCGCCGAACAGGAATAACCGGAGGGAGCATACCGATAAGGATGTAGCGAGCGGCGCAACCTCGCAGCGGTGCAGTCTGGGCGGGAACGGGGTGGGGTGTTTCTTGTGCTTTCCCCATTTACTTTTTCGGGGGGTTCGGCTATCCTTTCTGAGAGTTACAAGCTGCCCGGCGGGTAGATTTTGTGACGATGCAGACAAATGCCCGAATTCCGGAGGCGTCTGTTTCCGGCCGTGCCGATCACCGTCCCCGCCGCATTTGACAGGATTGCAAACATGTACCAGCTTGAGGTGGAGGACTGGTTTTCCTCGGCGCATCAGTTGCGCGGCTATAAGGGGAAGTGCGAGAATTTGCACGGACATAACTGGCGCGTCTGCGTTTGCGTGCAGGGCGAAAAGCTGGATAACCTCGGAATGCTCATGGATTTCGGTGATCTGAAACGTATTTTGCATGAGCTGGTGACGGCGTTGGACCACAAGTTTCTGAATGAACTGCCCCCCTTCGACCAGATCAACCCGACCTCGGAGCTGCTGGCGAAATTTCTGGCGGAAAAACTGGCGGAGCAGTTGCCCGCCGGCATCCGCGTGCGGGGCGTAACCGTATGGGAGTCTGAAAAATGCCGGGCGAGTTACCTACCATAAACGGCCCCTTCCCCCTCGTGCAGGTGGCGCTGGATTTTCTGGACATCGAGCGCGCCCTGCAGGTGGCGACCGAGGCTCACGCCGGAGGCGTCAACTGGATCGAAGCCGGCACACCGCTGATTAAGAGCGAAGGGCTGAACGCCCTCCGCACTCTGCGCAAGACCTTCCCGCAGGCGGTCATCATCGCCGATCTCAAGACGATGGACGCGGGCCGGGTCGAATTCGAATCCGCCGCGAAGGCCGGAGCGAATATTGCTGTCTGCCTCGCCGCCGCCAGCGACGCCACGATCGTGCAATGCGTCGAAGCCGGACACCACTATGGCATGAAGATTTACTGCGACACCATCGGCCTCGCAGATCCCGCCGGACGTGCGGCGGAGGTCGAAAAACTTGGCGTCGATGTGATCGGCGTCCATTGCCCCATCGACGAACAGATGCAGGGCAAGGACCCGCTGGAGCGGCTGCGCGCGGTCGCGGCGGCGGTGAAAATCCCCGTTGCCGTTGCCGGCGGCATCACCAGTGCCTCGGCGGGTGCGCTGGTCGAAGCGGGCGCCAGCATCATCATCGCGGGCGGCGCGATTCACAAAGCGCCCGACGCAGCCAAAGCCGCCGCCGACCTCGTCGCGGCCGTCCGGGAAAAGAAGGTTATTGCCGCCTCCTTCGGGACACGGGGCGTACAGGGGACCGAAGACATCCGGCGGATGCTGCTCTCGGCCTCCTCCTCCAATCTCTCCGACGCGTTGCACCATCAGCCGGGCTTGCGCGGGATCCTCTGCCGCACGCCGGGGCGCCACCTGCGCATGGCAGGGCCGGCCACGACCGTCCGTTGCGCGCCGGGGGACTGGAACAAGGTCGTGCGCGCGATCGACGCCGCCGGCGAGGGAGGCGTCGTTGTCGCTGACTGTGCAGGCGTTCCGCCGGCGGTATGGGGCGAACTTGCGACGCGCTCGGCATTGCAGGTGAAGCTGGCGGGCGCGGTGATCCACGGCGCGATCCGCGACACCGATGCGGCGCTGGAGCTGGGGTTGCCGCTCTTCTCGACTCACATCTGCCCCGACTCGGGCGACCCGAAAGGCTTCGGAGAGATCGGCGGGGAACTGTGCATCAGCGGCCAGACCGTGCGGCCTGGCGACTGGATCGTCGGTGACGACGATGGCGTAATCGTGCTGCCGAAGGAAAAAGCGGTAGAGTATGCCAACCGCGCGGTGGATGTCATGGAAGCCGAAGAGCGGCTAAAGGCGGAGATCCTGCGCGGGAACACGCTTGCCGGAGTCGTCAACCTCGCAAAATGGGAGAAGCTATAGGTATGGGCGGCTTTATCGTCGTACTGCTCAGCATCGGCTCATTCGCTCTCGGGGCGACTCTGGCGGCACTGATCGTGCGCGCCCAGCGTCCTTCGTCTCCCGACACGGCAGCGGCCGAGAAAGCGGCGCTGGAAAAAGCCGCCGAACTGCAGAAGCAGGCGCTGGCCAAGCAGAAAGAACAGTTGGACAAGTCGGCCCAGTCGGTGAAGGAGATTCTGGTCGGACTGGCGCTGGCGGTGAAGAGCGTCGACGGCGCGGCCACGAAATCCAGCCACGCCCTGACCACCGTGCGCAACAAGATTTATGAACTGGCGCTGCCGAAGGATCTGGCGCGCTGTCAGGAGCTGATTATCGGCGAGGTGGACAAGGTCATCCACACCAACGCCGATCTGCGGCAGGAGCTCGCGCGCGCGCAGGACGAACTCAACCGCCAGCGCAAGGTGATCGATCTTCTGCAGACGGCCGCAACCACCGATCACCTCACTCAGGTCGCCAACCGTGCTTCCTTTGACGATTATTTCAAGGCCGCCAGCGACCGTTTCGTGGCGGGCGGTCCGACCTTCGCTTTCATCATCGCCGACATCGACCATTTTAAGAACGTTAACGACCAGTACGGGCATGTCGCCGGCGACCGCGTGCTGGAGGCGGTGGCGAACAAGCTCCGCGTCTGCCTGCGCGGCACCGACTTTCTGGCCCGCTACGGCGGCGAGGAATTCGCCATCATTCTGGAACGCACCACTCTGCCCGATGCGGTCCGGGTGGCGGAGAATTTGCGCAACGCCATCGAGACGACGGTGTTTAACCTCGGTGAGCAGAAACTGCGGCTGACGATATCGCTGGGCTGCGCGGTGGTCAACAAGGGCGCGCCGGAGAATGACGTCGTCGTGCGCGCGGACAAACAACTTTACATGGCCAAAAACAGCGGCCGCAACCGGGTTTTCCCTCCTCAGGAGGACGATTTGCCGTCGGCTGCGCCGACCCCCGGAGCGCCGCGCAAGTAAGGACCGCAACGCATGAGTACGCAACCAGATGTTCCGTCAGCCGACAGAGCCGACCACCGCCGCTTTTTCCTCTGGGAACTGGCTGGGGGGGGGCTGATGCTGCTGGCGATGGGGCTGCTGATCGCCATCGGCGCGGCAATCCTGTCCGGTCACAAAAAAGAAATCGAGGAAGCCAAGGCGCTGGCGGAGGCGAACCGACCGGTCGACGCGGTCAATGTCGCTCTGGTCAACCTCCAGCCGCAGAAGGTCACCGACAAGATCGTGCTGCCGGGCTTGTTGCAGGCTTGGCTGCGGGCGGACATCTCGGCGCAGGTCTCGGGAATCGTCGTCAGCAAGGTTCCCGACGGTGCCAAGGTCCGCAAGGGCGACCCGATCCTGCACATTGAGGAGAAGGACTACCAGATCAAACTCAACGACACCAAATCCGCCTTCGAGAAGGCCGAACAGGCGCTGCAGCGCAAGACCAAGCTCCGCAGCAGCCAGATCAACACCCAGAGCGAGCTGGAGGAGGCGACCGCGGACTACAACAAGGCCAAGAGCGATTACGAAGCGGCCCGCCTCGCGCTGGAGCGCTGCAACATCAGCGCGCCCTACGACGGCGTAGTGGACGCCGTCCTGCCCGATGCGGGCGAATACGTCAGCGCCGGCACGAAGGTCGCCACGCTGGCGCAACTGGGCGAGTTGAAGGCGGAGATCGGAATTCCGGAAAAAGACATCGACCTTGTGCGCAATGTGCAACGCTGCGAGGTGCGCGTCGAGGCGGCAAACAAAACCGTTATCGGTGACCGGGTCTTCCTGAGCTACCTGCCGGCCGCCGGCGCACAGGTTTACACCCTGCGGCTGAAGCTGCCGAATCAGGACGGGCTGCTGCGACCGGGGATGTTCGGCAATGTTGAGGTGATCCGCGAAATCCGGCAGAACCTGCTGGTGCCGATTTACGCGGTGATGGTCAAGGACGATCAGCACTACGTCTTCGTGGCGGACCAATACACTCCGCTGCCGGGCAAGGAAAAAGATCCGCGCCACCTGCAGACCGCGCGCAAAAAAGCGGTCAAGCTGGGCGTTCTGCAAGGAGCGGAGGTGGAGATTCTCTCCGGGCTTGAGCCGGGAGAGCGGCTGGTGGCGATCGGGCAGCGCAACCTCGACGACGGCACGGTCATGAATGTAGTCAAAACTGCGGAGAGTCTGAGTGAACTGCAAGAATAACACCGTGCGCCCACAAATCCGATTCTTCGCGTTCCTCTGCACATTGCTTCTGGGTGTCCTGCCATCCTTCGGTGCGGACGCCCCTGCTTCGATCGCAACCGAGGACGCCGAAGACGCCGGGCAACTCGACGATCCCGAAATCCGTCAGACCGTCCTGCTGAGCGGGACGCGGAACGTCCGGTTTTCCATTCAGGCCCCGCTGGAGGTTCGCAAGGACCGCGAGTACGCGCTCGTTACCGAAAAAGGGGCCATCCACCCGCTCCGACTGGTCGGTGACTCCCCCTTCGGACGACCGGTCTTCGAGCTGGCGGCAGTTCCTCCGCTGAACGCCACCTGCAGCCTGAGCGCGCGCGCGGGCGGAGACCATTATGAGCCGCTGCAGCGCGCCGTCGTGCGCTTCATCCCGAAGTTCCGCATCCTGCTGAGCTTCGATGACGGCCCGGCCAGCGGTCAGAACCCGGCCGACGGCGTCATTGAGTCCAGCCCCACCTGGAAGGTGCTGCAGGCCCTTGATGCCTTCCGGCACGGCCCCGACAACTCCCGGCAGGGCATCAAGGCGATCTTCTTCCTGCTCACGCAGCCGGACCGTTTTCTACGTGACATGTATCCGAAGGGCGAAACCGCCGATGGCGCGGCGCTGATGCGCGAAGAAGCCAAGCGCGGCCACATCCTCGGCGTCCACTGGGGCGGGCGCTATGGCGGCCAAACCGTCACCCACCCCAAACGCGTTCTCCTGCCGGCGTATGACTACACCGGCAATGCCGGAGCCTCGCGCGGCTTTGGCGACAACGCACTGGAAAGCGACCTGCTGGAATGCATCGACCGCATCCACTCGGTGACCAGCACCACGCCGCACTATGTCCGACCGCCGCTCTGGAAATATTCCGACGGCAAAAACCCGGCCACCGAAAAGGCTGTCCTCGACACGTATGCCCGGCTGGGACTGAAGATGATTTTAACCGATGCGCGCTATCCCGACGGGGGCTATGCGGTGATTGCCGCCTTCATTCCCAACCCCGGCGGCACCTTTCGCAAAAATCTCCACACCGCATTTCAGGGCGGCGAGGACACGCTGATTTTTTCGATGCATGACAGCAATTCCTTCACCGCCAACCGGCTGCCGGACATCCTATGCGCAATCCGCGACGACTTCGAGAAGGAGCGTTTCGGCGGACAGGGCGGAAAAGCGGCAGACTATCTCGACTTCGCCGACAGCACCGCCGAGGTCGAGGAAATCCTGCAAAGTAAAACACACTTCACCCTCTTCCCCGAGTACGCACCGCCCCACGAGGCGCCCCTTCCCTCCGGCAAGTGAGCGAGCGACGGACGACATAGGAATCGCGGGGAAGGTGCATCTGACGAGACGGGCGGGCCTCTCGGGATGGTCGTTTGCGGGGTGTCAGGCGGGGGGCTGCAACCGCTTCATCAGCCGGATCGTGTTGCCCGGCGGCAGGTAAGTGACGTCATCGCAACAGCGGCACATCAGCATGATTCCCAAACCGCCGCGCCGGCCCTCCACCCGGTGCTGCTGCGCCTGCAAAAGCGGATTTCCCGTGCGGCCAAGCGTCAGCCACGGCTGGTAGGCAAACCCCGCCCCGCTGTCACTCACCGTCACCGTGATCTCCTCGGTGGTGCAGAGATAGTGAATTGTCACCACGCGGGCGGGATCAAGCTGATTGCCATGCGTGCAAGCGTTGTCCACCGCCTCGCGCAGCGCAAAAAAGAAGCCGTCGGCGTCCTCCCGCGGCATCCCGGCCGTCAGGGCAAGCCGTTCGCAGATCACCCGCCCCAATTCGCACGCATCCTCGCCGCTGCGCAGGTCGATGACGATGTCCCGCCCCAAAAGCGCCTCGGCATAGATCCGGCGACGCCCTTCCAGCCGGGCAAGAGCAGCAAGTTCGGGAATAGAAAAGCCGGTAGTCTCGGCGCAACCGGGAGGAAACGCCACCACTCCCGCGCGTGTCGCCCCCAGACAAACCCGGCAGCACAGGCTCCCCTGCGGAGTCAGAGCGGTCAAGCGCTGCAGCTCCGGGTAGTCCGGATGCCGCCCGTCGAGAATCGCCAGCCAGGGAGTCTGCGTCTGGAGGGCGTTACGCGCCGCCGCTGGCGTACTGCCCCTACAACTGGCCCCACCATTGTCGGAAATCACCTCCTCCAGCAACGCCAACAGCGGATCCTCGCTGCGAAACCCGAGCAGAATCGATCCCCGTCCGAGTAAATCGCCCTCTCGCTTGAGGGGCGATATCTGCTCCCGCAACAACTCCATATCCAGACACGGCGCATGCACGCCGTCAAACTCCCGCAAGGCCTGCGCGACATCGGAGAAAACCGGCAGAATCCGATCCAGCCCGGTCAGATTGATCTGAAACAGGCAATCGGGATGAACGTTGCAGAGCGCGCATCCCATCCCCCTCTCGCTCATCTGGTGATGCAAGAGCGCCAACTCCCCCAAAGCGCCGGAGTTGATGTACGGCACCTGAGAAAGATCAAAGACCACGTGCCGTCCGCTCTGCGCGGCCTGCCCGAGAACCGCCAAAAAATCCGGCCAAACCGTAGCATTCAATATCCCATGACAACGCAGCAGCAGAACCGGCCTCCCGCCCGCACTGAGCATTTCGATCGCCTCTGCCTTGAACTCCCGCATGCCCAGCCCCTCCGCCTTCGTGCAAATAATCCTTAGCCTCTGCGCCGGATTCTACCCGACCGCTCCCTTTTCGCACACAAAAAAAACGGGCAAGCCGAAGCCTGCCCGCGTCATTTGTCAGTGTTCTACCCGCTTACAGCTCGAAAAGCCCCGAGTGTTTGCGCAGGTAGCGGTAGCCAAGATAGACCGCCTCGTTCGGCTCATGCGCCTCGCCGGTGACGTCCAGCGTCACCCACCCCTTGTATCCGGAGGTAATCAGCAGCTTGCTGACGGCGTCAAAGTTGACCGCACCGCGCCCGAACTGGGGAGCCACCTTGCTGTCGGGGTCGTCGGTAGTCGACCGCGGCCGGCGCTTGCTGGCCGAAACATCCCGGAAGCGCACCACGCGAATGCGATCAAGGCAGGACTTGATCATTTTTTGCGGGGTCGTCTTGGCAAGCACCGCCTCCGCGGTATCCAGGCAGAACTTGACGAGGTCAGGATCGGTCGAAGCCATCAGGCGCTCAATGTCGCGCTCGTTGGTGATCAGGCGGCCGGCGCGGGGCATATAGCACATGGTAATGTTGTGCTCCTTGCAACGCTCGCCAATCTCCTCCAACATGGCCCCGGCGGTGGCCCACTCCTCATCGTTGGGGGGGACATCCCGGATCTTTTCGTGGCAGATCGTCAGTGTATGCGACCCGGCAGCCGCCGCGAAACGAGCGGCATTGGCCGCGCGCTCGACCTGAATATCGGCGTTCTCCGCATCCAGCAGATCGATTTGCTGCAGCAGATTGGCGATGTTCAGATGCTGGATTTCCAGAATTTCCTGAAACACATGCAGCCGGTCCTCATATGCCGTAATGATCGTAGAGGGACATTCGATCCCATCGAAAGAGAACTCGGAAATTTTGGCGATCGCATCCACAAACCCCACAGAACCCCACGGTGCGGTATAACACGCAAGTTTGATGTCGAACAATTCTCTGGCCTTTTCTCTGTATGTTAATAATTAATCATATGTTAGATGAAATACCGCTTACCTGCCCCAGAAACAATCCGATTTTACTTCGGCTTTTTTCTATTGTCAAGCATAAAAGAATGAACATTTTTTTACATTTCCTCGCTTGCGCCTCGTCCTCCGACAGACACAATATCCCGCAAGATACCGGGAGGAGCTCGCTCCCCTCCGAAAGCCCCATAACACAAGGTGGAACTCATGGATCCAATCCCACAGGCAGGCGGCGATTATGAAAACAGGAAATTCGAAAAGCTTAATCTCAGTGGCGCCGATCTCAGCCGGTCAATCTTTCGTGAGTGCTCCTTTCAGGGCTGCCAGCTCACCAATTGCCGGCTGGCCGATTGCGGCCTCCAGCGCGTGCACTTCCAGTCCTGTAAACTTCAGGGCCTCGACCTCTCCCAGTGCCGGGCATTCCTGCTGCGGGTGATGTTTTCCGACTGCCTGCTCGACTCCTGCGCCTTCCCCGGTATGGACCTCAAGCAGACCGTGTTCCATCACTGCACCATCCGCGAATGCGACTTTGTCCGCACCGACCTGCAGAGGGTGGAATTTCCCGACTGCACCCTCGCCGGCAGCACCTTTCGCGACTGCAACCTCGGCGGAGCCGATTTCCGCACCGCCCGCGATTACCAGATCGACCCGAACCACAACAAGCTCAAAAAGGCCAAATTCTCCTTTCCGGAAGTCACGGGACTGCTGCATGGACTCGATATTGAACTCTCCTGATCCTTCCGCATTCCTTCGCGCCAACCGGCATTTTTCCCGAAAAGACGCATTTACAAAATGCGAAAATCTGCCATAATGAACCGGATGGAGCTTGCCATACGATACTAATTTGGTATTATTAAAAGCATAGCAAGTTGCTCTTCGCCGGTTGGCGGAGGTGTGTCCAAGAAAAACGGAGGTGCGAACAAATGGGTGTTGCCGTCAAAGTTGCCGATAATATTTTCGAGGTCGGGTACATCGACTGGAATGTGCGGGACTTCCACAGTTATGTCACCGAGCGCGGAGCCACATACAATTCCTACCTGATTCTGGACGAGAAAGTCGCGCTGATCGACACGGTCAAAGCGCCCTACTGGCAGGAATTGCTCAAGAACGTCACCGCACTGGTAGATCCGGCGAAGGTGGACTACATTGTGTGCAACCATGCCGAACCCGACCACGCCGGGGCCTTGCCGCAGATTCTGCGCGCGCTACCAAACGCGAAAATCGTGTGCGACGCCAAGTGCAAGGATATTCTGGCGGGCTACAACGACATCAGCGGCTGGAAGTTCCAGATTGTCAAAACCGGCGAAACGCTCAACCTCGGCAAACGCAGTCTGGCCTTCGTCGAGACGCCGATGGTCCACTGGCCGGATTCGATGCTGACCTATATGCCGGAGGAAAAGATCCTTTTCTCGATGGACGCCTTCGGCCAGCATTACGCATCCTCCAACAAATTCGACGATCAGGTACCCATCGACGAAGTCATGGCCGAGGCGCAGACCTATTATGCCAACATCGTCATGCCCTACGGCCCGCAGGTAAAGAAGACGCTGGAGCAGGCGGCGGGGCTGGACATCCGCATCATCGCCCCGGCGCACGGCGTAATCTGGCGCAAGCATATCGGCAGGATCGTCGCCGCCTACAAGGACTGGTGTATCTGCAAACCCAAGGCGAAGGTGTCGGTCATCTATGACAGCATGTGGGAGAGCACGGCGAAGATGGCGCGTGCGATTTACGAAGGCGCTTGCCGCGAGGGAGTAGAGGTCAAGCTGCTGCGCATCCGCACGGTGGGCAACACCCGGATTGTGGCGGATGTGCTGGATTCCGCCTGCATCGCCTTCGGCTCCGCGACGCTCAACCAGTGCATGATGCCGGCGGCGGCCTCGCTGCTGACCTATATGCGCGGGCTGCGTCCGGCGGGCAAAGCGGGCTTTGCGTTCGGCTCTTACGGCTGGGGCAAGGGCGGCCCGGAGGAGGTGCACGAGCAGTTGCAGGCGATGAAGTTCGACCTCCTGCGCGAACCGATCAAGAGCAAGTGGACCCCGGAAGCGGCATGTCTGGAGGAATGCCACAAACTCGGTGCGCAACTCGCCGACAAAGCGCTGCAACTGGCGGAACAATAAACGATGCCGCAGGAATCCCCAGTTTCGCATCAGGCGCCGTCTCTGCCGACTGAGCAGCAATCTTCGGAAATTGCAGGATGCCGGGCAAACGGGGTGAGATGGCCGTTTTATACGTTAGCAATTGCATTTGCGGCACCGTTTGCGTTCGGATTCGTTTTCTTTTTATTTTCGGCAAACATGGGCTGGAGCGATGGAATCGGGGTAATCGCTACTGGAGTCGAAATCGGATCAGGCATCTCCGTTCTGGCAGGGCTTGCCACGCTTATCGGGTTCTTCCGACATATCGTAACCCGGAACTGGTCCATACGATTCCTGATTCTGGCATTTGCGATTCCTCCATTGCTGGCTGTGGTTCTCTATCTTGGCATGTTTGCTTATGCGTTCATAATTCACCCGATCAACGCACGAAACGTGTTACTTTACTTAACTTGTGCCGCAGTAGCGCCTTTTCTGATTTTCATGGGGCTGGCTTGGCGTTGCCGGACAGTGAAGCGTCCCTGAGTTCCGATTTTTTGCAATACCATTTCAAATAGAGGAAGTACACATGAATTCCGAACTGAACGCTGATGAAATTCTCCAGATTGCGGAGGATATTGAACGCAACGGCAAGGCGTTTTACGCCTCCGCCGCCGCAATCGCCAAGGAAAACAAGGTGAAGACCCTCTTCCTCGAACTCGCCGAATGGGAAGCGCGCCATCAGGTCACCTTCAAGGAAATGCGCGCCCGCATCGGCCGCGCCGTCGCCGATACCCTCCTCCTCGACCCCAGCAGCGAGGAAGGGCTCTACCTGAAAGCGGTCGCGGACGGCCACATCTTCACCGCCGGAAAAAGCCCCGAAGCCCTCCTGCGGGAATCCGGCGGCAAGGTCGGCATTCTTCTCACCTTCGCCATCGAACGCGAAAAGGACTCGGTGGTCTTCTATACCGCCATCAGCCGCGCCGCCCGCGACGAGTCCACCCGCGAAGCGGTGGACAAGATCGTCGGCGAGGAGATCAGCCACATCCGCTTTCTCTCGGCAATGTTCGCCACGGTCGACCGGTAATGCTCCGCTTTCGCGCATGCCGGCTCGCATAGACGCCTTGCCCCACATGACAGAATGAAGGTTTCCGCCCCGGCACTGGCTGGCGGCATTGTCCAATCACAAGGAGACAACCATGAAGAAGTACGTATGCGACGTCTGCGGTTGGGTGTATGATCCGGCGGAAGGCGTGCCGGGCGACGGGGTTGCCGCCGGCACCGCGTTTGAAGCGCTGCCCGACGATTTTGTCTGCCCCGAATGCGGTGCCGGCAAAGACAGCTTCTCCCCCGCCTGATCCGCAGGCCGGTCGGTAGCAATGTCTGCTTGCATTGACGTTTGAAACGGGAGGCTTTTCCGCGTTTCATTCCTGCAAAAAAAACACGCGCCTGCAATGGTGCGTGTTTTTTTATATCCCCGAAATCGTTTGCTTCCTGACCAATTTGCATTTACCTCATGCCACGCCCTTCCCGCCTATTTAGAGGGGCGAAACTATTTTTAACTTTTTTCTAAATTTGACTCAAGTTTGCACTTGCAATAAAAGTTGAATCGCGCTATAGTAGTTCTCATAAGCAACAAAAAGAAGCAATAAGCGCTATTTAGCACCAACACTCGGATCCATCCTCCCGAACCGGACGGGCATCAACATGGACGATGGTCAGACTTACTTTTATGGCTCAAGTCCGACCCGTCTCAGCCCGAAGGGACAGGTCGCATTTCCGAAGCGCTTTCGTGATGTCGTTCCGGAAGCGGAACACAGCGCGGGGTTTGTCCTCGTTCCGGGTCAGGGCGGGTGTTTGTATCTCTATACGCACCGCCAGTTCGGACAGATACGCGAAAACGTGCGCGCGGTTGCGCAGCGCGAAAATGATCCGGAGTTCTTTCGTTCCTTTATGGAGGAAGCCTGTCCCGTCGATCTGGATACACAGGGACGGTTTGTACTGCCGCAGCAGTTGAGGGAGTACGCGGGGATTACCGCCGCTGACGCGCTCTTCATCGGCATGGATGACCGCATTGAGATCTGGGAACCCGGACGCCGTTCGGCCGTCCGGCGCAGCAGGGACGATTACCACAACAAACGCGAGACCAATGCCCGCAGCATCTTCGGCATCTGATCGCAACCGGTGGCAGAACAGCGCCGCCGATACCGGCTCACCGCAGCGCGGGCGGCCGTGAATCCAAATAATAAAATCCTGTTGGGGGAAGATGGCCGCTTACGGTCATTTCCCGGGGGGGTACCCCCCAACAGGAATATCCTTCGCGCAGGCATAGTCGGGGGGCTGGCCAGGCGGCGGGGGATATGGTTCTTCTTGCGTCGAAAGGGGGGGCAGGTGATCAACACCGTCATCGGAGGGGGCGTGCCGTCGTTTCAGAGCGGCCCGCGGGGTGTTCACCAGCAATTCGGGCAGAGTGCGAGGACCAACACCGGTCTTTCGATGCCTTCCGGACGATGTGACACCTTGCCTTCAGGGGGCGTGTCGTTCACCAAAATGATCGGAAAGTTGCTGCTGGATGCGGAGCAGAACGGTCGCTGAACAGCGCACGGATTCGGTAGTTCGGTCAAAAGTTCGGCAAGGCCGGTTTACCTGTCACTTTCTCCCGCAGCGGCCGGCAGACCCCAAGCCACGCCGGCGGCTGAATCAAAGCGCAGTGGAACCGGCCTTGTCATATCTTTGCCCAACACGTGCGTCCACAAGACTGCGCGCCAACCGCTGCAGGAACGGTTTTACAGCAACGTACGAATCCTGAAAGAAAGCGATGCACATCCCGTGCTGGCGGTCTGTCTCGATACCCGGACAGGTCGCCTTTTTTCATTCTCCAAAAACAACGGTCATACAGCCCTGACAGACTCCTGCTCATGCCTGCGCTGCTATGGCGGTGGGAAAGAACAATGCCGGCTTAAAAAATCGGTGGATGCCCTTGTTCGCGGAAAGCGGCGGGGGTCATCCCGGTCACGACTTTGAAGCTGTGACCGAAGTGGGAAGGCGTGCGGTAACCGAGTCGGGCCGCAATCTGCTTGACCGTCAGCCCATTGCCCGACAGCAGCAGCCCCGCCTGCCGGATGCGTTGATGCTGGATGTAATCATGTGGGGGACGGTGCAGCGTCTGCGTAAAAACCCGCGTCAGATGTTCGCGGCTGACATGCAGGATTTGGGCGAGTTGCGAAACATTGATGCCCTCCTCCAGCCGCGCACTCACCACCTCCTGCGCCAGACGCACCAGCGCGTTGCCGGGATCGTCGCGGCGCGCAAGTTCTCCATTGCCGGCCAACTCCAACAGCAGATCCATTACAACTCCGGCCGCCTCCTGCGGAGCCAGCTCCACCTGCCGTTGCGCCTGCTCGCCAAACGCCAGCAACCGGCGCAGGGATGGGCTTCGCGGCGCCAACCGGAATACCGCGCCATATCGCGCTACCAGCTCCGCCACCTGCGCATGCGCGCTCCCCCCCTCAAAAGCAAGATAGACGTATGCCCACGGTTCACGCCCATCGGCCGGATAGTAGTAGGACGCCTCCGGATCGTTGATGCGTACAAGAAATCCCGACCCCGCCGGTACGCGGTGCTCCCCCCGCGCGTCCCGGAAGCAACCCTCGCCCCGCAAGGAATACTTGAAGATGCAGTGCGACTCCCGGCTGCGCAGACGGCAGTCGTTATAGTAATGCGGGCTATCCTGCACCTCGGCGGCGGCGTAAATCGCGCGCGGCAAAACCTGCATCGGATTGAGTGTGTTGAAGTGAACCACCCACGTGATCTGCCCCGACCGCGCCACGGCCTCTCCCTTCACGATATATCACATTTTGAATAGCAACATCAAATTTTGGTGATTTCAAAGGGATATTCAAGGAGATAAACTCCAGTTGTTATCTTTGAGCGATGCACAAATTGAACAACCTGCCGGAGTGTTTGCACTCCGCCTGAAAGGAGAAAATCGTGCCGAAGATTGTCATGCTGGGAGCGGGAAGCGGTTTTACGCCGAATTTGATGCGGGATCTGATGCAGATTCCCGGGCTGGATGGCGGCGACATCGCGCTGGTCGACATTGATGCAAACCGGCTGAAGATTATGACCGGACTGATCCAGTCCCTCGCCGGCTGGATGCGCGAGAACAAAGGCGTCAAATGGTCGGTGGCGGGATACACGGACCGGCGCAAAGCGCTGGCGGGCGCGGATTACGTCATCAACTCCATTGAGGTGTCCGGTCTGCCCTGCGTTCGCAGCGACAATGACATCCCGCTGAAGTACGGCATCGACCAGTGCATCGGAGACACCATCGGCCCCGGCGGCATCTTCAAAGCGCTGCGCACCGTCCCGGCCTGGCTGGAGATTCTCGCGGACATTGAGGAACTCTGCCCGCAAGCGCTGGTGATGAACTACACCAACCCCATGAGCATCATGACCCTCGCCGCCGCCCGCTCCACCAGTGCGCAGGTCGTGGGGCTCTGCCATTCGGTGCAAGGCACAACCCACGAGATGGCTGACGCAGCCCAGGTGCCTTACGAAGAAATGACCTACCGCTGCGCGGGCATTAACCACCTCGCCTGGCTGACCGAACTCCGGCACAAGGGCAGAGACCTCTACCCGAAGATCTTCAAGCGCGCCCGAGAAGAACAGGATCTCTACGAAAAAAATCCCGTCCGCTTCGATATGATGTTCCACTTTGGAGCCTTCATTACCGAATCGTCGGGACATCTGTCAGAATACCTGCCCTACTACCGCAAACGCCCGGATCTCATCAAGACCTACTGCCGCGACGGCTACCGGGGCGGCTCCAGCTTCTACGCGGACAACTGGCCCCAATGGCGCAAAAATGCCGACAAAAAACGCGCTGAATTCGCCAAGGATATCACCAAAATGGATCTTAAACGCGGCTACGAGTACGCCAGCACCATCATCGAGGCGCACCTCTTCAACCGCCCGGCGGTCATCTACGGCAACGTGCTCAACAGGGGACTGATTACCAATCTGCCGCAGGACGGCGTCGTCGAGGTCGCCACCCTCGTCAATCACAACGGGTACAACCCCTGCCACTTCGGCGCCCTCCCCCCGCAAATGGCCGCCGTCTGCGCTTGGCACATGCCGGTATACGACCTGACAGTCCGTGGCATCATGAATCAGGATCGAGAGGCGATTTATCACGCCATGCAGCTTGATCCGCTCGCATCGGCGGTCTGCTGCCCGTCGGAAATCCGCGCCATGACCGACGAAATGGCGCTCGCGGAAAAGTCTTACATTCCGAAATTCATGACCAAAGGCGTCAAGGCTGCCGCACGGAAAACCACCGCCGCTCAACCCGCGCCAAGAAAAAGCAACGCAACCAAAGACAAAGGCCCCTTTCAGGCATAAACACAATTTTCTTGCAGAACCATGACGCATCGCGCAAAAAAAAGCGGCCGGGATCATCCATCCCGGCCGCTGCTCTTTCATACGCATCCGCAAGAACGCCAAGCCTTACTGGTCTGGGTCCACAAGGAAGGTACCCCCCAGCCGCCGCTTGGCGGGCTTCGGCGCTTCTTCCTCTTCCGCATCCTTTCCCACGGGAGCGCTCTTGGCGACCGGAACCTCTGTGGCCTCCGCCTCCCCCGCAGCCTCGGCAGGCTGCGCGACCTCTGCGACAGCCTTGTTCTTGGCCTCGGCCGCCTTCTCTGCCGCTAACTTCTTCGCGGCCGCTTTTTCCGCCGCCGCCTTATCGGCATCTGCTTTTTTCTGCGCCTCTTCGGCTGCTTTGGCCTTCGCCTCCTCAGCCAGCCGGGCCGCCAGCTCCTGCGCTTCCTTCTCTTTCTGCGCCAGCGCCTCTTTTATCAGCCGCTCTTTTTCCTTCCGGATATCCTCCGCATCCGCGACCTTCTTCAGCTCAACCGTATAGTTGCCGCGCCGATCCAGGACTCCAACCTCGACCGTCCGCAAGTAATAGACCATCAAGCCAGCCAGCCCCACCACGCCCGCCGCAACCCCGGCGATGATCCGCATCGTATTGGGCTTGCCGCCGGTTGCGGCCTGCGTTTCCGGCTCGCCCCGCCGGCCGCTCAAACGACCGGACCGCCGCTCGCTGGAACTGGTGCGGCGGGAGCTGCGGACCGACTCGCGCGTTTCATCCTTCTTGCCGCCGTCGGTCGCCGTCCGCTTGCCCGGCTCCGTCGCCGCTCGGGAACTCTGCCAACCACCGCCCGCCCCGATCCGCGTGGAATTCCGTTTTGCTACCGGCTCCGTATCCGGCTGGAGCGTCAAATCATCTCCGGTCTCGGTCTTCACCTTGTGCGCAAAATGCACCCCAGCCGGCCGCCCCGGCGCGCCGCCCAGCCGCGTCCCCGTCTCGTCCTTCGTCGAAGCGGTACCGTCTTTGTGCCCCACTGAGGTATCGCGCCGGCTCCCCGTACCATCCTTGTTGATCGCCGTACCGCCCCGGCGGATGGCACCACTGTCTTTGCGCGTACCCGTGCCATCCTTGCGCGTGCCCGTACCATCCTTGCGCACGCCGGTTCCATTCCGCTCACCGGCGGAACATCTCCCGGACATACCGCTTTTCGGTTCTTCAATACGCTGCGGGCGATCGGTCGGCAACGCCTTGTCCTGCCGCCCCGAAAGACGCTTCTTTTTTCCTTTATTGGCGAAAATCCCCAATTTCCGGTCGTTTTCCGCCTTTGGCTTTTTAAAGGGGAACCGATCGACCAACGGGGCGAGGGCGACCATCAACTCCCCTGCGGTTTTGATACGCTGCGTCGGGTCCGGCGCCAGCATGGCCATCGTCAGGCGCACCAGCTCCGGGTCTACCTCGGCATCCATCAATTTTAATTCGAGTCCGGCCGTGTCGCGCATCAGCGGCAATACCTCTTCCACGGTGGCGGCATAGAACGGCGGCAGGCCAACCAGGCAGTGATACATCACCGCACCCAGACTGAAAAAATCGCTGGCCGTCGTTGCGGCGGAGAGGCTTCCGGAGGCGGCAATCAATTCCGGCGCGACATAAAAGGGCATTTTTCCCAATTCGCGCGCCATCAGCCGGATGTTTCCAACCGGGTCGGGCATCATGCCGTAAGCGGAAAGTTTGACCTCAAAACCGGGCAGAACAATGATCGAAGAGGGCGAAATGTGGTTATGCAGAAAATCCTTGCCGTGGCCGTATTGCAGAGCGGCGGATGCCTGCATCAGGAGTTCCAGCGTCTTTCCGGGCGAAAAGCGCCCCGTTTCCTCCAGAAACGCCCGCAGGCTCTGCCCTTCGTCAAACTCGCAGACATAATAGTAACGATCGTCATATAGACCGCCGCGAATGATTCGCTGAATCCCGGAGTGCTCCAGACGGGTAGCCTTGATGATATGATGTTCAAAATTCTTGACCAACTCGCAACTGCCATCCATCGCTTCAGCGGAGAAAATCCGCAGCAAGAGTTGTTTCTTTTTATCCTCGCCGTAGGTTGCGCACCAGGCGCTGCCCAACGGACCATATCCCACCCGCCGCAGCAGGTTGTAATTGCTGAATTTCTCGCCTTCGCTGTACTCACAACCAACCGATGAGCGTTCCGGCTCCCCGCCGAAGCCGCCCGCCTCCGAGTCCCCGCCCGCCTCTTCTTCCTCGGATTCGATATCAGCCGGCACCTCGCCAAGCATGGTGTTCTGGCGGCGCAGCAGATCACGCACGTCCTCAACGCCCAACACCCCCATGCCGACGAAGATCTCTCCCAGACGCGGCACCCGGTTTCCCGCCCGGCGGTAGTCCTGCTGAAGCTCCAGAGCACGCCCGATGTCCTCCATCGACACCAGCCCCAGCTCCAGAGCGATCTGCCCGATGTACTCACCGCGTCGTTTCTCAGTCATGATCCGCCCGCTTTCCGCCACCGCCGATCATTCGAGAGGACCGGCATCACCCAAGCACATCGCACAACCCGACCGGCTCCAGATTCGCCACGTACCAGTCCAGGAACGCAGCTGCCTCCGCATCCGGATGAAGGAATTTCACTCCAGCCAACCCCGCCTCCGCCCAGCACACCCCAATCGGCAGACGCAACTTTTTCTTTGCCGAAAACTCAACTTCCAGCCAAAGGTTTTCCCACGCATTTAATTCTCTGGAGCAAAGGATCATGGCTCCATCTACCGACAAATTAATAACATTCAGCTCCGGCTGTTGCTGTTCGCTGCATATTTTTCCCGGCAAATTCACGATGTATCGCCGGTGCAGCCGACGGCTCTCTTCGTTCATAGTTGTCACCTGTCGCAGGCCAAACTACATGTACTCTCGGTTGAGTATATCCCCATATCCCGGATATTTCAACGCAATTTCCAGCCTATCGACAGCAGCAACCTCATACGCTGCTTAGCGTTACCACCATTTAAGCCTTTTATCCCGTTATCCACATGCAGAATTCCGCCACGAATTCATTATATGAACATAAAACACTGATTTACAAACAAAAAAACGGCTTGTGCTAAAAAAACCACAACACAAGCAGCTCACAACATTATCCCCCGTTCGCCGCAAACAGAGGTGTATGCCGCAATTTCAGCAAGGATGCCGCAGGAGACAAGATCCTTTGGAGACAAATACCCCCGCCTTCCCGTACCAGTGCGACGGAACAGCCCATGCCGCTGCAAGATTAGAGAAGAAAGGGGGAGCAGATCTCATTGTCTCGCGACAATATAAATTTCCCCCCTTCCCCGCACAACCCCAAGCTCCCAGAACGAGCACCTTCCCCGGTATCCTACCAATGCGCGAAATAACCCGTCCCCGGCATCACAATTCCATGTTTTCCGGTTGCGCCAACCGACTCCTGATTTATACTGATGTCCTGCGGATGATTTCGCGATCGACAACAACGATCAGCCGGGCACCTTCAGTACGTAACCCTCCGCCCTCCCGGCCAACCAGGGGAAATAACCAGATGGAAAAGCGTCAAAGACTCGCCAAGAAGAAGACCGACTCCCTTGAACGCTGGAGCGCCGAGGACTCGGCGGAACTGTACGGCATTCCTTACTGGGGAGCGGGACTCTTCGGCATCAACCCCGCCGGGAATGCCTGCCTTCTGGGCCACGGCCAGACGCCGGACCTCGACCTCAAGGAACTGGTCAACGACGTGCGCGCCCACGGCTTGAAGACTCCGGTCATCATCCGCTTCACCGACATCCTTCAGTCCCGGTTGCGCGACATCGGCCACGCCTTCCAGACCGCTTTCCGCGATTACGACTACAAAGGCGCTTTCCGCGGCGTCTACCCGATCAAGGTCAACCAGCACCGGCACATTCTGGAGGATATCGTACAATTCGGCCGCGAATTTAATTTCGGCCTTGAAGCAGGCAGCAAACCGGAGCTGATGCTCGCTATCGCCCACCAGACCAACCCCGAAGCGCTCATCATCTGCAACGGCTTCAAGGACCGCGATTACGTCGAGGCGGCCTTGCGCGCGCGGCAGATCGGCCACAATATTTTCATTGTGATCGAGCGGCCGGCGGAGCTGGACCTCGTCCTCGACCTTTCGCGCAAGCTCAGGGTCGATCCGCAAATCGGCCTGCGCATGAAACTCGCCAGCAAGGGCAAGGGGATGTGGGAAGGCTCGGGCGGTGCGCAGAGCAAGTTCGGCCTCGACGCGGGGCAGATGGTCGACACGATTCAGGCGCTCAAGCGGCGCAAGATGATCCAGCACCTGCAATTGCTGCACTTTCACATTGGCAGCCAGATCACCGACATCCAACGCATCAAGCAGGCACTGCGCGAGGCGACCGCCATTTACGCCGAGGTGCGCAAACTCGGCGCGCCGATCTCGTTCTTCGACGTCGGCGGCGGGTTGGCGGTAGATTATGACGGCTCGCACACCAACTTTGCCTCCTCCTCCAACTACGGAGTCAATGAATACGCCAGCGACATCGTCAGCAGCATCGCCGCCGTCTGCGAGGATGCAAACCTCCCGCATCCGGCGATCGTCACCGAATGCGGCCGGGCGATGACGGCGCATCACTCGCTGCTGGTGGTCGAGGCGGTCGCCTCGGCCGGGACCGAGAAGCAATTCACCATCCCGAAGGTGCCGCCGAAATCGTCGGAGGTACTCTTGCGGATGCAGGAGTGCTACGAGGATCTGACGCCGAAAAACTTTCAGGAGATGTACAACGATGCGATCGAAATCCGCCGCGAGGCGCTGACGCTCTTCAATCTGCGCCACCTCTCGCTGATCGAGCGGGCAAAGGTCGAGGATTTTTTCTGGATCATCTGCCGCCGCATCGCCAAGTACATCAAGAAACTCGACTACCAGCCCGACGAGGAGTACGAGGAAATCACCAACCTCGCCTCTGCGATTTATTACGGCAACTTCTCGATCTTCCAATCGCTACCCGACCACTGGGCGGTCAAACAATTGTTTCCGGTGATTCCCCTGCAGCGTCTCAACGAGAAACCCGAGAATCCGGCGATTCTCGCTGACATCACCTGCGACTCCGACGGCGTGGTGGATCAGTTCGTCGATCAGCGGGACGTGAAAACGGTTCTGCCGCTGCACAACCTGCGCAAAAACGAACGCTACGACATCGGCATCTTCCTCGTCGGCGCGTATCAGGCGATTCTGGGCGACCTGCACAACCTCTTCGGCGATACGACGGTCGTCCACGTCACGACCAACGAAAAGGGCTATCTGATCGACCGCATGATCGAGGGCAACGCCATCAGCGATGTTCTGGGAATGGTGGAGTTCGACGCGGAGGAGGTGATGATGCGGCTGCGCGAGCAGGTGGAAGAGGCGCTGGCGGCCGACCGGATCACGCACGAGGACGGAACGAAGTTCATGCGCCACGCCCGCGAAATGATGGACGGCCACACCTATCTCAACGCGGTCGAATAGGGCGGAAAACCGCAGCCGGCCCGTCCTGCGGACGCCGCTCTGCCGTGGCCGGGGGGCCGGAGCATTCGCACGCGCTACCAGGACAGGTGCTCGGTGAACACCTCGGTCATGTACCGCATAAAATACAACGCCCGGCGATATTGCCCCAGCGCGGGGGCGACCTTCTCGCCGCTTAGCAGACGCACCGCCAACTCCGGATAATCCCCGCCGGCGGCAAACGCCAGCGGCGCGCCGCCGCCGAAACGGGCGTTGATCTCGGTCAGCACCATCCCGCGCGCCGTCGCAAACCCCTGCAGCGTGATCGCCCAGCGTGCGCCGAGTTGGCCGCAGGCACGCAGCGCGGCAACGCACCAGTCCTCGATTCCGGCCACGTCCCGGTCACCGATGGTTACGCCGGTGATCGACTCCCCGGCCAAAGTCCGCAAACGCTTGCGCGGCACATAGTGCAACGGCTCGCCAGAAGGGGACAAAAAGGCGTCAATGGTAATTTCCTCCCCCTTGAGCTCCTCCTGAATGATCGCATTCGGCACCCGGGCGGCGTACTCGCACAACTGGTCGCGCCGGATGCGAAAGACATTCTGGCTCGCACTGCCGTCGCGGGGCTTGATGAACAGCGATTCCGGCAGCGCGGCAAGACGCGCAGCCTGCTCCGGACCCGCCGGCGCAACCTCGCACGTACAGGACTCCAGCGGCAGCGCACCCGCGACAACCGGTGATTGCAGCCCGAGCTGCCCCGGCAGCCAGGAGCGGGGGGTGTCGATACCAAGCGCGGAAAAGCGCTGCGCGGTCAGCCACTTGTCGCCGGTGACGGCGTTGAAATCCGGCTCCGACACCAGCAGCGTGCAACCCAGTTTCGCGAATGTCTCACGGTGCGGAGCGAGAACCGGCAACTCGGGATCCAGCGTCGGCACAATGCCGTGCAGCTCATACTGGCGCACGGCTGCCAGCAACGCCGGAATGTACTGCGCGTCACGCACCGGCGGCAGCGGAACCTGCCCGCCGTTGGCCAGATACAGCGCCGGCGCGAGGCTGCTCAGGTCCCCGGCCGTGACCGCTCCGCCGCGCTGTTTGCAGGCCTCGATGAACTTCTGCAGCAGCGTAACCCGGCGTCCGGCGCTGGTAATCATGATATTGACTGGTGTGGTCATTCCTATCGTCATCCTTGCTGAGGCTTAGGCCTATGGCAACTCGCCATCGGCCTGCGCCGGCTTGCGGGCATAAATCAAAATTCCGCCATAATTCTGACCGGTCAGCGAGAAGATCGCTCGCACGGCCGCATGCAGACCGCGCTTGACCAGATTGACCGCCGCGGAGGAATCCGCAAAATAGTAGGGTGTGGCGATGTCCTCCCGCAGAAACTCGAAGCCCTGTTTGGCAAAATAGGCCTTCAGAATCGGAGCGGTAAATTGATACAGATGTTCGTGAGCCTCCAGCGATCCGGGCTTCCCGGCCAGTTTCTGCAACGTCCGCTTCAGCGACAGCCAGTTGTAATTCGGCGTATGCGCGAAAAATACCCCGCCGGGGCGCAGCACCCGCCAGACCTCGCGGAAGATCGCCGACGGCTGCGGCACATGCTCCAAAACGCCCCACAGACTCACCACATCAAACGAAGCGTCGGCATAGCCTGCGTCCTGCAGGAACACGGTCTTCACGCGATCGCCGAATTTCTCCTGCGCAATGGCTCCGCCGCCGCCGGACGGCTCCAACCCGAAGATGTCCCACCCGCGCGAACGGGCCGCCGCCAGAAACTGCCCCGCCCCGCAGCCGACATCCAGCAACGTCCGGCCGCGCGTCAGTCCCTCGATCGCTTCGAGCACGCGCGGATGGTTGTTACGGCTGAACGAGGTATCAAGGGTATAGCGGCCGCTGATGGTGTTGTCCTCATAACTGCCGGCAGCGTACAATTTTTTCAGGAATTCCGCGCCTGGTTGCGGCCAGGTGCAGATCATCCCGCACGTGGCGCAACGAACCAGTGAAAAACGCTCCCCCAGCACCGCCGGATCATCGTAGAGATATTCCTGCGCGTTGCTGCCGCAGAGGTCGCAGCAGAATTTTTTCTTCTCACCCATCATCCGTTTCCTTTGTCCGTATCCCGCCCGTCCGCGCCGGTGAAAAACGGCATGGTTGCATGGCCCGCGTTGGAAATCCCTCTCCGGCACAGTACGGATGCCGCGGTTTTCATCAGAATCCGCAAATCCACCTGCACACCGCAGTTTTCCACATACCAGACATCCAGTTCAAACTTCTGCGACCAGTCGATGGCGTTGCGGCCATTGACCTGCGCCCAGCCGGTGATGCCGGGCCGGACCTCATGCCGGCGCGCCTGACGGGGCGTGTAGAGCGGCAAATATTGCACCAGCAGCGGCCGGGGGCCGATCAGGGACATGTCCCCTCGCAGCACATTCCAGAGTTGCGGCAGCTCATCGAGACTGGTGCGGCGGACAAACACCCCAAAGGGCGTCAGCCGCTCGCCGTCGGGCAGCGGATTGCCGGCCGCATCACAGGCATCGCGCATCGTGCGGAATTTGTAGAGCATAAAGATCCGCCCCCCCCGCCCCGGACGCGGCTGCCGGAACAGCACCGGAGACCCCATCTGCCAGCGGATGCCAAGCGCGACCAGAACGATCACGGGGGAGAACAGGAACAACAGCAGCAATGCCGCCGCGACATCCACCGCCCGCTTGCCAGCGAAGTACCAGAACCTTCCCACCCTGCCCTCCCCATAGGCGTCTGGCAACCCGGACGCCGGATTCTCATTCCCTCGGTCCGCATGCCCCCCCCCTCAAAAGGAGCGAAGCGCGCGTATTTCCTATGCGAAGTCACCCCCCCGCCGCATCGAGCAAACGCCGGTACTCCCGTTCCAGAGCGTCCCAGATTTTTTGTGGCGCAAAGTCCCGCTCTACGCGCAGGCGGCCAGCCTGTCCGTGCTCGCGGCGCAGATCGGCACTGACGATGTAACGGCGCAAGGAACGCTCCAACGCGGCTGTGTCCCGCTCGGGCACCACCTCGCCCGTCACCCCGGATTCCACCGCATCCACGCACCCCACCGCGTTGCTGACGATCACCGGCAGACCATACGCCGCCGCCTCCATCGGACCGTTGGGAAAACCCTCACGGTACGACGGGAAGGCGAAGAGATCCATCGCGCGGTAATAGTGGCCCAGACAGCTCTTGTCGATCCAGCCGGTAATCAAAACCCGCTCGTCCGCCGTCAGCCGCCTCACGACCTCGGGATTCACCGGATCACCCTCTTCGTGGCTGCCGCAGAGCAGCAATCGCAATTGCGGAAACTCCTCGCGCAAGACAAACCACGCTGCCGCCAGTTCCTCAATGCCCTTGTCCCGCACCAAGCGGCCGCTAAAGCCGATGACCAACGAACCGGGCGCACAAAACACTCGTAGCGCGTCCGATATTTCGCCGGTACATTCCTCTTCCAGAGCACGCAAAGCCACCCCGTTGGACATCCCCTTTCCCGCGACCATGCCCCCGCCGGGCGGTAAAATTCCCGCCTTGCGCGCATAGCGCAGCAATGACGGCGAAACGCAGATCTGCTGATGGCAGAGGCGGGCGGTCAGCTTCTCGCAGAGGCGCAGAATCCGCCCCCCCATTCCGCCGCGCCCCGAACTGGGCAGCCCGCGCACAAAAAAGATCCGCACCGGCACCCGGCAGAACCACCCCGCCAACGCCCCCAGCAATGCGCCCTTGGGCGTACTGACATGTACCACCTGCGGTCGGATACGACGGAGAACCCCAATCAGCCGCACAAGGGAAAGCAGGTCGGCAAAAGGCGACATCCGCCGCGACATCAGCACCGCATGTGTCGTCACCCCGTCACGCGCCGCAAGTTTCTGCAAGAGCGGGTCGGGCGAGGCAATGGCGTGCAACTCCCAGCCGCGCTCCTTCAGAAACGCGTTTTGTCCGCGTAAATTGTAGAACTGCGTGACGGCGATGGTGGTGATGTAGGCCAGACGGGGCATCTTACACCTCCTCCCGCCCGTTCGCAGCCGCAAGCGTACCGGCCTCGTCCGCTTGCTGCGGTTGCGGGCTTGCGTCGGCGGATTTCGCGTCCCCCAGCCATTCGCGCCGCCAAAGAATGCAGAACAGGAGGAAGAACCAGATCGCGGGATGGCGCATGTAATTATGGACCGAGCCATAGATCCCGAGCGTGACCAGACACCCCAGAAGCACCCAGCCGCCACCGCGCCAGACATTCCACACCGCCCGCGCCGCCACCAGCATCGCCGCCAGCAGCCCCAGCAGCCCCGAAGCCAGCGCGATATCCAGCGGCGTGTCGTGCGCCTCGCGCCCCTGCGGGAAGGACGGGAATACCTGCTCATACTCGATCTGCGCACCGAAGCCCGCGCCCCAGACCGGAGAACGCTCAATCACAGTGCAGGCATTTTCCCAGAGCTTAAGACGATACTTGAGGTTCCCCTCCTCCTTCTCGCTCGGCATTTTCGCGCGCAGTTCCTCCTGAACCCGCCACGCCAGAGGCAAACCGTGATACATCCCGAAATAGGCCCCGCCAAGCGTCAGCACCACCACCGCCGCCGCAAAAGTCCGCCACGCCGGAAGCCGCTTGCGCAGCAGCGTCAGCAGCCACGAGCCGAAGAAGATGCCGGGCAACAGCACACACAAGCCTTTGCCGATGTCCGAACGCGTTCCGAGCAAAACAAAGAGTTGCGCCACCGCCGCCAGCAACCAGAAGCCGCGCATCCAGCCGCGGACAGCATACGCCAGATACGCGCAAATGCAAAAGGCCAGCAGAGCCAGCAACGCCATCTGATTCGGATTTGTCGCCAGCCCTGCGAAACGCGGCCCCTGCGGAGTTGCGAACAAAAATGCGCCGCTCACCCCCGTGACCGTCATCAAATAGGAACTGCCATACAACACCAGCGACAAGCCACCCGCAAGAGCGAACATCCGCCGCAACCGTCCGCCTCCGGCGGCATCGGCCATCAAACATTTCGGTCCGTTTTGCCCTCCGGCGCCGCAACCGGAAGTTCGATATTCCAGAACAAACGCCCAGGTCAGGCCGGTCAGAAAGAGCATGGCGAGGGCGTTGTGCCAAAATCCCGAAGGGGTGCTGTCGGAGAAGGTCAGGCGCGAAAGGCTGCCGGCGATCGCACAGCCCCAAAAGACGCCCCACGCCCCCCAGAACCAACCGCCCGGACAGAGTCCGCGCACCCCACCCGTCGAAAACGCACGCGCCAATGTCAGGAAACACGCCAGCACGCCAGCGATCTCGCCCGGCCCGAACGCCTGCGCGACAAACCGCAGCCGCGTCGCGGCCGTCAGAGCAATTACCACGGCAAACAGCAGATCCACCAGGCGATCGCGGTTGGCGGACGCCGCCGAATTTACCGGGAGTTCACACGCTATTTTCATTTTTCATCCGTTTTTATCAAAGGCGCAACCGTTTCCGCTCCGGCGGACCACTATCCGCAGCAAGAAGCCTGCAGGCCATTATATGGATTTGGGTAAGCAAAATGAAGCCAGACCACGAAAAAGGAGTGCACGACCGTAATTCCCGAAAATCATACCGCCATGCTGCAGGGATAACCCGATTTCGGAAAAGAGGTTAAAGAGAAGCCCCCAACCATGCCGCGCCTCAGCCCCTGCCCGATCCCGAAAAAGAAATACGCCGCCCGCAGAATGCCGGGCGGCGCGAAGGTCTGAGGATGATCTCCCTTTACCGATTCGCGGTACGCTGCAGGGCACGGCTCACGGCTTGCGCCAATCCGGGGATGGTCGCCTCGTCCGCCTCAGCGTCTACCTGCAATCCCGCTTCCCGCATGGCCGCGCTGGTGACCGGCCCGATGCTGGCAAACGCCGGGCGGGGCTTTTTTGAGAGCAAGCGCTCCAGCCCCTGCGGGCCGATGGCGTCGAGAAAATTCCGCACCGTTCCTGACGAGGCAAAGGTGACGGCATCGACCGTTCCCGCCAGAAGCGCGTGTCGGTCTTCCTCCCCGATATCCGCCGGCGCAAGCCGGTATGCCACAAGGTCCTCCACCATCGCCCCGGCGGCGGCCAGCTCCTCACGGAGCATATCCCGCGCCTGATCCGCCCGCAGCAGCAAAAAGCGTTTGTCGCGCAATCCGCGTCCGCTGCCCCCGGCGGAGAGCACGCTGGTCGCCTCCCCGGCCGGAGCGACCTTGCGCAGCTCAGCCAACAGCCCCTCGCCAGTATACAACGGCGGGACGATATCCGCCCGCAAGCCGTAGCGGTTGAGGGCGTGTCCGGTCGCGGGGCCGATTACGGCAAGCCGGCAATGCCCGAACAGACGAGAATCCCATCCCAATTGCGAAAGCCGGAAAAACGTCTGCTCGACGCCATTGGCGCTGGTGAACACCACAAAATCCGGCCAGCCGGCGGCAATCAGCGCCAGCCCCCGCGTCAACGGGTCGCAATGCTCCAGCAGCCGCAGATGCGCGGGATTCCCGCAATCCAGACCGGCGTGATGATAGACATTCCCCGAAACCCAACTGTCCGCCCGGCGCGTCTGGCTCAGAATTGCCTGCAGCGGGGGCGGACAATCCAGCGCCACCGGCAGCACCCGCAGCGAGGGTATCTCCAGCACCTGTGCGCCGTCCTCCGTCAGCAATTCCGACAAAACGCCCGCCTGCTCACGCGAGCGCGTCACCACAATTTGCTTGCCGAAGAGGGGTTTTCGCTCAAACCACGACAGAGTATCGCGCAGCCGCGTGACCGGACCGATCACAATCACACCCGGCGGCAGCAGCCCCGCCTCCTCCACCTTCCGGGCAATATCCATCAGCGTCCCGCAGACAGTGCGCTGAGTCGGCAACGTCCCATGCCGAATCACGGCAACCGGCTCCTCCGGCGACCGGCCATGCCGGATCAGCTCCGCCGCGATCGTCTCGATATTTGCCAACCCCATATAGATGCAAAGCGTCTGCCCGCCGCGCGCCAGCGCCGCCCAATCTGTCTGCACCTGCTGTTTGTCAGGGGATTCGTGCCCAGTCACCAGCGTCACGGCCGTCGCCAGCCCGCGATGCGTCACCGGAATTCCCGCATATGCCGCCGACGCAATCGCCGAGGTGACGCCGGAAACGATCTCGAACGGCAACCCTGCTTCAGCCAGAGCCTGCGCCTCCTCACCGCCGCGCCCAAAGACGAACGGATCGCCGCCCTTGAGCCGCGCCACGACATGCCCCGCGCGTACAGCCTCGATCAGCAGACGGGTCGTTTCCTCCTGCGCGACCGAATGCGCCCCGGCGGCCTTGCCCACGCACACCCGGCGCGCGCCGGCAGGGGCATAATCGAGCAGCAACTCCGAGGCGAGATAGTCGTAAAAGACAACCTCCGCGCGCTCCAGACATTCCCGGCCGCGCAGCGTCAGCAAACCCGGATCGCCCGGCCCTCCGCCAATCAAATAGCAAATTCCCGTTTTCCCGCTCATCGGCACAACGCCTTTCTTGACATTTTCCGGCGGCCGCGAATAATAAGAGCGCGGAAGGTTCGGCCGGACTTCGCTCCGTCGCCGCAGCGCAGAGAGGCGATGCGGCGCAACGCCCTCATCTTACCAACCGCCGAACAACCTGTAAACCCGAATTCCCCGGAAGGAGCCGACGATTTCCAGCGACCTGTTTGCGCGCGCGCGCAACCTCATGCCCGGCGGCGTCAACTCCCCGGTCCGCGCTTTCGCCTCTGTCGGCGCGGAACCGGTGTTCATCCGCCACGCCTCCGGCTGCCGCCTGACCGATGCCGCAGGGCGGGAATACCTCGACTACATGATGAGCTGGGGGCCGCTGATTCTGGGACACGCGCGGGCGGAGGTCGTGGACGCCGTGCGCGAGGCGGCGGGACGCGGGCTGAGCTACGGTGCCTGCCATGAGGGGGAAATCCGGCTGGCCGAGGCGATTCTTGGCGCGATGCCGCATCTGCAAATGCTGCGGCTGGTCAACTCCGGCACCGAGGCGACCATGTCCGCGCTGCGGCTGGCACGTGCGGCGACCGGACGCGACAAATTCATCAAATTCCGCGGCTGCTATCACGGCCACGCCGATTCGTTTTTAATCAGCGCCGGCAGCGGGGCGCTCACCCACGGCACCCCCTCCAGCCCCGGCGTAACCGCTGGCGCGGCGGCGGACACCCTGTTGGCGGATTACAACGACCTCGGTAGCGTTGCAACCTGCTTTGAGGCGTTCCCGCGCGAGATTGCAGCGGTGATCGTCGAGCCGGTCGCGGGCAACATGGGACTGGTTCTGCCGGAGCCGGGCTTTCTGCAAGGGCTGCGGGGCTTGTGCGACAAACACGAGGCGCTGCTGATTTTTGACGAGGTCATCACCGGCTTCCGAGTCGCCTTTGGCGGCGCGGCGGAGCTTTTCGGCGTCACGCCCGACCTGACCACGCTCGGCAAGATCATCGGCGGCGGCCTGCCGATGGGCGCATACGGCGGGCGGCGGGAATGGATGGAGCAGATCAGCCCGGCGGGACCAGTGTATCAGGCCGGAACGCTCTCGGGCAATCCCATCAGTTGCGCCGCCGGTCTTGCGACCCTCGACATCCTCAAGCGCGAAAATCCGTATCCTGTTCTGGCGGAGCGCACCGCAAAACTCGCGCAAGGGCTGCGGGCAAATTTGCAGCAAGCCGGTATCCGGGCGACCGTGAACCAACTCGGCAGCGCCTTCACGGTGTTTTTCGGCATCGACGAGGCCCGCAGCTACGCGCAGATCATGGACGCCGACACCGGGCAGTACGCCCGTTATTTCCGGAGCATGCTGGCCGAGGGCGTCTATCTGCCGCCGGCGCAGTTCGAGGCCTGCTTCCTCTCGACCGCGCACGAGGAGAACATTCTGAAGCAAACGCTCCAGGCACAAAAGCAAGCGTTGCAAGCCCTGCGGTGAAACACCCGCACGGATTCCATTTACCTTTTTTTTCGCACAAAGGAACGACATGCAGGACATTTATCTCGGACGGATCGTGGCGGTCGGAATGACGGAAGCGGGCAACCTCGCGGCGCTCTACCGCGTCTCTTCCCGCAGCTTCCCCAACCGCAAAGCCGTTGTCGGCAAGGACGCGGTCAGCATTGTCCCGAAGGAAGGACACGAGGGCGACATCTTCAAGAATCCCTACATCGCCTATAATTGCGCGAAGATCGTCAACGGCACCGCCATCCTCACCAACGGTAGCCAGACCGACCCCATCGCGGAGAAGATCGCCACCGGCATGAGCATCCGCGACGCGCTGATTTATTCGCTGGCCGTGATGGACTACGAGAAGGACGCCTACGACACCCCCCGCATCGCCGCGATCGTGCGCAAAGGCGAGAAGACCGGCTGGCTCGGAACCATTCGCCGCGACGGAATCAAGGTCCGCTCCTTTGAGCTGCAGAAGGGGTGCTGTTTCTATGTCTCGACCTACGAACACTGCTGGCCGACGCCAGAGCAGACCGCGAAGTTCACCGCCAAGGATGCGGCCGGAGCCTGCGCTTATGCGCTCGGGCAGGAGGAGTTTGCGCACTTCCTGAACCCCGTCACCGCCGTCTGCGCGGTCGAGAGCGCCACCGGCTTCGATCTCGCCACGCAGGACAAGCAGTAAACGGCATTTTCACGTTCGTCGCCTTCAGGAGGAAAGCATGGCAGTCTATCGTGAAACGAAGAGTTGCCGCACCATCGTAGCCCGCCTGGACTACCACGCCGACCTGCTGGCGGAGATGACCGAACTCTGTCAGCGCGAGAACATCCGTCTCGGCCGGATCAGCGGCATCGGAGCGCTGACGCACGCCAAGCTCGGTTTTTATCATCAGGAAAACCGGCAGTACCAGACGCTCGCGATCGATCACCCGGTGGAAATTCTCAGCCTGCTCGGCAATGTATCGATCAAAGACGGTCTGCCGTTTGTACATGCGCATCTGGTTCTCGGTAACGAGCGCGGACAGGCATTTGGCGGGCACCTGATGGCGGGAACCATCGTGTTCGCGGCTGAAGTGCAGATCGAAGAATTAGCCGGCCCTGAGTTCACGCGCAGACACGACGACCAGACCGGCCTTACGCTCTGGCAACTTTGAAGAACACAGCCGGAAACAGACAACCGCCTTTCGGCTGCACAGGAATCCCGTCAGCCGCTCCGGGCGGAGCTGCGCTGGCGGGACGCCCTGCGGCGCGGCTGACCGGAGCGCACACCCCTTTCACGGCAGCCGGGCTCGCGGGATGAAATTACGATTTATCAACCTCAGAATTCAAGAAAGAACAAACATGGCGAAGAAAGCGGACAAGCCGGTCATCGGCATCATCATGGGCAGCGACTCGGACTACGAAAAGCTCGAAGGCGCAGTGAAAACCCTGCGTGAATTCGGCGTCGGCTTCGAGGTGAAGGTCGCCAGCGCGCACCGCACTCCGGCGGTAGTCATGGACTGGGCGGCAGGTGCGGAAAAGCGCGGGCTTGAGGTCATCATCGCGGCGGCGGGCGGCGCGGCGCATCTGGCGGGGGTAATCGCGGGCCACACGATTCTGCCGGTCATCGGCGTGCCCATCGGCGGGACGGCGCTCTCCGGGCTTGACAGTCTGCTGTCGATGGTTCAGATGCCGGCCGGCATTCCGGTTGCGACCGTCGCCGTCGGCAGCGCGGGCGGCACCAACGCCGCGCTTCTGGCGCTGCAGATTCTGGGCCGCAAGGACACGGGCGTTCACAAGAAATTGCTGGAACACCGCAAGAAGATGGCCGAAGGGGTCGCCGCAAAAGATGCCGCCCTGCAAAAGAAAATCGCCGCCGAATAAGCGCGCCCGCCGGCAGATTCTCTGAGAAGCTGCCAACCAACGGGCTGTGCGCCAATCCACGACCTGCAACGGTGGAGGAAAACCATGCTGGAAGACAAAGAAGTCGCCATCATCCTGCAATGCCACATCGTGACCGAACGCTGCGGCGGTTATTTCTGCGAGCGCGCGCTCACGCACCGCGAGGACGCCTTCGCCGGCTACCCGGCGGCCAAGCCGCTGCGGCATGTCATGATGTCGTGCGGGGGCTGCTGCGGCCGTGCCGCGCAACGAAAAATCTCCAACTACCTCAGCAAGCTCAAACAAAAAGAAGGCATCGACCGGGAGCGGGTCGTGCTGCATCTCTCCAGTTGCATCACCCGCAGCAATTACCACGGCCCGAAATGCCCGCACCTCGATTATCTGCGTGAACTGATCGCCCGTCTCAAGCTTGATGTCGTGGACGACACGCACCTGTCCAAGACCGCCACCCGCCGGCGCGCGGAGGGCCTCTACCAGTAATGCGCGCAAAAAAACAAACCGACAATGGCGGCCTGTTCGGTACGCCCCCCACGCCGAACGCCCCGCAAACGCCCCGTACTCCCGCGCAGGTTGGTGGCCTTTTCGCCGCCAGCGCTCCCCTCCCGCCAGCATTCCCGGCCCCCGCCATGACCGAGCCGGAAACGGCGGAAAAGGCACGCTATGAGTGGCTGGTAAAGGAAATCACGCGCCACAATGCGCTGTATTACCAGAACGCCGCGCCGGAGATCAGCGATCGGGAGTTCGACCGTTTGCTTGAGGAATTGCAATCTCTGGAGGTGCGGTACCCGCAAATCGTCCGGCCTGACAGTCCGACCCAGATGGTCGGCTCCGACCTTACGCCGGACACCGCGACCCTCGACGCAGCAGACTCGCCCGCGACGCCAACAACGGCAAACGCAGAGGAAGAGAAACTGGTGACGCATGCGGTGCGGATGCTCAGCATCACCAACTGTTACGACGAAGAGGGACTGAGCAAATTCTGCCGCCGCACCGAAGCGACCCTTGCCGGGACTCCCGCCGGAGCGGAAGCCGTGACTTACATGACCGAATTGAAGATCGACGGTCTGGCGATATCCATCGTCTACGAAAACGGCGAATTGAAGAAAGCCGCCACCCGCGGCGACGGCCGGGTCGGGGAAGACGTGACCGCGAACGTCAAGGTTGTCGGCGGATTGCCGCACCGTCTGGATGCGAAGCAATTCCCCGGCGGCAGCCTCCCCGCCCGGCTTGAGGTGCGCGGCGAAATTTACTTGCCCCGCGCCGCTTTTGCCCGCATTGTCAGTGAGCAGGAAGCTGCCGGGGCGGAGCGCGTCTTCGCCAATCCACGCAACGCCGCCGCCGGGACATTAAAGCTCAAGGATGCGGCGCTGGTCGCCAAACGCGGACTCGCCGCCTGGATTTACGCCACGCCGCGCCCGGCGGAACTCGGAGTGCGCACACAGGAGGACGCCCTGCGCACCCTCGCATCGCTGGGATTTCCGGTCAACCCCGAACGCCGTCTCTGTCGCACACTGGAGGAGTTGCTCGCCCGCCGCGACGAGCTGGACACCCTCCGCCATACCCTCGCCTACGATACCGACGGGATGGTCGTCAAAATCAATTCCCTCGCGCAGCAGGAGGCGCTCGGCGCCGACGCCAAGTGTCCGCGCTGGGCGCTGGCCTACAAGTTCGAGCCGGAGCGCGCCGAGACGACGATCTGCGACATCCGCATTCAGGTGGGCAAGTTCGGCACCCTGACGCCGGTAGCGGACCTTGAGCCGGTCTTTCTTTCCGGATCGACCATCTCGCACGCGACGCTGCATAATCTCGACAACATCCGGCAGAAGGACATCCGCATCGGCGACCGGGTGCTGATCGAAAAGGCGGGGGAAATCATTCCGCAGGTCGTGGCATGTCTCCCGCAAAAACGGAATGGAAGCGAGCGCATCTTCACAATGCCCGCCCTATGCCCGGCCTGCGACGGACCGGTAGAACAAGAAGAAGGACTGGTGGCGCATCTCTGCACCAACGCCGCCTGCCCGGCGCAGGTACGCGCGCGCCTCTTGCATTTTGTCAGCCGCGAAGCGATGGACATTGACGGCTTCGGCCCGGCACTCATTGATTTTCTGCTGGAGAAGAAGGCCGTCCGGGACGCAGCCGACCTCTTCGCGCTCACCGCGCAGGTCTTCGACGGCGCGGAAGGCTTCAAGGAAAAGAGCATCGAAAACCTACTGGCGGCGCTGAACGAGGCGAAAGACCGGGGACTGGCGCGGCTGCTGACGGCGCTTTCGATTTCGCAACTCGGCGCAACTGCCGCACGTCTGGTAGCCGATCATTTCCAGTCCCTGACCGCGCTGCAAGAAGCGAACGAGCAGGAGATCGCCAGCCTCGATGCAGGAGAGACGCAATCGTTCCGGACGTTGGGCAAAAAAACAGCCGAACAGTTATTTGCCGCCTTGCAGGAGGTCCATACCCGCGCTGCGCTCCCGCGAGACGGAACCACCTCTCTGGCCTTCCGCTTGGAGGGCCTCGGTCTGCCCTCGTTCGGGGGAAAGAAATGCGCCGCCGTGGCCGAGCACTTCCGCAACGACGGCAACGCCTTGCTGTCTGCAACCTCCAAGCAGTTGGCGGAAATCACGCTGGGCGTATCCGAGGTCAAACGAACGCTGGGGCAGGTCGCGGCTCATTCGCTGCACTCGTTCCTGCACAACCCCAAAAATCAGGAACTGCTGCAACGCCTCGCCGCCGCCGGAGTCCGGCTAACCGCCCAGCGAAACGCCGCAATGACCGCCGCCGCCGGCAAGACCTTCGTTCTCACCGGCACCCTGCCGAGCTACGGCCGCGAGGATGCCAAAAAGTTAATCGAATCCGCCGGCGGCAAGGTCGGCAGCAGCGTCGGACGCACCACCGACTATCTGGTCGCGGGCGATGGCGGCGGCGGCAAACGCGACAAGGCCATCGAACTGCAGATACCGGTCATTGACGAAACCGAACTCCTTCGGCTCTGCGGCAACGCTGCGCCCCCCGGAACGCCGCAAATCGAAATCGTTGACCAATCCGTATCAGGATAAAGCAAAATACAAGGAAGCCCCGACCGCATGCGGATCGGGGCTTTTATCTAATTCACCCAACGTGAAAGTTTATTTCTGGGATACCCCAGTAGTAATTGCGAACACCGCAGGCGTCCCGAACTTACCGTTCTCGCGATTTTGCAGATCAATCGACACGATCTCTTTCTGAGGGTTCGGATTGTTCCACTGGAAGGAGTAGAGAGCCACTTTGGACTGCGGCTTCTTCGCCTCCCCGCTCCAAGCCAGTGCCGCCCCGGGCAACGGAGCCGCCTCGCCAGTGACCAGCCAGTTGCCCACATCGCGCAGATACACCACGGGAATCGCCGTTGTGCTGCCGTCGGAATAATGCACGACATACTGGAACACCCACGGCTGCTCCTGCTGGATCTTGTAATCGGGATCCCGGGCAACCCGCTCCAACTCGCGGGCATAGGCCTGCGCGCCCCCACCGGGGTTGAACGTGTGCAGGAAGAAGAGCACCTCCGCTTTACGCCCGACCTTCAAACCATTCAGCTCCTTCGGCTGCACCTCGCTGCCGGGACCTCCCGTCATCAGAACCGTCGGCACCGGCGAGGTGCTGAAGTCGCTTAGAAAATAATCGGTACGGGCAAACTTCTGCTCCCCGACCGGCAACGCTCCGAAGTCGCCCTCCCGCCCGCCGTTAAACCAACCAGGCTTGCCGCGGCCGGTAGCATAGGCGGTGAATACGCTATCGGGCAGGCGCACCGGCTCATACCGCAGCCCCGCGCCGGCAATCAACACACGCTCGCTGCCGGAGCCCGCACCAAGATTCTTCAGAATCGTCGAGACCATATTGATCTTTTTAGCGCGGTTTCCCGGATTGCGTTCCTGCGCCGGCAGATTCACCTGGCAGAGGACGATTCCGCCGCTGCCGACGTTATAGCGCAGCAATCCGCCTACATTCAACAGGCTCTTCACGCGTTTGGTAAACGCCTCGTCGCGCTGGGCCAGCAGCCAGAGGTTGTCGACCACGACGATGTTCTGCGCCCCGCGCTGCTGCCACTGCGCCATCTCGATCGTCACCGACTTCGCCGTCCGGCCGCCAAGCTGGATGTCTTCACCGATCGGATTCTCCCGCACCGGCAAAGAGGCCTCAATCGGCTTGGAGTCATCATCAAAGAACACCTTCACCTTGGTGAGCGGATGGTACAACTTGCTCGGACGAATGCGCAACGTCTGCAGCGCGGTAGCCTTCGGAAGCTCCATCCGGAAGGAGGTCTTATGTCCCTCATCAAGGATCGTCGTGTAGGTGAAACACCAATTGTCATCGCTGGTGAAGCCGTTCACCATATTGCGCGGCTGCTGATCGACGCCCGCAGCCATCTTGCCCTTGTTCATCTCCTGCGCAGTCGGGAAGCGGCAGAACGGCGCGACATCGTCGTAATCCACCACATACGCAAACTCCTCGTTGTCCGGCTCCCGCAGTGCCATCCACGGATAAAGCGCCTTCCCCGTATCCATCACCACATCCTTCAGCGTCAATCCCGACGCCAGCGGGTCCAGCGGGTAACTGAGCAACACGCGCTCCCGTTCAAACGGCCGGATCACATGGTCCACGCCGACCACCTGATTGTAAGCGCTCAGTCCCTCCGGCGTCAGCCCCCACAAAACCAACCAGTTGCCGGCCGCACAAAACTTCTCCACCTCCGCCTTTTTTTGCGCCAACTGCTGTAAATTCTCCGGCGTGGCGCTAACCAACGCGATCCGCCCCCTCTCCCCCGCCCCGGCAGCCGGCAGGACCTCGCTCATTTTGCTATAGACGAGTCCGGACTCCTTCAACAGCGTCTCCTGCGCCCCGCCCGTTGCTCCGCCGGGGCAGAAGCTCAAATCCCGCCGCAGCGGCTTGTAGTCCGCCAGATAATTCAGCGCGTTGTCAATCAATCGCCGCGCCGGCGCGCAACTCTTCAATTTCTCCGCCGCCGCCAGTTGGCAGAGCAGATAAACACCCTCGCCCGAAGGACACTCCTCCAGCGCCGTACAGGCCAGATCGTTGTCCACCTGCACCAGGCTCCGCCCGCCCCGCGTCCCCTTCTTGTAGGCGTTGCGGTACAAGACATGATCGTTGCCCCAGGTGAAGAAGTCCTTCTGCTGCAACCCGGCGAAGACCGGATGGCTCAGATCCTCGCTGAAGCCGACTCGCCCTTCGTAGTTCGTTGGCGCAAGATCGGCCGGAATCGCCTGAAAGCTCAGCGGACTCTTCTGATCGAATACCAGCACCCGCAACCCCGCGAGCGTCAGCTCCTGCCAGCGGCTGTCCACCGCCTGCTGAGGGCTCAGGGCGTCTTTGCCGATCAGCAGCACCTTCGCGCCCGCCGGCAACTTTTCCAGAGACTCCACATTGGTGAACGCAATTCCCCGCCCCTGAAGATATGCCTTGACCTGCCCCTGCGGATCAAAAACGGCCAGTTCGCCGGCTGTCAGCGCGGGCTTCTTTGCGGCATTCAGGTCCAGAACCGACACCTCCTTGCTCTCGCGAAACACCTCCTTGCCGTTCCGGATCGCCTTGAGGATGAACTGCCCTTCGGTGCGGTCCGTGACCGCAGGAACATCAAACGTCACATCCCAGACGGCCGCTTCGCCGGCGGGAATCGGAACAATCTTCTCCTGCCCGGCAACCTTCTTGCCATCAAGCGCCAGCTCCCAGGAAGCTGTAATGGGAGCAGCATCGTGGGTGGAATTAAAGACCTTGAGCGTCCGCCTCACCTTCTCGCCGCCGCCGAAGGTCCAGTTCCATTCCCGGCTGAATACGGCCACCGGATTCCAGGAATTCCAGTATCGCCCGTCGCTGGAGCCCATCCAGAAATAGAAGGACGACACCTCCGACCAGCGATATCCTTCACTCAACATCTTTCCGAACAGGCCGCGCGCCTGCATCGTCTGCCCGACGCCAATGAAACACTGGTCGCCGCCGATGGTCGCCAAGCGCTCGGGGGTGTACCCCTCGGCAAACAGAATCTCGCCCTTCATGATCGGACGCCCCGGCACCATTCGCCAGGCATTCCGTTGCGGATGCGCCTTGTCATAAAACCGCTCGCGCTCATACGCCGCGTCCGGGAAGTCGCGCAACGCACTGTTATACAGCTCCGTATAATGCGCGCCATTGACCGGCAGGGACTCATCCTTCAGGCAGTTGCCGCCGTCGATCATGGCGGGACGGGTCGGGTCCAGCCGCATCACATGCTCGACGCCCTTGCGGATCTCCGGCTCGCACTCGGCCGACATCCCCAAATTGAGGATATTGATAAAGGTCACCTCGTTCTCGACCGACCAGATGTAGATGCTCGGATGATTGCGTTCCGCCTTGATCCAGGAGTTCATCTGTTCACGCCAGGCATCAAACAATCGGGTCTTGGCCTTGAACGGACGGTTGCCGCGTGCATCTGCCGGCTTGCTCATATCCTCTTCGCGCAAGCCGGCGCCATAGTTCGCCAACTGGCCGTCGAAGGTGCCGCTGGAACGGACGGCGACGCCTGTTTCATCGAAGAACTCCAGCGTCTGCCGCCGGGTCATCTTCCACCAGCCGCCCTTGCACCAGAGCCGGACCTGATTCAGATGCGTCACCTCCTTCATCCGGCGGACAAACTCCTCCGCCGAGGGCGCGCCTGCAATGTCCGACCACATCGGCCACTTCACCCCGTTCAGGCGAAACATGTGATCCGTCTTCCAGTCCCACTCACGGAAGCCAAAGCGCGTCAGCCGCAGATCCGTCTGCTTTCCGGCCGCAACCAGCGTGGTCTTTACCTGATACAGGTACGGATCGTCCGGCCACCAAAGATGGGCGTCTTTCCACGGTGCCTCCACCGTGAAGGTCTGCCGTTCGCCCGGTTGCAGCGTGAGATCCTTTGCCGGCAGCGTCAGCACCGTCTCCCCGCCCTTGCCGCCATTCCACGGCCGGACCGCATTTTCGACCTTCACCGTCGTTGCGGTTTTTCCGGGATTGAACGCCGTCACTTCCAGCTTGAGCTTGCCCTCCTTCACCGACGTCTGGCAGAACACATCCTCGGTGTAGACATTTCCGCACACCGCGATGGATACCGGCTCCAGAATGCCCGCCCGCACATCCGCCGTCACCGGAAAATCGTGCATCTCCCCGATGGACTGAATCGAGGAGACAAAGTCCGCCGGCAAATTCCAGCACCAGCGCCAACCCGCCGCCTGCGGTTTTTTCTGCGCGGCAACATTCAGGCTGTAATAGGCGTCCTTGAAGACAATTGCCAGCTCGTTGACCTTTCCCGGTTCCAGAAAACCGCTCAGATCCATCTGCCACGGCGCATGAAAGGTCTTGCTCCAGCCGACGTATTTCCCATTCACAAACACGCTGGAAAACAGGCAACTGCGCTGCATATCCAGATAAAAGCCCCT
>CAYWTJ010000044.1:0-4674 GCA_964460225.1 uncultured Planctomycetaceae bacterium | reverse complement strand
CCAGCGTGAGGCTGGAAAGAGCCAACCCCTGTATCTGGCGCGCCAGATGAAGCACCGTTGTGGAAGAGTCGAGGAAGACAATGTCGCCATCCTCAATCAGCGGCAGCGCCTCGGCGGCGATGGCGGTCTTGCGCACGGTCTCACGGTTGATGCGGGACGAGAACGGCGCATCCGGACGCGCTGCCGTTTCGGCTGCGGCCTCCGCAATCGCCGCTACCCCGCCATGCACCTTCTGAATCAGTTTTTTTTGGGTCAGCTCGGTGATGTCGCGGTGAATGGTCGCCGGCGATACCTGAAAATGCTCCATCAGCTCTGCCATCGAGCAGTGCTTGCGAGTCTTGAGGAAATCCAGAATCTCCAGCGAGCGCAACGTCTTCATTCACACCTTTCCCGGCTCCTGCGGCCTTCGTCCCCGGTACCCAGCCGCACCCTCGACATTGGTATCATAAAAACCGCCGGAGCTATCGCGGTGAAATAACACAACTATTTGACATATAGAATGTTACTGATATTAATTGCAGGGAAGTATTGTCCCAAGCCTGCTCCCCGTGGGAGCGCATTGCCGCAGTGGAAACCCAGATCCACTTCACGGTAGCTCTGCCAATCCGCAAGCAATCGTCAAATTCTCTCGCCCCTTCCCGTCTCTTCTGCCAAGTATATGACACACCGCCCGTTGGTCAAGCAAACACTCTCATATTCTCTAAATAATTATCATTCATTTATCATTTACACTCATTTATTTTCATTTGATAGTTGACTAATTTCAACGGCGGGGGTATAGTTCGTCTGTGACGGAGAGGAACCATGACAAAAAACAGGTATGATCTGATCGGGCTGGGGTATTGCGGGTTGGATTATTCCTGCCTGACCCCGCGCATCCCGACGGATGACAAGGTGGAGGCGCAAGAGACGCTGACGCAGGGCGGCGGACCGGCGGCAACGGCGACGGTTGCGGCGGCGCGCCTGGGACTGCGGACGGGATTTCTCGGAGGCGTCGGCGATGACGAGCGAGGGAGCGCCATTCTTGCCGCATTTGCCCATGAAGGCGTCGATATCGCGGGCATGGTGCGCCGGACGGGAGCGGAATCCCCGGCGGCGTTCTGCTGGACGGATTCCTCCAACGGCCACCGCAGCATCGTCTGGACGCGCGGCAGCGTGTTACCCCTAACGCCGGAGGAGGTCGCCCCAGCCCGAATTGAAAGCGCCCGCCTGCTGCATCTGGACGGGCATCAGACCGCCGCCGCCCTGCGCGCCGCACAGATCGCCCGCGCCGCCGGGGTCACGGTTGCCCTCGACGCGGGAACCATCGTCCCGGAGATCGACCGCCTGCTCGCGCTCTGCGACATCATCATCGCCTCCGAAAAGTTCATGGAGCGCCACATCGGAACAGAAGACCCCGAAGACGCCGTGCGCAAGCTCTTTCAGGCTGGCTGCGCCGGATGCAAATTTTCCGCCGTCACCCTCGGTTCACGCGGCAGCGTGGGGTTTGACGGGCAGCGCCTCTACCGGCAGCCGGCATTTTCCGTTCCGGTGGTGGACACGACGGGGGCGGGGGACGTCTTTCACGGTGCGTTCGCCTGCGGGTTTCTCCGGGGCGGCGATTGGGCGGAGTGTCTGCGCTTCGCGGCGGCGGCGGCAGCAATCAAGTGCACAAAATTCGGTGGCCGGACGGGAATTCCGACTCTGGCCCAGACGGAACAATTCATGAGGGAGCAAGGGAAATGACTGGGTTGAAGGTCGGGTATCTGTCACTCGTCAAGGGAAGCTGGATTAACGACAAACTGCAGACGCAGCGGCAGCAGGCGTTGCGGGATCTGGCGACGCTCGGGGTCGAGATCGTCGATTGCGGGCTGCTGATCCAGAGCGAGGTTGAGGCGGAGGAGGTCTTCAAACGATTCGAGGAAGCGCGGGTGGATGTGATCCTCGCGCACTTCATCACCTTCTCGCTTGGCGCGATTGTACCGGGGATGGCGGTGAAGCTGCGCAAGCCGGTTATTTTCTGGTCGGAGCCGGAACCGCAGATGTCCGGCGGGCGGATCGCCGCCAACAGCTTTTGCGCGACCAACATGAACGCCCACGCGCTCTGGAAGATGAACCTCAAGTACAGCCTTGTGTACGGCCACGCCGATACCGCTCTGCCGGAACTGGCGCGGCAATTCAAGACACTGGCCTGCCTGAAGAAAATCGCCCGCGTGCGGATCGGCTCGCTCGGGGGGCGCGTGCCGGGCTTCTACACTTCCGACTTCAACGAACTGGCGCTGCGCGAAAAATTCGGCGCGGAGGTGGAGGGAATCACCCTGCTGGAGTTAATCAAGGTAGCTGAAACCATCCGGGGCGAAGAACTGGCGGCGGCGGTGGAGCAGGTGCGCGGAAAATGCGTCTGCAGCATCAGCGACGAAGAACTGGAAAAGGGCGCGGCGCTCTTCGCGGCCTTCGGCAGACTCACAAAAAAATACCGCCTCGACGCCTGGACGGTGCGCTGCTGGCCGGAATTCAGCGACCTCTACGGCATCGGCGTTTGTCACATCCTCGGCTGCCTGACGGGGTCGGGCGTCCCGGCCGCCTGTGAAGGCGACGCCTACGGCGCTCTGGCTATGCTGTTTGTCAAGATGCTCGGCGGCTCGGACGCGTTTTTCTGCGACCTGATCTCCTTCGACCCGCAGGGGGACACCGGCCTTTTCTGGCACTGTGGGGCCGCGCCGCTGTCGCTGTGCAAGCAGGGCTGCACGCCGCAACTGCTCAAGCACTCGATCATTGACGGCGGCAACAAGAAGGGAATCGCCAGCGAGTTCCCGCTCAAGGGCGGTCCGGTCACGGTCATCCGCATCGGCGACACCCGCGAGGGCAACGGCTATCGTCTGCTCTCGATCAGCGGCGAGGGACTCGACACCGCGCAGCTTTTGCACGGCACCCCGCTGACGGTGCGCTTCCGGCAACCGGCGCAGGAGCTGGTGGAAAAGCTGGTGGAGAGCGGCTTTGAGCATCATTACGTCCTCTGCCATGCCGACATCCGAAAGGAACTGCGACAGATCAGCAAGCTGCTCGACCTGGAGCTGATTGAACTCTGACTCCGGCAACCAAAAACGGCCGGCCGACGGAAACCATACGGGAGCACATCGTGGAATATTTGAAACACTACCAGCCCAAAAGCGGCTTCAGAAAAATTGCCAAGCTCGGTGACGGCGGACTCAAACTCACGGAGTTCGGCATCCTCAGCCTCAAGAAAGGCGAAACATACAGCGCCCGCTGCGGCAAGCGCGAGGTGGCGCTGATCGTTCTCGGCGGCAAGTGCGCGGTGGCGGGCAAGGATTTTTCTTTCCCGAAGGTCGGTGCGCGCAAGGACGTCTTCTCCGGCAAGCCGTACACCGTCTACCTCCCCTGCGGCAGCAGCTACACCGTCACGGCGACCACGGACGTTGAAATCGCCTGGACCGCATCCCCGTCCGACCTCAAGACGCCGGCATATGTCATTGCGCCCGAACAGGTCAAGGAGGCCAGCATCGGCAAGGAAAATTATCAACGGAATGCGCTTTTGATGCTGACCGACGCCTTCCCCTCCCGCCACCTCTTTATCGGGGAAGCCTACGTCCCGTCGGGCAACCACGCCAGCTACCCGCCGCACCGGCACGACTTTGACAACCTGCCGCTGGAGGTGGACATGGAAGAGCTGTATTTCTTCCGCTTCCATCCGGAACAGGGCTACGGCATCCAGAAAATCTATACCGACGACCGGTCGATCGACTGCACTTGTACCGTGCGGCAGAACGACACCACGCTGATTCCGCGCGGCTATCACCCGGTCATCAACGCCCCCGGCTATACCATGTACTATCTCTGGATCATGGCCGGAGCGAATCACCGCAAATTCCTCTCCGTCCCCGATCCCGCGCACAAGTGGCTTCTGGAGCCGAAAAAATGAGCGCAAAGGGTTTGCTCCTCGGCATCGACTTTGGCACCGGCGGCTGCAAGATCACGCTAATCGACACCGACGGCAACATCGTCGACAGCCGCTCCGGCGAGTATGCCACCAGTCACCCCCAACCGGGGTGGGCGGAGCAGAACCCGGCCGACTGGCATGCTGTGATGTGCCGCCTGCTGCGAGAACTGAATCCGGCCGCGCAAGGCGAGTTACTGGCGTTGAGCCTTGACAGTTACACCCACGGCGCGGTGCTGCTGGATGCGCAGATGCAGGTCGTCCGCCCCACGATCATCTGGACCGACCAGCGCAGCGTGGCAGAATGCGCCTACCTGAAGCAGAAGCATTTCGACCGGATTTTTCAGACCGCGTATCAGGCGCCGACGCCGACCTGGACGCTGCCGCAGATGCTCTGGCTGCGCCACCGCGAGCCGGAGAAGTTCGCGCGCATCCGGCACATCTCGTTTGTGAAAGATTACATCCGCTATCTGCTGACCGGCGAACTGGCCTGTGATTGCATCGAAGCGCAAGGCACGCTCTTCTGGGACATGAGGCAGGGCTGCTGGTCGCGGGAACTCTGCGAACTGGCGGGAATTACCTACGACGCCCTCCCCGCCATCGGCAAGCCCACCGACCGCGGCGGCGCGATCACCCGCTCCGCCGCCGCCGCGACGGGGCTGCCGGAGGGGCTGCCGGTCATCATGGGCGCGAGCGATTCGGCGGTCGAGGACTATGCCGCCGGCGCGGTGCAGCCGGGG
>CAYWTJ010000043.1:0-47805 GCA_964460225.1 uncultured Planctomycetaceae bacterium | reverse complement strand
GATTGAGCGCCGGGTGCGCAAGCAGTGGGCGACCGGGCGAACGGTGTGGATCTGCGCCATTTCGATGATTCTGGTGGCGTCGTTTGGACTGTGGATCTGGCGGTCGAACGGAATTCCGGAGCGCTGTCCGCCGGAGTACGCAAACCTTTGGAATACCTATTCACAAGGTTTTAAATCACTACCGTCGAACTGGATCAAACGGCCCGACGGACTTGTGCAATCAGCAGAAGGTGCGCCTACCGTCCTGCTCATCGGAGATTCCCACGCTCTCACAATCCGCAACGCACTCGGAGACGCCATGCGTGCACGAGGTGAGATTCTTCTCGCCCGCAACGCCTGCGCCGGGTTGCCGCTCATGGGGCTTACCCCGGCCTTTCGCTTTGAGTCTCCGCGACAGGACTTTATCGAAGCCCAACAAGAGTACGAGTACATGTACCACTATCTTGCCCGTCCGGAAGGACAGACCATCCATACTGTCATTCTATACGCATATTGGGTTTTCTGGCTGCGGCATGAGGAAGATCCGCTGTTACTTCCGGCGGATGCCCCGCGTAATGATCTGAGTCGGTATTCACTGCCCGTCCGGATTGATGGCATCCGGCAGGCGCTGCAACGATCGCTGGAATTTCTTAACCAGCGCAAGGTGCGTGTGATTTTCTCTTTTGACAACCCACGCATCATCACGCCCGAAGGCAAGGCGATTCTACCCATTCTCTACCTTCCCCGTCCGTATTTGCCCACCAGTCATACACCGTCTTTCCCGCTGAAATACCACAACCGCGATATGCAACTGGTACGCACATATTTTCTTCCAATCTTGCAACAATATCCGCAAGTTCAATTATTCGATCCTACGCCGGTCTTTTCGGACGGTGGGCAGATATGCTTGATACGAGACGGCAAGCTGCTCTACTACGATGATAACCACCTTTCAGTCGATGGTGGTAAGGCGGTTATCGATCTTCTCTGCAGCCAGCTTCCCTCAAACCCTGCTGCGTTCCCGCAGTCACACAAATAACGGAGCTGATCGCCAGAGCGGGATTTCCTGCCACGGAGCAGGCGTTACCGAATCAGGTCATTTTGCAAGAAGCATCAAAGGAGTGTCACACTCCTTTATTTGTCAAAGTCTGCCCAAACGCCGGAATCAACGCCGGAGGCATTGGTGCTGAGCAATCCGCCCGTCCAGAGTGTCCACCAATTGGTGCTGCCGGGCGCCCCTGTTGCGCCGACCATATTGTTGTAGAAGCGGGCAATATTCACAAAACGTCCCGAACCATCCCCATGCATGGTGTTGTTGCCGTCCTTGTGCTGTTTGAGTACCGTATTTGTCCATGGGACATCGGCAAGAATGCTCTTATTCGCATATTTCCGCAGCCGGGGATACGTCTTGGGCTCGGCAACCAGCCAGTTTTGAATGGTCGTCGAGGAGGCCGCAATTGCAATAATTGGTATCGCTGAACATTGCAGCACCAGAAATTTTAGCTTCTCCTGTGTTGTAAATGGTACATTACTAAGAACTGGCTGTGGTCGTGATTGCTGAACATGGTTTTGTAGTACTGGTGGTAAGTCGATGCTATCGACAAGGTCACCAGCCAACTCATCAAATGTAGGGACTTCAACAATGGTCACCGAAATACCCGCATTAGTAGCTGCCTCAAGAAATTCAGTTACTGCTGGAAGAATCGATTGAGAAGGTTGGGTAACCCTAAAAATACCGGCCGGAAATGATTGAGCTCTCGATAAGGTTTCAGATAATACTCCCATCACTGAAGTGTCACGACCACTGTATCCAACAGCCACAAGCCCAAAGCGAGTGCAAGCCGTAGTTAAAACCGTACGCATTTTGCTGTCTTGCTCCTTCAACTCATTCTGAGTGTTCTTCAATTCGACCGATTGAAAATCACCGTGAAGTTTGGCCAATAGCGGCCAACGGGATTCACGCAGACAGAGTTCAGCACGATTCGCATTGTCGATTGCAGCTACGGTCAAAACAGCGCGTTGATCGAAAGGCATTAGTTGATCTGTGACTGTAGTGGCAGTTTCTACCAAGTTGTCGAAGTTGGTCGTAAATACACAAGGGAACCTCTATAAATGCTCTTTGCTGACGGACGGTTCACTTGCCGTCGCTTATTCCGGAAAAATGACGCGGCATTAGGCAATCCACCTTCACGCAGGCGCTGCGCCGTGGTATAGCTGGTGGCAAAGCGTTCCGGATCATCCCGCCCACAGGTGATCAGGAAGGGAGCCGTGTTATAGGCGGCGGATGGCAACTTCGCAATGGCCTCCGACCAGACGTCGCAGGCGTGAATCACTACGGCGCGGACACTCTCCGGCCGCCAGAAATAAAAGAGGTTCGCACACTGACCGCCGGCAGAATACCCGTAATAATACAACGGCGGGTTTTTCAGGTTGAATGTCGCGCAGGCCTTCGCTATCGCCTGCTGCAATGCTGTGCCCGACCACTTCTCCGGCTGCCAGTATCCGCACCAGCGCCGCATCTTCTCCTGCGGGGTCGGCATGGATGTGAATACCCCGCTGCTGGAGGCGCTGGCGGATGATTCGCGCGGCAGTCCGTGTTTCGTCCAACCGGGTGAGAATGTCGAAGCGAAAGTAAGCGGGGTTTTCAGCAAGCTGCACGGCCCGGTGCTGGCGGAACCCGTACTGCGGGAAGAGGAGCAGACCCCGGCGGCCGCAGCCCGGACGCAGCAGCTCCTGCCCGCCCGTCTGCCAGACCTGTACGAAGACGACCAGCTCGTGGTTCTTGGGCGCTACAACGCGGGCGATGGCGAGATCCGTTTTACCCTGCGCGGCAAAAACGGCGCGACCGAACGCTCATTCCGCTTTGCCTTCTCGCCCGCCGAAGCCTCGGTACGCAACGCGTTCGTGCCTCGCCTCTGGGCCAGCCGCCGCATCGGGGAATTAATCGATGAAATACGCCGCCAAGGCGCAGACAGCACCACCCCGACGGAGCCAGTTCCCGGCAACGCACGGCTCTCCTCTGCACTGGTTTCTGCAGGCCGCCCATTCCCGGCGGTATCCTCTGCGGCCTCCGCACTGCCAGCCAATCCGCGTCTGCAAGAGTTGACGAAAGAGATCATGCGGCTCTCCACGGAATTCGGCATTCTCACCGAATACACTGCCTTTCTCGCAACGGAAGGCACAAACCTGAGCAAGCCCGACGCCATCCTGGAACAAGCGCAGCGCAATTTTCAGGAGCGCGCCATCGCCACGCGCAGCGGTCAAGGCTCGATGAACCAGAGCCTCAATAACGTCGCCCAGCGCACGCAACGCTCACTCAACAACGACAACAGTTTCATCGACGCAAACATGAACCGCGTCATCATCACCAACGTTCAGCAGGTCAACGACCGCGCCTTCTTCCGCCGGGACAACCGCTGGGTAGATAGCCGCCTGCTCAACGCCGCGCCAACGGCCGGTGAACCGGAAACGGTCGTCCCCGGAACGGCAGCCTACCGGGCGCTGGTCGATAAAATGGTGGCGGCCAACCAGCAGGGAGCTCTCGCGCTGGACGGGGACATTTTACTGCAAGACGGCAACCGGACGCTGCTGCTGCGCAATAATATGTAACGCCGTTCACGCCTCCGCCGCTACGGCCTGCTTGCCCGGCGGCGGACTTCCCGGTACAATTACGGGCGGGAGGAGAGGACATGACAGCGCGACAGATACTCGTCATCGAAGACGATGCGGCGATCCGGGAAGGGCTGGCCGACGCGCTGGCGCACGCCGGTTATGAGGCCATCCCATGCTCCGGCGGGAACGACGGCGGGGCAATGGGGCTGCAATTCTCCTATGACCTGCTCTTGCTCGACCTGACCCTGCCGGGGCGCGACGGCCTTGACATTCTGGCGGAATTGCGCGCCGCCCGGCCGCAGATGCCGGTCATCATCCTCACCGCCCGCGGCTCCGAGCATGACCGCGTGCGCGGCCTGCGCCTCGGCGCCGACGATTACGTGGTCAAGCCCTTCAGCATCAATGAGCTCCTCGCCCGCATTGAAGCGGTGCTGCGCCGCTCCCCGGAGCGGCCGGCAGAGGCGGGGGAGATCGTCTTTCCCGGCGGCACCGCGTGGACCGACCGCAAGGAAATCCGCTATGACGACGGCACGCAAGCCGCACTGTCAGAACGCGAGGCGGAGCTGCTGCGCTACCTCGCGCAACGACCGGGACAGGCGGTCAGCCGCGAGGCCATTCTCACCCGCGTCTGGCGGATCGCCCCGGAGAACATCGACACCCGCACCATCGATATGCACATCGCCCGCCTGCGCGAGAAGCTCCGCGACCCGGCATCCGCTCCGCGCATCATCCGCACCGTGCGCGGCAAGGGTTATGTCTTCGCCGTTTTCTCCAGCGCCGCCGACCACGCCCCGCACCGCGCCCCCGGCATAGACGGGGTGAGCGCATGAAACATCTCTGGCTGACCTGGTTGCTGTTCGGATTATGTGCGTTCGTACTCTTCTGCGCTCTCGGCTGGGTGAGCGCCGGGATGCTGCAACTGGAGGACGCCCACCGGCTGACGGAGCGGTCCAACCGACACGAAGAGGAGGTGCGCCTCGCGCTCTGGCGGCTCGACAGCCGCCTCGCGCCGTTGGTCGCATGCGAGAACGCGCGGCCATATTTTATGTATGCCCCGTTCTACCCCGCCGAACGCGCGTACTTGAATATGTTCACGCCCCCCGACTCCGGCGATCTGCTCGTACCATCGCCCCTCCTGATCGAGCGGCAGCCACAGGTGCGGCTGTATTTCCAGAGCGTACCCGGCGGTGGCTGGAGCAGCCCGCAGGTTCCGCCCGGAACGCTGCGCGGTCTCGCCGAGCGGCAACTCTCCTTGGATAGCCAAATCACCGCCTCGGAGCAGGTGCTTGCCGCTTTTGCGCGGCTCTTCACCGCCCCGCAACTCGCCGCGCTCCTGCCCCCTGCCGATGACCGTTCCGATGCGCTGCCGGTCTACGCTGCGCCAAACCGCCCGCAGGACACCCAACGGCCGTCCGCCCCGTCTGCGCCGGCCGGCTCCGCCGCTGCAGGAGGCCCGGTTGCGGCAACGACACAGGCTGCGCCGCTCATCGCGCCTGCGGCCGGCCCGTCCAACCTCGCGCTCAACATCCTTCCCGCCCAGACGCCGCACGAATTCGTGCGGAACAGCCAACTCGAACAGAATGTCCGCAACAGTGTCGATTATCAGACCCGCTCCGGCAACCTCCGCACGCAGATCGGCCTTCAGAAACGGATGCAGAACATCAGCACGCCAGAACAATTGAATACGCAGGAACTCCCGCCCCCGGCAGCGCCGGTTGCCCCCGTCTTGCCTGCTGCTCCCGCCGCATCACGCATACCAGCGAAAGGCGACAGGCCGCGTGACGACGCCGAACGGCCAGCGACAACACGCGGTACGCCGGAGGCGGCGCGAATCAGCCAGACTACGCGGATGAGCGAATTGGTTATCCCGCGCACTTCGTCAGCTCCGACCTCGCAAAACGTGGATACTGCGCTTCTTCACCCGCTCTGGGTCGGCAATGAGTTGCTCCTCCTGCGCCGCGTGCGGATCGGGGGGGCGGCCTACCTGCAAGGCTGTTGGCTCGATTGGCCGATGCTACAGGGCGAATTGCTGAATGCAATCGGCGGCACACTCCCCGGCGCGACGCTGGAGCCAGTCCCGCCCGGCGAGGCTCCGCCACCAGACGAACGGCGGCTGGCGGCGTTGCCGCTGCGTCTGAATGCCCCCCTTCCTGCCGGCACGCAAACGCCGGAATGGACACCGCTGCGCAGCACGCTGGCGCTGGCGTGGGCGGGGGCGCTGCTGGCGGCGCTGGCGGTGGGGGCACTCCTGCGCGGGGCGCTGGAATTGAGCGAACGGCGTGCGATGTTTGTCTCGGCGGTGACGCATGAACTGCGCACCCCGCTGACGACCTTCCGGATGTATGCGGAGATGCTGCTGGCGGGGATGGTTCCGGAAGCGCGGCGGCAAAAGTACCTGACCACGCTCTGTGCGGAAGCGGGCCGGCTGGAGCATCTGGTAGAAAACGTACTGGCCTACGCGGGGCTGGAGAAACGACGCAACAAGAGCCGGCGGCAAGAACTATCGCTCGACGCCCTGCTGGAACGGCTGGCAGAGCGGCTGCGCGTCCGAGCGGAGCAGGCGGGAATGCAACTCGTCCTGCCTGCACCCGATGGGGCGGGGAAGAATCTTTGGGTGCGCGCAGACCCGTCTGCGGTGGAGCAAATACTGTTTAACCTCGTGGACAACGCCTGCAAATATGCCGCCGCTGCCACCGACCGGCGCATTCATCTTGAATTCATTCCGGCAACCGGAAAGACTGCTATCCTTGTGCGCGACCACGGGCCGGGCATACCGCCGACCGGCCGGGTGCGGCTCTTCCGCCCCTTTGCGAAGTCGGATGTGCAAGCGGCGGAATCGGCTCCGGGGGTGGGGCTGGGGCTCCACCTTTCCCGGCGGCTGGCGCGGGCGATGGAGGGGGAGCTGGCGTTCCGCGCACAACCCGAAGGTGCAGCATTCGTTCTGACGCTGCCTGCAATCGCCGCCCGCTCAAGCGGGGGTGAATAGAATGCTCGGAAGGTATCCGGTGCGGAACAAGCGACATCCCAAAGATAAATAACGTCACACACAACGCAGATTTACTCGAAGGCCGCGCAACGACCAGAGCCACGTCTCGGTTGAACTTGAGGATTCCAGTTGTACGTACAAACGGATGAATCCCACACCCCATGATCCGCTCATGGTACTGGAACAGATACGGGCTGTATTTCTTTGCGATCAATCCGCACTGCACCAAAGTCGTTCGCCCCAACACCAGCGAAAGAAAACCGAGAGGCGCACTTTTTCTATCGCGTACTGAAGAATTATGATCCGGCGGCGAAGCACACCTACCGCGTCATGGTGTACTTTGGCGGACGGAATGCGCCCGAGCCGCCGAAAGAAGAGGTCGCCTACATCGGCGACGATACGGATGGAGTATTCTACGACCCCGACGCTAATGAGGTCGAATCCATTCCCCCAGAACCAAGTCTGCTTACTCAACATGATAAGAAGAATCGTCCGCGAGATTACAAGAAGCATCGGCAAGGAGTAGAATCAAAATGACAATGGTCTTATTTATCTTGTCGTCCTAATACTGAGGGAAATCGAATGATTGACAACGTATCCAATAGCGCCCTCGTTCCGTTGTTGCCCGTTCTCGGAATTTCCGCATAGGTCTGCTGGTTGCGTGATTTTGAAACAATCCGAACAGGAACGCTGGCTGTCGCCGAATACGGATCGTTCTGGCGCGTTAGCTGTTGTCTTTGCGCTTGCGGCAGCGCGCGGCGAGTTTTTCGATCAGGACATAGAACAGCGGCGCGAAGATCACCACCAGCACCGTCGCCGTCACCACACCGCCCAGCACGCCGGTGCCGATGGCCATTTGCGCGCCTGCACCCGCGCCGCTTGCAAACGCCAGCGGCAGCACACCAATGCCGAACGCGAGCGAGGTCATCACGATCGGCCGCAAGCGCAGCTTCACCGCCTCCAGCGTCGCCTCGATCAACCCTCGCCCTTCCTGCTCCACCCGCGCCTTGGCAAACTGCACGATCAGAATTGCGTTCTTCGTCGTCAGCCCCAGCGTCGTCAGCAAGCCGATCTGGAAGTACACATCGTTTGGCATGCCGCGCAACATCACCCCCAGCACGCCGCCGATCGCGCCCAACGGCAGCACCAGCAGCACCGCGAACGGAATCGTCCAGCTTTCATAGAGCGCCGCAAGGCACAGAAAGATCACCAGCACCGAGAAGGCATACAGCGCAACCGTTTGCGTTCCCGCCTGCCGTTCCTGAAAGGAGAGGCCGGTCCAATCGAAGCCGATACCCGCCGGAAGCCGCGCGGTGATCTCTTCCATCGCCTTCATTGCCTCACCTGAGCTGCGGCCCGGCGCGGGTTCGCCCAGAACATTCATCGACTGGAAGCCGTTGAAGCGTTCCAGCTTCGGCGAGCCGGTGGTCCAGTGCCCGGAAGCAATGGCGTTGAAGGGAACCATGCGCCCGAGTTCGTTGCGGACGTACAGCCGTTTCAGATCGTCTGGTTGCATACGGTAGGGCGTGTCGGCCTGTACATACACGCGCTTGACCCGCCCGCCTTGTATGAAGTTGTTCACGTACGAGCTGCCGAAGGCGGCAGAGATCGTATTGTGGATGGCGCTGATCGGGACGCTCATCGCGCCCGCCTTGTCCCAGTCCACGTCCACGCGATACTGCGGCACGTCCTCCAACCCGTTGGGGCGCACCTTCGCCAGACGCGGATCGGCAGCAGCCATCCCCAGAAGCTGGTTGCGCGCTGCCATGAGCTGCTCGTGCCCCACCCCGCCGCGATCAAGGAGCTGGAAATCGAAGCCCACTCCCTGCCCCAACTCAATCACCGGCGGCGGCGGGAAGGCGAAGACCATTGCCTCGCGGATCTTCGAGAATGCGCCCATCGCCCGCTGCGCCACGGCCTTGACCCGCACCCCTTCATGCCGGCGCTCCTTCCAGTCCCGCAGCTTCACAAACGCCAGCCCCACGTTTTGGCCGCGTCCGGCAAAACCGATACCGGCAACCTCCATACATGAGGCCACGGCCTCTTTTTCGTTCTCCAGAAAATGGCGCTTGACGCGGTCCATTACCTGCTGCGTCTGCTCCAGACTGGCGTTTGCCGGCAACATCGCCTGCACCAGCAAAATCCCCTGATCCTCGTCGGGCAGATACGAGGTCGGCAGCCGCAGCAGCAAGAAGCCCATCAGCCCTGCGATTACGACAAACGCCGCCACCCACCGTTTTTTACGCCCCAGCACCCGCTCCACGAAGTTCACGTACCAGCCGCGCAGCGCGAAGAAATTGCGGTCGAACCAGAGAAAAAATGGCCGCAGAAGCGCGTTGCCGGTTTCCGCCGCTTCGTGCCCCTTCTGCACCGGCTTCAGAAGCGACGCGCACAGCACCGGCGTCAGAATCAAAGCCACCACCACCGACAGCAGCATGGACGCCACGATCGTTACCGAGAACTGCCGGTAAATCACGCCCGTCGAGCCGCTGAAAAACGCCATTGGCCCGAACACCGCCGACAGCACGATGCCGATGCCGATCAGGGCGCTGGTGATCTGGGTCATCGACTTCGCCGTCGCCTCCTTCGGCGACAACCCTTCCTCACTCATGATGCGCTCGACGTTTTCCACCACCACAATCGCGTCGTCTACCAGCAAACCGATGGCGAGCACCATCGCGAACATCGTCAGCATGTTGATGCTGTAGCCGAACAGCCCCAGCACCGCGAAGGTTCCCAGCAGCACCACCGGCACGGCAATGGTCGGGATCAGCGTCGCGCGCATATTACCCAAAAACAACCACATCACCAGGAACACCAGCCCGATCGCCTCTAACAGCGTCTTCACCACCTCGTCGATGGCTGCGCTGGTGAAGGGGGTCGTGTCATAGGGGTAAATCACCTTCATGCTCGGCGGGAAATACCGGCTCATCTCCTCCATCCGCGCGCGCACCGCCTGCGCCGTCGACAGCGCGTTGGCGCCTGCCGACTGCCGGATCGCCAGCCCGGCGGAGGGAACGCCGTTGTATTTCGCATCGATGTCGTACTGTTCGGTTCCCAACTCGGTGCGGCCGATGTCGCGGATGCGCACGACGCTGCCGTCAGGATTGCTGCGAATGGGAATCGCCGCGAACTCGTCGGGGGTCTTGAGCAGGCTCTGCACGACGATGGCCGCGTTCAGCCGCTGCCCCGGCACCGCCGGCGCTCCGCCGAACTGCCCCGCCGAGACCTCAACGTTGTACGCCTTGAGCGCGCTCACCACCTCCGCGACGGTGAGCTGGTATTCCGTCAGCTTGTCGGGGTTCATCCAGACGCGCATCGCGTACTGCGTGCCGAAGGTTTCCACCTCGCCCACACCCGGCACGCGCGAAAGAACCTTCTCCAGATTCGACTGCGCATAATCGCGCAGGTCCTCGCCGCTGAGGCTGCCGTCCTCCGAGATCAGCCCGACGATCAGCAGCCAGTTGCGGGTGGATTTGCTCACCTTCACGCCGCTGCGTTGCACCTCTTCCGGAAGGCTCGCCATCGCAAGTTGCAGTTTGTTCTGCACCTGTGACCAGGCGAGGTCGGGGTCGGTTCCCGGGGCGAAGGTCAGCTCGATGCGTGAACTGCCGGAAGAATCGCTCGTTGCAGAGAGGTAGAGCAGCTTGTCGAAGCCGGTCATCTTCTGTTCGATGATCTGCGTGATGCTGTTCTCAACGGTCTCCGCCGAAGCGCCAGGGTAAAAGGCGGAGATCGCGATGGAGGGCGGCGCGATCGGGGGGTATTGCGAGATCGGAAGGCCGTGAATCGCCAGCCCGCCGAAGACCATGATGATGATCGCGATTACCCACGCAAAGACCGGCCGGTTCAGAAAGAAATTTGATAACATTGCAGTTGCTCCGCGGGCAACGCGCCGTACCTCCGCGCCCATGCCCCCTTATCGCAGAAAAACGAATTCATGACAAGTTGACGCATCCGCGCCGCAGGTTCATGCCCGAAGGCACGCCGGCCTATTTCGCCGGCTTCTCCGCCGGCGGCTTGCCGCCCGCTGCGGAACCCGCCGCGCCATGTGCGTCCGCCGCCGTCTGCGCTCCGGCCGGCACGGGTTTCACGGCTCCGCCCGGACGTACCTTCTGCAGACCGTCCACGATCACCCGCGCGCCCGCGTTCAAGCCGCTGAGCACCTGCCAGCGGTCGCCCGCGACCTGTCCGAGTTTGAGCATCCGCCGTTCTGCGAGGTCATCTTTGCCGACAACCATCACAAACGGTTGCCCCTTTACGTCGCGCATGACCGCCTGTTGCGGAACCAGCAGGGCGTTTTCCTCCACGCCCTCGCTGATCACCGCCCGCACAAATACCCCGCCCAACAGTATTCCTGACGGGTTCGGAAATACCGCCCGCAGCGTGACGGTTCCGGTGGAGGTATCCACGGTCACATCCTGAAAGCGCAAGACGCCTTCCTGCCCGTACGCTCCGCCGTCTTCAAGCATTAGCCGCACCTTTTGTTCTCCGGTGCTGCCTTGTTGCCGGTGCTGAAGACGTTTTTGCAGTTGAAGCAGCGCATTGGTCGATTGCGGGACGTCGACGTAAATTGGATTGAGCTGCTGGATGGTCGCCAACGCCTGCGCCTGATAGCCGGTTACCATCGCCCCGATGGTAACGGCTGAAATGCCGATGCGACCGGAAATGGGAGCAGTAATTGTGGTATAGCCGAGGTTGATGCGCGCCGTCTCCAGTGCCGCCTGCGACTGCTTGATCGCCGCCTCCGCACTTGCGACGTTCTGCGCGTCGCTTTCGACCTGCGCTTCCTGCGAGGCGAGCGTTGCCGCCGCGACATCGGCTTCTGTCACCGCCGCGTCGCGCTGGCTGGCGGGAATGATCGCCTCCTGAAACAACTTCAGCGCGCGGTCGCGGTTGATCTTCATCAGCGCCAATGTCGCCTTCTGGCGGTTGACCCCGGCCTGACTCACCCCCAGCGTCGCCCGCGCTCGGTCTGCCGCTTTGTGCGCCATCTCCAGATTTGCCTGTGCGTTGTCCAGTGCCGCTTTGTATGGTGCCGCATCAATCTGGTATAGAATGTCACCTTCTTTGACAAGCGCGCCCTCGGTGAAGGCTCGCTTCTGAATTAGTCCGCTTACTTGCGGTCGGATTTCCGCCACCAGATACGGCACTGTTCGACCGGGTAGCTCCGTGGTCAGCTCCAGGCGCTCTGGCCGGATTTCCGTTGCGGTCACCTCTGCTGCCGGAGCGCCTGCCATCACTGAGCCCCGGTTGCCGGACAACAATCGGTAGCCCAGCAGCACGCCGCCGAAGGCAATCGCCATCACTACCACGACGCCGATGGCTGTTTTTGTACTAAAATGCACGATATTCCTCCTCGTCGGAAAAACATTCGTTTCAAACAAATGTCCCATATATGGTATCTATTTAACGATGAATCACAATAGAGCCACCTGTATTTCCCCCTCAGTTTGTGCTGTTTAAAACAAAGAAGGCCTCAATTCATGGAGAAACCGCACAAGGCCAGCATTGCATCCTTTAAACTTCCTGAAAAACGAGCTTGACGACGAAGCCGTCAAGGAGATCGAGGACGCGGAGGCGAAGTTTCGCGGCATCTTACGATCTGCCGTATTATTGCGAGTATGCGATGGCAGTCTTCCGGCTGGTCAAAAGCAGCAATACGGCGATCCCGAAAAGTGAACCGCGCATCGACTGGACAGTACGGACGGCGGAGCATTTACAGAACCATATTAAGGTTGATACGCAAGAGGCACCCCGGTTTACGCACGCGGAGATCGCCCGCACCAGCGACGAGTTTTCATCCGTCACCGGCGACAACACGAAGGTCTCCACCGTGCCCGCAACCCTGCCGGAAAAAACCGCCGCCGGCGAGCCGGTCCAGCAGGACGCCAAGAGCACGCTGGTGAGCTTCGAGTTCGGACAGGGCATGGAGCTTTCAGCAAACAACCAGCCGCTATTCTGCCAATCTATTGCTGGTGCTTGGGGTTGCAGGGTTCAAGATTATTTTGCTCTTTTTGCTTTTCTCTTCACTACCGGGATGCTTGGAAGCGGAACCACTTCATTCGGTCATTCTCCCGTTCTGGATTTGGGCTGAAAATCCATTGGGGAAATTGTATAGCGTCTTTTATGTATGTCAACGAGCTTACCATATACGCACACCGTGTTGGAGAACCGTGCGGAAGCGCTGGCGGGTTTGCCTGCGTTTGACCCGATCTCCTTGAATTATCAGCAGACGGGGACGGCAGATTGTGATGTGCTGCCAGTGGCCTCAATTGGGCAAGTCCTGACTTCGGAAGAAATGTCTGGAGGGCACGCAGGTATCAGCGGCAATGCTGCAGAGCGGGTGATGGGGTTATCCCGTGCCGGGGCTTCAGAGGGTGTGAGCAGAGGATATTTGGCTGGGGAACCGGAAACTGTCTATGGCATTTGCTCGGGCATAACGTGCGCAAAACCGTGCAAAAGCATGCAATCCGTAGCAAAAATGGAAATTATTTCCGCTGATAAAGAAAAAGCTGTAACCACTGAATTAACAGATAGTTACGGCGTAAATTATTGGGGCGAGAAAAGGGGTTCGAACCCTCGACCTTCAGAGCCACAATCTGGCAGATGGAAAGCATAACTACATGGATAATATGAGAGATATAAAACTCTATGCCAGCGGTGGACCGGAAAATGGACCGGTAGGTCAGTCACAAGCAGACTTCTCAGTACACCAATTGGCTGATATTATTAACGGGCAGGACTGGTTGCCCATTCATATTAAGACCGCAATTCTGGCCCTGCTGGATACGCTTCCAAACGCCGTGAACACACATGTCATTTAGATTCTGTTTTCTTGGGGAGAACTGGGGGCGATTGCCAGTTGTATGATACAAATGACTGATAAGAGCCCTGACCAGCAGAACCTGTGCATGCGGAAGAACCAATCCCCTTGTTCTTACTCCGGCGGCAGTGTTCCAGAGAGAAGATTAAAAAGCGGGCGGTTTACATAGTAATTGCTGCGGCCGATTTTGTGAATCTCCAGAAAACCGCCCTTCACTAACGCACCCAAGTACTTGGTTGCCGTCTGCCGTACGATCCCCAGATCCTGTTCCACGAATTCAATCTTCGTGTATGGATGTTTAAAGAGATTGTTCAACATCTCTTGACTGTACAACTTTGGGTGCTGTTCCCGGATCCGGCGCTTATAATCTCGCATCAGTGCGCTGATCTGGCGCAAAAGAATGATTGTCTGAGCTGCAGTCTCACCCACTCCCCGTAACATGAAAAGCAGCCAACCCTCCCAATCACTCTGATCGCGGACGGCCTGTAAATAGGCATAGTAGTTTTGTTTATTGCGAATGACATACCTGCTGAGGTAGAGTACAGGAATATCCAGCAGCTTCTTCAACACGAGATACAGAATATTGAGGATGCGCCCGCAACGTCCGTTACCGTCATAGAAGGGATGAATGCTCTCAAACTGGTAATGAAGTACGGCCATTTTTACCAAAGGATCGGCATCCCACTGGGTGTCATCGTTAATGATCCGGATCAGGTTGTCCATCAGATCTTTGATCTGTTCGCTGTGCTGCGGCGGCACGTACACAATCTTTCCGGTTAGCGTGTTTTTCAGGTCTGTGCCCGGTAGCTTTCTTAGCCCGGCATTATTTTTTACCAAGGCTTCCTGCACAGTCAGTAAATCGCGCAACGTAAGTAAACCGGTTCGGGTGACAGCGGCATGTCCTTCTCGTAAAGCGTGGGCGTAGTCTGCGACCTCTTTTGCGGCAGGACTTTGGGCGTATTCGGAAAAGATACTGGCCTTAAAGAGGTCATCATGGGTGGTTATGATGCTCTCAACCTCGGAACTGTCTTTTGCCTCTTGCAGAGAAAGGGTGTTAATCAGGATACCGGCATTTGGCATCGCAGCGACCAAGCCCTTGAGTTCACCCAAATGCCGATGGGCTTCCGCTGCCGCCCTCAGCACCGGTATCGTGGATACATCCTCCTGCGGAGGCAACATTGGAAGATTAAACCCGTTCACCCTATTACCCCCTGACGTTATCTTATATGTTAATATTATTCGCTTTTGTTAACATATTCGCATCTATTGGTTAATAAAGCAAGCTCTTTTTTACATGGCTATAAAAGCGTGGCTCTTTCGCGACCTGCAACGTTTTATGCAGTAATGTGTTATAAGATGCTGGCTGCTCACTTCCGACTCAGAGAGAGGGGAAAACGGAATTCTTGAGGAGATGCTACCGCTTCGGACGCCAGGAACGACCGCAGGGGTGGCGGCGATGGCTGCCGTCTTCCATGACCTGTGAGCCAGCCCTGTCGCACACCGGACATGGCTCCCCGCAGATGTGCACCGTTTTCTTTGACTCGATCCTCACAGCATTCCTCCGGCTGGGGCTGCAAAAAGGGTGCGAGTGCGGCCGTTGCTGGTCTACACGGGCGGAATGAAACGGCGCATCCTCTCGATACCCTGAATGATATACTCGTTTGAGCATAGATATCTGGGCTGCTGTTGGGTTGCAGAAGAAATGGCATAAATGATCGTCGCGTACTTCGGGTGCATTCTACGCTTCGTTTTTGGGCAGCAGCTTCTGCCCATGTGGGCACTTGCACCGCAAGAACGTGCCGGATGGACCGCGAATTCCGCATATTTCACACCTCTGATAGACTCAAGTCACGACAAAACTCAATTGGGCAGCCGGAGCACACTGGTGAACTACATCCCAACCGCATCCCCATTCATATCAGCAACAACTGCAACCTGTTTCCCCACATAATGTTGTAATCTCACCGTGGAGACTGCATGCAAGTGGGGTACACCCCGTGTTTTCAGGCAACTTGATAACTTGTTTCGGTGAAACAAGTTATGGGGAAGGTGGCGAAAGGCTGGGGAACAGAAAACAGCTCCTCTACCATAACATCATTCCATCCGGATCGTCACGCAGGGGATTCACTTCACATGATGTGCGCCAAACACCTTGCCAGATCCATTAGCCAGCAACGTTTGTGCGGCCCTTACGCTGACAGGCAGCGCGGGATGGAACGCTGATGTTACACTGGTGGATGGCACAACGAACGTAATCGAGGTTAAGAATGGCGACGAGGTGGTATATGTGAAGGAAGTGGCGTATACCGCCCCCGCGGTGACGGGTAGTGATATTATCATTCGCAAGAGCGATAGCCTGCTGCTGAAGGCGGGCGGCGGATTGAACGCCAAGATCCCGATGCAGATTGATACAAATGCTGACGGCACGCCCGATGGCGCAGCGTTCACGGGCAGCAACTTTGCCGTGAAATATGCCGATGCCGGAACGTATCAGGTGGCGGCCAAGATCGACCGCAACAAAGATGGTGACTATGACGACGAGAACGAGAGCGGCCAGACACTGACGGTGCGGGTGGTTGAAGTGAACTGGAACGGCCCCATCGCCTGCCAGCAAGGATTTGAGCGTGTGAAAAACGATGTGGAGGTAAACGGGATGGCGCATGGAGAAGTAACGTTTACAACGTCGAATCCGGTCGCATGTATTCTGGAATCGGCGGGTGGCGTCGCCAATCATCCTATGCTGACGATCAAGCCGCTGACGGTGGAAGAGCATGTCATGCAGGCAAGACTGGGCGGCGTAAAGGGGCCGATCATATCGGAATGCGCATTAGATACGTTTTTCTTTAATAACTATGCCGCGCAACTTCATGAGTTGCCGATCCGGGACGTTGCACTGGACGGAACGCTTGAGGCGATCGGCCACCTGTTGATGCGGCCGAAGGTTAAGGATTTGGAGGTCAAACTCCACATTTTTGTCTGGGGGGCTACCTTCGAAAACGGGCTGATTGACATCAGCTTCCTGACGAATTCCTTTATCCCGAACACGAATCTTTCCGTTCCCGACGGGACTAGCATCAAGCCGTATCTGATTTACGTTACCAAGGAGCGCCAGCTTGTGCATGGTCCATGCCACACGTTTAAAATCTATCAGAACGGCGTGGTGGTCGGGCAGAATTATTAATTAACCAGAGAAATGGGGATGGATTATGAAAATTCGCACTGTGGTTGTTGCGGTTGTGGCGTTCACGGGGCTGTATGCCATCGGGAACTGGTGGGGACCGCACAACGCTGTTAGTAACAACAACTACTACTTGATGAGCCGGCTGATGCTCCGCTGTCGTATCCGGAGCAAGCGCACACGCCCGTATGGAACCCACAGGGGAAGATTATCAGCGGGACGGAGTATACTCTCGATCCGACCGGCAACCGCACGGCCATGAAGCTGACGCTGGACGGGGCGGTGCAGAATGTTGAATATAGCTTTGACGACGCCTACCGGCTGACCGCCGAGGAGCGCGTGGACGCCTCCGGACAGGTGATTTACAAGGATTACTTTACCTATGACCCGCTCGGCAATCGCTTGAGCCGGGAGCGTTATCTGGACGGCAAGATATGGCTGCCGCAGGAATTCATTTAGTCTGTTTGTCGACCATGAACACCGCCAACTCCTGTGGCGAGCCATACACCACTTATCCGCCTCTGTGGCGCTGGTTCGGTGCGTATTGCTGGGACGGTCTTGATCAACAAATCAACGACACCCTTGCAATCGATCCACAGGCGCGATTCTTCTGCGTTCTTGATTTGAACTCACCTCAATGGCTTGCTCGGCAACTCCGGATCGATTCCTTTTGTTCATTGTCAAGCTGCGCCCTCAATGAAAAGTGGAAGGCCCATACACTCGACTATCTGCACGCGTTTCTTGGTTATTGTGAAGAAACCTGGGGCGGACGCGTGGAAGGCTACATCGTTGCCTGTGGAGCGACACTGGAATGGCTCGAACCGGATTGCGCCGATATCACGAGCCCGAAAATTTCTGCCTATCCGGGGTGGTGCGCCGCAAGCAATCTGCCGCTACGGGCTCTGCCGTCCCGCGAAGAAATCCGCAATTGTCGCCACGATTTTTACCGCGATCCGCAGAGCGAGGCCCACGTCATCCAGTGGTTGCGTTTTGTTAACGATATTACCGCAGATCTGGCTATCGAATGGATTACAGCCGCTCGCCAGAGTATCCGGCAGGAAGCAAAAATCGGAATGTTTTTCGGCCCGGTGTTCCACATGATGCCCGAAGGACATCATGCTTGTGAACGGGTGTTCGACACCGCAAAGCCGGATTTCATTATTGGCGCCGCCTGCAACAGCGCAGGTGACATGGGGCTGGCCAGCGGTTACATCGGCACACTGAAAATGTTGGAACGCAGAGGCATTGGCTACTTGCATGAATGCGACCGGCTTACCAGCCAAAGCAACACCCGACTCAGCGATCATATCAATCTAACCAGTGGCATATGGCGTCCGTACTGCCATACCGTTGCCGATGATATCGCCTGCCTCCAGCGGGAAATGGCGATGTGCATGATCAATCGCTTCCATCTCTGGTGGTTCAATATTTGGGGCAAGGCCTATTGTCGCCCGGAGATTAAGGCGTTGATGGGACAGATGCGGGAACTCTGGAAGAAATACGCCCCCTTGTCCACCGGTTCCAGCGCGGAAGTGCTTCTTGTGCACGACCCAGAAAGTAATTTTTATGTTTCGTATCATCACCATCCGCACCAACACTATCTGGCGCATCGTCTGCGCGATGAATTTTCCCGCAGCGGTGTCGCGTTTGACACTGCGGCATGGAACGACCTGGAGTTTATCGATCTTACCCAATACCGGATGGTGGTTTTCCAGAATTTTGCTGTGCAAACCCAACACCGCCGGGATATTCTGGAGCGTAGGATTGCCCGCAATGGACGCGTGCTGGTATGGATCGATGGCGCGGGAATTATTACGGACGGGCATTATTTTCCGCCGGCCGTTAAGGAATTAACCGGGGCCGAATTCCGTTGCCCGGATCAAGAGATGCTTGATCATGAGCAATGGCGGTCGGTATATCTGGCGGAGCCATCGCTGCTTGACGCGGCAGCCATTCGTAAGTTTGCGGCAACAGCCGGTGTGCATTTTTACTGCCCGCCTGGGAACGCAGTCTGGCATTCAAAGGAATTTGTGATGATACATCGCGCGGGAGCGGGTGAGGTTGAGATCACCCTGCCGGAGACGGGAGGGGAAGTGACGGATCTTTTCTCCGGAAACGAATACGACGTGGTCGCTCATCGGTTTCACACAAATTTTCATCATACCGGAACGCGACTGTTCTGCATCCAGCATTCGTTGACATCCAGCAAGTGATTTCCCCAAACGCCCCCTATTATGAAGCTCCGTTTATCGTATTCGATACCCGGCATGGACGCTTCCCGTGACCGGCACGTGAACTGACTGCTTTGGTACGCCGCATGGAAATGACACGCTACGGTTTGGGTTGTGCGCGCAGAAAATACGCCAGCAGCGTGCGGCCGATGATCTGTTTGCCGTATTCTCCGGAGTGAACGCAATCCCGGCTGTAGAATTCAAACGGCAGCCCCGAGGAGTAGAGCCAGCGATAGGTCGGGGTTTCGATATCCCAGCATGCCACCGCCTGACGCTTCGCCATCGTCGTCAGCGCTTGCGGATCGTAACCGGCATTCACCAAATTATCCTGCTGCAAATTCCACGGCTGCTTCGGCAGGGGGGCGGAGGGATGTTCGGGGTCATGTTTGCGGCTGTCCGTGGCCAGCGCGGCGCTGAGCAGCAGAATTTCGCAGCCGAGTTGCTCCTTTGCCGCCCGGACAACGAGTTCCATCGCTTCGGTCCCGGTGGGATTGTACTGCTTGTGATAATTGGAGATCCCGCCGATGATCAGCAGATCCGGCTTCTGATCGACGACATACTTCTTAAACGGATCGGCCTGACAATAAAACCAGCATCCCGTACTGCCGCGCATCGAAATGGTAAACCGCAGATTTGAGGCCGGGTATGCCCGCTTCAGCAGCGCGTGGAACTGCGAATGAAAAGCATCCTGCATAATGCTGTCGCCCAGAAGCACCACATTCCACGGACGACCGTCTCGCAACGCCGCTACGGTTTTGGGCAGCAGCGTCAGCGCATCGGCCGGCGGCGTGACCTCCACCGGCGGCAGTTGCGCGTAAACCCGGTCGCAATAGGCCGCCGCCTCTTCCACCGTTGTTCGCGCCAGCGAAAGGTTCCACGCCCGCAAACCGGAGTTCGACCGGAAGAACACCCGGACATGGTCCGCCTTCGGCATCGCGTAGATCACGCGGTCATAGCTCCGCCGCTCACCCGCATAAACGACATCGTAAAAATCCGGCAGCAGGACATCCCGCGCATCGTAAAAGTCGACGCCCTGATAGGCCCGTTCGGCAGATTGCGCATCAAAGCGAAGACGGTAATACGCCCCCTCGTCCGGTGCCTTGTCGAGCTTGATAATCCCCGAGGAGAGCTTACCGCCCTTGTCGGGATAATACCCCTCGAACTCATTGAAGGTCAGCCCGTTCTGAGGCTTCGACGGGGTGAACACCCAGCCCGGCAGCTTGTCGGTAAGATCGCCTTGAAACGAAGCGAGCGGGACCTCCGAAGCCAGTGCGGCGCCGCACAGCGCCAATGAAATCATCCCCATCTTAATCACGGTTCCCCCTGTTGTGGGTTGTTGCGGGCGTTCAAAAATTGCCGGTAAAACCGGGTGTGACCGCTAACGCGCCCGCCATTGCCCGATCCGGAAAAGCTCCTCGATCTGTCGCGCATCCAGCGGTGCGCCGATGATTTCTATTTGATCGAGCGCCCCGTTGAAGGCCGGGGAGGTCTCGCCGCGCGGCAGGGTCTTGTCAAAGCCCAGTTCAGGCACCGAGTGCGTCCGCTGATACGCCGGTGCCGGCAAGGGGCTCTCTCCCTCGGGCTTTCCATTGATGTACAGGCGGAAGTTCAACAGGTCGCTGACAATTGCGATGTGGTTCCATCCGGCATTCAGCGGCTGCACGCTCGTGACCTCCGTGCGCACGTCCCGCACGCTGCGACGGGCCATAATCCGGCCGTCGGACTGCACCTGCAGCCAGACCCCCTGCGTCTGCAAGCCCAGCCAGTGATCTCCGTCGCTGATGACGGTCTGCGCCTGCGCGGGGGCGGGCGGATCGAGGCGAAGCCGGACGCTGAAGGTGTAGGCGCCGTGGGGGAAGGTCTTGCTTCGCAGGGCGATTTTGCCGCCGGTCAACTGCACCGCTTTTCCGCGCCAGCCTTCCGTAAGCCAGTGATAGGAACCCTTCAGCCAGCCGTTGCCCAGTTGGATCTGACCGCCGTCATTGAGCGCTTCGCCCACGCCCTCGTCGCAATTGTAGAGGAAGTACGGCACCGAGTAGGCGGGGATGTCCGCCGTCACGACATCGGAGGCCGTAAAGTAATTCCGTGAAGAGGAGCTGCTGACATCCACGAAGTCATCGAAGGTTCCGCGAGTCTGGATGTAAGGCACCGTCACCGGCGTGGCGATGTCCTTAATGACCGCTTCCTGCTCCCCGGAGGGCAGGCGCAGAATACGCAGCGGCCGGGAGTAGGCCACCAGTCCGTCGTTGCTCAGCGACCAGACATGGAAGGCCAGGTCCGGCTCATTGTTGGCGCACAGCGGCAGACTGCGCAGGTATTCTCCTGTAGCGGGCAGCGGGTAGTCGAAGCTCGCTTCCTGCGCCGCGACAGCCAGTTCGGCGCGCAGGGCGAAGGTGGTATCTTTGCCGCTGGCGTCTTTGCCGGCGGCCTCGTTCTTCACTGCGACCGGGGCGGTAAAGATTACCGGTCCGGCGTTGAGCGCGTCGATGGTGGTGGTGAATTCCGTCTGCACCGGTTCGGTGACTCTGATTTTTATTGTCGCATTCGGTTCGGCGGTGAAGCGGATAACCGGGTACGGCCAGCCATCGCTCAAGCCCGGATAGCCCAATTGCGGAGCGTGCGGCAGCAGACGGGTGGAGATCGAATCGCCGCTGCCTTTTTTTACCAGCTCCTCAGACTTCCAGAAGACCGCATACAATTCATCAATCTGCCCGCCAGGAACGGTAAACGTGACGCTGCCGTTCTGCGTGGCGCGCAAGCGCAAATAGCGCCGCACCTTTCCCGCGCCGACTGCGGCTGTGGTATCGTCCTCCCGGAAGGTTCCGCAGGAGATGCGGCTTTCGGCGAGCATGAGCTTGCGCAATGGTTGCGGGCTCTTGACCCGGCAGAGCAGGGGAAGCTTGTCGCCGGTAGGAAAGCGCGCCGGACCTTTTTCGGCCTGCGCGTTGGCAAGCTGCAGGTCGATCTTCGTTTGCGGGTCGACATGGTTGAGGGAAATAACGTAAGGCGTGTAGAAGCGCAACTGGTTGTAGCGCAAATGAATCGGAGCCAGCCGCCGGGGCGTCATCTCCACCCGGCGCTCGCTGGAACCGCTGTTGATGCGCACGATGCTTACCACCGGGGAGAGAACGGCGTGCTGGCCCGCCCAGTGCGTCGTGTCCACCCGCGCTTCGCCGAGGACGTCGTTACGCTCGCCGGTGGTGTGCAGACGCAGGGTCTGCTGGCTGACCTCTGTGCCGTTCTCGTCCTCCAGCCGGATCTGGGCAATGTAATCGCTGTCGATGGCCTTGCGCTCCGGCAGAGCCAGCACCTGCAGCATCAGCTCGTCGCCCAGAAGCGTTTCCGAATCGTAAGCCACGACAAAGTGCGGCTGTTCAAACGGGCTTTCGCCCTTCTCCGCGAGGCCGCGATAATACTGCAGAACATCGGCAAACCCATACGGACTGCGGCTGCTGGGATACATCGGGGCTTCGCTGGAGTCGTTCCACGTAATGGCCACCACCTGCCGGAAGCCCCGCTCCACCCAGGTGCGCAACTCGTCGCGAAGGGTCCGGACGCCGTTTTGCGGGCAGTGGATAGCCTGCGTCGGGCGGTTGCTGCTGTCGTACCCCATGCTGACGGCCGGCACGTACAGGAACGGGCGCGAGATGCTCTTCAGCCGCTGCACGACGAGATCCGCGACGCCGGCCGGGGTCGTGTAGTGGTTGAAGCCGTCCAGCCCGTCCCATGCGGTTTTCTCCAGCCAGCCCGGACTTCCCGCTTGCTGCCCGGCGAAGGCCGGCCAGGTGCCGTGCCCGATTTCTTCGCGGTCGGTGATGATATTTTCAATCGGCGTATGACCCGAGGACGGAACCAGCATCAGTTCAATCCCCCGTTCCTTGAGCTTTTCTTTCACCAGAGGAACATTGGCGCTGTCGGTCCAGCGTTTGCCGCCGGACCAGCTTCCCTGATTGTAAAAAAAGTGCACCTGTTTGCCGTCGATGCAGAACACATGCGGATCATCCTTGTGCGCCTTGTAAAACCCCGACATGCGCTCAACGGCGGTTTCTGGTTTTTCCCCGAAGTCCGCCCATTGCGGATTGAGATAAAATTGCACCCCGGTCTTCTCTTTCACCCGCCGCGCCGCTTCATAGGCCGCCGCGTCAGCAAAGGCGAGAAGCTGGAAGCCGTTGAGCCCGCTCTTGATCGCCTCATTGATATGGCGCTCGTACTGATCGGTGTTCGACCCGGCTGCCGTGACGAACGAATAATCCACGCCGCCGCCGAGCGAGGCGGTGAAGACCACCGACATGTAATGCGCCCAGAAGACCACCGGCAGCTTCTCCTGCCCCGGCGCAGGCGGATAGCAGCCCTCCTGTCCCCACAATGCCCCGGTCAGCAGCACCGCGCCCGCGACCAACGCTTTGATTCCGTTTCGTTTGCGCATTAGCGTTCCTTCTTTCTTCTGGATCACTAGGATCGGCACAGACTCGCGCAGCAATCGCGCGCGGCCCGCCGGGAGCATTCCTGTCTCGGTGACGCATGTTCAGCGATGGGTATTAAACGGACGTTTGTCCGCCGCCGCGTAATAGCCGCTGAAGCCGTTCCATGCCGTCCAGCGGGTAATGGAATACGGGTCGCTGCGGCTCTGCACGTGTCCGTCAAAATACAGCATATTCAGCCGGCTGTCGTGTATCAGCGAGACCGTCATCTGGTCCGGGTAGATCGGATAGAAGCACGGGCGACCGGCGTTTGTGGCTATGTCGGCCAGCATGAACTTTTCAGCCGGACGGGGCGCTATTTGCACGATTCGTGTCACGTTGGGAGAACTTGAGGTCTCATCCGCCGGACGGTTCCAGCAGACGTTGTTGCCGTAATCGGACGCGCCACTGCTGTTGGAGTCACCGACCCCGTTGAGCGGGCAGGCCGGACAATGCCAGATCTGCCGACCGGCGCTGTTGTTGCTCCACATTTTTGCTCCGGAAAAATCATCGGGGTAGGTGTCGCGCATCCGGTAAATCCACGCCTGCGGGTGCAGGGCCAGCGCCCCCCGGAAGTCCTCGGCATAGCGCATGAATTGCAGGTGCAACTGCCGGAGGTTGTTGCCGCACTGCGTCTGCCGGGCGAATCCCATGCTCCGCTGCATGGCCGGTAGCAGCAGCGACATCAGGATCGAAATAATCGCCAGAATAATCAGCAACTCAACCAGCGTGAAGCCATTCGGGCAAGAGCGGACGAAGGTACTGCGCTCGCTGGCTGTCGTCATCGTCCGCTCCTTTCCCGCGACATAGAAAACCTCATCCGTTCGCGGCCGCCGCTGCCCGGACTGCCCGTGTTTCAGACCATACACTTATGATTTATTAAGTTTGTCGTGTGATATCTCACCGCTTATCGACAATATCATACAAAAATTGTTATGCCACTTTTTTTTGAAGGAAAAGAGGCTGCGCGAGGTCAAAATGCCCGGTTCGAGGGGGCAACCTCCAGACGAATGCCGGGCGGAAGTGTGATTTGCTGTTGCGGCTTTTCTCCCAGCCAATCCCAGGAAACAGAAATATCGCCCAGCGGCGTGGGGATGATTCCGGAGGCGGAAGCGCCTTTTTCGATGAGCGGGGCAAAGCGAACGGTGCGCCACTGAGGCTCCAGCGGTTTTACTCCCAGCACCAGTTCCGAGAGTTGCACCAGCGGATGAGCGCTCCAGGCGTGGCAGCAGCTCCATTCGCCGCGCCGTCCGTCGACCATCCAGCTTTCCGGCGTCGTCGCAAAGCCTGCGGTAATGTTGTTCCCCCACCAGTTGCGGACGCATTGCACCACCTCGCTGCGCAGGCCCAGCGCCTTCATCGCCTCGAAGATGTAGTACATGAAAAAAGGCGTCGGCTGCAGATGTTTTTTGAGCGCGCCCGTTACCAGCGGCTTGAGAATCGTGTCGGCCCAGAAGGCATGATCTTGCGGGTAAAGTCCGAGCAGAATCGCCAGCGCAGTGGCGTGCGGCGACTGGTGCTCCACCCGTGTTCCGTCTTCGCGCAGGCCGTCGCAGAGGCGGCGGTTGGTCGCGTCATACAGTCGGGCGTCAATCGCCTCCTGCAATGCCTGCGCCCGGTGCGCGAAAACGCTCTCCCCCGAAAAAGCCGCCATCTCCCGCAGGGTCATCAGATAGAACAGGTTGAATACCGTCGTGGCGCCGTCGCGGAAAAGCTCCTCGCACCAGTCCAGAAACAGCCAGAAACGCGGGTCGCGGTGTTGTAATCCGTCCGCTGCGGTGCGGGCGTTGAAGTATTCCAGCACCTCGTCGATCCGCGCCCGGTTTTCATGAAACATGTTCAGACTGCCGGTCTGCCGGTAGAGATCGAAATGCGTCATCACCCAGGTCAGCGCGAAGTCGGGGATCACGCAGTTGTGTTCCAGCGCCGGGGCGAAGGCGTTGGGCAGGCCGCCGGGAACCTTGGTCTGTCCGATCTGCCGCAGCCCCCGTTCAAAAAGCCGGGTATCGGTACTGAGCCGGAAGGTGTTCTGGCCTTGCACGCGGGCATCCCCCCACCACTGAGCCTGTTCGCGCCACGGGCAGTCCATGTAGGCGTCGCTCATGCAGCGGCGCTGGGTCCACTCGCAGCTCTGCCAGATGGCGTTGAGGACCGGATCGGAGGAGAGAAAGCGTCCGGTGACCGCGAGCGGATAGAGTTGTTCGCGGACCAGAAATTCCGCGCGCGGGAAAGTTCCGCCCCGAACGATTACGACGAGATAACGAAATCCCAACGGCATGGTGAATTCATGTTCGAATTCTTTGCCGGAGAGAACCAGCCGGTGGGCGAAGTGAATCGCCGGCCGGGCAGGGGACGGGGCAAGGATGTCCGGCGTCACCCCGGTCAAGGACTCGCAAATCAGAAGATCCAGCGTGCCGCAATCCCCATCGGCGGCCCGGACCAGCAACGTTCCATAAACTTCATTGCCGAAGTCCAGCAGGCGAGCCGATACCTCCTGCGGGCGGTCATCGCTTTCGGCAGGCATCCAGACATGCGCTTCCTGCGCATAAAGAGCGGTGGGGTTGTCGGACGCTTCCCAGCCGGGAGCCGAAGGGGTCACGCTGCAGGCGATCAGTCGCTCCGGCGAGCGCAGCGCATTGGTCAGTAACGGAATCCCCCGCGGTTCCAGAAATACCGAAGGCGTAAAAACAACCGGTTTATCCCAGCGGGTGTCATCGTAGTCCGGCGCCGTCCAGTGGTCGGCGAGGTTTGCGTCATAGTGCTCTTGAAACCCCAGTTGAACGGTTAAGCGCGTTGCTGTGGGCAGGTACGCCTCCGCCGGAGCGACCTTCCAGTGCGGATCGGTGCGCACCAGTTCGCCGTCGATCCAGAGACCACTTTCCCCTTCATTGGTATCGATAAACGTCGCAACGCCGACGCGGTAGACCAAGACCGCGAAGACATTGCGCCCGGTTTTCAGATACGGCCGCACGTCGAGTTCGTCAAACGCCCGCCGACCGTGCGTGCTTCGCGCCGGTCCGCGACTGACCCATGCGCCATTGACATACAGAACGTAATAGGCGTTGGCGGTGATGCGAATGGTCGTGTCTGCCGGAATCTGCGTCAGTTCGATTGCGCGCCGCATCCGCACCCGGCGTTCCGGGGAGCCGGCGCGGGGATAGTCGCGCCAGAGCCAGATCCGGTGGCGCAGTGGTGCTTCTTGCATAAGGTACGGCCTTTTCTTCAAAACGATGTCTGAGGGGACATTCCTTATTCCGTAGTGCGGTATTTTTCCATCCAATCGGTTTTCGACTGGGCCAGCGGAAGCAGCCGGATGATTTTCAGGGGCGAATAGCCGCGCACAAACTCCACCGGCAAGCCCGACTCCCGCAGCTCTTTTCCTTCGTAGATGCCCAGCCGCTGCCCGCTGACCATGTCATCGAGGAAATACTTCCCGTCCGGAATCGAGTTCAGCTTCTGCACATAGCGTCCTGCAGTTTCCTGATACAGCAGCGCATACCGCCGGTTCAGAAAATCGCTGCGTCCCTCCAGCGTATGCTGAATCGCGCTGCCGCTGCGGGGATTGCGCACGCCGGCCCATTCCGCCGCCCGCGCCAGAAACCCGTTGAGCTTACCGCCGCTCATGTCCGGCGTTCCCCAGAAGACCAGCACCTCTCCCTGCCCGACCTTGTGCAGGCTGAGGGCTGCTCCGCCGTCGGCAAACCGCGCCAGCACGCGTCCGCCTTCCGCCCGCACCCCCGGATAAAATCCGAAGTAGTTGGTCTGCGGAATCCAGCGGTAGGGGTACTGCCAGAAGCGTTTCTTCACCTCATCGCTTTTGAGGTCTTCTCCCAGCCGCTCCAGAGTGAAGAACGTCAGTTTGTGTCCCGGCTCCAGCAAGGCGGAGGTGGTATCGGGCGCGCCGGTGGATGCCTCGGGGGCGGCTGTGACATCGGTGCCGGTCAATTGATAGGCCGAAGCGGGTGGGGCAACCCCCAAGGCTCTCAGCAGCGCAAACGGTTCGCTGCCGTTTTCTGGCACATACTTGCCGGTGTTGGCGCAGATAATCGCTTTCGCTCCGCTGCGCACTCCCTGCTCCAGCGCCTGCAGGTTTTCTGCGCTCATCACCTCATCGAGTATGTTCGGCACCAGCAAACGGTAATCCTTTGCGTGGTCTGCGGTGAAGGTTTCGTAGGGCACCGAATCGGTCTTCAGGAGTTCAAACCAGCGGCGCAAATCCTCCAGACGCGAACCGAAGGTCGTCCGGTGCTTGCAGTACAGGGTCAGGTTGTCGCTCAGCGTTGCCACCTGCGGCGGCGTCTGCTCCAGCTTCAGGGTGGACAGTTCCTCCAAAATCGGCCGGAAAAGCGCAAGCCGGTCATACGCGCTGCCGCCGCCGAAATGCTTCGCCAGAGCCATATCCGGTTTGGGGTAGTAATAGACATGCAGATTCGCCCCCCCACCGGCCGCCTGCGAGAGCATCACCCAGACCGACCAGTCCAGCACCCAGCCCCGCGCGGCCGGATCGCCGTAGGCGGCCCAGAGGTGAGGATGATGCGGTTCGGTGATCCAGCCGATGCCGCCCTGTTCCCAATCGCGGATGTACTCGCCCGCGGCCTGCTCGAAGTGGTTGCCGCCGTTGTGGGCGTAATCCAGCAGTCCGTACAGCGAGCGGCAACTGCCGGGCGTGGTGTAAATCGTGATGAGGTTGCGCGGATCGTATTTGCGAATGTCCTTGACGACCAGCGGGAACCAGTAGCCAGTGTCGAGCGCGCTTTTGTAGCGGCAGAAATCGATCCAGCTCAGGCGCAAATCGGGTTGGGCCCCCGAACGGAAGGCCGGCAGCGGCGGCTGGATCGCCTCCCAGTCGGTATAGTCCGTTGCCCAGCGTTTGTTCACATCTGCGAGGTTGAGTTTACAGGTATCGCGCAGATAGCTGCGGAAGCTCGCGGCGGCGGCCGGATCGTATCCCGTGCAGACCCCCGCCCAGGGCTGGTCGACGACGGTCCACTCCCCGCCCGGCTGCATGACGTAATAGCCCTGAAACGCGGTGTGCTGCTGGTAGCGCCCGAATAGCGCGCGGTAGGAGTGCAGCCACAAATCCGCCACGCGCGGGTCGGTCACCGAGTAGGCGCCGTAATAGTCGTGGCCCGACGCCTCGCTGCCGTCGTAGTTGATCTGCCGGTAATACTTCGGCCAGTTGTAGATCATGTTGCCCTTCTGGTCGGCGTGGGCGATGCGGACGTTCAGCTTGCAACCGGCGTCGGCGGCGGCGTCGAGCAAGCGGTCGAGCAGCGTAAAATCGAAGACGCTCGGCAGCACCTCGAAGTCGCGCAGATCAAGCATGTAGGTGACGGCCAGACCAATCTGACTGGCGTTTGCCAGATACTCCCGGAACCCCTTCAGCTCCTCGCCTTCCGTAATCCCTTTCTTACTGTCAAAATCCGGGTGAAGAAAGGTTGTGCGGAAATAGGCGTGCTGATGAATCGCGCGGCGGTCGGTCAAGTCCCCCGCCCGATCATGGCGCGTTGCAGGGTCGGTCCGGTAGCCCAGAAGATAGGTCTGCGCATCAATCTGTCGGTCGCCGTCCTTCAGCGCAAGGACCAGACGATAGGCATCACGCTCCGGCTGGGCGGGAAGGTCGAGGGCGACATCGCGGAAGGGCTGTCCGTCGAAGGAGATTTCTTCCTTTCCTTGTGCGAGGACATCACTGTGGCGGCCGGGGCGTAACTGCCAGGAGAGCGCAACCGTCTGCGTGTTTTTGGCGAAAACCCGCACCTTCACCCGCAGCGGCTCGCCGCGCGCATAGACCGCCGGACGCCCGTGATTGATCCGCAAACATCCCACCGACGGCACCTGATCCTCCGGCACCGCCGCCGGAAGCGTTGCATCAGGATTGCCCTGCACCTGCCAGCGCAAGTCGCCGCCATCCACCACGGCGCCGTCGCGGGAGGTGACGAGATACTTGATCCAGTAGTTGTCATCGGGACCGAGGGGAAATTGCAGCTTCTGGCGGCAACTCGCGGGATCGGCCGGATCGAAGGCGACGGGGCGGGAAAACTCCCGCACCGGCACCCCCTGAAATTCGTTGCGGATTTGCGCGCTGAAGAGGTAATCGCCCTTGGTCTTGAAGATGCTGTCGGCAAATAGAAACGGGTCGGTGTACGCCAGACGCAGCGGCGCGATGCACAATCCGGCGATCTTCAGATTCCCGGAGCGGGTATCGCCATTGGGAACGGTCTTCTCCGCTCCGTGTCCCTCCCGCACCTCGATGCGCAGGCCCAGAAACGTCAATTCTCCGTCGGGCCAGGTGTTGACCAGCTTGCCGCCCGCGTAATAGATGTCTTGAGTCGCCGCACCGGCTTCACCGGCATAAAAGCTGGTCGTCCGCCAACCGCTCCACCCCAAACCGCCTGCGTTGAGGTGCTCGGCTTTGCGTGGCAGATAGTAGAACAGTTCGCCGTCGCGGTCACGTAAAATCGGCAGCGCCATGATTCGCGTATGCTGGTTCTCGCCCGCAATCCCGGCCGCCTCATACGCCACCCGTTCGTAATCACCCGCGGCGGGCAGCGTCACCGGTTCCTTGAGCAGCAGATCGACGCAGCCGCGCCAGTACACGACATGGCCGGACATGAAGGTGCGCGCAATGTTGATCCGGAAATCCACCGTCAATGCCCCTCCGGCCTCCCCGATCACGGCCTCGTCGCCGCTTTGCGCCCGCACCGTCCAGCGTTCGGTCGGCAGTACCGCGACCTCCAGCGTCCCCTTCGTTATTCCTGCTGTGGCTGCATCGGACTGCTCTCCGCCCCGCGCAAAGCACATGATAAAGACTCCCACACAAGCTAGAAGCGCGATTGTTTTCATTGCAAGAATCCCCAGTTTGTCAGAAGCGGCGATGGAAGTGCGCGGCCATCTGATTCGCAGCGCATTGCGCATTAGTTGTCACCCGTTTTTTCAAAGCGGAAAAATTCCGCGCCTTGCGGGGGCAGTTCCAGCGGCAAGCCCGCGCGGATCGACTCCGCCGGCATCACGCCCAGTTCGCGCCCCGCAATCAGCGCCGTGACCTTGTAGTTTCCATCCGGCAGACCCGGCCAGCCGACCTTGCCGTTCTCGGTCTTTCCCCCGCTTTCCGGCCACGACGGATGGGCCACTACCCCGTAAAACAACGCCCCTCCGGGAACATACTGCAAGCTCGCCCAGAATCCCGGCTGATCGGAGGTTGCCCGGATATCCACACCCGCCCAGCGGGCGAGATCCTGCAGGAACGGCTTGCCGTAGGGCGTTACCGTTTTCCCCCAGATCACCACCGCTTTTCCAGCGCCGCAGGGCTTCCAACTCATCGCGCACGCATCCGGCGCACTGCCGTTTCTCGCCAGCAGCTCTCCGTGCGCGGCCGGGTTGTACGGGACCCGCCACCAGTCACGCACCCCAAAGGTCTCGCCGTCCTGCGCAAAGACCTTCCCCTTAACCGTCTGCGTCTGAAAGGGGCCGGGAACAAGCTGCGCGTCCTCAGGTGACGAAAAGCCCAGATGCTTCAGCAGCAGCCAGTCGCCTTGGTTCGGCTCCAGACTACGGCGTCCGCAATCGGCCAGCATCACCAGCGTGCCACCCTTCTTCACGAACCGCTCCAGCCGCTCGATGCTCGTCACAGGCATCAGCCGCAGATCGTCGCCCAGCGCGAGAAGCAGCTTTGCATCCGCCGGGGGATCGCGGTCCGACAGCAGGCCCGCTCCCAGTTGCGCCCGTTCGACATTGAGCGTCACCCACGGTCCGCCAAAATTATCCCACACGCAGGTTGAATTCGCCGCCGCGAGTGCCGCGAGCGTGTCGCCGTAAACAAAGGCCTGCGGCGGGTAGGCGTGCGCCCGGTGCAACTCGGTCCAGACCGGCCAGAGCTTCTGCAATTTCCCCAGATCCTTGTCCGCATCCGCCAACTGCGCTTTGAAGTCAGGCGAATCCGTGCGCACGTAGGCTTTGCAGCAGGTGGTCTGTCCGCCGCCAGCAGCGATATTCGCCAGACTTGCTTCGATCTGTTGCGGGAAGTAGGCCGTCCACCGGCCCGGCATGTGGTCTTCGGTGCGATAGGGCACGCCGGCCAGCCCGTAGGTTCTTGAGCCGAGAATGCTCATGCTGTTGTGACTGCCGCCATCGGCGAGGAGGCAACCTTGATCGCGGAACCATTCGTAATCGCGCACGCCGTCAAGGTACACAATGATTTCGCGCCGGTCGTCGCGGCTGCGCACCGTGCGGACGAAGTCTTTGAGGAATGACTCGATCACTTCAAGACGGAAGAGCAGCCAGTCGGCGCGAAAGGCGGGCGAGTCGGCGGGCTGCGGATGCCGCAGGGCGGCGAAGTCCCGGAACGTGGTTCCCCAGCGCGCGTTCAGGGCCTCGATTTTGCCGAAGCGCTGCTGACAATACGCGATGAAAAACGGCAGGTTCTCCTCCGAGTACCCCTCGCGCCAACCGACGTAAGGGGCATCGCGCGGATGTTCCAGACAGGCAAAATAACCGAGCACCGCCGGATGCGTGCGATAGCGCTCCACCAGCGCCGCGAAGAAGGCGAAGAGCCGGCCCCGGATCTCCGGCGCGAGCAGCAGATTCGGCCGGGTGTTGTGAAACAGGTACATGTTAGCGCCGTAAATGCGCCCCTGCGGATCTTTCTCGCAGATCGACGGCAACCACTCCGGGGTGCCGCCCGAGCGGAATTCCGGCCAGAGATCAACCTTCAGCCCCCGGCTCTGCGCGTAGTCGACAAAACGGTCAACGGCCCCCCAATCGTAGATTCCCGGCAGCCGTTCGACCTCCGCCCAGTGGACCGGCAGCTCGATGGTCTTCGAGAGCGCGGCCGCTTCGTCGAGAAAGGGTTTGTAGTGGTTCTCCCACGCTATTTTCGGTTCGTTGCGGGAGTTGTCACGATCGGACAGCATCGGGCAGAGAAACAACTGCGGTTGCGGCAGGACCTCCTTCCACGAGGGCACGGATGCGGGAATCGGCGCGGAATCCGCAATGGCGTTTTTTGGGGGGACGCACCCGATCAGCCGGGTCACCCGGTCGAAGACCTTGCCGCCGCAGAGGAGGGATGCGGTTGCTTCGTAGCTGCCGGGCGGGCAATCGGCAAGCGAGACTTCGAGTGCGCAATGTTTGTCGGCATCCCAGACGAGCCGGTCTATCCGGGTGGTTCGAACGATGTCGCCCAACGCGTTGCGCAGGGTCAGTTCCGCGCTGAGATCGGTTGCCGTCTGCGGTTGCCGGAGCAGAACCGGGCAGACTGGTTTTTCATCGGCGGAAAAGATCAGACTGTCGCGAGCGGGTGCGATGCGGACGTAGCTGTTGGCGTCAAAGCCATCGGCCGGCACCTTGCCGCGCAGCACGTCGCCGTCGCCCCGGTCGATGTAGAGCCGGAATTCCTTTTCGCTGACCGCGTCAGGACACTCCCCGCCGTCGCGGCTCCAGCGGAGTTTGGTGCGCACCCAGAAGGTCCCCTTCTCGCGGACCGGCATCTGAATGTGTCGCGCCATCGCCAGCACGCGCTCGTTGATCGCGTCGCCGGATTCATCAATTTGCGGAAAGCGTAAGGTCTCGGAACCGGCCAGCAAGGGCGCTCCCGCATAGTCCCTGCGCAGCTCCCAACTGATGGCGAAGTGGCGGCCGTACTTCGCGGCCGTGACCTGTCCCGGCGTCAGATAGGGAAACGGGGATAGTTCGCCGTAAAATTCCTGATCCGCGAACTGATAGTACAGCTCCGACCGGGTGGGCGACAGCCCCGTCAGCGCGAAGCCCGCGAAGAGCAGCCCCACTTCGCCGGTGTCCTTGTCGCTTTCGCGGCCGTGGCAGCCCCGGATGCGCAGCCCCGCGAAGCGGTAGGGGGGGCGCGGCGGATTATAATACACGCCGTCCTGCGGACTGTAGGTGTTGTTGGACAGGGCCTGAAAGGCCGGGTAATGGTACCAGAACTCGGTCAGGCGTTTGGCCGGGTGCGAGACGACCTTCCCTTGTTCATAAGAACCGGCGCTCTTGCTGTAAAAATAAAACTCGCGCCCGGACCGGTCGAGGATAATGGCGTCGACTTGATAGGTGAAGGTGCCGCCGGTATTGGTGCCGCGGAAATACAGGTTGTCGGCCCAAGCGGGAATGGGTTGCGGCTGCTTCAGCCGCATTTGCGCGATCTCGTCCTTGAGCGTCGTCACATCTGCGCGCAGATATTCTCCGGCGACGGTAAGCCTCTTCAGCGCCCCGGCGGGTGCCTGCCACATTGCAACCGATGTCAGGGCCGGCAAGGAAAATACCGGACCCGTTTCGGGCAAGGGCGCGCCATCGCCGGTTTGCGCAGCGGGCTGCGCCGGTTCCGCGCCGGACGCAACCGTAGCCGACCGCAGAAGGCACAACATCCCCATTAGCACCGCCCGTAGGATCGTCATTTCCCGCTCCGAAAAAAATGCGCGTCCGCTCACGCTGGACAACGCACCAAGATGGCGCAAACCATCGACTGTCGGCTCCCGCGCCGACAGCTCCCGCACTCAGGCGTTTATGGAATAACGGATTATGTTCGTGTTCTGTGTAGCGTTGCTGGCGAGCTTACCACGGACGGCCCAGCGTCGTGTCGCAGCCCGCCGTGGTCGGCCAGTTTACGTTGTAATATACCCGGTCAGGGGTAAGTCCCGCGACATGGCCGTCTCCGAACTGGAAGTTGCTGCTGCCGCTATGCCCATACCAGATCTGGTCGCTGGAATAAATCCGGCACTGAACCCAGTTTCCCTCGCCATGAATAAATCGCTGCGACGGCCGCGCCAGAGTCGAGAATTTCAGCAAGACGTCCGTGACGGGAAGTTTGAGCGAATTGTCGACATGGCTGTTGAACGAGTAGGTGCCGCCCCGGATATAGGCCGTATTGTAATAATATCCTCCGAAGTCTTTGGCTGCATACGCCGGCCAATAGGTCGGGCAGGTCGTCCCGGTTTTTTCGGTGGAGCTGACCGATTTAAATCCCTGCAGATATCCCTGATAGGCCAGATACGCCAAGGGACGGCCTTCGGCTTGCCAGCCGTTTGGATAGGTGTAGTTTGACGAGGCTGCATAGGTATAATTCGGGAAATAGCCGTTGTTGTTGTCGATGTAGCTGTAGATCGCCAGACCGATCTGCTTGAGGTTGCAGGCGCAGGAAATGCTGCGGGCGGACTCCAGCGCCTTGTTCAGCGCCGGCAGCATCAGCGCCGCGAGGATGGCGATGATCGAAATCACCACCAGCATCTCCACCAGCGTAAACCGCCGAAGCCTCGTGCGCAGCCGCTCCATCTTTTTGTTCCCTCGCTCTATGCGTGTTCGACGATCTCGTGCGAAAACAACGCGGGAACCACCAGTTCCGCCGGAGCCGGATGCCCCAGTTTTCGCTGTGCAATCGTCCGCACACAGGCTCTGAGAATCCCCCGGATGTCGAAGCCGAGGTATTCCACCGGCAGCGTGTCCGGCAGGTTTTTGCGCCAGTTGCAATGAGAGAGAATGACCGGCAACTGATCCGCCGGCAAGCCGCAGGCCGCCAGCCCCCGCAGCGCGTGCGCCGTCAGATTGTCGTCGCCGATGAAGAGTCCTTGCGGCCGTTCCGGCCGGGGGAGCGCCATCAGCAACTGCACGATGTGTTCCGCCAGCTCTTCGTTGCGGATCGGCAATTGCCAACTGCGCGGGCAATAAAACTGCTCCATCGCCTGCTCTCGGCGAAAGGCCATCGCCACCGGAGAATTCTCCTTGCGGTACAGCCCGGCGATCCTTTCGCAACCGCGCCCCAGCAACCACTCGATCCCTTTTACCACCAAACCGTCGTTATCGAGGGTCACTCGCGTGCAGCCGGGATGGGGCTCTGTGGAAAAAAGAAACTTCGGCAACGGATGGTTCAGGTATGTCTCCGCCTCTTGCGGGCATTCCTCGTGCATGTTGAACAGGATCAGCAGCCCCGCCAGCCGGTTGTTGGCCAGGTCATCCGCCAACTGCCATTCTTTGCCATCGTGATAGGAAGAGCCGATATTTCGGTAAACCGTAAAGTCCCGGTCCAACTCGGACGTCAAAGCCGCCGCTTCGTTGATCATCTGCTCCCAAAAGAGGTTTTCGCGTTCATTGGAAGGTAGAACAATACCGATCCGGTACAGACTGGGAGGGCGGGGGCTAACGAAGATCCCCTGCCGGTCGCGGCTGATGAGAAAGCCTTCGTTTTTCAGGCGGACGATGATCTGCTGCATGGTCGCATGGCTTACCTCAAATTCCTGCTCCAGTTCGCAATGCGTCGGCAAACGGCTTCCGGGAGCCCAGTCGCCGCGGGCGATCAACTGCTTGATCCCGTTCGCCGCCCGCATCCACTTGGTCGCCTTGGGCTCAGCGCTCATCGCCTCCTGCTCTTTGATGTTAGCCATCACAATTCCACTCCTGAGACATCGCAGTGAACGGCCGCGGATTGTCGTTGCCGCCAGCCCGATACGGTTCTTGCATCCCTGGCGCCGCGACATAGCATGCCCGGGGAGTCGGCCGCGCCTCAGCCATACTCCCTCAAACGACCTGTGATCTAAAGTTTTATTCGTGTGATATTAAATCACAGCGAGATACTATCACTGAATTATCCTTATGCAACTATTTTTTGACAATCTAAGATCGGTATGGGGCAGGCAGACCGGCTGCGCATCGCGTCGGTTGGAGATATTGCGAGCATTTTTTATCGGGAGGCCAAGTGCTGCAAGGAGCAGAAGGTGTTGAAGTTCATCGCTGCTACGGGCAGACCTCACATCCGGAGAAAGCCGCTCGGCCGTATCCTTTGCGCTCAATGCCAGTATGATGGTATCCGCATCAGCGAAGAGATTCGGCAGAAGATCAAGCAAACCGTCAGTGAGCCCGGGTATTGCCGGAATGCCGTGGTGCAGTCATCGATGACCGCAAGAAAGGGGACGAGGATTTCTATCAGGGCAAGGTCGATGAGACCGATGCCCGCCAGAAACAGCGCAATCAGGAACTGAACGACCGCATGTTCGGCCGCGATCGGTTGGAATCCGGAGAATGTTCTACCGAGCGGCGGCTTGCTATTTATGAACCATTTGCTGTCCTCCGTGTCGCCACCCATTCGCTGGCGCAATCGTTCGTGGCCGATATACCCCCGTTTGCTCACGCCAATTGTTATTGCCCACAGGCTCCATCTCTATAAACACTTCACTAATATGCTCATTGTGGGTGTTGTCTCGCTTATTCAGATCCGTCGCAAGACGATTTTCTATTTCATCTCTCTGCTCCATGATCTGTAGGTATAGAGCTTCGGCAAGCGGTAGCGCGCGACCGTCATTACAAAAAACGAACCCGGTTCGATCCGCAACTGTAGTACTCAGCAACTTACATTTACACATTATTTGCTGAGCAGGACAGACCAGCCCCAATCGCCCAGGGAAATCCGCAATTTGCCCGAATCGGAACGGATCGTGCGCTTGTTGTCTGAACACCCGAGCTCCTCTGTCGATTCACATCCTGGGAAGTACAGTTGAAATGTCTGCGCTCGATCATTCATATTCAAGACAAATATCATCCGGCGTCCATCCGGCAACTTCCGCATTATTACTTGAATGTGTTTGCGTTCCTCAGGCGGAATATCAGAGAGTTCCCAACACTCAAGTACGCCAGCGTCTCGCAATCGTTTTCGCAGTTCCCCCCGAAACGCTTCCCCTTCCGCATAAGTCAGTGTTCTTTTGTTCGAAACATTCTCGGAAAACGGCTTTTCTACCTGATATGCCTCGGCCAGCAGGGAGCCGTACAGCACGGTCCGCCCTTTGCCGTAAGCATGCGTAACAATGGCAGGATCACCATTGGCAAAATGCCCCTCGGCTTTGCCTCCCTTCAGCTCAATTTTTGCCCGGAAATCAAAGGCCGGAATTCCACCGCACGTCGGCTCGTACAATTTTTCCAGATCATAAACCTGCGCTCCGAAAACATCGGTCATGCCGCCCGGCGTCACTTCATAGTGAATCCCACACAGGTCCTTGGTGGCAAACGGAGATTCGGCAAGCAGTGTCCCGCCGCGCGCAACGAATTCCCGCAAGACTTGCGCCAGCTCCGGCGATACGTGAGGACGAAATGGGGCAATCAACACCTTCGCTTGATTCAGTATTCCGGAAAGAACCTGACGGGTGTTGCACATCACCCCCCGGATCCCGATATGAAGCAGGGCATTGTGCAGATAGTGCATGCCTCTGGAATAGCGATAACCATACCCTTCACACGAGGAAAGCGCATCACAATCACGGACGTCGAGGATAAACACCCCGGAGGGATCGGCTACGTGCTGCAAAAAAAGATCGGCGTGCGCGTTCAGAAATTTTCCCAGACGTCCAAACGCCTCTGCCCGTTCGGTGATTCTCCCGTCCCAGCCGACCATATTGAATTCGCCCGCCTGCGCGTCTGAAATGCGGCTGCGATAGAGCCAGCGGAGTATGGCGCGCGCGCCGTTCGCAACGAGATACATATCTCTGGCGTTCATCTTGCGCGGAGAATATGAGCGGGGCGCGAGGTCATGCACCCAACTTACCGGCCCAGCCTCCGTTTCGACCACCCAGAACCCTTCCGGGTCTTCCCTTTCCGAGCGTTGTCCCTCCGTTATGAATTGGACGTTATTTGCATGAACATATTCATAGGGGGAAAAGTCCCCGCCTTTTCCTTGCGCATGAATGGTATAAACACTGGTTCCAAGAATATCTTCCTTCCCGAAAATATCCGCATCATATGGCCCGCACATATGGGAGATGACCGGCGTTTCGGGATCCATCTCTTTGATCCATGCCCGGATGAGGTGAAACTTATCCGTACGGTTGCGAGCCAGAAATTCACGCCAATCAAGAAATGGAATGTAGCCACCAGACTCAAAATTCGCCACCGGTTGCGGAAATACGTCATCCCAATCCCGGAAGCGCACCGGAAATTCCGTACTCCATGCTTGCTCCAGTGCGCGCAAGGAGGGATATTTTCCGGCAAGCCATCGGCGATACAGTGCAACCGTATGCCTGCAGTAGCACTCCGCCAGACGCGGCTCGTTCCAACCCGACCAGGCAATCAGGCTGGAGCGGTTTCGATAGCGGGCAATGGCCTCCTGAATAAAGTTTTTCGCTTCATTTTGGTATGTCGGGTCGTCGTAACATAGCTTGAAGCGATTGAAGTGCAACTCCTCCGAGGTATCGGGCGTTGGCTTGAGCAACGTACACTTTTTGTCATAAACAAGCCAGCGCGGGGGGTAAATTGCCTGCAAGTTGGAGAAGGTGCCTCCGACATTGGCGATAACGCGCAGACCATATTGCTCGGCGAGATCGAAGATGCGATCAACACGGGAAAAATCGCGTACCCCTTGTTCGAGTTCAATGCGGTCCCAGCAGATAAAAATCCGGAATGTGGTCAGCCCCAATTTTTTGATGTTCTCGATATCCTGCGGCCACTGATTGATGTCTACCTCCGTCGCTTTTGGCAGCGGTGCATAGGTTGCGCCGATTGGAAAAAAACTACGGTCGAATCTCATATCATCTCCCTTGCCGGAATGACACCGATTTAAATAATATGCCAGATGTAAGCTGTTTCAAAGCACACGCATGAATCCACTTCAACGACATTATACATTAATTCTTTCGGGCAGCCTAATAATCGGGTGCCAGCAATTATAATATTGCGCCACATACGGCAGATATGATAGAATCAGGCGGCATACGTAGGGCATGCAAATAAGGAATGATTCCATGTTTTGCAGAATCAATATGAGAAGCGTGCGCCGGCAGATTCGTTTTCCGTTCCCGATTTGTGAATTCGGAACCGTATCTTCGTTTCCGCAGCAGGACAATCGTATCTGTTATAAAAACAAGTTGGAGATTACGCTCCGGCTCGCATCGGGGGATGATCGGTCCGTCGATGAAATCGACGGCGTGACATACCGTACGCAATTTCCGAACATGATTACCAAGCTCCCTGGCATGACACACCATTTTTCCGTGGAATGCTCCCGCGACGCCTTCTATTTCTGCTATGCGCGAGAACTTGTTCCCGCGATCCGGCGGATGAACATTTTACCGGAGGTGCCGGTGCGCCCGATTGAATTGTCGCCACCGGTAAACCTGCTGGTCCGGCAGATCATGGATTTCATTCCGCATACGCAGGAGTATGGGATTGCGGACCGTCTCGATCTTTTGTGCTTTCATCTATTGGAAGAGTTGCGGTTGCAGGTTCGTGATCCGCGGATCGATCAATCCGCGGAAAAAATATTGCGGCTGGCATCGTATCTGCGAATTCATTTCTGCGAAGATTTGGATCTTGATGAGCTGGCGGCACAGTTCGGCTTTTCGCGCCGCACACTCTTCCGGCAGTGGGCAAAGCATTTTGATGTCTCACCCGCGCAATCGATCCTGAACCTTAAAGTCGAAGAGGCAAAGCGCCTTTTACGGGAGACGCGTGTGGATATCGCAACATTGAGCAGGAAGCTCAATTTTAGCGAGGTTGCCTATTTCTGCACCTTCTTCAAGAAGCATACGGGGATGGCCCCGAATGGCTATCGAAAGTTTTTGGTAGCAGCGGAAAAGGGACGGGTTTAGCGTGCAAAGCGCCGGCAGATCTTCTGAATTGTGCGGTGGCCGGCTTTGCCAAGACAGAAAAAAGGATCGTTTAAGGTCGCCGTGAAAGTCAAACCACAGGCGCAATTTATTGAACACATCGTCCGAGGCCGATATTTTTCCATCACCATCACTGTCGTACTCTGTCGAGTTCATAACGGGGGTATTGCTTTTGGCCGTGCTGTCGCCGAACAGTTCACCATCCGTAGCATTGCATGTCCCGTCATTGTTGTTATCAAGGCACAAAAGTCCGCCACTGAAACCGAACGTCTGACTGATGCGTTGGTCTTTGATGCGATCCCACGTCACTATGTTAAAATTTTTGTCCTGAATAGACGCCTGGATTGCATACATTGTGTCAATCGGGTTTGACCCTGTCCAAACCGTTTCATCCGGAATGGACGAAGGGCCACTAAGCGACAAATCCATAAACGCCAAAAATTCGTCAGCGGGATTTGACAGGGACATTTCTCTCTGGTAAATATTGAGCTGGTTCCCCGCGGTATTGGGATCTCCGGTCATCTCAATTGCGCTTCATAATATCGACCATTAGTTGATCGCGTGGATTTTCGCTGGCATGTTCAATAAGATATTGGTCGTCTGATGATGGAGGTGAAGTATCTTCTGGCTTATGCACTTCTTTGGAAGCAATGAATTTTTCCGCTAAAACACACTCTGACGCGCCGACCTCGCAAGGCTTGCCGCGCTTAGTGCATTTTCCGTCCTGCTGGTGTGGACAGGTCCAACTCATGCAATCGGCTCCTTGGTCTTTGCGCCGGCCAGTCGGCCAAAAGCGCGGCAGGCTTCGAGGCCGTTAGCATCGGGATTCCATTTGCAGCGGACGCCTTCGCCGATCAGATCGATCTTGCTGTCGCGCAGATGGTCTTCAATAATCTTCACACACTCGCCGCTCCAACCGTAGGCGCCAAACGCGCCGCCGATTTTGTTCTTGAACTTCAGGCCCTTGATGTCCTGCAAGAGCGGCCAGATGGTCGGCAGAATTCCGTTGTTCAACGCAGGCGAACCGACCAGAATCGTGCGCGCCTTGAAGACCTCTTTTAGCGTGTCGTTGCGGTCGGCGGTAACGGCGTGGAAAATCTTGTGATCGACTCCGGCTTCCGCCAGGCCTTCCCCAATCGCCTCTGCCATGCGCCGGGTGCCGTTCCACATCGTATCATAAAGCACAACCGCCCGTTGCTCCGGTATCTGTTTCGCCCACTCCGCATACTTGCTGACGATCTGCAGCGGGTCCTTGCGCCAGATCACGCCATGACTCGGGGCGATGATATCGACCGGCACCCCGAGCTTGGAGAACTCCTCCAGTTTCTTTAGCACCTGCGCGGAATAGGGCGTAAGGATATTGGCGTAGTACTTCAGCGCCTCCTCCATCAGCTCACACTGGTCGACTTCGTCGTTAAAGCGAAACGCGGTGGCATAATGCTGCCCGAACGCGTCGTTGGGCATGAGAATATTCTTGCCGGTCAGATAGGTGAACATGCTGTCAGGCCAGTGCAGCATCGGCGCCTCGATGAAGAATAGGCTGTTCTCGCCAAGGGAGATCGTCTCCCCGGTGCCAACCGCCTTGTACTTCCAGCCCTGATGATAATGCCCTTCGAAGCTGTCCTCGCCGCGCTTGCTGACGACCAGCGTCGCGTTCGGAGCCGCCCGCACGACCTCTATCAGCGCCCCGCTGTGGTCGGTCTCGGAGTGGTTGGCGATGACATAATCGATCTTCGCCGGATCGACGATGGCGCGGATGTTCTCCAGCAGTTGCTTGGTAAACGGCGTCCAGACGGTGTCGACCAACGCGATCTTTTCGTCAACAATCAGATAGCTGTTATAGGTCGAGCCGCGATGGGTGGATAGTTCATGTCCGTGAAAATGCCGTAGCTCCCAGTCCGACACACCGACCCAATACACTCCCGGTTTCAATTCCGTAGCCATGATCGTTCCCCCTTTATTCCTGATGGGCTTTCCGCTCTGCTTCTTCCGCGCGTGGGAAAAGAATGTTGTTCTCAAGGAAAATATGCTCGTGCAGATCGGCTTCCAGCGCCTGCAAATCCTGATACAACCCAGCGAAGGTCGGACAAGCATCCGTCGGCAAGGTGTAATTGCCGCTGCGCTCACGCAGATGCTGCAAGGCGGCCCCCGCATTCTCGTGCTCGGACTCCATCTGCCGGATCGGATGGGCGACGCTGCCGCAATGCATCGGCGGCAAGGCTTCCTTCTTCGCCAGCGCCTGCGACATCTCCCGCAGATATGGGAATAGCACCTTCTCTTCTTTGGTCAAATGCGCCTCGATCTCTTCGCGCAATCCGGCAAAGGTCCGCTGTAAATCCAGCAAGAGTTCGCCGTGCTTTGCGACGTGTGCCCGCAGCACCTTATCAAACCGCGCCGCGATCAGCGACAGATTCGTCCAAAGATAGGCGTGGTGTACCGATTCAATGTGATCCGCCAGTTCCTCCAGCGATGCGGTCGACCAGTCGTGAGCGTCCGCCTGAACAGCCTGATTCTCTTTCATCGCGGCGTTGAGCGTGTCCCAGACCGTATCCAGCGACAGTCCGGCATGCGCCACGGCGTCCGCCAGCGGCAATTTTCCACCGCAGCAGGTATCGATTCCCAGTTTTTCCAAAGCGGCGCGTAGGCGCGGATCAATCAGCGCCAGATCGCACACCCGCTTTTCCGGATCAATCGTATTCATGTTCGGCCTCCTTGTAATCATCATGCGCGTACTTTCCCGCTTTTCCAGATTCAATGCCCGCGGGAACAGAATCTCCTCTTCCAGAAAAGTGTGCTCTTGCAAATCGGCCAGCAACACTGCCATGACATCATACAGAGGGCGGCACTGATTGCATGAGGCCTTTGGAAGACGGCAGATTGTGCTTTCCAGCTTCATTTTTACCAGCGTATCAACAATCTGGTCATGCATGTCTTGAATATGCTCGGCCGACCGCAACGTCCGGCCGGCGGTTTGCCCGGCCTCCAGAGCGCGGATATAGGGGAATAGCACCTCCTCCTCGTTCTTGGAATGCTTGACCAGATCCTCCGTAAGCATACCTCGCAAATGCTTCAGGGAAACCGCCACATCCTTTGCTTCGCTGGGAGCCGCGTTGCATATGGCATCAATCAGTTCGGAAATTTGCCGGATCGCCACCTTCGCGCGGGTATGATAATGCGCAACAAGAAAATTCGTAAGTTCGGTCAGGCTTTTGCCCGCCCAGTAGTCACGCAAGGAGATTTCGCGTTCAGGGGTAAGTTTGCTCATGCCAGCGCCTTTTCGGTCTCAGATGGTGAAGCAACCTGCTACCCGTAGCATACTACCGGAAGCAGGTGGATTGCTTTGACTTAAATCAAGGCTGCGAGAATGTTAGGAATCGGGCGGACTGCCCCCACCGGCTATATTCTGATTCGGAATGAATAATTCGTCAAGGTAAAAAGTTGCTTCAAAACAAATGTGGTTCCCCCTGCTTGCCTCCGAACCTATCGAGAAAATCCCGAAAGGAACCGCCCCGGAGAGCTTGTCTCTGGAGCGGCTCTATGAGCAGATGCCGGTGTTGTGGGAAGAACAGCGGCGAATATTTGGCCTGTCAGTCGTTACTAGCTGACAGGCCATATATTCTATTCGATGGACGCTACTGCCGCCTTCTGCAGTATCGATTTCATGCTTACGCTGATTGGCGTAACCAATTCGGCGTTATAGGCACCAGTCGGCAGGTAAGGGGCCGAATCCTTCGCGCGCTGCATCGCAAAGATTTGCGTCGCGGCAATGCTGTACGAGCGGGATATTGCCGCAGGCGATCCCGGTGCAACAGCAGGATCGACATTGGTAACAAAGACCGAGATGGTGCCATCACGATTGAGGGCAAGATCAAAGGTGCGGAATTGCTGGGGAAAGTCGCGCAAAGACGACGTTTCTACCTCCCAGAAGCCATTTTCGGGGTGCGCCGGATCTTTGGACGGTTGCGCGGTCACGGAGTTAAAGTGTCGGTGTCCCGAGATCCAGAGTATCAAGTTGGGGAAGGTATGTAGCTTTGCCAGCAAGGCTTCTTCGCCAATGATTGTAGTCGATGGGTCCCAGAGCGGCACAACGGGAGTGGGCGGAATCGCGGCCACGCTCATCGGGCTGTGGGCGGCGATGACCATCAGCTTCTCGTCATCCTGCCCTTTTTGCAACTGCTTGAGCAGCCATTGATAACGCTCCTGATCCAGCGAACCAAAGGCTCCGGTCTGACCTTTGATGTTGTCCTTCTGCGTATCGTCCAGAACGATAACCCGTAGCGGCAGATCGGCGCGAGGCTCGAAGGTATAACAGGCGGGCGGATTGTCTGCGTTTTGCGCGACGCCATGCCCCGCTGGCAATGATTCCGTTTTGGCAAACTCGGCAATCCACTCTGCCTTGGTCAGGCCGCGCCGATCGGGATTGGGATTGACCTTGGGAGCGGTGGGAAAATCCGCCTCCTTGCCCGCGCCGATGACCTTACCTTCAGGCGTGTATCCGTCCACCACGCCCAGATAAAAACCCGTTTCGTGAAGAGCATCGGGATCTGTCCTCGGGCCGAAGCTCATGATTTGTGAGCCCACATGCGCTTTCTGAAATTTATCCTCGAGTGCGCAGACCCCGGAATAAAAGTGGTCATGGTTACCCAGAACCTGATACCAGGGAATGGACCGGTCCAGACCAGCGGCCTTGAATTTCTGCATATAAGGGGTGGCGGCGGTTGAGAGCGGATCAGAATTTGGGCTGATGACCTTGCCGTCGATTACATCCAGATACCAGCGGAGTTCGTTGTACTGATCGTTATTGACGGCATCGCCGAGGAAAATACCAAAGTCGAAGGGATGTTTCTTGTGTAACGCATTGGCGGTTTGCACCGCGGCATCCAAGACCTGCGTGGTATAAGGAATGACTGGGGAGTAAGACGCCAGAAATCCGTTGGAATCCAGCCCCCAGAACAAATTCTGAGCTGGCGACTGAACGTCAGTGATATGAACATCGCTCATGGAAAAAAAGCGCAAGAGCTCTTTTTCCTTTGCCGGGGCGGCGTACCCGGCCGGCATCAGGTCGAGTCGTTTCTCGGGCGCAATTCCGGCCCCCTCCTTCCATACGCCGTAACTATAACGCGGATAATCCGCCACGTCATTTGGCTGAACCGTATGGTCGTAGGAAGGCACCGGCACGGGAATAACGGTGCGCTCTACCGTCGTCGCCACAACCGGAGCAATCGGATAACGGACGGGTGCTACTGGTGGCTCGCCAGCGAACACCCCACCACATAATGCCAACGCAAAAAATCCGGCGGCCGGCAAGGCGTGGGCGGCAGATAATTTCGAGGTTGAACGCATCATAGTTTTCTTCCCTTTGCAGTAGGCAAACAAATTTGCGCCGGAACTCTACCGCAATTACATTTTTCTGTCAAGAAGCGTTTGGGGAAGGCTATTGCCATGACAGGGCAATAGCATTAAAATTCCAAAACCGTGGCGATGTAGCTGTCGTCGAGTGCGCACCGATGGCGCTTCGCCTTTAAACTGTTTTTGACGCAAATCTTCCTCGTGGAGACCAGTCCCAAGCATTTAGCTTAATAGCATCCTTAATCTCTTTTTCAAACTTCTCAGATCGACATTTGATGAATAGCGCTTTGGCTCGAAGAAGATACGCTGGAATAAGAAACTCATAAAATGTGTGAAACTCTTTTTTCTCTTCTTCCCATTTTCTTTTCTCGATATGATCAACATCCGTTGGTTCTATTTGAAAACGCACTGGCAGCAGAGATACATCCGTACCTTTTAGATCTTCTGAATTGATTGTTGCATAAAGAGCCTTATACCGCATCCACAGATCATACTCACCTGCATATTCATGTAAGTAATGTCTCATGCAATATTCTGGAGCTTTAGGAGTGAAAAGTGGCAGAAGCCTCCTGATTTTTGAAGCATCTATGTGATAAAGTGCTGCTGCTTCGCACAGTGACAGGCCAAATCCAGTTAAGTCGACACTGGGTTTGTATCCTTTAATTTCTAATTTATTCCAGATGGCCATAGCTCGATGCACAATCTCTTCTGGGGGATTCAGCCCCTCCGTTATCGCTACATCGATTATTACCAAAAGCCAATCTGCGCGAATTTTTGTGTGATCGAACCATTTAAAGGCATCAACGCCCTCTAAAGCGATTAAATTACTGACAAACGCTCTAAAGGCATTAAACAATATACTTCTTGGCCGCCACTTGGAAAGCCAAGCTATAGAAGCAACATATCCGTCAAGACGAAGTATCGTCTCCACGCCATAAGCAATATCTTCAGAGGAAAGAGGGTACTCTTCTCGCTTCTCTTTAGGAAGTCCGGCCCGATAATTAATACAACCTATTGCCGATTTGAGACTTTCACGAGCAAAGCTTTGCATGTCATCATTTCGTGAGAAGTTAGCGGCGCATAGGAGGTGCTCAGGGCCATACCAATCTCCCCGTTGATTCTTGGGGTTCAAGTATAGCCCCTGTACTGCCGTTGCATTTCCATAGCGACAAGCGAGATCTGCATTGTTGAGAAGAAGTTTTTCCACAGTTCGATCAGTTCTTGAGGATCTCGCTACAACTAATAGCATCCTGATTAGTTCTGCGGGATCCTTATTTTCCAGAACAATTCTTAACGCAAGCTCAGCTCTACGTGCTGAGATATTTGTGCGCGTAACACGATCGTTAATTGCATCAAGCGCATCTTCACGATGCACAAGTGCCACTAGTTCTTCTTTTCGACCGGCATGAAGAAGTGAATCGGCCAAATGGGATGCGGCATAAACGTCGTTTATGCTTCTCTCCAAAAAAGTATCAGCTAACTTTGAGTAATCACTATTGTTTGGCTTATACTTTTGCTGGAGCCATACTTCGAAATCCTCATCTTTAAAACTAACATGATTATTGCGCACAACTATTCCAGAAGGCAAATCCGTACAGAAATCCAGAATATCCAGCTCATTTTTGGTTGATAGTAACCGTTTAATGACAGAATTGCTTCTTTTCCTATTTGTGGTTTCAGCAAGACGTGCGGCAGTCCAGTTCGCACTAGAATGACGGGTACTGTATTTTAACTGAGAGTAGACAACTGATTTAGCTTCCTCAAAGGTTTGGCCGCCGTAGTATTCGGAAAGGTCGACTCCAAGCAGTTGATCTCCGCTCGGGTCCACAATGTCTGCCTCTTGGGGAGACACGCCCTCAATCGCTACAGCTGTTAGTGAGTTATTTGGGCGCAATAGCTCCAAGAGTTTTCTGGATGCCCAGAGAAGATGAAAATCATCCCCTGCGCTTGATTCAGGGGCACTTGGGTGCGGCAATTGTAAAGAAGCCATTAATAAAGAACCCTAATATGGTTAACAGCGCAAAGTAGTAGAGTAATTTTCTACATATAATATCTAACTTGAGGCTTGAGTGAAAGTAAAAATGCGTAGTTGGAGAACGAACAAACATCGCTTGCGTTTTGTTATATGGTTTGCGGAGATGGAGAGGATGTGAGCAGAATAAAGCCACAATCCCGGCCCATCCTAATTATCAAGACACACCGGTTTGAAAAGTTTCATCAGGGACGTAGCCTGCTACTCCAGATGAAAATTTCTAGTCGGGTCTACGTCCTGATGTGGCGTTTTTTTATAACACGTTACGGAGAGGATGGTTAGATAGAACAGGACGGGATTTTTGCTCATCCTACCGTTTTCGAGAGTTTGAGAGGTTTTTGGGGTATTTTGGCCGACTCTCGGCTCGGTGAGTCTTGTTGCCACGTTCGGTGGGCGTTGAAATGAAAGCGGTGATAGAAATCTCAAAAGTATATAGTCGTCCCTGAAAAAGTCTACCATCCACTCAGCGACTAATCTTCGTTGCTAGACGGATGGCGGATTTATTTCGATTTGCCAACATACGACAGAGTCAAATAAAGAAGTGCGAAAAAACTGCACAGATACTTCAG